>CAZWZL010000001.1:0-7088 GCA_964638515.1 uncultured Phycisphaeraceae bacterium
GGCAGGATGCCCAGGTATTCGCGCCAGGGGCCGACGTCGTCCTTGAGCTGGAAGGACATCGCTTTGGCGATCTGGGCGAGGTGGTGGAGGTCGTGGACGACCCAGGCGGCGAGGAGCTCAGCGAGGGTGACGGGGCCGAGGGCGGGGTGCAGGGCGGGCTTCGAAAGACAGTCGCGCGTGAGGTTGAGGCTGGCGAGCTCGTCGAGATTGGCGAGGCGGGCCACCTCGAATTCGTCGAGCAGCGTGTTGACCGACTTTCCCTTGCTCGACTCGTACATGGCGTAGCGGTCGAAGGGTGTGAAGGGCGCGGGGTTTGCGGCGAGGATGTGATGGATGCGTGGGAGCCAGTCGGTGCGCTCGCCTTGAAGGAGATGGCCGAGGATGTCGAAGGGGCTGAAGGTGTCTGGGCCGTAGTTGCTGCGGGCCCAGCGGTCGTCGGTGGACGAGAGCCATTCGCGGAGCACGCGGGGCGTGCGTTCGAGTGGTGCCAGGGCCAGCGCGAGGTTTTCGATCACGTGTCGTGGCTCAGCGGTCGAGCTCGGCGGCGACGATGTTGAGCGAGCCGAGGACGGCGACGGCGTCGGCGAGCATGTGTCCTTCGAGCATCTTGGCCATGACGGCGAAGTTGATGAAGGAGGGCGGGCGGGTCTTGACGCGCCATGGGCGGGGGCCGCCGTCGCTGACGACGTAGTAGCCGAGCTCGCCGTTGGCGGTTTCGTTGGCGCCGTAGCCCTCGGCGATGGGGGCCTGCCAGCCGCGGTTGGACATGATGAGTTCGAAGTGTGCGATGAGGCCCTCGATGGAGCCGTAGACCTCCTTCTTGTCGGGCTTGGCGAGCTTGCCGTCGGCGAAGGTGTTGACGGGGCCTTGGGGGATGGTGTCGATGAGTTGTTCGATGATGGCGATGGACTGTCGGATTTCCTCGATGCGGATCTGGAAGCGTGCGTAGACGTCGCCGGTGGAGTGGAGTGGGACCTTGAAGTTGACGGCGGGGGCGCCTTGGCCGTCCCAGTTGTCGGCGTAGCAGAGGTAGGGCTCGTCTTTTCGGAGATCGCGCCGGACGCCGGAGGCGCGTGCGATGGGGCCAGAGAGGGACCATGCGATGGCGTCGGCCTCGCTGATGACGCCGATGCCCTGGGTGCGGTCCATGAAGATGCGGTTTCGCAGGACGAGTTTTTCGAGGTCGATGAGGGCCTGGGGGAGGTCATCGCGGATGAAGTGCTTGACCATCCGCTTGAAGGTTTCCTCGTCGGGGAGGTCTTGCATGAGTCCGCCGACGCGGGTCCAGTCCGGGTGGAAGCGTTGGCCGGAGACGAAGTCGCAGATGTCGTAGATGACTTCGCGCGGGTTGAAGGCGTAGAGGAAGCCGGTGAAGGCGCCGAGGTCGAGCGCGGCGGCGCCGACGCAGAGGAGGTGGTCCTGGATGCGTCCCATCTCGGCCATGATGGTTCGGAGGGCTTTGCAGCGTGGGGTGATGTCGATGCCGAAGACGGTCTCGACGGCGTGGTGCCAGCAGATGTCGTTGGAGACCGGGGAGAGGTAGTTCATGCGGGAGACGATGGTGACGTACTGGTTGTAGTCGAGGTGTTCGGCGAGTTTTTCGAATCCGGAGTGGAGGTAGCCGATGTGGGGCGTGACGCGGGCGACGCGTTCGCCGTCGAGCTCCATGACGAGGCGGAGGGTGGTGTGGGTGGCGGGGTGCTGGGGGCCGAAGTTGAGGACCCAGCGGTCGCCGGTGTCGACGTGCTCTCGGAGGTATTCGGCGGGGCTGTCGGCTTCGACGGTGATGGCGTCGTCCGGCTTGAGGATGAAGGGCACGGCGTGGTCCTTTTCGTGAGGTCGGGTTGGCGGGGGTGATGATAGTGCGGGGGGGCTGTGGGCGCAGAAACAGGCCGCGTCGCTGGGTTGCGGCGCGGCCTGGGGAATGCGTGTGGTTGTGCGGCGCGTGTCAGCGGCGACGGCGTGCGCCGGCGAGAGCGAGACCGCCGGCGAGGGCGAGCGCGGCGCCGGGTGTGGGGATCTCCGTGCCGTTGATGCGGAAGTTGTTGATGATGCCCGAGTTTGTCCACGTCGTGCCGCCGTTGGTGGTGAAGAGGTTGGAGCCCCATGTGGCGATGCCGGTGGGCGGGAGGCCCGGGACTGCGGCTTCCCAGTCGAAGGAGGATGTGGCGTCGCCGGCGACGTAGAGCCAGTATGTCGTGCTGGCCTGGAAGTTGAACGCGGCGGAGGGGAGGAAGGTGTAGAGGATGTCGGTTCCGCCGATGGTGGCGGGGTTGTTGAAGGAGGCGAGAACGTTGACGCCTGGGGCGGCGCCGCCGTCGTCGCGGATCTGGAGGGTGACGGATTCGCCGGGGTCGTAGTTGCTGAGGATGAGTTCGACGGAGTCGAGGGACCAGCCGGGGCCGACCGGCATGGTGAAGGACATGGCCTTGATGCGGAGGTTGTTGAGGAGCGCGCTTTGTGAGTTGTTGTTCGCGGCGGGCAGGTTGCCGAGGACGGTGTCCGCGATGGCCGGCGCGGCGAGCAGCGACGCGCCGAACAGGACACCCAGTGTCTTGCAATGATTCACGTGTTTCCTCCCGATTGCATGTGACGTGTCTGCGGGTTCACAAGCCGGCGTCGACCCGTACATCCCGGCCACCGTCGACTGTCGCCGCGCATGCGGCGGCGATTCCAGTATGCGGCGATCGCGCGCGCCGATCAATGCTCTCGTGGCGCATCGCTCGGCGAATCGGCGTGTTTTAGCGCTTTGTTATGCAAACAGAATGTGATACTCGCGCGATCGCGGTGTGCGTCACGCTCGCGAAGGCGCCGCCGGCACGCGCTCGTGCGCGAATCTCCCGCGTGGTCGTGGACGCCCGTGGCCCCTGGGACTCAAACGTCCCAGTAGGCGCATTGCTCGAGCGGGCCGGTGACGGTTTCGAAGCGGGCCTTGGCTTCTTTGAATTCGGGAAGCTCGAAGACGCGTCGGCGGTACTCGTTCCAGTCGGAGGGAGTGCCGTGGCCGTAGAAGCGGATGGAGATGAAGGCGCGGGCGAAGAGGTGGCCGTCCTCGTTCTCCGCGGATTCATGTGCGGAGCGGTCGGCTTGCCTGGCGATTCGAGCGCGGCAGGCCGGACGGCGGGGTCGGCGGCGCTTGCCGGTCCGGCCATGGTGAGGGCGACGGCGCTGGCCGCGAGGGCGGCGAGGTTGAGGAACGCGTTGTGATAGCGGCGGTGAGCGCGGAACATCATTGATCACTCCGGATTGGGTGTCACGGGGTACATGACTACGGCGCCGCGATCGTGGCGGACCATACAACTGCGAAGCACACCGGCCGCGTGTGACACGAAGCGAAAGAAAAAGTCGAGACCGGGGAGCCGTCGTCGGGTTCGTCCCGTTCGCGGCCACGACTCGTACACTCTTCCGGTGTCCACCGCCGCCGAGCGACCCCGACGTCAGCGAGATCGCATGCCCGAGGAATTCGGGGGCGCGGACGCGCCGTGGTTTTCCGGCACGCAGGACTTCACGGGGTACATGCGGGAGGCGTTCGCGGCGCTGAACGCGGACGGCGCGCCGAAGCGCGTGCTCGACATTCCGGCGGGGCTGGGGCAGTTTACGGACGCGTTGCGGTCGCGCGGGCACACGGTGACGTCGGCGGACATCAACCGCGAGCGCGAGGATTACGTGTACGCGGACATGAACACGGCGTTGCCGTTTGAGGATGGCGCGTTTGACGCGGCCGTGTGCCTGGAGGGTCTGGAGCACCTGATCGAGCCGCTGCGTTTGCTGAGCGAGCTGGTGCGCGTGGTGCGGCCGGGGGGGATGGTGGTGCTCTCGACGCCGAACGTGCAGAACCACTATTCGCGGCTGCAGTACCTGCTGACGGGGACGTTCTATCAGTTCAATCCGGCGACCCTGCGGGACCTGCCGGCGGGGGCGATGGAGGATCGGTTTCACATCTCGCCGCTGACGCTGCAGTGGGTGTGGTATTTCGCGACATACCTGGGGGCACGGGTGGAGGCGGTGCGCGGGGATCGGATGAAGAAGAAGTGGATGCTGCCGCTGTTCGGGCTGAACCAGGCGCTGGGGTGGTGGTGGCGGCGGCGATTGTTCTTCGGGGGTCGAGCGCGGCAGTGGGCGGAGCGGAACGGGGCGATGCACGGCGCGCTGAACTCGCGGGCGATGTTGTTCAGCCGCACGATGGTGGTGGTGCTGCGGAAGCACGGGGGGTGAGGGGTGGGCGGCGCGCGGGGGCGTAGACTGCGGGCATGACGGAGCTTGCGGGACGTGTCGTGATTCTGACGGGGGCTTCATCGGGCATCGGGCTGGCGACGGCCCATCGGCTGGCGCGCGCGGGCGCGAAGGCCGCGCTGCTGGCGCGCCGTGAAGACCGGTTGCGGGATTTGGCGAAGGAGCTGGGGCCGACGGCGCGGGAGCGGGGCGGCGAGGTGTTGCCGGTGGTGTGCGACGTGACGGACCGGTCGAGCGTGCGGCGAGCGTTTGCGGAGGCGGGCTCGCGGTTGGGGCCGGTGGATGCGCTGGTGAACAACGCGGGGGACATGCTGCTTTCGAAGGTGGAGAAGGCGCGGGTGGAGGAGTGGGAGCGGCAGGTGGACGTGAACATCAAGGGGGTGCTGTACTGCACGGCGGAGGCGCTGCCCGGGATGGTGGAGCGGCGGAGCGGGCACATCGTGAACGTGTCGTCGGTGGCGGGGCGGCGGGTGTTTCCGGGGGCGGCGGTGTACTGCGGGACGAAGTTCTTCGTGCACGCGTTTTCGGAGGGGGTGCGGCAGGAGACGTTCGACAAGAACGTGCGGGTGACAGTGATTGCTCCGGGGCTGGTGCAGACGGAGTTGCAGGGGCACACGAGCGATCCGGAGCAGCGGGCGCGGATGGACGCGAGGCCGCCGATGCGGTGGTTGGAGGCGGACGACATTGCGCGCGAGATCGTGCACGCGCTGGAGACGCCGAGCCACGTGGCGATCAACGAGGTGGTGATCCGGCCGACGGAGCAGGAGCGGTAGTCCGGAGGGGACGAGCCGGGCGACGCTGACCGGTGAATGATGACACGCATGGCGCCACGGATTGTGCAGGTCGAGACGGCGGAGCAGATGGAGCACGTTCGCGCGCTGTTCCGGGAGTATGGGGCGGTGGTGGAGGCTCGGGCGTGCGTGGTGGGGATGGATGCGGAGCTGGGCGCGTTGCCGGCGCCGTACTCGCGGCCGAGGGGCGCGCTGCTGCTGGCGTATGACGAGGGTGGGGAGCCGGTGGGGTGCGTGGCGATTCGCCCGCTGGGGGATTTGACGGCACACGGGCTGGGCTCTCCGGCGGACGGCGTGGCGCGGGCGGAGCTCAAGCGGCTGTACGTGCGGCCGGAAGCGCGGGGGCGAGGACTGGCGCGGGCGCTCACGCTGGAGGGGATCGATTTCGCACGCGGGGCGGGGTATGGCGCGATACGGCTGGACACGCTGCCGACGATGCGCGAGGCCATCGGGCTGTACACGTCGCTCGGCTTTCGGGAGATCGTCTCGGGCGTGTCGTGCGCGCCGAGAGCGTTGTTCTTCGAGCTTGCGCTGGCTCCGACGCTGGAGATCGTCGACACGACGGGGACGGCGTCGCCCGGCGCGATGGGGTGGCTGGAGCGCTACGGCGCGCTCGTGATGGCGCGGCTGGGATCGGCGAAAGGGGCGTCGGGCTCGGTGCGTGTGCGCATCATCGGTGACGAAGAGATGCGCGCGATGCACGCGCGGCACTCGGGAGATGATTCGACCACGGACGTGCTGACGTTCGACCTGCGCGAGGACGCGACGAGCACGGCGCTGGATGTGGATGTGCTGGTGTGTGCTGATGAGGCGCGGCGGCAGGGCTCGGCTCGATCGCATGCCCCTGAGGCGGAGCTGCTGCTGTACCTGCTGCACGCGTGCATGCACTGCCTCGGACATGACGATGACACGCCGGAGGGCTCGGCCCGGATGCACGCGGAGGAGGATGAGATCCTCAAGGGCGTGGGGTTGCCCTCCATCTACGCGGCTCCGCCCGCGCACTAGCCCGGCTACCCTTGGCGCCGTGACGTTCCGTCTTTACAACACGCTGACCCGGGGTGTGGAGGAGTTCCGGCCGGCGGACCCCTCGCGGGTGCTGTTCTATTCGTGCGGGCCGACGGTGTACGACTTCGCGCACATCGGGAATTTCCGTTCGTTCCTGCTGGCGGACGTGCTGCGGCGTTGGATCGAATCACCTCTCTGCGAACTCCGCGCCCCCGGACCGGCCGGCAAGACCCATCAAGGCCCGCGCAAAGTCCGCCACGTCATGAACATCACGGACGTGGGGCACATGGTGGAGGATGATGATGCCGACGGGGGCGGGGTGGACCGGATGGAGGAGGGCGCGCGACGCCTCGCGGAGGCGAAGAAGTCGGGGCGGTTGCCGCCGGGCGCGCCGGCGGACATCGACCCGAACGACCCGTTCCAGATCGCGGCGTTCTACGCGGAGGTGTTCCTGGCGGATGCGCGGCTCCTGGGGCTGAAGGTGGCGCTCGAGGCGGAGGCGAAGCCCGAGCTGATGCCTCGGCCGACGGGAAAGATTGCGCAGATGCAGGCGATGATCCGGGAGTTGTTGTCGAAGGGGGCGGCGTACGTGGTGGGCTCGCCGGGGGCGGCGGGCACGGCCGTGTATTTCGACGTGCAGCGGTTTCCGGAGTATGGGCGGCTGTCGGGGAACACACTGGAGGCGCTGCGCACGGGCGCGGGCGGGCGGGTGTCGGCGGCGAACCAGTCGGCCAAGCGGCACGCGGCGGATTTCCTGTTGTGGAAGGTGGACCCTGCACACAAGATGAAGTGGGACTTCGAGGGGGTGGGCGCGGGGTACCCGGGCTGGCACATCGAGTGCAGCGCGATGGCGCGGGAGGCGCTTGGGGAGACGATCGACCTGCACTCGGGCGGAGAGGACAACATTTTTCCGCATCACGAGTGCGAGATCGCGCAGTCGCGGTGCGCGACGGGAGCCCCGGCGTTTGCGCGGCATTGGTTCCACGTGCGGCACCTGCAGGTCGAGAGCGAGAAGATGTCCAAATCCAAGGGCAACTTCTACACCATCCGCGACCTCGT
>CAZWZL010000001.1:7188-193591 GCA_964638515.1 uncultured Phycisphaeraceae bacterium
TCCCTCATCGCCGCGCGGGCCGCCGCCAAGCAATCCAAAGACTTCGGCGAGGCCGACCGGATTCGCCAGCAACTCGCCTCCATGGGCATCGAGATCAAGGACACGGCGCAGGGCACGACCTGGTCCCGCAAGGCCTCCCTCTAAACCGCCCGCCGCCCCCGCCTTTACACTCCTTCACCCGTGACCGCCCCAGTCTCCAAACCCGCCTTCCTTAAGCAGCTCGCGGGCTGTTTCCTCGTCGTCGAGGGGCCGGACGGCTCGGGCAAGTCGACGCAGCAGAAGCGGCTGGCGGGCGCGTTGCGGTCGCTTGGGCTGGTGGTTCGTGAGGCGCCGGACCCGGGCGGGACACCCGTCGGCGACCGCATCCGCCAAATCCTCCTCGACCCGATCCATGGCGAGATGTGTGTTCGGACGGAGGCGATGCTGTACATGGCGTCGCGTGCGCAGCTTGTGGATCAGGTGATCCGCCCCGCGTTGGCGCGTGGGGAGGTGGTGTTGGGGGATCGGTTCGTGCCGTCGACGGTGGCGTATCAGGGGGCCGCGGGCGGGCTGTCGGCGGGGGAGATTGATCTGCTCGCGCGGGTGGCGTGCGGCGCGACGCTGCCTGACCTTGTGCTCGTATTTGATGTGGATGAGCATGTCGCGGCCTCGCGGCTCAATCCGCTGCTGGATCGCATGGAGGCCAAGGGCGCGGAGTTTCACCGGCGTGTGCGGGCGTCGTATCTCGCGCAGGCCAAGGCCAACCCGAAGCACTTTGCCGTGATCGATGCGTCGGGTCAGCCGGACGAAGTGGAGCGGAACGTGCACGCGGCGATCGCGGCGTGGCTGAAGGCTCGTCCGGCGCGCTGAGGGGTGGCTCAGGCCTCGGGCTCGCTCAGGATCACGAGAGCGCGTCGGAGGACGGGGCGGTCGTTCACGACGCCGTGGGCGCCGGGGCGGACTTCGACGGTGAGTCTTCGTCCTGCGGCGGTCATGGCGATGCGCGCGCTGGGCTCAGCGGGGGAGAGGCGGGCCTGCCACGCGGGCTCGCCGTCCACGAGCACGACGATTTCGCAATCGCCCCAGGGCTGCGTGGCCAGGGGGAGCTCCACGATCGCGCTGAACCGCAGCGCGCCGGCGGGCATGACCCAGGTGGCGCTCAGGGGGCCGCCGAGCTCGAGGTCGTAGGCGTTCCAGGCCGGGGTTGTGGAGGAGGGAAGCACGCGGACGCCGTCGAGCACATCCCGGTCGCCCACCGGGGCCACGGAGGGCGCGGGCAGGGAGGAGAGCGGCGCGATGACGCCGGCGTCGAACACCATGGCGCGGATGGAGTTCATCGGGATGCGGGCGGTCTGGCCGCCGGAGAGCGTGATGCTCGTCCACCCGGCGCCTGCGCTCGAGGCGGCGTTGACTGAGCACACCGTTCCTTCGTCGAGCCAGAATCGCGGCCCGCGTGTGAGTTTGGGGCGTCCTGAGAGCGCGAGGCCGGAGACACGATCCATGGGCGCGGATGCTTCGCCCCCGTCGGTCTGCAGTTCGACGCGCTCGCCGATGGCGACGAGAAAGCCTTCGAGCACATCGCCGTTGGCCAGCCATGCCACATCCTTGCTGCCGCCGGCCCAGGCCGAGCGTTCGATGCGTTCGCGCGCGGGCGTGTCAAAGCCTGCGCGGCGGACATCGTCGAGCGCGAAGGACATGCGTCCGAACATCGGGTGGCGCCAGGCGAGTGATTCGCCGTCGTTCTCGGCCTGGAGGCGCTCGCCGGGGTATCGCTGGCCGTCGGTGAGTTCGACGAGCCCGGTGGCGCCGACGGTCACGCCCATCACGTCGAGCGCGGCCTCGGCGGAGCGCATCGGCGCGAGGCGGATGGCCACGCCCAGGGCTTCGCCGGCGGTGGCTCGTCGGCGCACGCCGCCCGCTTCGATCCACTCCACGCCGTCGGCGTCGGCGCGCAGGATCGTTCCCACGGCGACGCGGAGATCTCGCAGGAGCACCTCGTGTGTTGGGGTGGCGGGGTCGGGCTGCGCGAGCGCGCTGAGCGCGGCGCCGGCCGCGGTCAGGAACGCCACAACGAAGGGACGGAGCATCGGCGTCTCACTTCTGGAAGATGGGGAGGTATCGCTTGGGCATCTGGAGGATGATGAGGGCCATGGCGGTGCCGTAGGTGTCGCCGGCCTGTCGCTCGGACCATCGGCCGTCGGCTTCCTGCGAGGCGAGCAGCTCGTCGCGGATGGCGGGCCACCATCGGGCCCAGTCTTCTCCGCCGGCCAGGTACATCGCCTGCACGGCGTAGTAGTGGCCGTAGAAGTAGTGGGCCTGATTCACGCCGTCCGTGCCGGGCAGGAAGGTGTTGGTGAGGTAATCGAGGCCGCTCTGGAGCGCTTCGTCTTCGTAGATGCCGGCGTAGTAGAGGCTGGCCACGCCCGCGGCGCTTCGGGGCGGCGCGCTGCGGCCGCTGGAGAGTTGGTACTTGAACCCGCCGTCGGCGTTCTGGCACTGGCGCACGTAGTCGACGGCGCGATCGATGGTTCCCTTGGGGATCTCGATGCCGGCGTTGCGCGCGGAGCGGAGGCCCATGATCTGGCAGATGGTGACGGAGACGTCCGCGTCGTAGGGGATGGGGTTGTATCGCCAGCCGCCCTGATCGTTCTGGCTCTGGATGATGAGTCGGCAGGCTCGGATGAGCGCGTCGTGCACGCGCGCGGCCATGGCGGTGTCCGCGCCGCCGGCGGTCATGCCGTACACCTCGCCGAGGAAGAGCGTGGCGAAGCCGTGCCCGTACATGGGGCCGTGGGAGGTGTCCGCGGCGATGAGGCCGGTTTCCGCGACGTTGGCGAGGATGAACTCGAGGCTCTTCTGCACGACCTCGCCGTGCGCGCCTCGTCCGGGCACGTTGCCATCGGCCATCATGGCGATGCCGGCGAGCGAGGTGAGCGCGACGTGTCGGCGGTATTGCGCCGAGCCGAAGGCGCCGTCGGGCTCCTGCTGTGTGGCGAGCCATGCGAGGCCTCGCTGCACGGCTGCTTCGAGTTCGGGCGTCATCTCCCCGTCGGCCGCGCGGTTGGCGGCGCCGTCCTGCGCGAACGTTGCGCCCACGATGCCGCCGAGGGCAAGGGTGATGGTGGCGAGCGTTCGCCTCATGGCTTGGGGCCTTCCTCCGCCAGTCGGCGGTAGTACTCCTCGGTGAGCGCCTCGTAGAGCGAGGAGTATTTTTCGCCCGAGCCTTGCAGGAGCGCGTCGCGCACGCGGGCGGGAAGGGCTCCCCACGAGGCCCGCGCGGCTTCGAGGCTCTCCCTCAGCGCGCCGGATCGCGCGCCCGGGGGGCGCGCTTCGCCCTGATTCTCTTCGCCGGTCTGCTGTCCCTGCTGTTGGCCCTGCTGCGATTGAGGTTGGGACGATGAGCTCGAGCTGGAGCTGGATGAGGACGATTGTTGCTGCTGCTGTTGTTCGCGCGCGCTCTCGATCAACGTGTCGAGCCGGCGGATGATCTCTTCCTGGATGCGTTGCGTGTCCAGACCGGTGTCGCCGGAGCCGCCAAGCCGCTGTGCCGTGTCTCCCATGAGCACGACGGCCTGCGCGAACGTCTCAGTCATTTCGCGGCCGGTGAGTCGGCGTCCAAGCTCCTGCTCGGTCGCTGGAGGTTTCTCGGCGTCCTTGGGGTCCGCGGGCGAGTCTTTCGGCGGCTTGCCCGGATCCTTCTTAGGAATGCCGAGCAGCTCATCCAGCCCGGGGAGCGGTTGCGCTTCTTTGGAAGGCGCGGGCCGATCTTCCGGAGTGGAGTGCTTCTTTGGCGCGTCCTGCGCGAGGGACAGGGACGCGAACACGCCGGCGGCCGCGAGCGAGATGCAGCGCGTGTTCATCGCGACGCCCCCCCACCCGTCGGGCCACCGCCGGCGGGATTGCCTGTCGCCCCCGGAGTCCCCGGAGCCCCCGGGCCGGTCGTCGCCCCGCCCTGATTCATCTGCTCGACCAGAGCCTTGCCGATCTCGGCGAGCTGACGCTGGGCTTCGCTCAGCGGCTCGACATCCCTCCCGGTTCGGGCCTCGTCCATGGCGCGTGTTTCGGCGGCGACCTGGGCCTGCATCTCGCGCAGCAGCACCAGCTCAGCGAGGGGCGGGATGAGCGGGGCTTGCCCGCCGGCCCCCCCACCGCCGCCGCCGCCGCTCGAGCCTTCTGAGAATTCGGGTTGCTGATCGGAGCGCGGGTCGCTTCGGAGCGCTCGGACCAGTCCCTGCAGGATCGACACGACACGGTCTTCCGGTTCGATCGCGACGCGGGGCTCGCCGGCGCGCAGCTGCTCGGCGGCGCGACCCGCGGCGGCGTCCGCGCGAGCGTGGGCGAACGCGAAGATCTTCGCTTCGCTCAGCTCGGTTGTCTTCTCAAGAAGGTCGGCGAGTTCGACGCGGAGAGTGGTCTGCTCCTCGCCGAGCGCACGAACGGATGCACGATCGCGTCGGTTGAGCTCGTCGATCGCGGCGAGGGCGCCGGTGCGTTCGCGGATCTGCACCTCGCGTTCGAGGAGGCCCGTGTAGGCCGCGCGAAGTTCGCGGCGCTTTTCCTGCTGCTCTCGAGCTTCCTCATTCCTGTCGACCTTCTCGGCCTCGCCCTTGGCTTCCTTGAGGCGTGCGAGGCTCTCTTCCTCCGCCGCGCGCGTTGCGCCGGCGTCGATGCTGGCATCGCGCAGCGAGCCGATGGCGCGCACCTGCGCGTCTGACGCTCGGCCGAGCAGATTCACGATGCCGGCGAGCTCTCGGCCTGTGGCGCGCGTCTCGTCCTGCACCGCGAGCGTGTTCCTGTTGAGCGCGATCATGCCGGCGTCGAGCCCGGCGAACACGCCCAGACGTTCGCCCTGCGCAAATCGCTCCAGCTCTGCTTCCTGCTGGCGGATGAGCCCGTCGATGGACTCGATGACGCTGGCCAGCCGCCGCCGGAGTTCCTCGCGTCGTGTGCGCTCGCCTCGCTCCATCTCTTCGAGCATCTGCTCGAGAGCCCGCTCGGCGCGGTCCTGCGAGCCCATCGCCTCGTTGGTCTGGTTCTGCGCGGCCTGTTGACCGGCCTGTTGCATCGCGGATGAAACGCCCGCGGCGCGCGCCTCCTGCGCGGCGCGCTGCATGCCGGCGGCGGCGCTTGGGTCCTGCCGGCTGAGTTGCTCCGCGCGGGCCGGCATCTCGTCAACCAGGTTCTGCGCGCGCTCCGCCATGGCGGCCTGGCGATCCGCGATCTGCTGCAGCGCGTTCCGCTGCTCGGGCGTCAGGGCGCCGGACTCGGCGCCGGCCGTCTGATTCGCGGCGGCGCGCAGGGCTTCTCGTGCGGCGCGCTGTTCTTGGAGGAGACGCTCGATCTCCCGGCGCGTGGCCCAGGCGTCCTCGCCGGCGTCGAGCGCGCCGATGAGGGTGGCGAGCTCATCCCGAACGGTCTGCTGTTCCTGCTCGACCTGACGCGATTCCGGCTCCTTGAGGATGGCCGCGTCCAGCTCCGCTGCGCCGGCGGCGCCTTGTGCGGCCGCTTCCTGTCGAGCGCGCTCGGCGGCTCGTTCGAGCCCCTCGACGGCGGCCCGGCTGGCCTGCCCGGCGCGTCTCGTGCCTTCGGACGCGTCCTGCAACAGTCTCGAGAGACCCTCGTCGCGCAGCCCGTTGGACTCGACGCGCTCGGCGACTCGATCGAGCCCCTCGGCCTGGCGAGCCAGCCGTTCGCCGATCTGGGCCTGACCGGCGCGGGTGGCGCGATCGGAGCCTCTGGTGCGCGCCGCGTCCATCAGCTCGCTCTGTCCTTCATCGACGCGAATGGCCGTGCGCCGGATGCCCGCCAGCTCGGAGCGGATCTCCTCCACGAACTGTTCCTGAGAGATGACGCGCACGCGTCGCACGCTGGATCGGGTCGGAGTCCGAGCGCCGGCTGCGTCGTGATAGGCGTCCGAAGCCAGCGTCCAGATCCACACCTCATCCCCGGCGGTGACGTTCAGCTCCCAGAGTTCCAGATCGGCGCTCGCCGTCGTCAGCGTGCGTCCACCCGCGGTCTCGGCGCGGGCCATCACCACGGGCTCACCCTCCCCATCGAGTGCGCCCCCTTCCACGCTCTTCTCGCCGGCTCCAGCCCGGTGCATCACCTGCTGCTCCAGCCACACGCCCGTGAGGCCAACGTCGTCTCGCCCCTCGCCAACGACCTCCACGCGCGCTGTGGATAGCGCTGACGTGTCGGCCGCGGGCTCGGCCACGATCGCGGTCGGAGCGGCGTCCTGCATCGCTTCGAAGCGGTACACGGCCTCTTCGACGCTCTCGATGCCCCACTCGTCACGCAGATTCACCGCGACGCGGACGGGGCTCGCCAACTCCCACGAGACGATCCACTCCGCGCCATCGGTTCGGATTTCGGTTTCGACATCGGCCAGATCGGACCCGAGCGACCGCTCCATCCACTCGCGCCGATCGACGTCCTTGAGGCCGGGAACGGGCTTGTTCAGCTGAACGGTGAGTTCGACGCGCGAGCCTGCGAGCGCCACGGGCGCCGAGGCGCGATCGTCCAGGCCGTTGCCGAGTTCGGCTTGCATCGGCGCGCCGAGCCTGCCGCCCTCACCGCCCAAGGCGTACGCGGGCGGCTCGATCTTCACGCTGGCTCGTTCGACGGCCGGCGCGTCGACCACGCGCACGCGTTTCCACGGCGTCGAATCATCGAGCGTGGTGAGCCGGTACTCGACCCAACCGCCCTCGGCGTCGATCAGCCGCTCGAAAAGGCCTCCGCGAACGCCTTTGGGTGTCTCGCCTTCCCGGCGTTGATGCGTCAGCACGGCGCGGCGGATGGGCCCGGCCTGGCCGTTTTCGTCGACGACTCGGTGCTCTGCTTCAACCCGGGTGTCCGCCATCGGGCGGTTGGACTTGGTCATGACTCCCCGGAGCGCGATGGATGACCCTCGCGCCTGCACGGTCACGCCCGTAGCGTCGGCCACTTCGGTGCGCTTGGGCCACTCGACGCCCGCCCAGGGCGTGAGCGCGCGCGCGGCGCCGATGCGGGCCGTCGCAGGGCTGAGCCATGCCACACCGGCGGTCAGGGCGGTCACCACGATGAACCATGTCGAACGGGAACGCAGTCGATCGAGGCGAAGCAGGCCACGCGCGGTGTCGGATTCCCAGCCCCTGGCCTCGGACTCCACCACGCGCAGCGCGAGTTCGGCTTCGAACCCCTTGCCGAGCGACCCATCGCGGAGCGCCTTGGCGAACTCGACGGCGCTGGCCAGCTTCCCGGCTTCGCCGACCTTCTCGCGCTCGACACGCAGCGCCACGTCGACGAGGCTCGGGCGGAATCGCAGCGCCGGCCACACGTACACGGCCACGATGGCGCCGATGGTCGAAACCCCGACGACCCAGTGCAGCCAGCGAATCCATTCCGGGAATCGCAGAAGGGCATCCAGCGCGACGACGCTGATGAGCGCGCCGATCAGGCTGGTCAGGGACAGGAGCACGCGCTGGCTCACGAGCGTAGCGATCGCTCGCCGGCGCAGACGCCGCAGTGACGCCTCCACCCCTTCCAGCCCGGCGCTCCCTCGCTCTGACCGCACGTCCATGCCTTCTCCTGACGCTTCGGACCCGTCTCCGCTCCATCATCTTCGGCCCGAAAACTCCCTCCCCTCTACCTCCACCCACCTCACTCAGTTGACTGTACGTCCCACCTGCCTGGGTAGATCGAAGACCCGTTCAAACCCCTCAAATCAGCCGAATCGCGCGCCGACCGATCCACTCGATCGTGAGCAGCAGCACGACGGCCAGCAGGGCTGCCGGAGTGTCCCAGAGCGTCTCGAATCGCTCCCGCACGGCCCGGATTTCACGGTTGGGGAGCGCGCCCGCCAATTCGGAGAGTTCGTCCGGCTTCCACAGCCGCCCGCCTGTCTCCTGCGCGAGCCGGGCCAGCAAAACATGATCGGTCTCGGGTCGGCGCAGCTCGTCGTCGGGGAGCGACACGATCGCTTCACCCGTCAGCCCCAGGCCCGACAATCCGGGTTCGATGACCCTGACGCTCCACTCGCCCGCTTCTGGAGGCGTCCAGACGGCGCCAAAGCGCCGCGGGGCGGCGGACCCATCACCCACATCCTCGGCGCCGGCGGCCAGCTCGATGACCGTTCCGGCTTCTGCTTCTCCGGCTTCGCGCCGGCGCTCCAATCGCAGCCCGATCGAGCGGTATGCGGCGTCGATCAGTCGCTGATCGAGCAGTTCCACCGACACTCGAACGGCCTGCTCCACCACGCTGCGGCGCGGGCTGACTTCCACCACGGCCGGCTTGCCGGCGCGGCCCAGCGTGCCTCGACCGAGGTACCGAAGCGTCTGCACCCAGAACCGCTCGGGGATCTCCTCGCCGCGCCCGAATCGCCATCGCCACGTTTCGTCCGTCGCGACGTAGACCACGGAGCCGGCGCCGAACCGCATCGTGAGCGCCACCGGCCATCGCTCATCCGTATCGCTCACTCGTCCGACGGCCAGCGATTCGGCCGCGGGCTTCAATGTCTCGGGATCGATGCGCTGCACCCATCGCAGCAGATTCCAGCCCGTGTCCTCGCGGAGCATTTCCGCGGGCCACCCGTCGCCTTCGTCGCTCCCGAGACGGAGCACGCCGAGCCGTTCGGAGAGCGGTGTCGGTTCGACCAAGACCATTCCAACGACGCTCGGCCAGGCGGATTGTCCGGGCGAGCCGGTCATCGGCAGCACGTCGGCCAGGGGTGTGTCGAACCATTTTTGCGGGGTGGAGCCGGCGCCGCCGATCCACAGCAGCCCGGCGCCCCTGAGCGCGATGTGCTCGCGCAGTTGTTCCAGTTGCGTCTTCGTGAACACCCCCGGATCAACGTCGCCCAGCGCGATGACGTCGAACTCCGCCCACCGCTCGGGCGAATCGGGCAGCGCGTCCACTTCGACATCGCCCTCTTGCAGATAACGGCGATTCGGCGCCAGCAGGAGCGCCGAAGAGACGATGGTTTTCTCGCGAAGCAGCAGATTCTTGACGTACCGCTGTTCCCATCGCGGATACCCGTCCACGTACAGCACACGCATGGGCCTCTCGACGAACTCCACCGTGGTTTCCGCGCTGTTGTTGCCCTCGATGAGGTCTTCGCCTTCCGGCACGAGTTCCACACGCCACACCGACTTGCCCGCGAGATCCTCTCGTCTCCCGAGCGCGACGGTGGCGCCCTGGTCTCCGATCTCGACGCGTCGCTCCTCGAGCGTGATATTCGTTCCGACGTCCACGAGTCGAACGGATGCGGCGCGTACGCCGCTGCCCGGGGCGCCCAAGCGTTCGATGTCCACGGTGATGGGCGCGACGTCGTGGACGTAGGCCACGCCGGGACCCTCGACCCGAGCGATGCCGATATCGCCGACCCCATCCTCGCTTCCCAGCGCCACGATGTGCACCGGCACGCGCTCGGCCTGCAGTTGGCGCATCGCGGCTCGGCCGGGTTCATCGATGCTTCGGCCGTCCGTGAAGAGCACGATGGCCGAGAGGGGGCGGGCGGCCGCTCGACGCAGGGCCTGCTCGATAGCGAGCCCGATGGCCGTGCGGCGCCCCTTGGGCTCGCCGAAGGAAAGCTCGCCCTGCGCGTCGCGCTTGAGGTCGTACGCGCCCGCGTCGAACCCCATCCACACCAGCTCTCGTTCGCGCGCGAGGCCATCCCACATGTCCTTGGTGGCGCTGATGGCGCCGATGGCCGCGGCGTCGCGCGTTGGTCGAACGCCCTGCGCGTGTTCGGCGTCGGCGATGGTCATGGAGGCGGAACGATCCACGAGCGCCATGACCCAGTCGCGCTCGACGCTCTCCTCGCGTTCCACGAGTCTTGGGCCCGCGGCCAGCGCCGCCACCAACATCAGCAGCAGTGCGCGAAGGCTCGCGAGCGAGCTTCTTGCCCAGAGCGGTCCGGTCAGTTTGCGGTAGGACCACGCCGCGAACACGATCGCGACGATGCCCGCGCCGGCCCACGCCCACGCGGGGAACGCGCGTTCGAAACCGAATGCGACCCCCTCGGCGCCGGGCGCCACGTCTCGAAGGCCGAGCAGCCATCGTGCCCAATCGCTCATGCCGGGGCGCCTTCTTCTTCTCGAACGGCGTGTGAGAACGAGCGGGCGAGCAGAGTTTCGAGCATCGCGAGCAACAAGGCGCCGAGCAGCAGCGGCCAGCCCGCGACGGCCTTCTCTTCCCGGGCCTTGGAGAGCTGACCGAATCCGTCGGCCGAGACCCATCGAACGCCGCCGTCGGCTCCCTCGAATCCTTGTGTCAGCCACCCCCCAACGACCGCCGCGCCCTGGGTATCGACGCGACCGGCGCGCACATCGGCGTTGATACCGACCAGGCCTCGCTCTGCGCCTCGCCCGTCGATCGCGCGAAAGAGAGCGGCTCGGCGCGCGGGCTCAAGGCTTCGCCCGGTGGCGTCGACGAACATGCCGGCGAGTTCCGGCGAACCGGCTTCGCGCAGTTCTTCGGCGCGTCTGGGCGCCGAGACGTGTGCGCCCGCCATCTGGGCCCAGCTGGCGACGCCGGCGCCGACGCCCTGTCGGACGATTTCCTGCGTGAGCGCCACCATAAGTGGCTTCACGGGCAGGTCGGTCCAGGCGACGTTGAGTGCGGAGGAGGCGTACACCACCATTCCGGCGCCCAGGTGTTCGCCGGCGCGCGCGGCCATAATCCACGGCGTTCCGTCCTCGAGGCGGAGCACATCGGCGGCCGTGCCGCTCTCGAGCGGGAGTGTTCGCGTGACACCGACGGCGCGGGTGAGCTCGGCCATCTCGGGGCGGAGCAACGTTGTGAGCGCGTGTTCGGGTTGCTCGGCAGCGAGACGTGCGGGGGACTCTCGTATCAGTGGCTCACGGGCGATGCGCCAGTCGAGGGCAAACGCTCGCACGAACCCGTCGGACCATGTGTGCACGGTGGCGTCTGGAGGCGGGAACACGACCACCACGCCGCCCGATTCGACGTGCTTTGAGAGTCTGTCCCACCCGTCGGGCTCGACGAGATCCGGCCGGCAGACGAACACGACATCGAGGCCGGCGAGCGCGGAGGCGTCGATCGCGGTCGGTTGGATGTCCGTGGGCTCCACCTGGGCCGCGCCGATCTTGCCGGGGCGGAGCGCCAGCGCGAGCCACTCGCCTCCGGACATGATGAGCACGCGTGAGCCGGTTGCGAAGGACCGGCGATCGACCACGCCGACCTTGATGGATTCTCGAACGCCGACGGGGCGGCGAAACGTGTTGTCACCGGAGACGGCGTCTTCATCGATTTCGGCGATGATCGCCCAGCCGCTTGCGGCGCGTCGCGCTGCGGCCGAGGTATCGACGCTGAGGGAGGCGCCGGCTTCGCTTTGTCCGGAGCTCCATCGCACTTCAGCCCGGGACCATGCTCCTTCCACGCGGCCCGTTTCGCCGGAGGCCGCGCCCACTCGGATCACGGTCGTGCTGGAGGCGCCGACGGCGTCGCCGCTGCGAGTGAGTCGCACGCGCACCTGTTCGGAGGCGGCGACATCACCGCCGGTGATGACAACGGGGCGCAGGGCGTCCACGGCCGAGACACTGACGTTGCCGCCCGGGACGGGGGCCGGCTCGCTGGCTGCGACGCTTACGCGGGCCGGGTTCTTCATGCCCTTGAGCGCGCTGGAGAGCGATTCACCGACGTCGGCCGAGCCGGTGGTGAAATCGCTGAGGATGGCGACCAGCACGCTTGTGCGATCCTCGCGTTCTTCTCTGATCAATTCTGTGCGGAGCAGTTCGAGTGCGCCGGCCCAGTCGGCGCGCGCATCCGTCGGCTCGATGCGGGCGATCACGTTGCGGACGGCGCCGGTGTCGGAGGCCGCGGGCAGCACGACGCTCTGTGCGGGGGCGCCGAGCGTGATCACGCCAACGCGATCTCCGGCTGTGAGGCCGGTGAGGAGGGACTCGGCGCTCGCGCGGAACCGATCGAGCGCGCTGCGGCCGTCTTCGCCTTTGGCGCCGGCGGCCAGGGAGGTGTCGAGCAGCAGGTACACCGTCTTGCCGCCGCCTCCGAGCACGCCGGCGGCTTGGAGGGCTGGTCTGCCGACGGCCAGGGCCACCAGGAGCACGACCGCGCATCGGGCGAGGAGGAGGAGGAGTTGCTCGATGCGCAGGCGGCGCTTTTGTTTGCGGTACGCCTCAAGCAGGAATCGCATCGCGCCCCAGACGATGGGTTTTCGCTTTCGTCGGGCGAGCAGGTGGATGAGGATCGGGATGGCCACGCACGCCGCCCCTGCCGCGAACAACATCGGGTGAAGAAACGTCACGGGGCGGGCCTCCTCATCCCATTTTCGCCCGCTTGAGGCGCGCGTTCCGGCGCGACATGAATGCTGCGAGCGGCGGGCCCAGCCAGTCGTGGGTGCGGACGAGTTGGTAGTCGAAGCCGAGCCCGCGGGCCAGGCGCTCAATCTCCTTGCGGTGCTTCTCGAAGGACTCGAGGTAGGCATCGCGGATGGCGCGTGGGTCGATGCGCACACGGCCCTCGCCCTCCAGGCCGAGGAACGGCGCGGTTTCGCGCAGGTCGAAGGTTTCCTCTCGGCGGTCGATCACCTGCATCACGATGACGTCGTGGCCTCGGTGGCGGGCGCGCGCGAGCGCGGCTCGGATGTCTTCGGGATCGGCGTAAAAGTCGCTGACGATGACCAGTAGAGATCGGTTGGTCAGCTTGGCGATGGTCTGGTCCATCGCGCGCCCGATGTCGGTGGGCGCCTCGACCGGGTGTGTGGCGAGCGCCGTGACGATCTGGCGCCACTGGCCCTGCGCGCTCGAGCGCCGCACCATGTTCTTGACGCCGTCGGCGTACACGACGACGCCGGCTCGATCACCCTGCGTGAGCGCCATGTAGGAGAGCGCCGCGGCCACGGCGGTGGCGTGATCGAACTTGGTCCAGTTCACGCGTCCGTCGACGCTTGTCTTCCTGCCTGAGCCTGACGCCTCCTCGAACATCCGCGTGCCGAAGTTCATCGACCCGGACGCGTCGACCATCACGACGACGTCGAGATTGGTTTCCTGCTCATGCTGCTTCAGATAGAGCTTGTCGGAGCGGCCGAAGACTTTCCAATCGAGCCGGCGCAGGTCGTCCCCCTGCACGTAGGGCCGGTGCTGGGCGAACTCGACGCTGACGCCCTGATAGGGCGAGCGGTGCATGCCGTTCATGACGCCTTCGACGATGTGCTTGGCGCGCAGTTCGAGCGAGCCGAGGCGCGCCAGCGTCTGTGGGTGCAGATACAGCGTGGCGTCGACGGCGTTTGGCGTCGTTGGTCCTGCCGGTCTCGGGAGTTCCGCGGCCATCAGACGCTCACCGAATCACCGCGTCCATCTTCTTCTTATCGGCGGCGTTCAGGCCTTCAACGCTGGTCTCGTTGAGCAGGCTCTCCACCACGGCGTCGGCGGTCACGCCGTCCGCCTCGGCGTTGTAGTTCATGATGATTCGGTGGCGCAGCACCGGCTTGGCCACCGATCGAACGTGCTCCACGGTGACGTGGTAGCTGCCGGAGAGGATGGCGCGGGCCTTTGCGGCCAAGACGAGAGCCTGGCTGGCTCTGGGGCCAGCGCCCCATGAGAGGTACTGGCGCACCATGGGCGGGGCGTCCTCGGCGCCTTCGACGCCCGGCCCGACGCGCGTCGCGCGCGCGAGACGGAGCGCGTACCTGATCACGTGATCGGCCACGGGCGCTTCGCGCACCAGCTCCTGCACTCGGATGACGTCCTCGCCGGTGAGCACGGGCTCGGGCTCGGCCTCGTCGCGCGTGGTGGTTCGACGCACGATTTCGACTTCCTCAGATTCCGTGGGGTAGGAGATGAGGACGTTGAAGAGGAATCGGTCCAGTTGTGCTTCGGGCAGGGGATAGGTGCCTTCCTGCTCGATGGGGTTCTGGGTTGCCAGGACGAAGAATGGGGAGGGCAACGGGTGCCGCATGCCGCCGACGGTGACCTGACGCTCCTGCATGGCTTCGAGCAGGGCGGCCTGGGTCTTGGGTGGTGTTCGGTTGATCTCGTCGGCCAGGATGACGTTGGCGAACACCGGGCCTGCGACGAAGCGGAGGGCACGGGACCCGGTCGTCTTGTCCTCTTCGATGACTTCGGTGCCGGTGATGTCCGAGGGCATGAGGTCTGGCGTGAACTGGATTCGAGAGAACTCCAGGCTCAGTGCGCGGGCGATGGTCGAGATCAGCAGGGTCTTCGCGAGCCCCGGCACCCCAACCACCAGCGCGTGGCCCCGACAGAACATCGCGGTGAGCAGCTGGTCGACCACGTCGTCCTGCCCCACGATGGTCTTGTGGACCTCGCCCTTGAGCCGGTCGTACGCCCGGCGCACTTCGGCCACGGCGGCGTCCGCATCCATGCCTTGCGCCGTTCGTCCATCACCCGCCTCTGCCATGGAAGCCTCCTTGATGCCCCTTCCGGTCGCCGTTCATTCTGGACAGCTGGCTCCCAAACACGTGCAACCAGCCCTCTTCAGACCGATCCTAGGGCGTTTGGGTTCCAACCCCATTGACGAGAACAACGCCTTTGAGCCTCCATTCATCGGTTGGTCGGGCCTAGCTTGTCACTTCCTGCAACGTGGCCCCGGCATGGTGACCTGCGAAGAGGCTGGACGACCAATTGGGGTTGTGGGCCCACGAGAAGTCACCCAAGGACGTGGTTATCCACAAAGAATCCAGATCACGAGCACTTCTGAATGGCCAAGGGAGGTGGATGGTTCTTCGTTCTCTATAGAAAGCGAAGCGCAAAGGGATTCGTATGGCCTGTCGGGATGTGGACACATCCCGGAATCTCGCCATAAGTGTTTGTGCTTCGGCTTGTTACGGGCGATTGGTTCGTCGCTCTCCTGTCGGTGGTTTGTCGGTGAGGTTTGGCTGGTGGCGATTCGAGGAGTCGGTGGGATGGTCGCACAGGATTTCCACAACCATTCAGGGGCACCATGCATGGTGCTTGGTTGGCGCAGCCGACAGGATGTCTTGGTCGCCCTGGCGCTTACCGCTGCACCCCGGGACGGGGGATCTGGGACCGTTGTTGCAGGGTTGTCACTACAGCGGCGTAGTCCGGGTTGGCTTCCATCCGCTCGGCCGTGGTTCGAACGGCGTGCATGACGGTGGTGTGGTCGCGGCCACCAAAGTAGTTGCCGATCTCTTCGAGGGAGTGGTCGGTGAGCTTGCGGGCCAGGAACATGCAGAGCTGGCGTGGCTGTGCGATGGATTTCTGCCGGCGTTTTGATTGCAGGTCGGAGAGTTTGAGGGAATAGAACTCGGCCACGGTGTCGATGATGACGCTGATTGAGACCTTGAGTGGGGCCTTGGACGGGAGTTGGGCCAAGACCCGCTGTGCCAGATCGAGCGAGAGCGGCAGGTTTTCGATGTTGGCTTGCGCCTGGAGGCGGACGACGGCGCCCTCGAGTTCGCGGATGTTGGCGTCGATGGAGGCGGCGATGAGGGCCGCGACATCGCTGGGGATGTCGAGTCCTCGGAGTTCAGCCTTCTTTTGGACGATGGCGATTCGGGTGTCGTAGGAGGGGCGCTCCACTTCGGCGACGAGACCCCACTTGAAGCGTGAGACGAGGCGTTCTTCAAGAGATGGGATCAGGTCGGGCGGCGCGTCGGACGAGAGCACGATCTGCTTCTGGGCCTGGAAGAGCGAGTTGAACGTGTGGAAGAACTCTTCCTGCACACGGTCGTGGTTGGCGAGAAAGTGGATGTCGTCGATTACGAGCACGTCGGCGTCTCGGAATCGATGGCGAAAGCCGGGCATCTGGTTGGATGTGACGGCCTCGACGAACTGGGTGAGGAAGCCTTCGCAGGAGGTGTAGTGGATCGTGGCGGCGGGATTCCGATCACAGATTCGGTGGCAGACGGCCTGGAGCAGGTGGGATTTGCCAAGACCGACGCGGCCATGGATGAAGAGCGGGTTGTACGCGCGCCCCGGGTTTTCGGCGACGGCGAGGGCCGCGGCGTGCGCGAGGCGGTTTTCCGGCCCGGTGATGAAGTTGTCAAAGGTGAAATCGGGCGAGACCCTCAGTGACTCCGCGGCGTGAGAGACTCGCGCGGGCGCCTTGGGGATGGGCGGCAGTGGGATGGCCGGCCCGTTGGGGGTTGGTTGTTCGGCGAGCTCGTCGAGGTTGTGGTCGGGCTCATCGGCGGCGGGGGCGGAGGGCATGAATGGTGCGTGTCCGTTGAGCGCGGCGAGTGATTCGCCTGCACGAAGGAATCGCACTGTGAGGAGCATGCCGGTGATGGCCTGGGCGGCTTCGGTGAAGAAGGCAGCGCAATCGGTCTCGAGGTATCTGCGTCGCGCGGGCTGATGGACGCGCAGAAAGAGCGAGCCCCGGTCGATGCCGAGGAACTCGAGCTCGTCGAACCACTTCCGGCAGACACCGACGTGGTGCCTTCGGATGTGCAAGAGAATAGCGTCCCAGATCTTGTGATCCGGTCCGGTCATGCGCGAGGCTCCGCCCGAAAGGCATCGGGCTCGTGGTTGAACTTCGCCCCGAGAGATCCCACCTAACGCCGTCCCCGGGCGCGTCGTCGGGGCGAGCGACGCGGGGGGAACCCAACGTACGGGGCGGCTCGGCGCGTGTCAACACCGAGCGACAAAAACGCATCAGGACGAGTGTTTTTGTTCCTGCGCGGCGGCGTCGGCCAGCTGCTGGTCGTAGCGGTTTCGGTTGGTGCGCGCGTCCATCAGGAAGTGCACGCGTTGTGATTTTTCGTGGCCCACGGCGTTGATGAGGTGCTTGCGTGCGGTGACGAGATTGGATCGGCGCGAGACGTGGATGAGGACGAGGTGCTCACATTCGAGAACGGGGAGCCACTCGGCGATGTCATCGAGGTGCAGGTGCTTGCCGATCTTGGCGCGCGACTTGTGATCCGGCTCGACGAACGTGCATTCGGAGATGACGATGTGGGCGGTGCGGACCTCGGGGCGCACGAGCGCCGGGCCGGGCGCGGTGTCGCCCAGATAAGCCACGAGCGGCACATCGAGCGTGCGCGTGATGTCGACGCCGTTCGCCTTCAGTTCCCGGAGTTTTTCCTGAGGAAGATTGAGGAATTCGGGCTTGAGTTTCGATCGCTTCTCGATGATGGAGTAGCCGAAGGCGGGGCAGGTGTGCTCGACTTCGAAGCCCTTGAGCATCACGTTGTTCTTGATCTGGACTTCCTGTTCTGGTTCGAGGGGGATGATGTCGAAGGGGGTTGTTTGTTGTTCGAGTTCGACGAAGCCGTCCATCATTCGGCGGACGGCTCGTTCCGCGCGCGCGTCGCAGATGATCGTGCCCGTTCCCATGCCCTGGAACCGGCGTTGGGAACACCAGTAGGCGAGCCCGCCGACGTGGTCCATGTGGCCGTGGGAGATGACGGCGTACTTGGAGGCGAGCGCGTGTCGCGGGCACGCGCCCATGTCGAAGCAGACGTCGAGTTCGGGGATCTGGATGCAGGTGGATTCGCCGGCGATCGAGGCGCCTTGGACGCGGAACGGTGGCAGGAAGAGGAACCCGGGGGAGCCCTCGCGGGCGGGGGGCTTTGGAAGCACGGGGGAATCTCCGTGGCTGGGCTTTCGCCCGGCCTGGCGTGACGGGAGCGCGGGATACGGGCCGCGCTGTCGCGGGGATGGTAGCGTGGGGCCATGGTAGAGGACGGGTCGATCGAGGGGACAGGTTCTCCGGGGAGTGAGAGGACGTTGTGGCAGCGTCTCGGCAAGGCTGGGCCGATGGCCGCGGTGGCGGCTGCGGCACCGGCCGTCGGGGGCTTTGTGATTCTCGGGACGCTCGGGGTGGTGGGGCCTTGGTTGCGATCGCACGGCGAGCCGGGGGTGGCGCTGTATGTGGTTGCGTTGGCGGTGTGTTCCGGGCTGGCGTTGCTGCCGACGTACTCGCAGGCGATTTTGGGCGGGTGGGCGTTCGGGTTCGCGACGGGGTTCCCGGCGGCGTTGGGGGGGATTCTTGGTGGCGCGGTCATCGGGATGGGGGTCGCTCGTCGGGCGGCCAGCGCGGATGTGATGAACGTGCTGTCGTCTCGTCCGGAGTGGCTGGCGGTTCGGAACGCGATGGTGGGGAGCGGGTTCTGGAAGGCGCTGGGCATGGTGACGCTGGTGCGGTTGCCCCCGAACTCGCCGTTTGCGCTGACGAATCTGGCGTTGGGATCGACGCGCGTGCCTTGGGGAGCGGCGTTGCTTGGTTCGGTGATCGGGCTGGCGCCCCGGACGGCCGCGGCGGTTTGGATCGCGGCGTCGGTGCGGTCGTTGGCGGCGACGGAGGCGAAGGACGCGGTGAAGGATCGGATGCCGGAGTGGGTGGTGATCGGGGGGATCGGGCTGTCGATTGCTGTGGTGGTGATCGTTGGGATGATCGCGACGCGGGTGATGAGACGGTGGGTGACGGAGCACCCGGGCGCGGTTTCGAGAGCGGGAGCGTGATTGCATGAGCGAGTTGACCCCCGATGCGATTCGGAAGGTCGCGCGTTTGGCGCGATTGGCGTTGACGGAGGACCAGGTGTCGCGCTACACCGACCAGATGGTGGCGGTGCTCGGATATATCGAGCGTCTGCGGGAGATGGACCTTTCGGGCGTTGAGCCGATGACGGGGCCTGTGGATGCGTCCGATCGCACGGACGAAGACCTCCCCAGTGGCGAGCGCGGCGCCGGGAGCACGCGGCTCGGACCATCGGACGTTGCGCGGATCGCGCCGCGGGGCGGGGGGTTGCTTCCGCCGTACGTGAGCGTGCCGCGGGTGCTTGGCGAGGAGAGCGGGGCTTGACCGGCGCGTTGACGGACATGACGGTTGGCTCGCTGCGCGGCGAGATCGTGGCGCGGCGCGTGTCTGCGGAGGATGCGGCGAGGGCTTCGCTCGCCAGGATCGGCGCGCTGGATGGGACGATCGGGGCGTTTCTGCAAGTGTTCGAGGAGCGCGCGATCGAGCGGGCGCGGGCGATTGATCGAGCCTTGGCGGCGGGTGAGCACGCGGGCGCGCTGGCGGGCGTGCCGATCGCTCTGAAGGACAACATCTGCACGGAGTACGGGCGCACGACGTGCGCGTCGCGCTTCCTGGAGCACTACGAGAGCCCGTTCAGCGCGACGGTGGTGCGGCGGCTGGAGGCGGCCGGCGCGGTGGTGGTCGGCAAGACGAACCTCGACGAGTTCGCGATGGGTTCGAGCTGTGAGAACTCCGCGCTCGGGAAGACGGTGAACCCCTGGGACACGACTCGGGCGGCGGGCGGCTCGTCGGGCGGCTCGGCGTCGGCGGTTGCGGCGCGCATGGTCGGGCTCGCGCTGGGGTCCGACACGGGAGGATCGATTCGGCAACCCGCGGGCCTGACGGGATTGGTCGGGCTCAAGCCGACGTATGGGCGGGTGTCGCGGTACGGGTTGGTGGCGTTTGCTTCGAGTCTTGATCAGATCGGGCCGCTCACGAGAACGGTGGGAGACGCCGCGATCGCGTTGCAGGTGATCTCGGGGTTTGACGGATTGGATTCGACGAGCGCGTCGGAGGCGCGTCAGGGATCGGTGCAGTTCGGGCAGGAGCTTGAGAGGCCGGTTGAGGGATTGCGGCTTGGTGTGCCGAGAGAGGCCTGGAGCGAGAAGAACCACTCGGCCGTGAATGGCGCGCTGAAGAGCGCGATCGAGGTGTACAAGCGTCTCGGCGCGACGATCGTGGAGATCGATCTGCCGAACCTTCAGCACGGCATCGCGGCGTACTACATCATCGCGCCGGCGGAGGCGTCATCGAATCTGGCGCGGTTTGATGGGATTCGGTATGGGCGGCGCGCTGCGCTAGCCGAGGGGGAGGAGTTGTTCGACCTGTACGCCAAGAGCCGCGCGGAGGGATTCGGCCCGGAGGTGCAGCGGCGCATCATGCTTGGGACGTATGCGCTCTCGAGCGGGTACTACGACGCGTACTACCTGACGGCGCTCAAGGCACGACGCGTGATCAAGGGCGACTTTGACGCGGCGTTCTCGGCGAGCGGCCCCGGCGT
The DNA here is from genome assembly GCA_964638515.1 of uncultured Phycisphaeraceae bacterium. Taxonomy (GTDB): domain Bacteria; phylum Planctomycetota; class Phycisphaerae; order Phycisphaerales; family UBA1924; genus CAYPGJ01. The sequence continues at coordinate 27,125 of CAZWZL010000001.1, forward strand.
GCACGCGGTGCTGATGCCCGCGACACCCGGGCCGGCGTTCCGGATCGGGGAGAAGGCCAACGATCCGCTGGCGCTTTATCTCGAAGACGTGTACACGGTGACGGCCAATCTCGCGGGTCTGCCGGGCATCACGATCCCGGCGGGGTTTGCGGTGGGAGCCGGGTCGAGCGGCCAGGCGTTGCCGGTCGGCGTGCAGCTGATCGGGCCGGCGTTTGACGAGGCGCGGATGCTGCGGATTGCGCGGATGCACGAGTCGGCCACGGACTGGCACACGAGGGGACCGGAGCTGCGGAGCTGAGGCGGGTGTGGAATCGAGCGGGGATCGAGCGGAAGGATGACGCATGAAGTACCGCGTGGTCGGGGCGGATCCTGCGACGGGCGCAACCAGGGAGATGGAGGTGGAAGCCTCGTCGGCCGGTGAGGCGGAGCGTCTGGGCGTTGAGGGGGGCATCGTGGTGGAGCAGGTGATGGTGGCAAGAGATTCGCCGGCGCCCCCGAAGCCGAGCGTCGAGACGACGCCCGCGGCGCCGGCCAAACCGGAGGCTCGCGAAGAACGGGGGGGTGGAGAGGGCGCGGCGCCGACCGCGGGAGATCGTGGTGAGCGCGAGGTGTGGCGTGGCGGGCCGAGCCAGTGGGGCAATGCGCCGGTGTTCCTGCTCGGGGCGTTGTTGGCGTTTCTGGTCGTGCCGATCGTGTATGGCGTGGTGGTTCTCCTGGAGACGCGGTTTACGCGATACGAGCTGACGACACAGCGACTGCGAACGCGTCAGGGGGTCTTGAACAAGCGCACGGACGAGATAGAGCTGTATCGGGTGCGTGATTTCACGGTGGAGCAGAGCCTGTGGCAGCGGGCGGTGCGATTGGGCAGTGTGCGGCTTGTGACGTCCGATCGCAGCCATCCGGAGATGGTGCTGAAGAACGTGTCCGGGCACGGCGCGCTCGCGGACCTGCTGCGTGAGCACACCGAGACGATGCGTCGGCTGAAGCGCGTTCGCGAGCTCGACGTCGAGTGACGATCGGTCAGCGCGCCGGGATGGCGGCGGGTTGCTGCTGCGTGAGACAGTGGATCGTTCCGAGCCCGAGCACGAGGTCTCGCGCGAAGATGGGCGTCACGGGTCGATCGGGGAACGCCTTCGCGATGGTGTTGAGCGCGACGCGATCCAGCGGATCGTTGAACGTCGGCACGAGCACGCCGGCGTTGCAGCAGTAGAAGTTGGCGTACGACGCCGGAAGGCGTTGGTCGTCGAACCACACCGCGCTGGGGAACGGGAGTCGCACGACGCGCAGGCCGGCGGCGCGGAGTCGTTGCTCGTTGTCGACGGACATCGCGTGGTTGTCGTCGGAAGCATCGGCCTCGTACGCGAGCAAGACGGAGCCGTCGGGCGTGCAGCGGGCGAGGTCGTCGATGTGGCCGTGGGTGTCGTCGCCCGCGCAGCCGCTTCCGAGCCAGACGGTGCGTGAGATGCCCAGGCATTCCGCGAAGGCTCGCTCGTAGTCCTCACGCGAGAAATCGTGATTGCGGACCTGAATGGAAGGGTGCAGCAGGCATTCTTCCGTTGTGAGCAGCAGGCCCTGTCCGTCGGTCTCGATGCCGCCGCCCTCGAGCACGAGGGGCTTGCCGGTGTCATGGCGCAGCGCGGCGGACAGCGGCAGGCCGGTGACGCTCTCCACGAGTTCGGGGATGCGCGCATCCAGCGTGTGATTGTCGTACTTCGCCCAGCCGGTGAAGCCCCAGCGGACGGGAGAGAGCGATCGCTCATCGCGGTGGACGAATGTGGGCGCCGCGTCGCGCATCCATCCACGATCGGTGGGCAGGACGTGGAGCCTGACGCGCTCGAGGGGGATGTGGGAGAGCGCGAGACATTCTGTGGCGCGCTCGAGCGCGACGGGGGTGTTGCAGACGAGCTCCACGCGTTCCCCGGGGGTGATCGCGCGGATGATCTCGCAGAACACCCACTCGATGGGTTCGAATTTGCCCGGCCAATCCTCGGAGTTGTGCGGCCAGGCGAGCCAGGTGGCGTCGTGCGGCTCCCATTCGGCGGGGAATCGGACGCTCATGGCGCGAGCCATCGTTGCAGGATGGGATGGAAGGCGTCCACGCGCCGGTCTCGCAGGAAGGGCCAGTGCTCTCGCCGTTCTCGGATGAGCCGACGATCACACGTCGCGACGAGCACGGCTTCGTCCTGTTCGGGCGCCTGGGCGATGACCTGGCCCGAGGGATCGGCGATGAACGATCCGCCGAAGAACTCCACGCCCTTGGTGCCCGGCTCGGGCTCGTGTCCGATCCGATTCACCGCGGCGACGAACACTCCGTTGGCGATCGCGTGGGATCGCTGGATCGTGATCCACGAGTCGCGCTGCGCGGCGCCGTACTGCGATTTCTCGTCGGGGTGATAGCCGATGGCCGTGGGGAAGAAGAGGATCTCCGATCCGAGGAGGGATGTGATCCGAGCGTTCTCCGGGTACCACTGGTCCCAGCAGATCAGCACTCCGACATCACCGGCGTCCGTTTTCCATGACGCGAACCCGCTGGCGGTGTTGGCGCGGCGCTCCGCGCAGACGGGCGGGCCCGCGGCGTCACCTGGCGTGAAATAGAACTTTTCGTAGTAGAGCGGGTCATCGGGAATGGTCATCTTGCGATAGACCCCCAGCAATGAACCGTCGGCGTCGATCACGGCCGCGGAGTTGTGGTACAGGCCCGTGGCTCGCCGTTCGAAGACCGGCGCGACGAGCACGACCTTGTGGCGCTTCGCGGCGTCCTGACAGCTCCGAATGGTGGGCCCGGTGTCGGGCGGGAGTATGGGCTCTGCAAAGTTGAATCGGGCGTGATCCTCGGCTTTGCAGAAGTAGGGAGCGTTGAACATCTCCTGCAGGCACACGACGGCGGCGCCCTTGGACGCGGCCTCGCGAACGCCGTCGAGGGCTGAGCGGACGTTGGCCTGCACGTCTTCGGAGCAACGGCGTTGCACGAGCCCGATGGTGAGATGGTGTTCGTTCGATGGCACGGGGCGATGATATCCCGTTGCGGAATGGTGATCGGGGGCCTGTGGCTATTCTGAGGGGATGGAAGACGACCGCGATCCGGCCGCTCGTGATTCGCAGCATGAGGACGCGAAGCTCTCTCGCGTTGAGGGCGAGCCATCCAGGGCGAAGGAGATCTTTCGCGCCGGCAGTGGTGAGCGGGCGAGTGAAGCACCGAACATTGGGGCCGGCGCCAAGCCCGTGTCGTCGCCCGGGTGGTTCGGGGCGTCGTTCCCGCTCGCTGCGGGGCTGACCGGCTTGGGAGCGGCGGCCGCGCTCGCGGCGGTGCACGCGCAGCAACGGGCGCGCGGGGGCTCTGAGGAGTCGCTGGCGCGTGAGGTTGGTCTGGTGCTGGTGTGGGGGACCGTGGGGACGCTGCTCGGCTTTCTCGCGGTGAAGGGCGTGGCGATGTGGCGGAAGCGGCCGGTGGGCGATACGCGGCTCGCGCTCTCGCGGATGTTCGCCGCGACGGGATTATTCATGCTCGTGTTGAACATGGGCATCGCACCGACGGGCTGGGGGATGCTTGATCGGCCGGTGAGCATGGGTCTGGCGACGGCCGTGTACCTGGTGATCGTCTGGGCGTCGTTTCGATTGTCACGAGAGGACGCGATGGCGGTGCTGTTTGCGCACGCGCTGTTGTGGTTGGGCGTGTATGGGGCGGCTGAGTTGGCGCCGAGGGTTTGGGGTGAACATGTTGCGGCGACGACTCCCGCGCCTGAGTCGTCGTTCGAGCCGCCGCATGCGCCGGCCGAGTCCGGCGCGCCGCCGGCGCCGGTGGAGCCCGCGGCCACGCCGCCGCCGGCTCCGGGGGCGGAGCCGGGTGCGGGCGGGCGAGGTGCGCGATGAGCGTGCTCACGCTGTGGATCAATGGCGAGTTTGTCGAGCCGGAACAGGCGGAGATTTCGCCGCTCGACGCGGGCCTGCAGCACGGCGTCGGGCTGTTCGAGACGATGCTGGCGGCGCGTGGGCGAGTGTTCCGGTTGCACCGGCACCTTGAGCGCTTGCAGGTCTCTGCGCGAGCGCTTGGGCTCAGCGAATCGGTGCGGTTGAATCCGTTGGCGGAGGCGGTTCGGCGCGTGGTGGAGCGTGCGGGACTCGAACGTGCGCGGGTTCGTCTGACGATGACGGGCGGGGATCTTCGGATGCTCGGCCCGACGGGCGCGGGGCCCACGACTCCGACGCTTGTCATCTCGGCGCAGCCGGCGTCGGAGCGACCACAAGACGTGTTTGAGCGGGGCGCGTTGGTGATGGTGGCGAGCGCGCGTGTGAATCCGCTGGACCCGACGCAGGGACACAAGACGCTGAACTACTGGATGCGGCTTCGGGAGCTGCGAGAGGCCGCGCGATCAGGGGCGTCTGAGGCGCTGATGCTGCAGGTGACGAATCACGTGGCGGGCGGCGCGGTGAGCAACGTGTTCGTGGTGAAGGATGGGGTGGCGCGCACGCCGATTGCGCGTGGGGAAGAGGCGGAGGTGGCGGCGGAGGCGTCGGGTGAGCTTTTGGCCGGCGTGCCGGGCAGCGGCTCGGGGGGCGGGCGATCGCTCTCGAGCCCGGTGTTGCCGGGCATCACCCGCGCGTTTGTGCGTGAGACGCTTGAAGCTGAGGGGCTGGTTGTGGAGCGTCGGATGCTTGGGGTGTCGGACGTGCTCGACGCGGACGAGGTGTTTCTCACCAATTCACAGTGGGGCGCGCTGCCGGTCACGCGGGTGGAGGGCAAGACGATTGGAAGCGGGAAGGTGGGCGCCAGAGCGCGCGCGGTGATCGAGGCGTGGGAAGCGGCGGTTGCCCGGGGCGATGAAGGGTGAACGCGCGTTATGCGGCGCGGTGTGTGGCGCTGCGGGACGGGCGCGAGGTGGTGATCCGCAGGGTGATCCTGCGGGACGCAAAGGGTTTGCAATCGCTGGATCGGTCGCTGGCGGAGGATGGGCGGGGCGTCGTTTGGGAGCCGGACCAGGTTCCCGCGAGTGTGCGCGAGATGCGGACCAGGCTTCGGAAGTGGACGGAGCTTCCGTTGCGAGATGGAATCATGCTGGTCGGTGTGCTCAAGGGGGGCATCATCGGCGAAGCGAAGATCCGGCGATATAGGCCGAGCATGGTCCGGCACGCGGCGCACGTGTCGTTGGGCGTGCATCCGTCACACCAGGGGGTCGGGCTTGGCCGAGCGTTGATGGAGGCTTTGCTGTCGTGGGCGCGATGGACCCGGGAGGGGGGCGAGGGCGATCCGGGCGTGAATCGGATTGATCTTGATGTGTTCGAGGAGAACGTTCGTGCTCGTCGGCTGTATGCATCGCTCGGATTCCGGGTGGAGGGGGTGCGCCGGCGCCAGTTGCGCGAGGCCGATGGGCGGGAGCACGATGATCTGGCCATGGCGCTCCTTCTGGACGAGGTGGATACGGCGTGATTGTCGGGTGCGGGCGCGGTACGCTTTGTGCATGGCGCAGCGAACGTCGGTCGATCGGCGTGTGGTGGATGATGAGGATCCGGGAGTGACAGATTCGAGGCTGAGCCTGCTGGCGGTGGCTGCGCTCGCGCTTTCTCTGCCCTGCTTTGTGCCCGGGGCCGGCGCGCTGGCCGTGATCATCGCGGTTGTGGCGTTGATCGTGATTGGGAGGTCGCGCGGCGCTCGTCGGGGGCGACCGGCGGCGATCATCGGGATGTCGCTGGGGGTGATCTCGACGGCGATTTGGGTGTCGATCGGGCTCTGGGCCACGCGGTTCAGCGCGTTCTATCAGGACGTGGTGACGGTTCGAGCGGCGAGTTTCGTGGAACCGGGCGCTGGTGGATGGGACGCGGCGCGGGCGTTCATGACGACGGAGGCGGGCGCGGCTACGAGCGACGCGGACTTTGAGCAGTTCGGGGCCGCGATCCGCGCGCACTACGGAGCGTTCGTGGAGGCTCCGGTGAACTGGGGGTCGGCCTGGGAGACGTTTGCGGACTCGATTGAACGATCCGGCAACGCGAGCCCGCGCGGCTCTCCGGACTCGATTCCCGCGCCGATTCGGTGCGCCAACGGCAGCACGTCGGTGTTTGTCGTCTTTGTGAAGTCGACCTGGATGACGGACGAGTTCAAGATCGTTGATGCGTTCGCGTTGCTGCCCGATCGCAATGTTGTCACGCTCCGGAAGAACGGGCCGGCCAAGGATGAGGCGCTCACCATCGGCTTTGCGCCCCATCATGGGGTTCAGGCGCTTCCGAACGTCGAGGAACCCGCGGCGGAAGGCGATGGAATCGGCGGGGGCGGGTAACGAACAACTCCAGCGCGAGGGGCTGGTGGAATCCTCGCGCGGGAGGTAGTGTGCCGAGCATGTCACAGAATCCATATGAGCAGGGCCAATCGGGCTGGCACGACGAAGACGGCATGGGGAGTTCCGGTGAGCAGCGGCTCAGCCTGCTGGCGCTGTTCTCTCTCATCTTTTCGATGATCTGTCTGATCCCCGGGCTGGGCGTTTTGGGCGCCCTGTTCGGCATCGCGGCCATGGTGCTGATCGGCAAGTCGCGCGGGCGGCTGTCGGGCAAGGGGCTGGCGATCACGGGGATCGTGCTCGGCGTGATTGTCAGCGTGCTGTGGGGATCGATGGTGGTCGGGTTCGGGCAGGCGTTCCGGTTCTACAAGGACCGGATGATTCCCCCGGTGGCGGCACTGGTTGAGTCGTCGGGGACCGACACAACGATGGCGCGGGGCAGCCTGACCCCGGGCGCCGCGAAGTCCGTGACGGACGAGGACTTTGCGCAGTTCGCAGCCGCGCTCCACGCGCACTACGGGAAGTTTGATGGGGCGCCGGACGATTTCATGTCGCTCATCTCGGCGTTCGCGGAATCGATGCAATCGCAGAAGCAGAATCAGAGTATTCAAGGCGGCAATGGTGGTGTGCCCGTCCCCATGCGTTTTGAGCGCGGCGCCGTGCTCATCGTCGCGGTGTACGACGAGTCGACGTTTGACCCGAAGACGCCGCAGTTTGAGGACGCCTTTGCCGTGATTCCCGACCGCAAGGCCGTGACGCTGCGCAAGGGCGGGCGCGCGAAGGAAGAAGCGTTGAACATGGGGTTTGAGCCCGTGTATGGCGATGCCGCGTTGCCCGAGAAAGCGCCCGAGACGCCGTCGCAGGAGTCGGGAGCCGCGGGCGGCTGAGCTTCAGGTTCGGATGGACGCCGAGGCCGCGAGCGCGGCGGGCGCGAGAATCAAAGCGGGCGTGAACACCGCGATCCACACGGGAAGCCCGGGAACGGGCGCCGCGGGCCCGAGGATCGCCGCCAGCAGGGCGGCTGACGCGAGCGGCGCACACTTGAGCGTCTGCGCCGCCATGTTCCGAGGCTCGCGAACGAGGTAGAACGGCAGCGCGATCACGAGGGCGAGTGTGTTGCAGATGATCGTCGAGATGCGGCCGTAGCGGATGCGGTCGAATCGGTCGCGTGCGGCCGGGTCCACCGGTCCGCCGGAGGAGAGCATTCGATCGATCTGCCGCCAGGACAGATTCTGGCCGTAGTACGCGAAGAGCCGGGCGCCGATGGCCGTGGGATCGAGATCGGTGGTCAGCCGGATCGACTCGGGCGGGCGCGCGTTGTCGGAGAGCCTGGGCTGCGAGAGCACCCACGATTTGCCGTCCCAGACGGCGCGCTCAGCATCGATGGTCCGAAGCACGCGGCCCTGGGAGTCTCGCTCCCACACGCGAACGCCCTGCAAGATGCGGTCACGCTTCATGAACTTGTGCGCGAAGAACACTCGAGACTGCCCATCCTTGAGCAGCGGCACGGCCGTTTCCCGAAGATCGCGATGCAGCGCGTCTCCCGGAGATCGTGTGAGCAGCGGCGCCACCGCCGGCACGAACACTTCCTGATTCACCGCCTGCACTCCGGCCACCGCCAGCGCGACGAGAAGGAACGGGCGCATCAGTCGGTGGAGCGACAAACCAGAGGCGACGGCCGCGACGAACTCGCGCCGGCGCACGAGCTGCACGCACGTGAATCCCATCGCGGCGACCAGCACCATCCCCAAAAGGAGGTTCAGGGTCTGTAGCAGGCGCGGGCCCCAATAATCGATGATCCAGACCAATGTGGCCACGGCATGGCGCAGCGTGCCGCGCGATCCTGCGAGTTCCGCCCCGGCGTCGACAAATCGCCCCATGTTGAGCACGACATCGATGGTGATGAACAGGCTCGAGAACAGGACGAGCAGCACCAGCACATTGAGCAGGAACTGGCGAGCGATGTAGCGATCGAGAATCGTCATGGGGCCGGCTCTTTCCGGCTCAGGAGCGGGACGAAGAGCCGTGCGCACGACCAGCCGAGGGCTGCGCCGAGCGTGACGGCCGAGAGCGAGTGGGAGCCTTCCAGCATGCGGACCACCGCGACGAGGAAGGCGAGCAGCATGGCCGCGTGTCGTATCGAGGGGAAGAGAAGGGCGGCGGCGCAGCACATGCCGAACGCCACGCCGACGTGAGACGAGGGCAGATCAAGCCCGCCCGAGTGCAGTGTTCGCTCGCTGATCGGACGGAGCATGTGCAGTCCATCGTGGTAGACCGGACGCTCGCGGCGGAACAGGATCTTCAGCGCCTCGGCCGTGGCGCCACCGGCTGCCCCCGAAGCGAGCAGTGTCGCGGCACGACGCCAGGCGAACTCGAGCCGTCGCGAGAGCGTCGCGGGGCCAGGCGTCTTCGACGCGTCCACCGCGAGCACCAGCAGCGCGATCGCGAGCCACGGCGTGAGCGTGCCCATCCATTTCACCGCGCGGGCGATCGGGTGACGCGCCGCTTCGGGGAGATAGAACACATGAAACGCGCCGTGATCGAGCGCGGAGGCCGCCCAGACGATGAGCGTCGTCAGCAGGGCCGCGCCCGCGGCGTGCGAGAGCCTCCATTCGGCAAGTTCGGTTCTCGGGCTGGAGGTGCGATCAAGCGTCATCGAGCATCCTGCACGGGGGGATGGTAGCCATAGCCCGCGAACACCTGATATCGCGGGAATCGGCCGCGGGACACTCGGCGCTGATCAAACTCGGGGGAGAGCGAGCCCAGCGGTTCAACCCGATCGAACAGGGCGCTCCAACGCTCGGCCGACGCTCCCACAAGCAGCGCGTTGCGTCCTTTCAGGTCTGGATCGCGCAGATCGGTGTCGGGGAAGTAGTCGTACTGGGAGCGCTCACCACCCAGCACGGATCGAGCACAGAACGTCACCGGTCGTCCGGGCAGATAGAACGCGAGATGGCTGGCCGACCCGTAGAGCTCCGAGAGGATGAGCGGAGTCTGCGGGCCATCGCCTCGGATGCGCTCCAGGAACTCGCCCGCCGCGAGCGCTCGCGTGTCGGCCCCCATGACTCGGTACGTCGGCACGAGCGGCCCGAGCAGGGGAAGTCGCGCGAACAAGTCGATTCTCGGCAGCACGATCGCGACGGCGATTCCGACGCCGAGCGTCCAGTGCCAAGTCGCTTGCCATGCGGTTTCCGGCGAGCGTCGCAGCAAGCCTTGCTTCGGCCTGGCGGGGTCGTCGCGCCACAGCCTGAGGCGGCGTCGATACTCGTCCATTTCGCCCGGCAGGATGGTCGCCGCCAGCGCGAACAGCGAGGCGTAGCCCGCCAGGGGCCAATTGGCCTCGGGCTCGGCGAACAGGGAAACCACGAAGTAGAACACCAGCACCGGCGCCGCGGCGAGGATGAGGAACCGCCTGGATCGCCAGTGCGGAGAAGCGCGCTCCCGCAACGATCGGACCACGCCGAGCGCGAGCAGCGCGATCGCGGGCCCGATCGCGCCCACTTGTGAGCCGACGAACACGACTGGCCACCAGGGGGACCACTCTCGCGACGGCTTGGGATTTGCAGCGGCCTCGACGTTCACGTGCTTGAGCAGGTGCTGCACCGTTGGCCAGTCGTGCGCGTGATTCCACAGCAGCACCGGAGAGATGACCGCAAGGAAGAGCAACGCGCCGGCGATCAGCCATGGGCCATGGCCTCCGAACAGCCTCGTTCGGGCTCGTCGATCGACTATCGCGGCCAACACCACGCCGAGCAAAAGCAGCAGCACGGTGTACTTGAAGAGGAACCCGACGCCCAGCGCCGCTGCGAACGCGATCCACGCTCTCGGACGATCGAGCACGAGCGCCCGATACGCGAACAGCGCGCCCAGAGCCCAGCACGCCAGATACGGCCCGTCGATCGTCATCAGCAATCCGAGCGCCAGGTGGATCGGCGCAAGGGCGAACAACGCCACGGCATACAGCGGCGCTCGACGATCGTCCGAGGCGTCGGACGCGAGCCGCGCGACGGCCAGCGCAGCGATGGCCGAAGCGAGCACGGCCGGGATCCGGATGGCCCATTCGCTCAACGGGAACAGCCGGGTGATGCCCGCGATGGTCCACGCGATCCCCGGGCCCTTGGTGTAGTACGACAGTTCGAGTCGGCGCGACCACTCCCAGTAGTGCGCTTCGTCCTCCACGAGCGTGTAGGGGCAGAAGAACACGAGATACACGAGCCGCGCTGCGAGCAGCACGAGCACGAGCGCGAGCGCCAGGCGGGCTGGTCGATGACGGAGCATCAGTGTCGGCGCAGCCTCGCATATTCCACGACGCCGAACGCCGCGAGCACGATCACGCCGCCCCACAGCAGCGGCGCACCCGCGAGCCCTTCGCGGTGCATGACGCCCTGTCCGCCCGTGATGGTGATGATGGCGAGCAATGACGGGAAGAAAGACCAGAGATAGACCAGGAGCGGCCTCGCATCGCGCAGCCGCAGCGCCACCACCGCTCCCGTCAGCACCATCACGAGGCACGAGACCGAGAGCGCGGCCCGCTCGTGGTGGCGCGACGTGATCTCGCGCCGGATCGACGCGATCGCGCCCCGGAGGTTGGTCGCGGCCGATTGCACCTGCGGGTCGGGCGACGCGTCCGCGCGCGGGAGCAACACTCGGCTTGGCGCATCCATCAGCGATTCCTCGCCGTCTCCCGGGATGGAGAGCGCGGAGAACGTCTGGCGAGAGCGGACGGTCGCGGCCTGCGTGTCCGCGGAGGGGTCCTGCGTCGAGACGCTCTCGAGTTCCAGGCGCAGCGTGGGGCGAGACGAGGTTGTGATCGTCGGGTCGTCCGGCACCAGAAACACGTGCTGCGCAGACTGCAGGCGCGCCCGATCCGACGCCAGCCGCCAGGAAAGCTCCACCGGCTTGCCCGCGCGAGCGGGCTGCACGCGCCACCGCGCCCCGTCCATCGTGATCCCGGATGTGGCGATGCTCACCGACGCGCCCTCGGCGTCGAGCAGGCGGATCCGCCCGTCGAGCTCCGCCGCGGAACGGAGCGCGTCCGCGATCCGGCGCGTTTCCAGCGCTGACGCGAGGCCTCGACGATAAAAGTTCACCGAAGGGATCGGGTCGGGGTTCTCCCGCAGGCGCTCGAGCGCCAGCGCCGAGTAGAACTTCGGGCTGTCCTTGAAGACACCGACCAGCGAGATCGGCTTGAGATCGATGACGGACGACGTCGCCGCCGCTTCTCCTCGCCGCGCCATCGTTCCATCCAGCAAACGGACGCGCACGATGCCCCCCGGCAATCCCGTGTGGTCATCAAACACCCACACGCCCGCCACGCGCGAAGAGGCTTCCCACTCGATCCTGTTGTCCCCGTCGGTCTTGACGGCCAGCACGCCTCGCAACGCCAGGTGATCCGCGGCGCCGTAGGGCTTGGGATCGCGCGCCTCGGCCGAATCCGCGTGGAGCATGAGCCCGCCCGGGAGGCGCACCGATTGCCCGGACTCGATGGTGTTCAGCACGAGCCGGGCGATGTCGGTGGCGATCAGCTTCTGCATTTCCCGCAGGAACCACGGGATCGCGGCCTGCGAGAACGCGCCGAGCGCCACCGACAGCGTCAAGCCCATGGCCACTGCCGACGCCAGTAACCCGCGATGCGAGATGCCCCCGGCGTGCGAGGCCAGCGCCTCGTTCTCCGCCGCGAATCGATGGAAGACCAGCGTGGCCGCGAATCCCGAGGCGAAGGGCAGCGCGAACTGCAACATCGGCACGATCGCCAGCCCCAGAAACTTGAGCGTCTGCCCGGGGTCCAGCCGCCCTTCGGTCAGCGGTCGAACCGCCGCGGCGAACGCGATCACCACCACCAGAATGGCGGTGGTGAGCACGACCAGCCGGAGCAGGTCGCCCAGCAGCATGAGCGTGAGGGTCCAGGGGAAGCGGGTTCGCATGCGCTTCAGCCATCGTCTTCGGCCCGGAGTCCCGTGGCAAGCGGGGCAAGGAACGGTTCTCGGGCTCGGCATCAGGTCCGTTCGTGCCGCCGGCAACGGGTCTGAGGCGGGCCCTCCGCCGGATTGGGGGTTGCGCCGGCAAGTCGGGGGCCCACCGGACCGACGTGCGAGACGGCAGCGCCTCGCATTTGGGGGCGCGAGCACGGTGTTTTCTTGGAGGATCAGGGATGACTGTTCGCCGCACCGAATCGATGACTCGTCCGACGGGGCGCGGCTTCACGCTCATCGAAGCGATGGTGGCGGTGTCGGTGCTGTCGTTGAGCGTGCTGGCGCTCTCCTCCGCGGTCGCCGCGGGCCAACAGGCGTCGCTGGAGGGCCAGAAGATGGTGCTGGGCGCGCTCGCCGTGTCCGACATGATGAGCGAGCTGTCCAGCGTGCCGTACAACACGCTGACGTCGTATCACGGTCGAAAGAGCGCCCCCGGAGCGATGCAGACGCTCGACGGCGCGGCCTATCCGTCGACGTACTGGTCGGTCGGCCGTCAGGTGTCCGTCACACCGACGCGCTTCAGCGAGCCGGGGATCGGTGTCGAGTTCGGCGGCATGACCATCAAGGTGTGGGCGTACGACGCGGAGGGCCGGACGGTCGCGTCCGCCGAGCGCTTTGTGCCGGAGCCCGCCCCATGAGACGTCGATCCGCTCTGACGCTCGTCGAACTGATGCTCTCGCTGGCGATTCTCGCCATCGCGGGGCTGGCATTGGCGTCCATGCTCGCCATGGTGGGCTCGGCCACGCACAATGATCGTGAGGGGCGTTCGACCCTGCTCCGCACGCACGCCGCCCAGACACGCATCCGTGGCTACATCGAGCCGGCCCTGTGCGTGCTGCAGCACGACCCGGTCAGGCGTGTCATGGTCGTGTGGCTCGCGGACACGCGCGCACCCAACATCGTCAATCCCACCGAGGTTCGCGCGTTCTGGTACGACGCCGCCGCAAAGACGCTGACCGTTGAGCGCGTCGAGTTCCCGGAAGCGTGGCCTCAGGTGCAGCGGGACGCGGCGGATGTGAACACCCATGCGTCGGCGGACTTCGCCGCCGCACTCGTCGCGTACCGCGCCGCGGGCTACACGCGGCAAGAGACGATCGCGCGAAGCGTCGGCGCGGTGTCGTGGGCGTTCAACGTCCCGGCGCTCTCCTCCGTGCAGGGCGCAACACGCGTGCGCGCCACGCTCAGGATGGAGCGATCGGACGCCACGTCGCAGGACTATGTGCTCGCCGCCGGGCTCTCGAATTATCGAACTCCCGCGCGTTAATGGAGGATTCTGATGTTTCGCAAACGTCCATCACAACGACGATCCCGCCCCGACCAGCGTCGCGCCATGGCCACGCTCCTGGTCATGGTCTCCCTGGCAGCCGCGATGGTGCTCACGGTCGCGTACGCGTCCAGCCGGCAGGGCTCAGCGGTGGTCGGGCAGAACGCCGTGGCGACCGGCGCCGCGGCCACGGCGGCGCGCGCGGGCGCGGAGATCGCGCAGTCGATTCTCCAGACAGACCAGGGCTGGCAGTCCGACGCGGACCCGGACGTGCTGTACAAGGAGTTCAGCCTGAACAACGCGAAGGTGTCGATCTACGCCACCACCGTGCAAGGCGGGGCGCCGGGCGCGACCGAGCAGGACGTGCTGATCACCTCGCGCGCCAATGTCAACGGGATCGACGCCGTGGTGCAGCGAGTCGTCCGATACCAGCCTTCGCGCAGCCCGGGGCAGGGCATCGATCCGTTCATGGACGAGTTTGCCATCTATGCGACCGGCAAGCTCGACATCGAGAGCACGTGCACCGTGGCCAGATGGATGCTCTCCCCCGCCAGCCGCGCGGGCAAGGCCATCAAGGTCGGGCTCGGTTTCACCTCGGCCAGCGATTTCACGATCCATCCGAGCAGCGTGATTCCCGGCATGGCGCTCTACACGGTTCCCGGGGCCGCTTCGGGCCTGACATCGGCCGCCGCCACGGCGCGCTACGCGCCGGGGGACGCGCTCCCCGTGGCGCCGCGCGCGCTGCCCGCGGCCATGCCATCATCCATCAACTCCCTCTCCAGCGTGGGCAGCAATCAGACGATCGACGGCATCTCGGCGTCGCGGGGCCAAGGCCGCTGGGATTCGTTCGATGTGAAGAACAGCGGGGTGCTCACGCTCGGGACCAGCGGCGCGACCACGCTCTACAACATCAACAACCTGACCGTTGATGCACAGGGCGTTCTCCTGATCCATGGAAATGTGCGCATGGGCGTGCGCGGCGACCTGCACGTGAAGTCCCGGGGCTGCATCGAGCTGGCGCCGGGCGCAAAGCTCACGATCTACTTCGCGAAGAATCTGGCAATCGACAACGCCGCGGTCGGCCTTGATCGGACCATCGCCCGGAACGAAAGCCGAGCCCTGTCCGACGTGCTGCAGTACAAGCCGCCCGTCGACATCGCGCTGGTGGCGCTGTCGCCGTCGCATGGGGGAACAACCGGCAAGAACCACAGTATCAAGAACCGATCCCTGGTCCTCGCCAATCTCCATGCACCCTATGACAATCCGACCGTCGAGAACGATTCCATCCTGTTCGGGCGCGTGACGGGCAGGGATGTGGCGATAAAGTCCAGCTCGGCGATCTACTACGACCCGGCCATGGACCGAAACATGGGCTTCACGACCCGCAGCGGGCCGTTGTATACGGTGGACGGCGGCGCCGCGAGCAGTTTGGCGACTGCGCTGGGCTTGGGCGGTGATCTGACGGGATGCGAAGTCTTGCCGGCGCTCGTCTCAGGCCTGTGTTCGAGCAAGCCCGCCACGGTCGTGTCTACGGGAGCCACCGCGCGGGCGGGATACCGCGCGCGCGCCATCGAATGGCCCTTCGGCGCCTTCGCGCTCGAAAAGAACAGGCTGTCCGACCGAAAGAGCGGGCTCTTCGTGGCCCCCGTGTCTGACGCGAGACTCACCGGGTACGCGGCCAAGGTCGATGCCACGCTCGCGGAGACGGCGCCATGAGACGAATCATGCCCCATCGCTCCGGTCGCACGGCGTTCACGCTCGTGGACACGCTCATGACCGTGGCTGTGCTCGGGATCGTGGCGGGCCTCTCGCTTTCCTCCATGGCGCCCACGGATCGCACGCGGGTGCTGTCCGCCGCGACGTTGTTCGCCTCGGATATCGAGCACGCTCGGGCGCTGTCGCTCATCGCGCCCGACAATCCCGCCGTGGTCCGATCGGCCGCGGACGGCGCGTCCTACTGGATCGCGCGAAACGGGTCCACCGAAACCGAGATCCCGCCGGCGGCCGGACGGAAGTTCCGCGTGGCCTTCGGCCAATCCCCTGCAGAAGGGCTCAAAGGCGTCTCGGTGCGGCTCGTTTCGGGCGGAGCTGTCCCTGCGAACGGCGGCGGCATCATCATCCTCGACGGCTTCGGCCGGCTCGCCGGCGCGTCCGTGGACGCCGTGTTTGAACTCAAATCGGGCTCGGAGGTCTCGAAGGTCCGGGTGCTGTTCGACACGGGTGACGTCTACATTCAGTGACGCGGTACAGTTGGCGCCTGAATGGGCGAGCGGGGCAGGCATTACGAACGAGCCTTCGAAGAGCACCTGCGCCGCCGACGGATCCCGTACGTCTGCGTTGACGACGCGCGCCAGGCCATCCTCCCCTCTGACGCCCGGCTCGGGCTCGCCACGACCCCGAACGGTTCCCGCCAGTCCATCAAGTCCTTTGATTTCGTCGTGTACGGCCGGCGAGAGAACCTTCTCATCGATGTGAAGGGCCGCAAGGTCTCCGCGCGCCGCGGCGAGCTCGGGCGGCTCGAATCCTGGGTCACGCTCGACGACATCGAATCGCTCTCCTGTTGGCAGCGCCTCTTCGGTCCGGGGTATCTGCCCACGTTCGTGTTCGTCTATTGGTGCGAAGCACAACCGCCGGACGGCCTCTT
Source organism: uncultured Phycisphaeraceae bacterium (assembly GCA_964638515.1). Classification (GTDB taxonomy): domain Bacteria; phylum Planctomycetota; class Phycisphaerae; order Phycisphaerales; family UBA1924; genus CAYPGJ01. The sequence goes on from CAZWZL010000001.1 coordinate 43,271, forward strand.
TCAGGAACTGTTCGAGTTTCGCGAACGCTGGTACGCGGTCCGCAGCGTCAGCCTCGCGGCCTACACGCAATCGATGCGCACGCGCTCGGCCCGCTGGGGCACCGTGCACCTCCTCACCCGCGACTTCGAGCGCCTCAGCCAGCCATTCTGCCCGCCCGCCAGCGGTCCGGGAGGCCCTCCAACGGCTTTACACCCCCTCGGCGCGCTCATATCGTCCGAGCAACATGACCAGCCACAAACCCCTTAATCGACTCTTCGCCGCCGCCGCAGGCGTTGCGCTCGTCGCCTCCGTCGCGTTCGCGCAAGCGCCCGCCCCGCCGACGCCCCGGCAGGTCGACAACCCCGCCACCTGGCTCTTCTACATCATCATTGCCGTGCTGCTCGGCGCCACCGTGGTGGTGAGCGTGTTTCCCAGCAAGCGTGGCCACATGGATTGATGGAGAGCAACCGGGGCGCGTCGAGCCCCGAATCGGATGAGCCGGCGATTTCACCCGCCTCGAAGGAACCAGACATGCAGCAGCGCCAACGACGATCCGGCGGACTCATCCTCCTCAACGCGATGCTCATCGCCGCGCTCGCGCTGGTAGCGTTCGGCCCATCCACGGCCGACGCGCAGAACGCGTCGCGGCCGCGCGGTCAGTACACCATGCTGTCCTCCCAGATGCTCGGCGGAAAGGAGCACGGCGTGTTCGTGATCGACTCCACCAGCATGCAGATGCTCGCGCTCCGCTTCGACCTCGGCCGGCGAGAGATGATCCCCGTCGGCCATCGTGATCTCGCGGCCGACGCGGCTGCCGGTCCCCAACGAACCCGCTAACCCCCGAGACCACGCCCATGAACCCCAACGGCGCTACCCCCCGCGATCACGCCCTCCTCGCCAGCGCGTTCGTGCTCGCCGGCCTCATCCTCACCCTGGCCGCCCGCCTCCCGCGTAACGAGGCCATGGCCAGCGTCGCCACGATCGGCGACCTCACCGCCGTCAATGCCCAGATCGCCGAGGGAGAGGACGTCCTCTGCGTTCTCGACGCTCGAAGTGAGCAGGTCCTGGTGTACCGCGTTGAGAATCGATCGCGCGTCGAGCTCACGCAGGTGCTCAAGATCAGCGACGCCATGGCCGAGGCCAAGGGAATGCCCGGCGGCCGCCCGCGACGCTGACCATCCGACGCTAGACTGTCTCTCAACGCCGAGGCACACCGCTCGGCGGGGCATGCGTACGGACCCGACACCCGCGCTGGGCGGATGTCGGACGCAAAAAACCTCCCTCCCAGCGACAAGTCGCGCCCTTCAGGTCTTCTCCGAGGCCCGGCGCTCTCCATTCATGCCCATCCTGCCCCTGCCGCAGTTCGAGGCCGATGTCGCCGAGGCCGATCGCGAGGCCTACGAACGACTGAAGCCCCCCACTTCCATCGTCGTCCGCTTCGGCGCCATGCGCTTCGTGGCGGAATACCCCTTTGACGGGGACGCCAAGCCGGGCTGCGGAAGCAAGCTTGTGGTCCGCACGCACCGAGGGGTCGAAGTCGGCGAGATGCTCACGAGCACATGCCCCAACGCCGGCTGCGGCAAGAGCGTCACGCGCAAGCAGATGCTCGAATACATCGAGAACTCCGGCGGCAAGGACTTCCCGTTCTTCACCGAGGGGCGCGTCCTCCGAGTCGCCACCATCGAAGACCTCAATACCCAGGCCCGGCTGGATGCTTCCAAGCCGGACCTCATCCGGCAAGCGCGCGCCGAGGTCGGCGTGCTCATGCTGGACATGAAGATCATCGACGCCGAGCCGATCCTCGGCGGCGAGAAGATCACCTTCTTCTTCACCGCTCCGGATCGCGTGGACTTCCGCGAACTCGCCCGCCTGCTCGCGCAGCGGTTCCACACGCGCATCGAGCTCCGACAGGTCGGCGCCAGGGACGAAGCCCGCCTGACCGCCGACTATGAGCGGTGCGGGCAGCATTGCTGCTGCAAGCAGTTTCTCAAGGTGCTCAAGCCGGTGTCCATGAAGGCGGCCAAGATCCAGAAGGCCACGCTCGACCCCATGAAGATCTCCGGCCGCTGCGGCCGCCTCATGTGCTGTCTCCGCTACGAGGACGAGACGTACGACACGCTTCGCAAACGCCTCCCCAAGAACCGCTCACGCGTGGGCACGCCCGAAGGCCCCGGGATCGTCATCGACTCCCAGATCCTCACGCAGCTCGTGCTCGTCGCGCTCGAAAATGCCGATCGACGCATCGCCGTGCCCGTCGAACAACTGATCGATCCTGACGCCTGCCCCAAGCCGCAGCCCCGACCAGATCCACTCCGAGGCATGTCGCCCCAGAGAGTCGAGCGCCGCACGAGCCCCCAAAGTTCGGGCGGACCTGAAGGGAAGGCCGACGCCGGCGGGCCGGGTCGCACGCGCGAGCAACAGCAGGACGCGTATCGCGAGCGGTCGCAGCGCGAACGACGACCCGAACGAGGCGCTTCATCAGGGCGGCCCGCCCCATCTCCTAAGCCGCGCCCCGCGCAGCCCGAAGGACAACCGCCCGAGCCCGGCGCTCCGCGACCCGCGGGCGAAGGAGATTCGAAGAAGCGCCGGCGCAAGCGTCGGCGAGGCGGCGGCGGCCAACGACCCCCGGGCCCACCGGCGGCATGATCGACATGCGATGGGGCGTGTATCGTCCCTTGCGTGCCTCAGACGCCCTCTCCAACGCCCGGCGCCCGCTCGCCATCAAGCGACGGCTCGATCAAGATGACGCTGATCACCATCGTGATCGCGTTCATCCTGACGCTCGTGTTCCGCGCATTCGTCGCCGAGGCGTTCCTCATCCCCACCGGCTCGATGGCCCCGACCCTGTTTGGAGAGCACCTGCGCTACCGCAGCCCGCAAACAGGCTACACCTGGGCCTCGAACGCCTCCAACATCCCGGCGCTTCCACCCGGCGCCCGAGCCGTCGTGGCCGACCCGTCCTCCTCCCTGCACATCGACACGCCCGTCGACGGACCCCGCGCGGGCGACCGCATTTTCGTGCTCAAGTTCCTCGCGGCCGTGTTCGCACCAAGCCGCTGGGACGTCGTCGTGTTCAAGAACCCTGAGATTCCGGATGAGAACTACATCAAGCGGCTCGTGGGGTTGCCCGGTGAGGCCGTCCTGCTGATCGACGGGGACGTATTCACACGCGCCGCTGAGCCATCGTCCTCGCCGTGGACGATCGCGCGCAAGCCCCCGAGGCTCCAGGCCTCGCTCTGGCGACCGTTCGACGCGTCCCACTGGTCTCCCGTGGATCGTTCACCTCTCGGGCAATCGTGGGAGAGCCCCTGGATCGGTGAAGGTCTGACGCGAGAAGGACCCGAGCTTCGAATCGAGGGATCAACGAACGCCGTGGTCCGATGGGATCACGATCGCTTCCCGATTGTGGATGTCGAGCCCTACAACGACTCGCCCGTTCTCCGACTGCGCGATGAGGAGATCGATCACCCGACCCCTTCCCGCGTGGGCGTCTTTCCCGTCAGCGATCTTCGGCTCGGCGTCACGGTTGTTCCCGAGTCCGACGTGAGCGTTCGCGCTGTGCTCGAAGCTCCCGGCCGAGTGTTCGCGGGAGAGTTGCTGCCCGACGACCGAGGCGCCGTCCTCCGCATCCTGAAGCGAGACGAAAGCACCGGTGAATGGGCGTCGATGGCCGAGAAGCACGTGCGCGATCGCGCGATGCTCCGACCCCGCACGCCGACGCGGCTGGAATTCGCGCACGCCGACCAGAGCGTGGTGCTGAAGGCCGGCGGACGGCACGAACTCCGATTCGAGTACACCTGGGATGCGCAGGAGCGGCTGGCGCGCGCCACATCGCTGGGCGACGACGGGTCGACGCGCGCGTTCTCACTGAGCGCGGAGCCGGCTCACCTCGTTGATCCCGACATCTACGCGCCCCCGCGCGTTCGATGGGAGTTTCGTGCGTCCGATGGAGCCCAGGTGCGAGCCGGGCTGCGCCGCGTGACGCTGGATCGCGACATTTACTATCGAGCATCCCTGAATGAGTACGGGCGCCCGGCCCGAGCGACCCATCCAGGGGCGCCCGTGACGCTGGCGTCCGACCAGTACTTCGTGCTGGGCGACAACAGCGCTTCTTCCCGCGACGGGCGATTGTGGGAGGAACCCGATGCGTGGGTCACCGCGTACGGCGACACGCCGCCCGGCGTGCTTACGCGCGATCTGCTCATCGGCAAGGCGTTCTTCGTGTACTTCCCCGCGCCCCTGCCCGCGAAGCTGTTCGGCCAGCGCCACGCCATCGTGCCCGATTTCGGGCGCATGCGGTTCATCCGCTGAGCGTCAGATCCCGTACAGGGGCTTCAGCTTCGCTTCCAGCACGTTCATGAGCGGCTCATGGCTGAGCGGGGCCCCCGTGATTCTCTGGCACAACTCCGGCGCGCTCCATCGACGGCCCGGGGCATGCACGTGCTCCCGCAGCCACGCGAGCAGCGGCGCAAAGTGGCCGCGAGCCACGTCGATCTCGAGATCCGGGAGGTCTCGCGTGATGCGTCCCCACATCTGGCCCGCGTACAGATTGCCCAGCGTGTACGTCGGGAAATACCCGATCGCGCCCATCGACCAATGGACGTCCTGGAGGCAACCCAGCCGGTCCTCCTTGACCTCGAGCCCCAGGTCCTTGCGCATCCGATCGTTCCACGCGCCGGGCAAGTCGCCGATGCTCAGGTCGCCCCCGAACAGCGCCCGCTCCAGGTCGAATCGCAACATGATGTGGAGGTTGTACGTGGCTTCGTCCGCCTCCACCCGAATGTAGCTGGGCTTCACCGCGTTGGCGGCGCGGTGCGCCTGCTCCACGGAGAACCGATCCAGCGCCGGAACGAACGCCCGCTTGGCTTCCGGCAGCGCCCACTCCCAGAACGCGCGCGACCGACCGATGAAATTCTCCCACATGCGCGACTGGCTCTCGTGAATGCCCAGACTCGCGGCCTGTGCGAGGGGCTGGCCGAATCGGCGCGCCTTGTCCAGCCCCTGTTCATACAGCGAGTGCCCCGTCTCGTGCAGCGTGCTCGAGAGCGCATCCATGAAATGGTCCGCCCGATATCGCGTGGTCATCCGCGTGTCGCCGGGCCCGGCGCCGTCAGAGAAGGGGTGCGCCGACTCGTCGAGCCGGCCGCCCGACAGGTCGAACCCGAGGCGCGCCGCCACCATCACATTGAACGCCTTCTGCCGCTCAATGGGCACTCGAGCGCCGTGTATCGAGTCATCCACCGGCTTCGACGCGGACGCGATGCCCGCTATCAGCGGCGTGAGCCTCGCCCGCAGCGGCGTGAACAGCCGCTCGATCTGCGCCGCGGTCATCCCCGGCTCAAACTCATCGAGCAACGCGTCGTACAGCGTCGGCCGCTCCTGACTCCCCTCGGCCGCCGCCGGGGCCCCCCAACACTCCGCCTTCCGCCGGCACAGCGCCACCACCTTTTCCAGCCACGGGGCGAACGCCTTGAAGTCCGACGCCGCCCGCGCGTGCTTCCACGCCTCCATGGCCTCCGACGTGGTCTTCGCGAACTCTGCCACCAGGGCCGTGGGGATCTTCCGCGCTCGGTCATAATCCCGTTTCCATTCCCGAAGATTGACCGAGGCGTCCGCATCGTCCCGCAACTCAGCCTCGCCCGCGCACGCTGAAAGCAAATCCCCGATGCGTTCCGCGGTCCACCGCTCATGGACAATGGCGGAGAGCGCGCTCAGTTGCTCCGCGCGAAGAGGGGCCGCCGCCGGCGGCATCATCGTCTCCTGATCCCAAGCCAACGTGTTGACCGCGGAGCCCAGCACCGCCGCGGATCGCGCCAGCCCGGCCAGTTCCGTGTACGCCCCCGACGCCGACTCCGCTCTACCCATGACGTGACTCCTGAGTACCGGCCCGAACAGGGCCCATCCTACGCCCCGCCGATCATCCCATCTCCGCTAGGATGACTGTCCCATGGGAACCTCCGCCCTGCTCCCCGCACAGTTGTTCGTGTCCCTGACGGTGCTCGTCGTCGTCGTGCACGTGATCCTCATCACGGTGGCGTACTCCATCTACCTCGAACGAAAGATCTCCGCATATATCCAGGACCGCATCGGCCCCAACCGGGTGGGCTTCGATTTCGGCATCCTGCCCATCAAGTTCGGCTTCTGGGGGCTCGGCCAGCCCCTCGCGGACGGGCTCAAGTTCCTCCTGAAAGAGGACTACGCGCCGGCGTCGGCCGACAAGGCGCTGTTCACACTGGCTCCCATCGCCATCATCGTCCCGGCCCTCATCGGCTTCGCCGTGGTGCCGTGGGGCGGATACGTCGAAGTCCCCGACATCACCCTGATGGGCTACCACCTCGTCGAAGCCGGACGCGCGCAGGTGATCGGCGCCGACATCAACATCGGTGTCCTGTACATCCTCGCCGTCGCATCGCTCGGCGTGTACGGCGTCACCCTCGGCGGCTGGGCCTCGAACAACAAGTACTCGTTCCTCGGAGGTCTCCGCTGCACCGCCGGCATGATCTCCTATGAGATCCCCCTGGGCGTCTCCATCCTCGTCATGGTGCTGCTCGCCGGAACGCTGCAGCTCGATTCCATCACCGAGATGCAGATCCGCAACGGGTGGTTCCTCTGGTCCATGCCCCTCGCCGCGGTGCTCTTCTACGTCTGTCACCTGGCCGAGGCCAACCGAGCGCCCTTCGACAACGCCGAGGCGGAGCAAGAGCTCGTCGGCGGCTACCACACCGAGTATTCCTCGATGCGCTTCGCGCTCTTCTTCCTCGCCGAATACTCCCACATGATCACCGGGTCGGCCCTGCTCGCCGTGCTGTTCCTGGGCGGCTACCACATCCCCTTCGTGAGCTGGACGCTCCCCGAAGCCGTCGGCGTCGGGCCCATGCTGGTCAAGTTCCTCGCGATCTTCAGCAAGGTCGTCCTGCTGGTGTGCTTCTCCATGGTGGTGCGCTGGACCATCCCGCGCATCCGCTTCGATCAGGTGCTCAAGCTCGCCTGGGGCGGGCTCATCCCCATCTCCATCGCGCTGCTCGTTGCCACCTCCATCATGATGTTCATGGGCTGGACGGCCACGTGGCAACTGCTGCTGATGAACGTCGCGCTCACCGGCGCCATCCTCTTCCTGCAGCCCCTCATGCCCAAGGCCGACGTCAACCAACGCGTCCCGCTGGCCGGATCTCGATTCTCGCCGATCAAGGGTGAGCGAATCTCCGCGGCGCCCACGCACCCCGTTGCGCTCCGCGACGCCGCCGTGGCCGCGGAAGAGCGCGGCGTCGTGTCCGTCCACTGACGAGGTCCGGACCCCTGCGCTGCCTCGCCATCGATCTGGGTGACAAGCGAACCGGGCTCGCCATCGGCGATGACGAGACCGGCCATGTCTTCCCGCTCGAGGTGCTCCACGTCCCGCTCGCCGACCGTCAGGGCGCGGCGCTGCTCGACGCTCTGGCTCGCGCGGCCAGCGACCACGCCGCCACCGACCTCGTCCTGGGCCTCCCCCTGAACATGGACGACACCGAAGGCCCCCGCGCCAAACTCGCCCGCGGTTTCGCAGCACAATTGCGCACACGGACGGGACTTGTCGTCCATTTTCAGGATGAGCGGCTCTCCAGCGAGGAGGCGGAATGGGCCCTCAGAGGCTCAGAACGAACCCGCCGCGAAAAGAAGAACGTCCGCGACGCCCTCGCCGCCGCCAACTTCCTGCGCGATTTTCTCGCCTCCCGACGCCCGCCGAGCGATCACGACGCCGATTGAACGCGCCCCGAGCCCCTCGGCGAACGTCCGGCCCGCAGCCCCACGGCCCCGCACAAAAGGGCCGGCGCACCAATCGTCAGCACCGAAACAATGTGCGGATCCCACACGCGCCACGGGTACGTAGAAGGCAGAAGTCCCAGCGCGAATTCGTTCGGGATCACGGCGATCGCCACGCCCGACGCGCCGCCGAGCCCCGTGTCGGCGAACAAATCGGCCGCGCCGGGCGAGCCGGCTTCGCGCGCGGCTCGCGCCTCGTCACGGAATCGGGTGTATCCCGCGCGTCCCGTGCTGTTCCAGACGAGCATCGTCTGTGCCAGGATGAGCACGCAGCACGATACGGCAACCATTCGAGCGAGTGAGCAAGCCATGCGCATTGCGCCTCAGCGCCGGCGCGCCTCGTCGGGCGACACCGTAGAAAGCAACAAAAACGTGTCCATCGTGAGTTCGTCAGAAACCTTGCCGACACTGATGCCCGCGTCGCCAACGCCGATGCCGAAATCGCTCATCTTGATCGTGTAGGTCGTGCGGATCGCGAGCAGATCGCCCGGCGCCCGCACCTTGGTCTGATCGTTCGCTGGCATGAGCGTGATGCGGGCCGGGATCTCCATGTCTCGGGACGTTCCCTTCACCGTCATCGTGCCCCGGAGCGTGAGTTCGTAGGTCACGTACTCGTCGGACTTCTTGATTTCCGACACGCCAATGGTGTTCTTCAGGACGAACACGACTTCGGGATGGGTGGCGGCGTCCATCCAGCGCGGGCTTTGGAGGTGCTCGTTGCGCAACGGGATGCCCGTGTCAAACGTGGCCACCGGCAGTACGAACTCTCCGGCCACGAGCGCGAGCGCTTCGCCCGGCGCGCGCACCGCGTATCCGATCACCTTGCTGGTGGTGCCCTTGATGCGCTCCAGAGGGGCGTCCGACATGAATGTCACCTGCGCATCCAGACCCCCGTGCACGAAGTAGAGTTGCCCGAGGCTCGCGTGTTCGCTGGGCGCCACCAGCGTGCGGCCGCTCTCGCTCCGGGGCGTCCCCGCCATCGTTCCCGCTGACACCAGCCATCCGGCCGCGAGCCCCACCATCACACGTCCCATCGATTTCCGCATGGAAGTCTGTCCTTTCCATCGAGCTTCGCCCGCACCGGGCCGCGCGCGCGGTCGCCCGGGCCGTATCCTCCTACCGCCGTCAAGCTGAACGGTGGAGGGGGCGACCCCTCCCTTTTGGCTGATCAGGAGCCGCGCGATGCCAGCGTACCCGCGATTCATGCTCGTGTGCAGCCTTTCGTTGACGGCGGCCGCTCATGGGGCGGAGCCTTCGGCGGAGGGCGCGGCGTTCCTGCATCGCGTGGAGCAGGCGCACGCGGCTATCCAAACACTGGCCGCAGACGTCGCGTACGACCGCCGATTTCTCCTGCAGGGTGATCGTCACGTGCGTCTGGGTCAATTCTTCTACCGTGCACCATCCGAGTCGGACCCCCGTGCGTTCGCGGTGCTCTTCGACCGTCTCTGGGTGGGAGATCGACTTTCTCAGGAGCAGGAAGGCTGGGTGTTCGACAGTGTGTGGCTGGTGGAAGAGCATCCGCGCGAGCGCCGGTTCATCAAGAGGCGCATGGCGGCCGACGCGGCGACAAGGGACCCTCTCGCGCCCTCTCAATCCCCCATACCGCTCCCGATTGGCCTGCGCGCGGCCGATATTCTGGCGCAGTTTGATGCGACGCTGGTGAGTATTGAAGCCGGGGTGGAAGAGAGCGATCGCGCCGAACTGCCGTTCCTGAAGGAGACACAGCAGATTCTGCTGACACCGAGAGAAGGACTGCCCGGACGACAGCAGTTCCGTGAGGTGCGGCTGTGGTTTGACCGGGAGACCCTGCTGCCCCGCATGGCCCTGACGGTGGATCGCGCCCGGGATGAGTCGTGGGTGGTGCTCATCAATCTCCGGACGGATGATCCCGCGGCCATTCCGTCGGACGTGTTCTCGACCGAAGCCCCCGAACCGGGAATCGGTTGGGACGTCCAGATCGAGGAAGGTTCTGCCGCGCCCTGATGGACCGGGGGCCTCCGATTGTGTGCAGGATCACACTCCCGGATGAGCCGATCTTCAGATGTGAGTGCCGCGTACAGATCAGGGAGCCCAGGCTGTTGGAGCAGGAGGGGCCAGACCGTGAGAGCCCAGAGCGTTCTTGCCGTGATCGCCGGAATCGGGTGGCTGTTCGTCGCGACCGCGGACCCCGCGCCGTCAGAGCGGATTCCGCAGCCGACGGTGGCGCCTGCGCTTTTTCAGGCATCACGGGCGCCGTACTTGTCGGCCGACGAACAGCGAGAGATCCGGATTGCGCACGGGCTTTGGACGCCTGCCGATCTCGAGTCGCCCTCGGCTCGGGCTCGGGCCGCGCTCGCGGTGGGCGCGTGGGACGATTCCGCACTCGATGATCCATCCACGGACCCTCTTGTTCGAGCCGAAGCGATGCTGCGTCGGGGCGATGCCCTCGCGGCGTTGGAGCTTGTGGGCGACGCACTCGGCTTGCGCGCGACACGTCTGCGCGCGGAGTGCCTGGAATCCATGGGCCGCTCCGAGGACGCCGCGATCGCGACCGACGCGGTGATCGGCGAGTTGACTGCGAATTCGAGTCTCTCGGCGGACGAGATCGCCGAGGGAGTTCGCGCGCTGGCGCTTCGGGCGAGAATCAGGGGCGCGGCGGCGCAGGATTACCACCTGCTGAACAACCTGCTCGCGCGGGCGCGTGACGAACTGGACCGTCTCTCCCCGACGGTCTCGCTCGTCGAAGCGCTGCTGCTGTATGAGAAGGACAATCGTCCGGACGCCGCGGATGCCGCGATGCGCGCGCTTTCCCTGCACCCGCGTCTGGCGGATGCCGGGGCGATGCTCGGGCGGCTCGCGGTGGATGGATTCAACATGGACGGCGCCGAGGAGGTTTGCGATACGTTGGAGGGGCAGATCCGCCGGTTTACCGGCGACCCCGACGCGGTCTCTCCTCACGCCGCGATCATCCGCGCGACGGCCGCGCTTCGGCAGAACGATGCGGAGGGAGCCGAGCTGGCGATCGAGGGCTCGCTCGCCCGGTATCCGCGTTTTCGTGAGGCGCTGAGCCTGAGCGCCGCGGCCGCCGCGGTGCGAGACGATTCGGCTGCGGTCGCCATGCGGCTCGAACGGCTCGAGGAACTGGAGCCGCGATCGGCCCGAGGCGTGTTTGCCGTGGGGCGAGCGCTCTCGGAGGCGCGGCAGTACGCCACGGCGGCGGAGTATCTCGAGCAGGCGGGGGAGAGAGCGCCCCATTGGGCTCCGCCGCGCATCGAGCTCGGCCTGCTCGAACTGCAATCCGGACGGGATGATCGTGCGGCGTCGGCGCTGCGCGCCGCGACGCGGCTCGACCCGTTCCATGTGCGTGCCCGCAACTCACTCAAACTCATCGAGGAGCTGCTCACTTATTCCACGCTCGAATCGGAGCACTTCATCGTGCGTTTTCGGCCGGGGGTCGACGAGGTGCTCGCGCGCGAGATGCTCGCTCCGCTGGAGGAGATTCATCGCGTCGTGGCCGGCGCCATCGACCACGAGCCCGCACAGAAGACCGTCATCGAACTGCTCCCCGATCATGAGTGGTTCGGCGTGCGCATCACCGGCATGCCCGCGATCCACACGATTGCCGCGGCGACCGGGCCGGTGATCGCGATGGAGGCGCCGCGAATCGGTCCGAAGCACGAGGGTGAATACGACTGGGTTCGTGTCATCCGTCACGAATACACGCACACCGTGACGCTGTCGCGCACGCGCAACCGCATCCCGCACTGGTTCACGGAAGCGGCGGCGGTGCATCTCGAAGCGGGCCCGCGCGATTACAACACGGCGAGGCTGCTCGCTTCAGCGCTCGAGCGAGACGAGCTGTTCGACATGCGGAAGATCAATCTCGCGTTTGTTCGACCGGAGAAGCCGACGGATCGCGCGCAGGCGTACGCGCAGGGCCATTGGATGTACCAGTTCATCATCGAACGATGGGGCGAAAAGGCGCCGCTCGATCTGATGGACCTGTATGCGCAGGGAACTCGAGAAGACAAGGCCATGTCGTCCGTGCTCGGTCTCTCGCTGGACGCGTTCATTCGGGAGTTCATCGAATGGGCCCGGGAGAGCGTGAAGGCCTGGGGTCTGGCGCCGGAGCCCGGTCTGAGCGATCTGCTCGCAGAGCAGGCCTTGTCGGACCCGGGGTCGAGAGACGAGGCCATCGAGGCCATGCGCGCGGGCGCGTTGTCCGCTGGTTTTTCCTTCTCGCGTCTCGAATCGCCCGAGCCGCCCGAAGTGGATCTCGCGGCGCCGACCCTGGAGCGGATCGATTCCATTCTTGTGCGGCGCCCTGCGCACCCGGACGCGCTCGCGGCCAAGATCGGATTCATGATGGAGCGAGCCGGGGGCGAACCGACCCCCGAGCTCGTGCCCTGGCTGGAGGCATACGCCGCGGCGAGGCCGGTGGATTCCACGCCGCATCGTGTGCTCGCGCGTTTGTATCTGGAATCGGATGACGCGACGGAGCAGGCGCGCGCGATCCCGCATCTGGAGTATCTGGACGCTCGTGAGGAGCGAAGCGCGACGTACGCCGAGGCGTTGGCGCGTCGGTATGCGGGGATGCGAGATTTCGAACGAGCGTCAGCCCGGGCGGAGCGATGCACGCAGATCGCGCCCTACCGGGGCGAGCTGCGAGAGCTGGCCGCCACGGTTGCGATCCTTCGGGGCGACCTGTCGACGGCGGAGAGGCACCTGCTCGCGCTGACGGTATTGGAGCCGGATCGCACCATCCATCGGGAGCGGCTGGAGAGGCTCCGGGAGCGCATGGCTGGAAGCGAGGGCGCCGGCGACGCTCCGGGTTAAGGGACCGACGGAGCCCGAGGCGCCGAAACGGTCTCCCACAGGATGAGCAATCGCCCGGGCTCGACGCGGAGTTCGCGCGGGCGGAGCACGCGCCCGTCATCGAGTCGAAACTCCGTTCTGTCGAGTGCGGGCTCTCGTCCACGCAGGGCGGACGCGGGCGGAACGCCCTGGGCCGTGTTCACGCGACCGAGCGCGTCGATGGCCCAGCGCGACGGCGCGGGCATGCGTCCGGCGCGGATGCCCAGCAATGTAGTCCAGAGGCTTCCGTCCTTGTGAAGACGCGGCGCGAATCGTGCCGAGAACACGCGTCCGTCCTTCACTTCCTGCACGCCGATCACAACGGCATTCTGGTCGAACCGCACACGCACGGACGCCGCATCTGCTCCCCTCACTCCGCGATTGGAAGCCCATTTGGGAAGGCGGTCGCGCAGCCAGGCGTTGGCCTGTTCCTCGGTGATGGCCATGACCCACGTCTCGTCGGGCTCGCGGGCTCGGTGGGTCTCGCTGACGATGGCTCGTTCGACGCGCGCTCCGACGTCCGCGGACATGGACTCAAGACGCAGCGCGCTGTTCCACCACGAGGGCGCGGCGGAAGAAAGCCATACGATGGCGACCAAGGCGATGGTGAGCGTTGCGGCGACCACGAGCCCCGCCCGGATCGCCAACGAGACCAGTTTGAGGTGTGGGTCGTTCGTCGCGCGACGTCGCCAAGCAGCGCGAACACGCCGCCCGGTCCGCTCCACGATGGTCGCCGCTTCGCCCACGTGGTCCGCGCGTCTCCCGACTCCGGAATCCGATTCGGACTCAACCGCGCCAGCGGCGCACGATCAGCGTGTCGTTCTGGCCGCCGAAGCCGAACGAGTTGCTCAGGCACGTTTCCACGCCCCCCGCAGGACCGAGATCACGCGCCGCGTTCGGCACATAATCCAGATCGCAATCCGGGTCGGGCGTGCGCAGGTTCATCGTGGGTGGAACCCATCCCGTGCGTATGGCCATGACGCAGGTGATGAGTTCGACCGCTCCCGCGGCGGCGATCAGGTGGCCGAACATCGACTTCACCGAACTCACAGGGGTTCGGAGCGCCAATGGCCCAAACACCGCTTTGATCGCCTTCGACTCGATCGCATCGTTCTCCTTGGTGCCCGTTCCGTGGGCGGAGATGTAGTGCACACCCGGCCGGCCGTCCGGGCCGGGAACCAGCGGATCGATCCCCGCTTCGCCCAGCGCCTCACGCATCGCGGCCTGGGCGCCGAGCCCATCCGGCTGGATGTCGGTGATCCGGAAGGAGTCGGCCGAGCTTCCGTAGCCGACGATCTCCGCCAGCGGCGTGGCGCCTCGGGCCAGCGCGTGATCCGCGGCTTCGAGAATGAGCATGCCCGCGCCCTCGCCCATGACGAATCCACCGCGGGTGGCGTCGAACGGTCTCGGCGCCCGGGGCGGATCATCCCGCTGGCTCGACAGCGCGGTCAGCCGGATGAAGCCCGTGACGCCGAGCGGATGGATCATGGTGTGGGCGCCGCCGGCGATCATGACGTCGGCGTCACCCCGACGCAGAATCTCGCTCGCCTCACCGATGGCCTGGGTGGACGCGGCGCAGGCGGTGAGGCAGTTGTACGCCGGTCCGCCGGCGCCGAAGGCGTGCGCCACGTGCGAGAGCGGCATGTTGGGCTCCTGCTCGATCTCCCGTGCGGCGCTCATGCGCTCGTACGCGGCAGCGGCCCAGCGTTTCGTGTCCACGGCGCGGGCGGCCCCGTCCCACCCGGCGAGATTGGTCGACACGAAGTTCTCGAAATCGAGCGACCCCTCGCCCGAGCCCAGATACACGCCCACACGACGACGGTTGAGAGGTCCGGATCGTCCGGCGCCGGGGGGTGCGCCGAACCCGGCCTGCGCCCAAGCCTGGGCCGCGGCGCCGAGCGCGAATCGGGTATTGAGCCCCGCCTCGATGTGCGGAGCCGCGTCCGGAAGAAAGTCCTCGAAACGGTAATCCCTGACTTCCGCGGCAAAGTCGGTGGAAAACGTGTTGGCGTCGAAACGGGAGATGCGCCCCACGCCCGAGTCGCCCTTGAGGAGCCTGGCCCACGCGCGCTCGACATCGTGCCCCAAAGGGGTGACCCACCCCGTGCCCGTGATCACCACGCGCCGGCGATCGCGATCAGTTCGTGATCCCACCATCAATCCTCGTACGAATCATCGTCGTCGTCATCGTCATGGTCGTGCACGGCCTCGCCCCGGGCGGCGCGCATGGCGTTGAGCTTGTCCGGGTTCAGCACCCGCACGAGCCCGTCTTTCAGGCGACGCTCGCCGAAGTTGATGATGAGGCCGAGTTCAAGATCAGCCGCCCGCAACTGAGCCCGGAGCCTCGTGCGATCCAGACCGTCGATCTCTCGGGAGACCGACATGACCTCAACGGCAAAGCGATGGTCCACGAACAGCCCGATGACGTGTTCTCCGACGGACTGCAACTTGTAGCGCACAGGGACCTCGTGGTGCACGTGGTAGGCGATGCCCGCCTGCTCCAGCTCCAGAGTCAGCGCCCGCTCGTAGATGTCGCGCTCGAAGCCCGGTCCCAACGCCTTGTGAATTTCGATCGCGAACCCGATCACCTGCCGGCTGACGTCGGTCAAAGCGGGGTCGAGGTCCTCGATGGGCACGGGGGGGCGGCGTTCATGCGCCATGTGAGGTCTCCAGCATTCGTAGTGCGAAAGGTTCGAACGTCCGGGGACTTTACACCGCCTTCAACACCAACGCCGCGTTCTGGCCCCCGAGAGCGTTGGTGCAGACCAGCACGTGTCCCAGCCGGGCGTCCCGCTGCCCACACGCCTCCGCACGAAGTCCTGACGCCGGCCGACCCGCGTGCAAACGCGCGGGCAGAGCCTGTCGCCGCAGGCACATGGCAGCCACGCCGGTCGCCACTCCGCCGCTGCCCGCCATGAGATCGCCGAGGGCCGGCGGGAGGGTCACGAGAGGGATGTCTCCCAGCCGCTTGCCGAACACACGCGTCAGGGCCTCGATCTCCTCCCCGTCGACGTCGCGGATGCCCGCAGCGTGCGGCACGATCGCATCGATGTCACTCGTCGAAACCCCCGCGTCCGCGAGCGCGCTCTCGATGGCCGCGACCAACCCCTCGCCCCGCTCGGCTGGATTGTCCGATCGAGGAGAATGCCCGGCGCCAAAGCCGACCGCCTCCGCGTAGGGCCTGGCCCCGCGGGCCAGCGCTGATTCGCGCTCTTCCAAAAGCACGATGCCCCCACCCTCCCCCAGCACGCCTCCCTTCGCGTCGGGGTCGTACGGCCGAACACACTTCCAGCCGTCCGTTTCCCCTTGCGTTGGCGCGAGCCGACCCGCCAGATCCATCCGCAACAGGCCCATGAGATTGACCTTGCTCTCGGCGCCACCCGAAAAACACAGGTCCGCGTCGCCGCGCTCGATCACCCGCATCGATTCCCCGATCGACAGCAGGCCAGACGCCTCCGCGCACGTGATGGTGTTCGAAGGCCCCCGGGCGTCATGGATGATCGTCACGTGACAGGCCAGCATGTTCGGGAGGTATTTGAGAAGCCAAAGCGGCTGGAGATTCTGCACGCCTCGCTCCCCCCATGCGCGCAGATCAAACTTCCCGTCCTCCCCGACGGCCGTGGCCAACGCTCCGGTCAGCTCGTCCGTTTCCGCAGCGATGAGCCCGGCGCCGATGTGGCAGCCAACCCGCGCTCCGTCATACGTCGGGGCCGCGACTTCTCCCTCCGGTATCACGCCTTTGGTCTTGATGCCCGCATCCTCAACAGCGCACTTAGCCGCCCCGACGGCTAACTCGATGTCCCGGGCCATGACCTTGACTGCCTTGCGGTAGGACTTGGGCACAAAGTCCTTGGCCGCGAACCCTTTCACCTCGCCGGCGATCCCGCTCCGGAATCCCGATGCGTCAAACCGCTCGATGGGCGCAAGACACGACCGGCCGGTCAGGAGGCCTTCCCATAACGCCTCGGCCCCCACCCCGAACGGCGTCACCGCACCGATACCCGTGATGAACACCCGTTTGGTCATCGATCGGCCAGTGTATCCCGAATGGCCCGAGGCTCCCGTCCGATGCGCGCGAATGGGCGGATCAATAGGGAACCGGAACCGGCGTCAGCCGGGACGGCCGATCCAGCAACAGGGCCCGACCGATGTCCTCGTTGAGCATCCGGAAGTTTGTGTCAGACCCGATCGTCAGTCGATTGTCAATGTTGTCATGCGATTTCGACAACGTGTCCAATTCCGGCGACGGATTGCTTCGATAGGACGAAAGCCTCTGCTGCTGTCCGCTGCAAGCCGTCAGCCCCATGGCAAGCAGGCCTGCGGCGAGGATAGACAATCGACGGTCAGAGAATCGCATGGCGGACAAAGCTCCTGGTGAAATCGCCCACACTCAGCCCCACCCCGGGATTGTGGACCAACCCCGCCCGGGCGTCAATCGATCGGCTCTCGGCCATAGGATCACGCCATGACCAAGCCCCACACCGATACGGGTCGGGCATACGCCGGTTCCCAGGCCGCCCAAGCCTCTCAGGATCCCCGTGAGGCCTCTCTCACCGCCATCGCCCATGAGCTCGCCCGATCCGCCGACCGGCTGGCGGACCTCTACAGAGTGCATGGACTCCCGCTTCCGCGCGTGGCGAGCGTCCACGAACTGGTGGAAACCACCCGCCGGATCGTCTTCCTGGGCCACTACGATCGCCACGAAATCCCAACCGACGGGCTTGAAGCGCACCTGCTTCGACTGACCCGCCGCGTCTGGGTGCTTGCCGAGGAACTGGTCGCGGCCGCCATCCGTCACGATCGGGGCGTCTGCGACACGCAGGGCGAGAACTTCGCCCACTGCCACGCCGACGCCGCTCGGATCGCCGAGGGCCTCGTTTCGGAGCTCCCTAAATTGCGGGAGTCCATCGCGCTGGACATCCGGGCGGCATACGACGGCGACCCTGCCGCCCGGGGCGTCGACGAGATCGTCCTGTGCTACCCCGGCATCGACGCCGTCTTTGCGTACCGACTCGCCCATCTCCTCTACATGCTCGGCGCTCCCCTCGTGCCGCGCATCATCTCCGAACTCGCGCATTCGCGCACCGGCATCGACATCCATCCCGGCGCCACGATCGGTCGATCGCTGTTCATCGATCACGGCACGGGCGTCGTCATCGGTGAGACCGCCGAGATCGGTGACGATGTCCGCATCTATCAGGGCGTCACCATCGGCGCCAAGACCTTCCCGCGTGACGGCGCGGGTCGCGTCGTTCGTGGAGCGAAGCGCCACCCGACGATCGGCAGCCGAGTCACGATCTACGCCGACGCCGTCATCCTCGGCGGCGACACCGTGATCGGGGACGACTGTGTCGTCAACGGCGCGGTGTTCCTTGCGCAGAGCGTGCCGCCAGGGCACGTCGTTCGCGCCAAGCAGCCCGAGCTCGTGATGCGCACGAATCGCGACCGCCCGACCCCCGGCGCCTCAGATTCCGCTCACGGCGCGTGAGCAACGAACGAGCACATCGCTTGTGTGCGTGAAGACATGGCGCTATCTCCTTTTTGACGCCCGCGCGCCCGGAACGGGCTGTGATTCCGCTTGCCCGGACAAAGCAACAGATCGAATGCACCAAGGAACAGCCCCGGGGGAGTTCCGACCGGTGTGGCGCCGGAATCGTGCACTCGATCCACAGGGCGTAACGGAAAAGGAGCGAATCATGCTGAAAGCAAACCGAACGAACGTGCTGGCCGCCGCAGCGGCCGGAGCCATGCTGATGAGCGCCGGCGCGGCGCACGCGGCCGAGCGCCGATGCGAATGGGTAGGGCAGCCCACAAGGACCATCGCGTACGGGCCTTGGCACTTCGTGGAGCAAGGATGGGTGTGGGACACGTGGAAGCGAACGTGCACGGCCAGCGACGTCGGGCAAGCGATCTGGATCACCACCGTGCTCCTTCGATCATGCACCGGCAGCGTCGGCGCCGAGGTCGGCTCCAGCGGCGGCAGCGTGAGCGCCGGCGCTTCATACACGTGGTCGGAGACCATTATCAGCACGGAGCAGGGCCCTGCCACCGGCGAGGTGACTTGGACGGAGACCACCTGCCCGTGGCGAGGCCAGCAGCCCGACCCGCGCAACAACAACTTCAACTGGACCGGCATCGAGGATGAACTCGCGAAGTCGGGGGGCGCCGAAGGCCCCGGGCCCATCATCTTCCCCGTCGTGTATCCCCAACATCTCATCATCAAGAACGACTTCTATGGCGCCATGGTGTTCTTCGACGGCGTGCCGGTGCCCCCGGGCGCTTCCATCCGCCTCACGGACTATCCCCTCGGGTCGCATGTGTACTCCGTGACGCCGATCGGTCCACCCGCACCGGGAGTGCCGCCGTTCGAGTTCCACATCACCGTGGTTCCCGCGCCGGAGGTCAACGAGGGCGCACGTCTCCACGACCAAGTGCCCCGTCGCAAGATGGACTTCACCAACACCACCGAGCACGCGCAGCACGTCTTCTTCACCGTGGCCCCGATCGACGTCGGACTGGAGCCCCTCGTGCTCTTCAACGAACGCGATGTTCTCCCCGGTGAGACCATCACGCTCGAAGTCGAGTTCTACACGGCCCCGGGCTACGTCATGACCGCGTGCCAGGATGTTCGGGCCGTGCTCAACGCCCACGCCAACAACCAGTTCGGCGAGGTCATCGCCTCCGGCGTGGCCGTCGGACGGGCGCTGCCCGCGGGCGACTCCAACGAGGACTACCGCGTCGATTTCGGCGACCTCAATAACGTCCTGAGCAACTACGGCTCCACCGGCGCCGGGATCCTGGGCGACGTCAACGGGGACGGCGTCGTGAACTTCCTCGATCTGAACCTCATCCTCAGCAACTTCGGAGTGGACTGCTCCGGAGCCTGATCGACTCTCCCACGCCGATCGCGCGCCGAGCGCAACGCCCGGACTGGCCCCGACGGCCGATCCGGGCTTTCGCGCGCTGGGCTACCATGGGCTCATGCGTCGCACGGCCATCATCATCAGCGGAGCGATCACAGTGGCCGCCGGCGCCGCGCTGGTCGCATGGCAGCCCTGGGAGCCCGGCCTCAAGAACTTCGGAACCGTGGTGGAGGGCCGCATTTATCGAATGGGTCGAACCACCCCAGCCGGGCTTGAACGCCTCGTTGCCGAGAAGGGCATTCGCACCGTCATCGACTTCGGCTCCGACCCCGAAGGCACGGACCACGACACGCGCGAGGTCGAGGCCTGCGCTGCGCTCGGGCTCGAACGATTCACGTTCCGGCTCGAGGGCGACGGCACCGGCGACCCCAACATGTACGTGGATGCCCTGCGCCTCATGACCGACCCCGCGCACCAACCCATCCTCATCCACTGCGGCGCCGGAGCGCAGCGCACGGGGGCCGCGGCCATCCTCTACCGCCACATCGTTGAAGGAAAGCCCATCATCGACGTCTATCCGGAAGCGTGGAAGCACCGCCACGAGCCCGGTGATGACTGGCGCATGCTCGCGTACCTCGCCGACTGGTCCGACGAGATCGCAGAGGCGTTCCGAACCGGCGGCAGGATCGTCGGGCCCAATCAGGTGATCGCGTCGGCGCTTCCGGAAGAAGAGGAGCAGGACGGCGACGTGGCGCGCGGGGCAGTCGCGCCTTGAGGCTCGCCCGCGGGCGTGGTCGCCTCTGGATCGGCGCCCTACTCGTGGTCGTCGTGAGCGCCCTCGTCTATCTACCGGGTCTCGGCCGCAACGGGCTGCGCTCCACGGAAGGCCATCGCGCGATCCCCGCGTGGCACATCCTCGAATCCGGCGATTGGCTGCCCACGCGCATGTTCGAGGCCGTCTACGTGCGCAAGCCCCCGGGGATGCCATGGGCCATCGCCTTCAGCTCCATGGCGTTCGGTCAGTCCGAGTTCGCGGCACGCCTGCCCTCCGCCATCGGCTCGATCCTGGCCGCAATGCTGGTGTTCGTTATGGCGTGGCGATGGTTCGGCTGTCGCGCCGGCGCGCTGGCGGCCGGTCTTGCGCAAGCGCTCGCGCCGGGATTGTGGGCTCCGGGCCGCAGCGCCGAGATCGAAACACTGAACAATCTCATGACGGCGATACTCGTGTACGCCCTCATCGACCTGCTCGTTTTTCAGCCGAAGAAGTCCTCGATTCCGACCGGTCGCGCGGCCGGCTGGGTCATCGGCGTGCTCGGGGTCTCCGTGGGCATGTTCGGCGCCGCGCTCATGAAGGGCCCCGCCAGCCTCCCGGTGGCTTTGGGCGGGTTGATCGGCGTGTGCGGTGTCGTCGGCGTAAGGCGAGTCGTGCGCTCCGGCGCCATGTGGATCGGTCTCGGCGGCGGATTCGCCGCCAGCGCAGCCCTGGCGTGGCTCGTCATTCGCTCGATGCATCTGGCGTCGGCCGCGCAGGTCCCGGACGGCGCCGCCGGGGTGGTGACCGACAAGCTCGTGTGGTGGCACCTCTGGCGCGAGAGCGATCTCGGTGAAGTGCTCGCGCTCGCGCCTCTCACCTTCGCCGGCGCGCTGCCCGGCGCGTTGGCGCTGCTCTTCCCGTTCGGGCCCGACGCCCGCGCGGAAGCTCACGATGGCGAAGCGAAGCGCCGCCTCCGCATCGCGCGCGCGCTCGCCCTCGGCTTTTTCCTCTCCATCGCCATTTACCTCATCATCGGCGTGAGCAATCCGCGATACACCATGCCCGCCTCCGTGTTCGCGGCGCCCGCGGTGGGCTATGTCTGGCGCGCCATGCGCGATGGAATCACCGACACCCGCCGGCTCATCGCGAGATTGATGATGCTGGGACATCCACTCGTGCTCTTCGGCGTGCTGCTCGTGGCCGCCGGAGCTTGGGTGCTGGTTGCGGAGCCGCGCCGCGGAACAGACAGCGGCCGCGAGGTCGGGATCAAACTCGCCGCGTTGCTGCCTGACGGCGCAGAGGTCTGGGCCCACGAACTCGTGGAATCCCGCCCGGAGACGTTGTATTACGCGCAACGCGAGGCCGCGCGTCGGGGCGCCACGCTCCGCGTGATCTGGCGTCCCGATCTCTCGGGCCCGTGGCGCGATGGACTGCATCTCGCGCTCGTGCGTTCGGGCGGCGTCGCGTCCGGGGAAGACGCCCTCGCGCGCGAGAAGCCCGGATTCATGCTGACCGAACTGGGAACAACCCGCGTTCACATCTACGACGTCGCTGTGGTTCGCGTCTCGATGGCCCCTGAGTGAGCCCAATCGCCGATGCGCACATGAACAGGATGCAAACATCTGAATTTCCTGGATTTGTTCTTGCATCGGGCGCCACGACGGCCACAAAATGAGCGAAACGCCACCAAGGCTGTGACGTCCGACGACGTGCGTTGTGCAGCAGCGAGGCCTACCTCGCTCCTTTGTCTGTTCTGCAGCAGACCGACGCGGGCCAGCCCAAGCGGATTGCCAATCGCGGCGCTCCTTCGGCGACTCAGCGCGGTCGGGAGGTTCACCATGATTCGGAAGTTGTCCCACCATCGCCTCACCGGCGCAGGCGCGATCGCCGCAGCCGCATGCCTCGGCGCCCTCACCGGCTCGACCGCACTTGCCTGCGGCGGCGATCCACCGCCCCCCGTGTGCGCCAAGACTGTCGTGCTCGGCCAAGCCCTGCCCGGCTCCATCCTGCTCACCGGCGGCGGCACGCTCACCATCCCCGTCGAACTCTTCTTCCTCGCGCAGGACGTTGGCGCTCCCGGCGTCTGCCCGCCCGGGCCCTACCTCACCACCATCACCTTCACACTCACCTGCCCCCTGCCCATGCCGCCCATCGTGGGCTCCGTCACCGTCCCCGTCGTCAACGGGTTCAACGACATCGACGTCGATCTCATCCTTCCCCCGGGCCCGCCGCGCATCTGCACACTCACCGGCACGGCCGACGTCCTCTTCGTCGACGGCTCCATCATCTCCGCCAACAGCGTCATGAAGGACGTCTGCATCGTCGACCCCGTGATTCCCGGCGCCGCAGTGCCGCGCCTCCAGATCGAACTCTTCGACCCCGGCAGCGAGCCATTCTTCCATGTTCATCCCGGAGATCAGGCCCGCATCCAGTTCGCCGTGACCAACAACGATCCAATACACGCCTTCACCGGAACGATCGGCGCCGACTCCGAACAGGTCTCGCGCGCCGTCTCAAGCGGGGCCTTCCCGGGGCCCCCGGGCCACGGCCCATTCTCCATCTCCGACCCCAACGTCGGCGACAACTTCCCTATCGCGTTCGGCCCGCTGCAGCCACCGTTCTGCGTGCCCCTGCCTCCAGATCCGCAGAACCCCGCCATCCCTACAGCCTCCGATCCCATCACGCTCCTGCCCGGCGAAACCAAGAAAGTCGATCTCTTCGTCCGGCCATGGGGCATGTGCGCCAACGGCTCGTGCAACAAAAGCCGCCTCCGCGTCGGCGGCCAATTCGCCGACGGAACCGGCGGCCTGGCCTGCACCGCCGTCGTCGTCTACGCCGACGAGTCCGTGCCCCCCGAATACCTCTGGGAGGACGGTGGCGCCGTGGTGCAACTCAAGCCCATCCCCGGCGGACCGCCCATCATCCTCATTTTCGGACAGCCCTTCCCTTCCTTGCAGTGGATCATCGACGCATTCTTCCCCTTCGCTCATGTCCGCGTGAACGGTCAGCCCCAACCACAGACCTTCATCGACCCCGTCCCATTCCTCCCCGGCCACGCCCGCTACCAGACCTTCACACAATTCACTCAACCCTTCCAGGTCGACTCCTTCTTCGACATCGAGTACCGCATCGACTTCTTCCCCAATTCGCCCAACATCTCGCACTTCAAACTCGATCAGATACAGGTCGTCCCAGGCGCGCCCAACGGTCTTGAGAACCAGGCGCCGCTCGCCATGGGCACGGCGACCGTGACCACCAGCACGCCGACCGGCGCCACCATCGACTCCTTCTTCGACGTCTTTACCCAGTTCTCCTTCGAGGCGCTCAACGTCAACAACGAACTCGTGCCCGTTGAGATTCTGCAACTGAATCTCGTCGGTGATCCTCAGGGTTTCATTCTCCAGGCGCAAGGCCGCGCCTTCCCGCCAACGGACGGTGTCGTCGGCGCTGCTCCCTTCATCGGGCTCATCGGTCTCACCGAGCTCCGAGGCTTCGCGCGACCGAGCCGCTTCCTCTTCTGCCCCGGCGACACCAACGGCGACGCCGTGGTCAACTTTGCCGACCTCAACAACGTGCTCAGCGACTTCGGCCAAACCGGCCCCAATCTTGCCGGCGACGTCAACGGAGACGGAACCGTCAACTTCGCCGACCTCAACCTCGTCCTCTCCTTCTTCGGAACCAACTGCGGGCCGTCCTTCTGAGTTGAACCCGGACTCACATCCCAAAAACACAACGCCGCCCGGCATGCACGCCGGGCGGCTTTCATGCGCCCGCTCCGCTCCGCAGTCGCTCAGGGCCTCGGCACGTTCACTTCGTCCACGCTCGGAGGACGAGCTTCGTCGCCCTTGCGATCCTTCTTCGGCGGCGCCTTCCCCGGCGAGCCACGCTCGCCGCCTCGTTCCTTCGCGTGCGACGCCAGCATCTGCTTCAGCGCGCCCCGCTTCGACGCCGGCAGCACCGACTCCGGAATCGCGTTCACGCGCCGCTCGATCCGCTGCTCCGCCGACAGCCCCTTCTCCTCCGCGCTCGGCGCCGCCTTCAATCGCGACACGATCTCCTCAGCCTGCTTGGGCGAAACCTGCAATCGCTGCGCGATCCGCTCGGCATTGGCCGCTCCCCCGGCCCGCCCGCCTTCGCCGGGCTTCGCGCCATTCGGGTTCTTGGCCCCGGGAGCCTTCTGGGGCGCGTTTACCTCTCCGGGGCCGCTTCGGCCTCCCGGTTTCCCCGGCGCCTTGTCGGGCGAGGTCGCGCGCTCCTCGCGCTCCTTCTTGAGCCGTTCTTCGCCGCGCCGCTTGGCGATCTCCTCACCTTCGCGCTCCATTTCCTTCATGAGATGAGCCCGCTGATCTTCACGCAACGATTCCCATACCCGCGCCTGGAACGGCCCCGGGTCCGGGCGTTGCTCCTCCAACGCGCGCAAGCGGCGCATCATTTCCTCGCGCTCATCCGGCGACATGGCATCCGCCGGACGACCTTGCGCCGGCCCTTGCTTGTTCTGCGGCCGGTCCGCTCCACCAGGTCGATCGGGACCCTCGGTGCTCGCCGGCGGCGTCGAACCCTTCGGCGCACCGCCCTGATCCTCGGCCGGCCGCTCTGCCCGTCGCTCCGGCGGCCTTGCCGGCCCCTTGTCCCCCGTCCGCTCGCGAATGCGCCGAATCTCGTCCTGATGCTCTCGGAAGAACGCTTCGTTGGCCTGCCGAAACTCGTGCTGGATCGCGCGCACCTGGTCCGCCTGTTCCGCGGTCAATCGAAGCGACGCCGGGGCCTCATCCTTCATGAGGCCGGCCAGCGCGCGCTGGAACAAGTCGTACTTCGCTCGGCTGTTCGACGCCGGCTTACCCGGCCGCGCCTCGCCGGGATCTCCAAACACACCCGGCGACGTTGGCGGCGTGCGGGGCTCCGCCGATGGCCCCTTCAGGACGTCGGACGGCGAGGTCGCCCCGGCCGGCGGCGCAGCCAACGCGCCCGACGCAATCCCCGCCACCAACCAACCAGCCAAACCCCAGCCCACTCGTTTCGCCATCGCCCAATTCCTCCGTTCCGAGTCCGCCCAGCCCAACGAGCCTCCGTGAGCCGCTATTGCGGCCAACACCCCTCCACCCCCTACCATCGGCTCCCTGTTCCCTTCGCAACAAGGACGCAGTCATGCCCGAAAACATCGCCAAAGAGCACGTTCTCAAGGCCCTCGAACGCGTGCAGGACCCTGAACTCCGCCGCGATCTCGTCTCCCTGCAGGCCGTTCGCAAAATCAACGTCTGTGATGGCAACGTCGGAGTCACGCTGGCCTTGGCCTCGACAGATCCCGCCGCGCGTGACCGCATCCGAACCGAGGCGCTCAACGCCATTCGCCACACAGCCGACGCCGCCGGGCTCAAGATCGCCGAAGTCGTCATCGATTTCGCTCCAGCACCGGCGAGCGCTCGCATATCGTCGCCCGCCCCCAACACGTCCGGCATCCCCGGCGTCTCGAGGATCATTGCCGTCGGCGCCGGCAAGGGAGGCGTGGGTAAAAGCACGATCGCCGTCAATCTCGCCGTGACGCTCGCTCGCCAGGGCCATGCCGTGGGCCTCATGGACGGCGACATCTACGGCCCATCGATTCCGACGCTCCTCGGCCTTGACGCGCTCGAGCCACACTCCATCGGACCCATGCTCCAGCCCTTCACCGTCCACGGGATCAAGGCCATGACACTCGGCAAGCTCGTGGACCCCGACAAGCCGCTCATCTGGCGCGGCCCCATGGCCCACGGCGCCTTCAAACAACTCGTCACGCAGACCGGGTGGGGTGAGCTCGATTACCTCATCATCGACCTCCCCCCGGGCACCGGAGACGTGCCACTCACCATGGCGCAATTGCTCCGACTGACCGGCGCCGTGATCGTCTGCACGCCGCAGAAAGTCGCGCAAGACGACGCCGTTCGCGCGGCCGCGATGTTCAAACAGCTCAACATCGATGTGCTCGGCGTCGTCGAGAACATGTCGTACTTCCTGGGCGACGACGGCAAGGAATACGACCTCTTCGGGAGAGGCGGCGCGCAACAGATGGCCCAGCGATTGGGGCTCCCGTTCCTCGGCTCGGTGCCCATCTCCATGCCGCTCCGCCGTAACAGCGATGCGGGAGATCCCTCAGCCAATCTCGACGGGGCGCCGGCGAACTCTTCCCTGCGCGCCGCGCTCGAGGAAATCGCACGGCAGGTGGAGAATCAGGCGTCCCTCGCCGCGATGCGGCTCGACGCCACCCCGACGCTCACCGTCGGGTGAACCCCTCCGATCGCCGGAATACCCGTTGGAACTCGACAGACCGCGCAGTAGCATGCGAGCAACACCGTACGCCGGAGATGCCCCCATGCGCCGCCGATTCACCGCACTGTCTTCGATTCTGTTGACGGTTTCCACGACCACGGCACAGCCGTGCACGACAGTGACCGCCTCTCTCGACAACGGCAACAACGCCGCGGGCTGGACCTTCGGCGGCCCAAACCAGTCACAGCCGCTCACCGGCGGAAACCCCGCCGGATATGTCCGCACGGACGGGCTCGATACCTTCGCGCCACAGCCCAGATCCGCGAACAACACGCCGTTCTTCACGGGCGATTTCTGGTCGCGCTCCGTCAACAAAGTTGGAATCGATCTCCAGACATTCCGCGTGGACTTCGGCGCCGGCGGACGCCCGCTCTCTGTGCTCTTGGTCACCGATAACGGAACGCCCGGCGATGCGTCCGATGACTACGCGGCGTACTTCATCGGGGCCGACAACGTCCCGCTCGTGGGTGAGGGTTGGAAGCGATTTCAATTCGCCGTGCCCTCGCGATCGGTGACGACCCCGACGGGCTGGGGATACGTGCAGTTCGGACCGAACGCGCCGGCGAATCCCCAGTGGCAGGACGTGGTCCGCAACGTCACCCAACTCCGCTTCTTTTACGGCGACCCCACGTTCTTCTTCATTTTTCAGATGTGGGATCTTGGCATGGACAATCCCATGATCCTCTGGTGCAGCGCCGACGCCAATTCCGACGGGCTCACCAATTTCGCCGATCTCAATATCGTCCTGAGCGAATTCGGCCTGCTATCACCCTCGGGCGGCTCTTATCTCCGAGGCGATGTCAATAACGACGGGGTCGTCAACTTTGCGGACCTGAACGCGATCCTCAGCGCCTTCTGAATCCCCGTCGGTCGCCCGCGCAGGAGCGCTAATCCTTAGCGCACGATCCTGCCGGCACAGTGCTTTTGGGACGACGCCGCGCAACCCGCACATTCGTTTCCCTCCCGAACTCGCCGCGCACGAATCGGTGGCGAGCCGTCGGTCCGGTGGCATGCTTGAGGTGTTCCGCCGGGCGATCCGTCGGGGCACAAGGCACAGGGAGAGAGAAGCCATGAACAACGTGAAGACCGGCATCGTCATCGGCCTGATTTGCACCGGCGCCGCGACCGCCAACACCCTCAACCTCAAGTTCACCGGAGCCGGTCCGCTCACGTCGGTGAAAGTCACCGATACCAGCCTCGGTCTCTCGAACAAAGGCGTAAACGCTGGGGAACTCCGCTACAAGGTCCTCGCCGGCTCGACCGCTCCGGGCTTCTCCATCGGTCAGCAGCTCTCCACGTTCTGCATGGACCTGACACAGTCGGCAGGCACCGGCGTGCTCACGCTCGTGGCCCTGCACGCCGGCCCCGTCCCCGGCCCGGCCATGGGACACGATCGCGCCTCCCTGCTCAAGACGCTCTACTCCACCTCCTTCGCTCTGGCGCTGACCTCCGGCGCGAACGCCGCGGCCTTCCAGGTCGCCGTGTGGGAAATCGTCAACGAATCCAACCTCGACGCCTCGCAGGGCACTCGCGGCCTGGCCGGCATCGACGCGTCCTCCGGTGAATTCCGCGTGACCAACCAGGCCGCGACCCGCACGCTCGCTAACTCCTTCCTCGACTCGGCCTTCACCGCGTTCAAGGACGGTATCGCCGGCTTCAATCTCATGGCCGGCGTCAGCCCGACGCGTCAGGACCAGATCTTCATCGTTTCCGTTCCGACACCCACCGCCGCAAGTCTGGGCCTGCTGGGTCTGGCTGGGCTGGGCGCACGCCGCCGCCGCTGACCTCGACCCCCACCCGCATTGCCTAGCTTTACACCGATAACCACTCGGCCGCTCCAATGAAGGAGCGGCCGTTTGTGATTCATTCGGGGATGATGCTCAAAGCGACAGACATTGGGTGACACCGATCTTGCCATTGCCGTCATAGGTGATACTCTCAACCCATTGAGGGCATATTGCCCACGTTCGCACGGTGTGTGTGCGAGCGAATGCTGTGTGTGGCCCGCGGGCCGACCGCGGGTGAGGCGAGAGAGGAAAAAGACCAATGCGACATTGCGTTGCAGTTCTGTCGTTGGCCGCGGGCGCTATCGCTACAGCCGGCACCGTAAACGTGGACTTTAAGGGAACGGGGCTGTCCCAAGGTGTGAAGATCAATGACACGAGCCTGGGCATCTCCGGCAAGAACGTCTCTGCCGGGCAGCTCAAGTACAAGGTCCTCGCTGGCGGCACCCACCCCGGATTCACAGTGGGTGCAATTCTGTACACGTTCTGCACGGACATCTCGCAGGGCGCCGCGGACGGATACCTGACCATCGTTGGCTTGCATCAGGCGCCCTCTCCCGGCGCGACGATGGGTCTGGACCGTGCCGCTACGATCAGACTCCTTTACGCCACGAAGTACGCCGATTCCCAGACTTCCGCTCTCAAGTCCGCGGCCTTCCAGCTCGCGGTGTGGGAGATTGTGAACGAGGCCTCCATCGACTTCTCGCAGGGCACGCGAAGCCTCGCAGGCATCGACGTGTCCGCGGGCGACTTCTGGGCTTCCAATAACGCGTCCGCTCGGACGCAAGCGAACTCGTACCTCGATACGGCGTTCCTGGCGTACAAGGACGGCCTCACCGGAATGAGCCTCGTCGCCGGCGTGAGCCCCACGATTCAGGACCAGATCTTTATCATCCCGCTTCCCACCGGCGCTGGCTTGGCCTGCGCAGGCCTCCTCGCGATCGGCGCCCGCCGCAAGCGCTGATCCCCGCAAGTCCGGCATTCCGAAGATGAACCAGCAGGGGCTGACGCGAATCGTCAGCCCTTGCTGTCATTCCCCCCTGCCGCGCGCGCCGTCTCGATCGATCTCGTCGTCACCTCGATCTCCCCCATCCCCGGAAGCGTCTTGCCCGACCGCGCCCCGGACTCCTCGAACTTGCGCACTGTCGGCAGCAGGTTTCGTTCGACCGATCCCACAAACTTGTTGTACCGCTCCACGCTCTGCCGGAGCGCCGCGCCCAGGTCCTCAGCGTGCCCCAACGCGATCGCCACCCGCTCATGCAACTCGCTGCCCAGCCGAAGCAACCGCTCCGCCTGCTCCGTCAGCCCGTGGTCCCGCCAACCCACGTGCACGGCGCGCAGCAGCCCGATGAGCGTTGATGGGCTCGCCAGAATGACGCCCCGCTGCGCCGCCAGGTCCAGCAGCTCCGGGCGACGCTGCAACGCCGCATCGATGAACTGATCGCCCGGGACAAACATCACGATGAAATCCGGCGCACGATCAAACTGCGCCGCGTACTCCTTCCGAGCCAGCTTCTCCGCCTGCTCCGACACGTGCCGAGCAAAGCGATCCAGGTGCTCCTCAGCCCGCTCGGGAGACTCCGCCTCGATCGCGTCCACGTACGCCTCGATATTCGTCTTCGCGTCCACCACGACCGTCCGCTCATTCGGCAGGCGCACCACCATGTCCGGGCGCAACGCTCGGCCGTCCGCCCCCAGCACCGACGCCTGCTCGTCGAAGTCGCAGTACGAACGCATCCCGGCCAACTCCACCACCCGCCGAAGCTGAATCTCCCCGTACCGCCCGCGAACCTGCGGCTTGCGCAACGCCTTCACCAGGTCATCCGCCCGCAACCGCAACGCGGAGTTCGACTCCGCCATGGCCCGCGCCTGCTCGCGCAATTCCGCGTACGCGCGCAAACGCTCACACTCCATCGCCTCCATCGTCTCTCCAGCCTTCCTCAGCGTCTCCGAGATCGGCTTCACCATCGCATCCACCGCCGCCCGACGACCCTCCAACTCCTTGATCGCCCCACTCTGAACCTGACCCAGCCGCTCCGACGCGAGCTTGAGGAGATGTTCCGAACTCTGCGCCATCGCCTCCGCGGCCGCCGATCGGAACGCCTCCCGCGACGCACGCTCCCGCGTCGTCTCGTCCTGCTCACGCCGCTCAAACGCCTCGCAACGCGCACGCAACGCCGCGGCCTCTTCGCGAATCCGCGACGCCAACTCCACCGATTCCCCCAACGCTCGCTCTCGATCCCCCAGCGCCCTGGTCAGCCGTCGGCGATCAGCCGACAACACCCAAAGCCCCACCACCGCCCCCGCCAACCCCGCCAAGAGAACAACTTCGAGCATGCTCATGCCCGACATCATCCCACCCCCGATCACCCAAGCCAACCCCGACTGCCAAGATCGCCTCAGGGCGACTCCGGACCCCCATCCACCGGCGTCACCACAAACGTCATCAACGCGTCCGGCCGGTAGTAACGCCGAAACACCTCGTGCACCTGCTCCTTCGTGAACGATGCCACGTCCGAGGGCTCCCGCAACACCTCATCGATCGTCACCCCGCGATACGACATGTCGCTCAACGCTTGCTGCCAGAACGACGGCTCCCGCATCCGTTCCTCCAGCGTGTTCAGCAACTGTCCCCGAGCCACCTCCACCTCGTCCTTGGTCGGTCCGTGCTCCGCGAACGTCCGGAACATCTCCGTCAACGCGTTCACCAACCGCTCCGTCTTCCCCGGCTCCGTCGGACTGGCCGCGTAAAACAACCCAAACCCGGGATACGCCTCCGAAGGCGCGCTCACCGCCCGGATCGAATACACCAACTGCTCTTCCTCCCGGATGCGCCGGATCAACCTCGTCGAGAGCACCTGCGCCGCCATGCCCAGCACGCGCGAATCCCGCACGTTCGACCCGTCCGTGCCGTACATCCCCACCGACACCACCGCCTGCTTGGTCTGCGTCTCGATCGATCGACGCGCCGAAATCGGCCCCGGGGTCCGCGCCACGTCACGAAGCGACGCCAGCGTCGCCGTTGACATCGACTCCCGCGACGCCAACGAGCCCATGTACCTCGTCAGCAGAGACACCGCGCGCTCCCGCTCGATGTCCCCCACCACCGACACCTCCATCGGCGCCTGACGAACGATCCGCTCCAGCCAGGCCTGCGCAGACTCCACCGACAGCCCGTCGATCTCATCGCTCTCGAGAGGCCGCGCCCGAGGCTCTTCCTTCGGATAAATCGAGTCAGCCAGCATCTCCTGCAACGCGCCCGCGGGCTGCGTCTTGCGCGCCTCGATCCCCTGCTTCTGCGCCTCCTTCCACTGCGCGGCCGCCGCACTCTCAATCCTCGGCTCCGTCAGCAGCAGGTGCGCCAACTGCATCCCCGCCTCCAGATCCCCTGGCGCCCCCGAAACCGAGATCGTCACCGTGTCCAACCCGGCGCTCCCAAACACCCGCACATCCTTGCCCGTCAGCAAGTCGCGCACGTTGGTCGAACTCAGCCGCGCCGTGGCCGCACGCTGCAGCGCCAGCACCGCGAGCGATGTGAGCCCGCGCGTGCTCGCCGTCTCCTCGATCTGTCCGCCCGCGAGCGTGATCGTCACCGTCGCCGAGTTCTTTCGATAGTCCATGAACCGATGTCGCGCTCGGACCCCGTTCTCCAGCATGGCCTCGAATACGCCCGTCTCCGGGTGAATCGACATCTCCCGGATCTTCCCCGCCGGCGGCGCGGCGTGCATCAACGCGCTCGGCCGATCAGCCTCCTCCTCCACCGATGTGTCCGCCGCCCAAGCCTCCCGCATCGCCTCCAGCAACGCCGATTCACTCGGCACGCCCCCGGGCGTCTCCTTGATCGTCAGCACCACGCTCCCCTTCGAGAAATCAAACTGCGTCGCGAACGCCGCAGAAACCTCGCCCGCCGTGATCGTCGGGAGCATCTCCTCCATCAAGTCCGCCCGCTGCCTCGCCGACATCACCGGCTCCTCCGACCCCAACGCGCGAACGATCTGCATCGCCACCATCCGCATCGGCGCCGTTTCCTCCCGCGCCGCAGCGCTCCGCGCGTTCGAGAGGAAATCCCGACGCACGTCCTCGATCTCCCGCTCAGTAAACCCGTGCGATCGCGCCCGCTGCACCTCCAACGCCAACGCCGCAACCATCTCCCGCCACTTGTCCGGCTGCCCGATCGCCTGCACCGACGCCGATGTCGCGCTCTGAAACGAGTCTGACACCGACGCGCTCGCGCCCCGGAACGGCATCCCGCCCGCATCCACCTTCGCGCGAACCCGCCGGTTGAACGCAAACCCCGCAAGACTTTCGACCAACTCGCGACGCATCGCGCCCGTCGTCGTCGTCGGGCCCCGCTTCTCGGTAAGCCTCTCAAACTCGAGCCCGCAATACGGCAGCTCGACGTCCGCCTGCACCAGCGCGCGCAGCTCCGTGCTGACTCGCAGCCCGGCATCCAACGACTCCACTCGCTCGCCCGCGCCGAGATCCGCGAAATACACGTCAACCATCTCCGCGATGGTCCCCACTTCCACGTCCCCGACCACCACCAACGCCATGTTCGACGGCCGATACCAACGCTCGTAGTACGACGCGAACGCGTCTCGGCCCGCCCCCAGCAACACCTCCTCCACGCCGATCGGCATCCGCTCCGACAGCCGCGAGCCCGGATACCGCCGCGGGAGCAGCGCCTCAAACACCCGCTGCGTGGCCCCCTGCCGCGCGCGCTTCTCCTCCATGATGATCTGACGCTCCTTGTCGATCTCTTCGATCGACAACTCCAGCCGCCCCGCCACGTCCGACAGGAACAAGAAGCCCTTGGCCACCGTCTCACGGTCGTTCTTGGGCAGATCCAGCAAGTACTGGGTCCGGTCGAATCCCGTCGAGGCGTTCTGATGCCGCCCAAACGTCAGCCCGATCGACTCAAAGAATGGAATCAGCGTCCCCGGCGCAAAGTTCTTCGACCCGTTGAACGCCATGTGCTCGAGGAAGTGCGCGAGCCCCCTCTGCTCCTCCGTCTCGTTGATCGACCCCGAATCGATCCACAGCAGCATGTACACCCGACCAGGCGGGTTCGCGTGCGGCTTCACGAAATACCGCAGCCCGTTCTCCAGCGTCCCCACGGTGACGCCCGGATGCGTCGGCAGCGCCGCCTCGCCCGCTGGCGACGCCGCTCGGCTCAGCCCGCCCGCCAGCAGGAGCACCAACCACGCCAATCCGCCAAGCCACATGCGTGCGCCCACAACCAACTCCTTCTTCCCCGGCAAAGTGTCGTTCCGTCTCGATTCTAAAAGTGCAAACCCGACCCCGTTGCAATCCCCGCGCGCTCAGCCACGCGGTGGAAAGAGTGACAGATCCCACTCGGCGCGCTCCCCCTCGGCTACCATGATGTGAACACCCCTTCATCTACCACATCCGGGGTCAGGAGCGTCGAAATGCCCGCGCAGGCACAACCCGTTGGGTCTCCGACCTCGGTCATCCCGCGCGAACAGCAATTCACGCACCTGCACCTCCACACCGAGTACTCCCTCCTCGACGGCGCCAACCGCATCGACCGACTCGTCGCCCGCGTCGCCGAACTCGGCATGAACGCCGTCGCCGTCACCGATCACGGCAACCTCTTCGGCGCCATGTCCTTCTACGCCCAAGCCAAGGCCGCCGGCGTCAAACCCATCTTGGGCTGCGAGGCATACGTCGCCCCCGGCCCGCGCGCCGATCGCACCTACACCGGCGTCATGGACGGCGGCTACCACCTCGTCCTTCTCGCCGAAACCAACCAGGGCTGGCGCAACCTCCTCTATCTCTCCAGCGAGGCCTACCTCACCGGCTTCTACTTCAAGCCGCGCATGGACCGCGAAATCCTCGAATCCCACTCCGAGGGCCTCATCGCCATCTCCGGCCACCTGGGCTCAGAACTGGCCGTGCATCTCGTCGAGTTCGAGAAGACGCGCGACCCCATTCACTGGGACAAGGCCCTCGAAGCCGCGCGCTGGCACGCGCGCGCATTTGGCGTCAATCCCCAGGGCCAGCCCCGGTTCTTCGTCGAACTCCAACGCCACGTCCCCGAGCAGAACGCCATCAATCCACACCTCGTGCGCCTGGCGGGCGAACTCAATCTCCCTCTCGTCTGCGACAACGACGCCCACTTCCTCCGCAAGGAAGACTGGGACGCCCACGATTCGCTCTGCTGCATCTCCATGGGCAAGACCAAGACGGACGAATCCCGTCTCAAGTACCCCCCCGACATCTACGTCAAGTCCCCCGCGGAGATGCGCGCGCTCTTCCAAGATCTGCCCGAGGCCTGCGACAACACCGTCTCCATCGCCGAGCGATGCAACGTCGACCCCGAATTCGACAATCACGCCCCGGCCGTGCGCGTCCGGCACGTCGGAACGCCCGCGCCCTGGGACGGAAGCGAAGACATCGAATCGTGGTACCGACACCGCTGCAACGCCATCATCATCGAGCCCTATCAGGCCTCCCCCGACGACGAGAAGGAACGCGCCCGCATCAAACGCGACGCCGACGCCGCGCTCCGCGATCTGGCCGAAGCCGGCCTCGTCTGGCGCTACGGCGGCGCGATTCTCGAGGATGCCGACGATCCCGCCACCGCGCCCGCCCCGCGATCCCGAACCGAAAAAACCGCGATCCGCGCGCGCCTCGAACGCGAACTCACCATCCTCGCCGACAAGGACATCTCCGCCTATTTCCTCATCGTCTGGGACTT
Source organism: uncultured Phycisphaeraceae bacterium (assembly GCA_964638515.1). Classification (GTDB taxonomy): domain Bacteria; phylum Planctomycetota; class Phycisphaerae; order Phycisphaerales; family UBA1924; genus CAYPGJ01. The sequence continues at coordinate 78,309 of CAZWZL010000001.1, forward strand.
CGTGAACTGGGGGCGTCAGCGCGGCATTCCGGCCATGGCCCGCGGCTCAGGCGTCGGAACCATGGTCGGGTACTGCCTCGGGCTCTCCAACGCCTGCCCCGTCCGCTACGGCCTCCTCTTCGAACGGTTCACCGACCCCGATCGCTCCGAGTACCCCGATATCGACGTCGATCTCTGCCAGGACCGCCGGCAGGACGTCATCAACTACGTCCGCGAGAAGTACGGCCACGTCGCCCAGATCATCACGTTCGGAACGCTCAAGGCGCGTGCCGCCGTGCGCGACGTCGGCCGCGTCATGGGGCTCTCCGTCGCCGACGTCGATCGTCTCGCCAAACTCGTTCCCGAAACGCTCAACATCACGCTCGATCAGGCCCTCGAGCAGGAGCCGAGCCTCAAAAGCGCGTACGACACGGACGCCACCGTCCATCGCCTCATCGACACGGCGCGCACGCTCGAAGGCCAGGCCCGCCACTCCTCCGTGCACGCCGCCGGCGTGATCGTCGCCACACGCCCGCTCCACGAGATCGTCCCCCTCTGCAAGCAATCCGGCAGCGAGGACGTCGTCACCCAGTGGGACGGACCCACGTGCGAGAAGGTCGGCCTGCTCAAGATGGACTTCCTGGGCCTGCGCACGCTCTCCGTCGTCGAGCGCGCCCGCGAACTCATCACCCAAACGCTCTCTCCCGAGGCGATCTGGTCCGCCGTGGGGCGTAACCAGAACGACGGCGGCGCGCACCCTCTCGATCTCGACCGCATCTCGCTCGCCGATCCGCGCGTCTACGAACTCTTCCAACGCGCCGAAACATCGGGCGTGTTCCAGTTCGAATCCGGCGGCATGCGCCGACTCCTCGCGGAAATGAAGCCCGATCGGCTCGAAGACCTCATCGCGGCCAACGCCCTCTTCCGCCCGGGCCCCATGGACCTCATCCCCGACTACTGCAAACGCAAACACCGACAGGAGCCCATCCCCTCCGTCCACCCCATCGTCGACCGACACACCGCGGAAACCTACGGCGTCATGGTCTACCAGGAGCAGGTCATGCAGATCTGCCACGAACTCGGCGGCGTGCCCCTCCGCGAGGCCTACACCCTCATCAAAGCGATCAGCAAGAAGAAGCAAAAGACCATCGACGCCGCAAGGCCTCGATTCATCGAGGGCGCGAAGTCCAACGGGCTCAACCCCCGCGCCGCCGCCGACCTCTTCGACCTCATCCTCAAGTTCGCCGGATACGGCTTCAACAAGTCCCACTCCACCGCCTACGCGCTCCTCGCCTATCACACCGCGTATCTCAAGACCTACTTCCCCAACCAATACCTCGCCGCGTTCCTCACCTACGAGTCCGGGGCGCTCAAGGTCGAAGAGTGGATCCGCTACATCCACGACTGTAAGACCACCCGGTTCCTCAGCGGAAAAGTCGGCGTCGACGTCCGGCCCCCGGATGTCAATTCCTCGGACGTCGATTTCACCGTCGTCTTCGAGCCGGAAGAGCCCCGTGACGCGGAGCACGGCCACATCCGCTTCGGGCTCCGCGCCATTCGGGGCGCAGGAGAACGCGCCGCCGCCGCCATCGTGTCCGAACGCTCCAGGCGAGGCAGGTTCGCCAGCATCTTCGACTTCGGCGAGCGCGTGCCCCCGGGCGCAGAAACCGCCGTCACCAAAGGCACGCTCGAAGCGCTCATCGCCGCAGGCGCGTTCGATTCCATGCACTCCAGAGAGGAACGCGCCTCCGTCGTCGCCTCCATTGAAACCGCCATCTCCGCCGGACAATCACTCGCCCGCGATCGCGCCGCAGGGCAGTCCTCCCTGTTCGCCGGCGGCGCGGACGTCCCCGGCGTGGCCGAGACGCCCCTCGTCCAAACCCCCCCATGGGATGAACGCGAAACGCTCGCGCGCGAGAAGAACGCCCTCGGGTTCTATGTCTCCAGCCACCCCCTCGACGCCTGCCGCGAACTCATCGAGTCCCTCAGCAGCGCCGACTGCGCCCGCGCAAAGTTCCTCCCGCACGAGGCGCCGATCGTGGTCGGAGGAATGATCAAGTCCATCCGCTCCATCACCACCAAGGCCGGCGGACGAATGGCCATCCTCTCCTTCGAGGACCTCGCCGGCTCCATCGAAGCCGTCCTCTTTCCCGCCGCGCTCGAAGACCTCACCGCGCGTCTCAACGGCAAGATCGCACCCGATTCCATCCTCTTCCTCATCGGCTCCGTGGATCGCGCCCGGGGCGAGCCGCAGATCATCGTCGAAGACGCCGCGCCCTACGAGTCCGCGTGCGATCGACTCGCCGCTCGCGTCCGCGTCGTGGTCGATGAGCGCCGCCTCAACGGCCAGGCCTCCCCCACCCTGCAGCGCCTCGCGCAGTCCCTCCCGGGCCTCGCGCCCGACAACGCGCACGAACGAGCCGCGCCGCTCGAAATCGTCCTCGTCACGTCGGGACGCGCCGTGCAGCTCGAATCTCCGGCCACGCGCCTCCCCCCAACGCTCCGCACCGTCCGCAGCCTCGAGACCGTCGTCGGCGCCGGCAACGCGCGCCTCGTTCCAGCGCCGCCCAAGGTCAAACGCCGCGAGCCGCCCTGGAAAAAAGATCGGTCGCCCGCGCCGGCACGCTGAACCGCCACACGCCCTTCAGCGCGCGTGCGCCGCCTTCCATGAACGCACCCCCTCGACGAACGCGCGCTCACGCGCTGCGTCCCCGAATCGCGTCAGCCGACACTCCAGCTTCGCGTCGCGCACGTTCGCGGCCTCTTCCTCAGCGCCCAGCCACTGCACACGCAACACCCCGGGCTCATCCCGAAACGAAACCAACTCGTACACGCGAATCCGATCGCCCTCATTCGTGATGCGCAATACCGCAAACTCACGCTCCGACGCCGCCACCCGCACCGCCGCGTCCATCTCCACCCACCTCCCGCCCACCGGCAAGGCATACCGCTGAGTCACCGTCCCCCCAGCGCACCCCCACAACAAGCCCACGAGCCCCACGACCCCGATCAACGTCCGAAAACCGACCACCCGCGCCACATCGACCCCGCGAACGCCCCGCGTAGAATGCCGATGGAACAGGTGGGAAACGCGCGACCCGAAACGCTCGGCCAAACGTCGCCAGCCGGCCGGGTCGCGCAGGAGCAGTCTTCGAGTGAATGTCACCATCCGTGTGCCTCGTGGGACGGACCGTGTCGCCGTCCTCGGCGCCGCCGATCGAAACCTCAAGATGATCCGCGAGGCCCTCGGCGTCAACATCGCCGCCCGCGAAGACGTTGTCCACCTGAGCGGTGAGCCCGGCTCCGTCCAAGCCGCACGCCTCGTCCTCGAACGCCTCGCCGATTCCTCCCCCGAATCCCCACTCTCCCGACGCGAAGTCCTCTCCGCCATCGCCGAAGCCGCCTCCCGCGTCGAAGTCGCCCCGGCCAACGGCGACCCCGCGTTCGCAGATCACGGCCCGCTCGCCCCCAGCCCGGAATGGACCGGCGAACTCAACGTCCGCGTCGCCGGCCGCACCGTCCGCCCGCGCAGCCTCAATCAGGCCGCCTACGTCGAAGCCATCCATGAGCACGATCTCGTGTTCTGCTCCGGCCCCGCCGGATCCGGCAAGACATACCTCGCCGTGGCCTGCGCCGTTCACCTCCTCCGCGCCGGCGCCGTCCGCAAAGTCGTCCTGGTGCGCCCAGCCGTCGAGGCCGGCGAAAAGCTCGGCTTCCTTCCGGGCGACATGCAGGCCAAGGTCCACCCCTATCTCCGACCCCTCTTCGACGCCCTCCACGACATGATGGACTACCAGACGCTCAAGCGACTGGTCTTCAACGACGTCATCGAGATCGCACCCCTCGCCTTCATGCGAGGCCGAACCCTCAACAACGCCGTGATCATCCTCGACGAGGCACAGAACACCACCAAGGGCCAGATGCACATGTTCCTGACCCGCATGGGTCAGGGCTCCAAGATGATCGTCACCGGCGACACCACGCAGATCGACCTGCCAGACCCGCGCGACTCCGGGCTCATCGACGCCGCGCGACGCCTCCGACGCACCAAGGGCGTCGCCTTCCTCGCCCTTGACCGCGAGGACATCGTCCGCCACTCACTCGTCCAGCGCATCGTCGAGGCCTACGGCGCCGATCCCGACGCGCCGCCCCCCGCCGAAAACGGACGCGCGCCCCATGCCTGATCCCTCCTCCTCCTCTCCCTGGCGACGGTCCAAGACCGGCCCCTCGCGCCGCCCCTCGCGAGAATCGCGCCGCATCTCCCTGCGCGCTCCCTCCACCTGGCAGCACTGGCTCCGCAAGCCCGAGACCACATTCCTCGCGCTGCTCGCGATCGCCTTCGTCTCCGTCGTCTCATTCTCCATCATGGCCGCCAACGAACGGCTGGTGCCGCCCGCGGGCCGCCTCGCGCCCGACACGCGCCTCTCCCGCGTGCAGTTCTCCGTCGAGGACATCGTCGCCACGCAAAAACGCAGGGAATTCGAACGCATCAACACACCCCGCGTCTACGTCGCCGATCGCGCCGCCCTCGAAGCCATCGAGACCAGCCTCACCCGCCTCCCCGCCTCACTCGTCGAAGCCGACACCCTCGACAAGGTCGCGCCCGAAATCCGCGAAGCCTTCGCTCTCACCGACGAAACCCTCCTCGCCGTCCGCTCCCGCATCGACGCCGCCGGAGAGGTCTCCGCCAACTGGAAGTCCGCCGTCCGCGAACTCCTCGACATCTTCAAGCAAACACCCCTCATCGCCCCCGAAACGCTCCAGATCGAAACCCTCTCACCCAACGACGTCGTCGAGCTGCGCACGTGGGACAAGCCCGCCAAACGCGTCCACGAGAGCGCGATCATCGCCGTCGGCTCCGACTCCTTCGACGCCTCCATGGCGCACATCGTCCGTCAGGCCGGCTTCGGGCGCGACGTGCACCCCGCAGTCATCGCGCGCCTCATCCGCGCCGCCCGCCCGACCTTCGCCTACGACGACGCCGAAACCCGCCGTCTCCAGGACGCCGCCGCCGCCGCCGTACAGCCAGAAACCATCGTCTTCCGCGCCGGCGACGCCCTCGTTCGCCGAGGCGAAACACTCTCCGAATCCACACGCGCCCTCCTCAACCGCGAGATGCGCGCCTGGCGCGAACAGGCCCCCTGGTGGCGCATCTGGTCCACACGCCTAGGCTTCACGCTCTTCGCCGCGCTCCTGGCCCTGGGCCTCGCGGGCTACACCTCCCTCTTCGCCCCCAAAACCTTCCACGACCCGCGCCGACTCGTCGCGCTCGCCGCCATGGTCGCAGGCGCCATCGCCCTCGCCTGCGCCGGCGCCCTCCTCTCTCCAGCCCTCACCACCCTCGCCGTCACCGCGCCAGCCGTGTTCCTCGCCGTCGCCGTCGTCATCGCCTTCGGCCAGCGATTCGCCCTCGCCTTCTCCGCCGCGGCCGCACTCGTGCTCACGCTCGCCGTGTCCGGATCACCCGGCCTCTTCTTCACCGCGCTCGCCGGCGCCGTCACCATCGTCTGGCGCCTCCGCGAGATCCGAAATCGACGCTCCGTCGTCTCCGCCGGGCTCATCACCGCGGCATCCATGGCCCTCGCGGCCCTCGCCGCCGCGCTCGTCGAACTCCCACCCAACGCGCCTCTCGCCGCCGTCGCGCGCGACGCCCTCGCCGAAAGCTCCCAAGCCGCCGTGGCCGCACTCCTCGTCGCGTTCGTCACACTCGGCGTCCTCCCCCTCATCGAACGCGCCTTCGACGCCGTCACCGGCATGACCCTCATGGAGCTCCGCGACACCCGCCACCCCCTCCTCCGCGAACTCGCCCAACGCGCCCCCGGCACCTACACCCACTCCATGACCGTCGCCTCGCTCGCCGAAGCCGCCGCCGACTCCATCGGCGCCGACTCCCTCCATCTGCACGTCGGCGCGCTCTACCACGACATCGGGAAGATGAACAAGCCGCAGTACTTCGTCGAAAACCAGGCCCGAGGCGTGTCACGCCACGACCGCCTCTCCCCGGCCATGTCGCTCCTCGTCATCGTCGGGCACGTGAAGGACGGCATGGAGCTCGCCCGCGAGCACAATCTCCCGAGATCCATCCAGCATTACATCGAGTCACACCACGGCTCAACGCTCGTGGAGTACTTCTACAACCGCGCCCGCGAACAAGCCGGCGACGCCCCCGACGCCAATGAGCCCGAAGAATTCGGCTACCGATACCCCGGCCCGAAGCCGCGCACCAGGGAAGCCGCCATCCTCATGCTCTGCGACGCAATCGAGTCCGCGTCGCGCGCCCTGGCCGAGCCAACCCCCGCGCGAATCGAGTCCCTCGTCGGCGCCATCTCCGGCATGCGACTCACAGACGGCCAGTTCGACGAGTGCGACATCACGCTCCGCGAGATCCACACCATCGAACAGTCCATCATCAAGTCACTCAACTCCATCTACCACGCGCGCATCGCCTACCCCAGCACCGCCGACAAAACCGAACGCCGCCCCAAGACCGGCTCCGTCGGCTGAGCACGAGCCTCAGCCCGCCTTCCGCTGCGCGTCCGCGCTCTCGAACGTGAACGTCTTCCCGACGTAATCCACCCTCACCGTCGCGCCATCCCCGATCTCTCCACCCACCAACCGCGACGCCAACGCGTTCTCGATCCGCTGCTGAATCACACGCTTCAGCGGCCGCGCCCCGAACGACGGGTCCCAACCCTCGTTCGCAATCGCCTCCATCGCCGCGTCCGTCACCTCCAGCACAATCTCCCGCTGCGCCAGCCGCTCCCGCAGCCTCGCCAGCTGCAGCCCGACGATCCGCGCGATCTCCTCGCGCCGGAGCTGATGGAAGATGATCGTCTCGTCGATCCGGTTCAGAAGCTCCGGCCGCATGAACCCCTTCAGCTGCTCCCGCGCCGACGCCTCGATCTCCCACTCTTCCGCGCCGCGCTGCGCCAACTCCTGAATCTGATGACTCCCGATGTTGCTCGTCATCACGATGATCGTGTTCTTGAAGTCCACCGTCCGCCCCTGGCCGTCCGTCAGCCGACCGTCGTCGAGCACCTGCAGCAGCACGTTGAACACGTCCGGATGCGCCTTCTCGATCTCATCGAGCAGCAGCACCGCGTACGGCCGCCGCCGGATCGCCTCCGTCAGCCGTCCGCCCTCCTCATAACCCACATACCCCGGAGGCGCGCCGATCAGCCGCGCCACCGAGTGCTTCTCCATGAACTCCGACATGTCCACGCGCACCATCGCCTGCTCCGTGTCGAACAGGAACTCGGCCAGCGCCTTGCACAACTCCGTCTTCCCCACCCCCGTCGGCCCCAGAAAGAGAAAACTCCCCACCGGACGCCCCTGGTCGCCCAGCCCCGCGCGCGAACGACGCACCGCGTCCGACACCGCGCGAACCGCGGCGCCCTGGCCGACCAACCGCTTCCCGATCTCCCCCTCCATCCGCGTCAGCTTCTCACGCTCGCCCTCCACCAGCCGCGACACCGGGATCCCCGTCCACTTCGCCACCACCTCAGCCACCGCCTCCCCATCCACATCCTCACGCACCATCATGTCGCCCTTCGCCGCACGAGCCTCGAGCGCCGACTCCGCCTCCTCCAGACGGCGCGACAATTCCCGCATGTCCCCGTACTTGATACGCGCCGCCGACTCCAGATCGCCCCGACGCTGCGCCTGCTCCAACTCCACCTGCTTGCCCTCGATCTCCTCGCGCACGCCCTTCACCTCATCCAGCAGCCCCTTCTCCTCCTCCCATCGCGCCGTCAGGCCCCGATTCCGCTCCTGCAGCTCCGCGAGCTCCTGCTCCACGCGCGCCAGCCCCTTCCGCGCCTGCTCGCCCCCCGCGCCCCCGGCTTCCTTCGACTCCAACTCGAGCGCGTTCTTCTCGATCTCCAGCTGCATGATCCGACGCCGCAATTCGTCCAACTCCGTCGGCATCGAGTCGTTCTCGATCCGAAGACGCGACGCCGATTCATCAATCAGATCGATCGCCTTGTCCGGAAGGAACCGCTCCGTGATGTACCGCTGACTCAGCCGCGCCGCCGAAACGAGCGCCGAGTCGAGAATCCGAACCCCGTGGTGCGCCTCGTACCGCGGCTTCAACCCGCGCAGAATCGCGATCGTGTCCTCCACGCTCGGCTGATCCACGTACACCGGCTGGAAACGACGCTCGAACGCCGCGTCCTTCTCGATGTGCTTGCGATACTCGTCCAGCGTCGTCGCGCCGATGCACCGAAGCTCGCCACGCGCCAACGCCGGCTTGAGCAGATTCCCCGCCGACACCGCGCCCTCCGCCTGCCCCGCGCCCACGATCGTGTGCAGCTCGTCAATGAACAGAATGATCGTGCCCTTCGAGGCCACCACCTCACGAAGCACCGCCTTCAACCGCTCCTCGAACTCGCCCCGATACTTCGCCCCGGCCAGCAACGCCCCGACATCCAACGCCACGATCCGCGACTCGCGCATCGACTCCGGACAGTCCCGATTCACGATCCGCTGCGCCAACCCCTCCACCACCGCCGTCTTGCCCACCCCCGGCTCCCCGATCAGCACCGGGTTATTCTTCGTCCTGCGGCTCAGAACCTGCATGCAACGCCGGATCTCGTCGTCCCGACCGATCACCGGGTCCAGCTTGCCCTGCTGCGCCTTCTCCGTCAGATCAATGCTGTACTTCTTCAGCGCCTCAAACGTGCTCTCCGCCCCGGGGTCCGCCACTCGCTCCACACCCGACGAGGCCCGAACCGACTTCACGGCCTCAAGCAACGACGTGCGCGACAGCCCCACCGTCTCCAGCAACTGCCTCGCGTCCCCGCCCTGCTCAGACAACGCAAGCAGCAGGTGCTCCGTCGACACGTACGTGTCCTTCATCTCTCGCGCGCACTTGTCTGCGCTCGCCAGAATCTCCATCAACCGACGCCCGGCCTGCGCCGTCGACCCGCTCATCCGAGGCTGCCGCTCCAACGCCGCGTCCGTCACCTGCGCCACCCGCGAGGGCTCGGCGCCCGCCTTCGCGACGATCGACGCCACCGGCCCGCCCACGCTCCCACCCGATCCCTCCGTCAGCAACGCGCGCAGCAGATGCAGCGGGCCCACCTCCGCGTGCGACCGCTCCACCGCAAGGCTCTGTGCCTCAGACAACGCCTGCTGGGCCAACGTCGTAAACCGCTCCATGCGCATGCAAATCCTCCTTCGCTCCCCATTCCCCAAACAACCCGCGCGCCGCGCACACACCCCTCCCCGGCCGCCCTCACGCCCCCCATTCCAGTCTTTATGCCCCGGCTCCAACGCCCCTCCTGCCGATCCGACAGGCCAAACCCCCTCCCCCTCCCCGTCCCGATAACCAACACCCACACCCCGCCGACGCGCTCAACACCCCGATTCCGCCGCATTGACCCTCCCCGACCCCCGATATAGTCTCTCCCTCCCGATCGGAGCTTCAACCGCTCCCATCAGGACGCCCCGCGGGTGTAGCTCAGTGGTAGAGCGTCACGTTGCCAACGTGAAAGTCGAGGGTTCGAGTCCCTTCACCCGCTGTCCCGACTCGTGAACGGGTCCTTCCGCGACCCGCATTCCAACATCCGTCGGACCCACCCACATCCGCCCGGTTCTCGAGCCTCGCGCCGATCGTGCGCGCTCCCGCCGCGTATAACCAATCGAAGACGCGACCGCCGATATCCAAACCATGCCCTCCAACCCCTCCACCGCTCTCCCGGCCGAACTCCAGGCGCACATGGAGGCCATCCGCGACCGCGCCCGCGCCGAAGGGCTCGACTATTACGACGTCGTCTTCGAGGTCGTCGACTTCGACACCATGAACCGGCTCGCCGCCTTCGGCGGATTCCCCGTCCGCTACCCCCACTGGCGATGGGGAATGGAGTACGAGTCCGCACGCAAGCGCGACGCCTACGGCCTGGGACGCATCTACGAGATGGTCATCAATAACGACCCCTGCTACGCATACCTCCAGGAGTCCAACGCCGTCATCGACCAGAAACTCGTCATGACCCATGTCTTCGGCCACGCCGACTTCTTCAAGTGCAACTACTGGTTCTCCAAGACCGATCGCAAAATGATGGACCGCATGGCCAACCACGCCACCCGAGTCCGCCGACACATCGAAAAAACCGGACAGACCACCGTCGAACAGTTCCTCGACGTCTGCCTCTCGATCGAACATCTCATCGATCCGCACTCCCCCTTCGTCAAGCGCGACGACGCCCCGACCCGCAGCCGCGACGACGCCGATCCCTCCCCCTTCGTCCCCGATCGCTTCCGCGCCCGCGACTACATGGACCCCTACATCAACCCGGCCGGCGCCATCGAAGCCCAACGCCTCGAGCACGAACGACGCCGGAAGGAAGACCACGCCAAGTCCCCGCGCAAACCCACCCGGGACATCCTTCTCTTCCTCCTCAACAACGCGCCACTCACGCCCTGGCAGCACGACATCCTCTCCATCGTCCGCGACGAGGCCTACTACTTCGCCCCACAGGCCATGACCAAGATCATGAACGAAGGCTGGGCCTCCTACTGGCACACCAAACTCATGACCGAACGCTTCGCCGAGCCCTCCGAGATCATTGATTACGCAGACAAGCACGCCGGCGTCGTCTTCACCCCCCCCGGCGGCTTCAACCCCTACAAGATCGGCCTCGAACTCTTCCGTGACATCGAACGACGATGGAACACCGGGCAGCACGGCCCCGCGTGGGAATCCCTCGACACCCTCGGCTCCCGCGCCTCATGGAACGACCACTCCATGCACGGCCGCTCCAGAATCTTCGAGGTCCGACGCGTCTACAACGACGTCGCATTCATCGACGAGTTCTTCACCGAAGACTTCTGCGACGAGCATCAACTCTTCCGCACCCGAACCGACTCCGCCACCGGCCAGACCCGGATCGCCTCCCGCGATTTCAAGCAAATCAAGTCCACCCTCCTCCAGCGCCTCACCAACGCCGGACAACCCTTCATCCACGTCGCCGACGCCAATTACCTCAACCGCGGAGAGCTCTACCTCGCCCACCAGTGGACCGGCTCCGAGATCGACGTCCAGCGCGCCCTCTCCGCCCTCCGGAACCTCCGCGTCCTCTGGGGTCGCCCCGTCCATCTCCAGGCCCGGGTCGACGACGACATGTGGCTCTTCTCCGTCGCCTCCACGGACGGCTCGTCGCCCCCCAAGCGCGAGAAAATCAAGGACGGCACGCCCCCTCCAGCCCATCAGATAACCTGATCGCGCTCCGTCCACGATCCCCATCGAGAACACACCCATGCCCACGCTCCAACTCCGCGCGCTCACCGCCACGTGCGCCCTCACGCTCTCGTTCCTCGCCCCGGCCCGCCCGACCGATCTCTCCACACTCACCCCGGACCAGTGGCGCGCCGACCTCCAGCAGCTCGCCACATCCGTCCCCCAGAAACACCCCGACCCCTTCAAACACACATCCAAAGACGCCTGGACGACGCTCGTCTCCGACCTCGACGCCGACATCCCCAACCTCACCCCGCACCGAATCGCGTTCTCTCTCCTCCGTCTCACCGCCGCGCTGGGCGACTCCCACACCTTCGTCCGCTTGAGCGACCTCAACCCTCCCCTCCAGGCCTTCCCGCTCCAGCTCTTCTGGTTCGAAGAAGGCCTCACCGTCGTCGCCGCGGCCAAGGGCTACGAAAACCTCCTCGGCGCCCAACTCACGCACATCAATCAAGCTCCCATCGACGCCGTCATCTCCGCGCTCACCCCCTTCGTCGCGCACGAGAATCACTCCTTCCTCAAGTCCTCCATCGCCAACACACTCCCCACCGCGCAAGCACTCCAGGCCGCCGGCGTCATCGACACCTCCGATCTCGCCACCTTCTCCTTCACCCGCGCCGACACCGGGAACTTCGAGCAGGCGCTCGCCCCCATCTCACCCGGCGATGCGCCCGAGTGGGCCGTCTGGACAAGCGACGCCCCGCCCACACTCGCCCGCAAGCGCCCCAACGCGTGGTACTGGTCCGAACAGCACGAGCCCTCCAACGCCTTCTACATCCAATACAACCGCTGCCAGAACGCGAAAGACCTCCCCTTCAATCAGTTCGCCGAGCAGGCCCTCGCCTTCATCGACGAGCACAAACCCTCGGCCGTCATCATCGACCTCCGCAACAACGGCGGAGGCAACTCCAGCATCGCGGCGCCCCTCATCGACGGCCTCGCCTCCCACGATTCCATCAACCACCCCGACCGCCTCTTCGTCCTCGTCAGCCGACGAACCTTCTCCTCAGCCGTCCTCAACGCCCTCGAGCTGCAACGCAAGACCCGCGCCACAATCCTCGGCGAGCCCACCGGCGGCAAACCCAACCACTTCGGCGAAGTCCGCTCCTTCACCCTCACCCACTCCGGCATCACCGTCCTTCACTCCACCAAGTTCTTCAAAATGACCCCCGAAGACCCCGACGCGCTCCATCCCGACATCCTCGTCCCCGTCCGCGCCGCCGACTACATCAACGGACGCGACGCCGCCTTCGAAGCCGCCCTCGAACGCATGCCCCGCTGACACGCCTCGCCCTACCATCCACCCATCATGGCTGAGCACCGAATCAAGTCCGGCTCCTGCTGCTCAGGCCCGGCACAGGCCTGCGATCTCTCCCACCACGAAGAGCCCTCCCAGGCCGATCAGGCCCGATTCGGCTACGACGGCCCCGACGACGACGGCTACGACGATCACGCCTTCGAAGACGCCCCCTCCAACCCCTGGGCCGGGCATTCACGCCCGCGCGCCCTCCGGCAATTCGTCATCTCCGCCGGAGTCATCCTCGCCCTCGTCGCGCTGATCCTCATCTCCATCTGACGCCGCGCACGCCTCAGTGCTCGTCCACGCCCGCCCCGGCCGTCGGCTCCCGAAGGTGCGGGTCCTCCGCCATCATCTCCTTCGTCACCAACGCCTCGACCCGCTGATTCGTCCGGTGCCCCTTCGAGTCATACGCCAACGCCGTCACGCGCTCGGCATCGCCACACGCCACCACCCGCATCCGAGCCCAGGACACCCCCTTGGCCGCCAACGCCAACGCCACCGCCGACGCCCGCCGGTGCGACAAGTCCAGCGACACCCCCACGTCCCCCTGCGCCTCCATCGCGCTCACGTGCCCGCGCACCTCGATCATGAAGTTCGTGCCCTTCACGAAGTCCGCGATGTCCGCCACGCTCTGCGCCATCGAGTCCGGCACCTGCGCCGACCCGTCCGAGAACAGCACCGTCCCGCCGTACGAGTAGTAGTCGCTCGTGCGCAGCCCCTGCACCTTCTCGTTCTCGCCCTTCGGATTCCGATCGTTCGTCTCCCCAGCAAGCTCCTTCTTCCGCCGGATCAACGCCTGGTCGTTCGGGTCCGCCGAGTTCATCTTCACCGGGTTGTTGAACCCCTCCCGGATCCCGATCGCCAGATCGAGAAACGCGTCCGTGTGCTTCGTCTCGCCGCTCCCGCCATCCGGCCCCTCGCCGCTCCCGCCCCCCTTCGGGCCCATGTTCATGGCCAGCATGATCACGAAGAAGCCCATCATCAGGCACACGTTGTCAGCGAACGACACCATCCACTCCGGCACGCCCTCTTCGTGGTGACCGCCGCCGTGCCCCCCCCCGTGCCCGCCCCCGTGCTTTTTCTTCTTCTTGTCGTGACCCTCTTCCTCGTGCCCGCCGTGCCCCTTGCCATGGTCCTCAGCCATCGTTCGACCTCCTCGATCAATGGCCCCGCTTACGCTGCCGGACGCAACGCGTCACGCGCCACCGTCGGGACGAACGCCAGCATGCGATCCAGCGTCACACGCGGATTGTCACCGGCCTGAATCGACAACAGGCCCTGCAGCATCATCTCCTTGCACAGAATCTCCTCCGCCGAACGAAGCGCCAGCTTGTCGCCCATCGGCCCCGCGAACGCGTTCGCGAGAACCGTCGCGTACGCCGTCGCCACCACCGCCACCGCGAGCATGTGACCCATCACCTCGATCGATCCACCAAGGTTCGCAAACATGCCGATCTGACCGATCAGCGTCGCCGCCAGCCCCCAACCCGGGCCGTACACCTTGATCAGATCGAAGAACTTCTTCCCCGCGTTGTGACGCTCACGCATCGCCATGATCTCGGCCTGCATCGTCGACTCGATGCTGTGCGGGTCCACCCCGTCGATCGCCATCTTCAGCCCGCCGATCAGGAACGCGTCCTCCAGCTTCTCAACCTCCGACTCCAGAGACAGCATCCCGTCACGACGAGCCTTGTCGCCCAGCTCCGCCATCACCTTCACGATCGTCGACGGGCTCTGATTCGAGCAGAAGTAGAACTTCTTCACGTACCCCGGCACGCACTTCAACTTCGACATCGGCATCGCCATGAAAAGCACCGAGATCGTCCCCCCGAACACCATGATGAGGCCCTTCTCCGAATAGAACAGCGCCCAGTTCCCCTTCGTCGCGAGGAATCCGACCGCCACCAGGCACACCACCCCGATCACTGTTCCGATGACGCTGGCCTTGTCCACAGTGCCTCTCCTCGCGCCCGCCGGATAACCCGGCACGCCGCGCGCATCGCCGAAAACAACCGGTCACCATCGACAACCCGATTCCCCGCCTCTACACCGACCCAGAACCACCACCCCACTCCCGCCGACACAACCCGCACAAACCCACCACCGTCCCATATCATCACCACAACACGCCATGACCAAACCACCACGCAACCCACTCCTTCTCCTCGGCGGCGGAGCCCACGCCATGGTCGTCGCCGAAGCCGCCATCGCCGCAGGTTTCCCCGTCGTCGGCTTCCTCGACGACGACTCCGACGCAAACCTCAGAGAACTCGCGCCACGCCTCGGCCCAATCTCCAAACTCAATGACACGGCCACCGAAGCCGACGTCATCATCGCCCTCGGTGACGTCGCCCTCCGCGCGTGGGTCGTCAAACGAATCACCCGACGCTCCGCCGCCGTCGTCCATCCCTCGGCCGTCGTCTCGCCCACCGCAACCCTCGGCGGAGGCGTCTTCGTCGGACCACTCGCCGTCATACACGCCCGCGCTCGCGTCGGCGATCACGCCATCATCAACACCGCCGCAGTCATCGAGCACGACTGCGCCATCGGCATCAACACCCACGTCGCGCCCGGCTCCGTCCTCGGAGGCGCCGCCACCGTCGGCCCCGACACACTCCTCGGGCTCGGCTGCCGAGTCCTCCCCGGCGCCCGCATCGGCGCCCGCGCCGTCGTCGGAGCCGGCTCCGTCGTGCTCCACTCCGTCACCGACAACACCACCGTCGTCGGCGTCCCCGCACACGAACGAAAACGATCTGCCTTCTAGACGCACACCATGATCGCCCGCCTCACCGGCGTACTCGAAGCCATCGACTCGGCCTCCGCACGCATCGCGGCGCCGCCCCCATCCATCGATCTCCCCTCACCGCACGCCCACGAAGTGCTCCTCACGCCGCACGCCGCCGCAACCCTCGCGCCGGCGCTGGGCCAGACCGTCACCCTCTTCACCGTCCAACACCTCGAATCGCTCTCCCAAGGCGCCTCGTTCATCCCGCGCATCCTCGCATTCACCTCCTCCGACGAACGACGACTCTTCGAACTCCTCACCAAAGTCAAAGGCCTGGGCCCCAAACGCGCGCTCCGCATCCTGGCCGCTCCGCCCAACGACATCGCCAACGCGATCGCCTCGAGAGACGCCCGCTTCCTCTCCTCACTCCCCGAAGTCGGAAAGAAACTCGCCGAGTCCATCATCAACGAACTCGCCGACAAGGCCGCCGCGTTCGCCGGTGCTTCCCCCGCAAACCCCCTCCACCCCACCCCACGCGCGCCGCTCGCCACGAGCCACGCGCCCCCACTCCCGACACACGCCGCGCACGCCGCCGCCGCCCTCGTCCGCCTGGGCGAACGCGCCGCCGACGCCGACCTCCTCGTCCGCTCCGCGCTCCTCGCGCACCCCGATCTCGAATCCTCCGACCAACTCCTCTCCGCCGCGCTCGCCGCAAGAGGCGCCTGACACACCATGATCCAACGCGCCATCGACACGATCGGAGGGATCTGCGAACTCGCCCGCCTCGCCCTCATCACCCGCTTCCGATTCAAAGGCCCCTACTGGCGATGGCGACTCGAGACCGCCTTCGGCCGCGGGCTGCCCGAGTCCCGATCCGAGCTCCTGAAATCGCTCCTCCACTACGGCGCCTGGTGCTACCGAATCCGGCGCTCCCGCTGACGCCAAAAAAACGCTTCGCCGCGCCGACGCCAACCCGTATCATCCAAACCCCCATGACCTCCGACATCATCTACCTCGACAACGCCGCCACGTCCTGGCCAAAGCCCCCCGCGCTCGCCAAGGCCATCACCGAATACCTCACGTCCCCCAACGGCAACCCGGGCCGCGGCGGACACCGCGCCTCCGTCAACGCCGCGCGAACCGTCGACACCGCACGCCAACGCCTCGCCTCGCTCGTCAACGCCGAACACGAATCGCGACTCATCCTCACACACTCAGCCACCGACGCGCTCAACACCGCCATCCACGGCGCCATCGACGCCGCCGCCCAACTCCCCAACTTCCAACCACGCCCACACGTCGTCACCACCGTCCTCGAACACAACGCCGTCCTCCGACCCCTCTACGCACTCCAACACCGAAAGCACATCGATCTCACCCTCGTCCCCTGCGACCATCAGGGCTTCGTCGACACCGACGAACTCATCAGGGCCTGCACGCCGCGCACCGCCCTCCTCGCCGTCACCCACGCCTCAAACGTCCTCGGCGCCATCCAACCCATCCGCGAGATCGCCGCGCGCCTCCGCGAATCATCTTCCCACACACTCTTCCTCGTCGACGCCTCGCAAACCGTCGGCCACATCCCCGTCGACGTGCAGGCAGACCTCGCCGATCTGCTCGCCTTCCCGACCCACAAGGCGCTCCTCGGCCCGCCCGGCATCGGCGCGCTCTACATCTCCCCACGCGCCTACTCCCCCGACGATCCAAACCCGCGCCTCGACCCGCACGTGCAGGGCGGCACCGGCGGCAACTCCGATGACCCCCTCATGCCCCGCGCTCTCCCATACCACTTCGAAGCCGGCACGTGCAACGCCCCCGGGCTCGCCGGACTCCTCGCCTCACTCGACGAACACGACAAGCTCCACAAGTCCGGCGCACACGACTTCGAAAAAAACCTCACCGGACAGATCCTCGAGTTCCTGCTCGCCACCCCGGGCGTCCGAGTCCTCGGCCCCCGCGACACCGACCGCCGAGTCTCCGTCGTCGCCTTCACCCTCCACAACCACGACGCCGGCGAACTCGCCTCCATCCTCGACGCGTCCTTCAACATCGCCGTCCGCGCCGGCCTCCAATGCGCCCCCGGCGCACACCACGCCATGGGCACCGACATCCCGGCGCAAACCGGAGAGTGCGGCGCCAAGGGCGGAGGCGGCGCCGTCCGCGCTTCACCAGGCCCCTACTCCACGCAAGCCGACATCGACGCCTTCAAGCACGCCATCCGCGAGATCATCAACAACGCCTGAGCGACCCCCGCGTCAACGCCCCTTCGCCGGCTCCACCACCAGATTCAAAAACTTCTCCTCCGCCGCGCGATACTTCTCAAAACTCCCCTTCATCAGATCGACCAGCGGCGTCAGCTCCTCCGCGTTCGCCCCCCGCACCGCGGCCCGCGCCCCCGCCGACTCGAGCGCCTCCCCCGCCGCGCGCAGATCACTCACCGCCTCCGCGTACTGACGCGCCGCGTCATACAGCAACTCAAACTCCAACTCCTTCGTGTCCGGCCGGTACAGCAACTTCCAGGGCGACCGCCGCACCTCCCCCATCGTCAGCTTCAGCTGATCCGCCGCAAGCCGCGCATCAGCCAGCGACTTCCGCAGGTTCGGCGTCTGCTCCGCCACCAGCACGTCCACCCGCTCAATCGCCCGCTGCGCGCTCTGCGTCGTCTCCGTGCCCGAATCCAGCATCGTGTGCAGCTTGTCCACCGTCTCGTCGTTCAACCGCGCGAGCGACTCCTTCAGGTCCCCCGACGCCGCCTCCGTGTTCTCCACGATCGCCGTCAGCCGCTCCCGATTCTCATCGAACCACGCCCGCGCGCTCGACACCACCTCCCGCACCTCGTCGATCCCCGGCGACAACTTCGCCGTCGCGTCATCCACGTTCGCCGTGATCGAGTCCACACGGTCGCCCCAGGCCGGCCAACGCTCCCGCACATCCGCCACCACCGTCTTCACGTCCGGCACGATCGTCGCTCGCAAATCCTCCGTCGCGACCTCGACGTTCGTCGCGATCCGCTCGGCCTTCGACAGGATGCTCTGCAACTGCGTCTTCTGCTCCTCCCCATACCCCGCCTGCGCAAGGAACCCCGGCGCCGCGGGCCCGCCCTCGAACTGCGTCCCCTCAGCCGCCAACCCCTCCTCAACCATCCCCACGTTCGAGAAGTTCAGCGTCGCGCCCGATCCCAGCAGCGGCCGCTCCAACGCCACCCGAGGCCGGCCGTACAACGCATGCTCCGATCGCAACTGAATCGTGGCGTACACCCCGGCTTTCCGCTCCGACGTGTCCTGCAATTCCAATTCGATCTCCGACACCCTCCCGACGTCCCGACCCGCGATCTTCACCGCCGATCCGATATCCAGCCCGTCCGCGCCATCAGCCAGCGTGAAATGCACCACGTATTCCGTGTGCGACGTCAGCCGCTCACCCACCCCGGCCAACATCACCACCACGGCCACCCCGCCCAGAACGCTCAGCACCACAAACAACCCCGCCAGAATGTTGTTCGTCGACCCACGACTTCCCGACATGCCAAGCCTCCAACGCTTCCGCGCTCAATCATCCCTCGCCAACGACACAACCACGCTCACACCACCCTCGTCGGCTGCACGCTCGGACCCTTGCGCCCGACACGCCCCATCGACATCAGGTCCTCCTCATACCCCGAGTCCGCCCTCCGCTCCGTGATCGGCCCCTCCGCATCCCCGCGCAGGAATTGACGAATCAGCCGCTCCTTCTCCCCCAACCCCCTCGCCTCCTCCTCCGACGACTTCCGCAAATCGTCGTACCACTGCCGACTCTCCACCGCCAGCATCCGACCCTTGTCCAGCATCGCCATCCGATCCGCGATCGTGAACGCCGAATCCATCTCGTGCGTCACCACCACGCTCGTCACGCCCAGCTTCTTGCTCAGATCCACGATCAGACGATCGATCTCCGCGCTCGTCACCGGGTCCAGCCCCGCGCTCGGCTCATCGTAAAACAGCAGCTGCGGATCAAGCGCCAACGCCCGCGCCAGCCCCGCCCGCTTCTTCATCCCCCCCGACAGCTGCGACGGAAACTTCTCCGAATGCTCCCGCAGCCCCACCAGCTCCAGCTTGATCTTCACCTGGATGTCGATGATGTCCCGCTCCAGCGTCGTGTGCTCCACCAGCGGCAACGCCACGTTCTCCGCCACCGTCATCGAGTTGAACAACGCCCCGCTCTGAAACAGAATCCCGAATCGCTTCCGCACGCGATTCAAGTCCTCCTCCTGCCGCAGCCCAGTGATGTCCTCCCCGAACAACCGGATCGACCCCTCCTCCGGCCGATGCGATCCGATCATGCACCTCAAGAACGTGCTCTTCCCCGACCCCGACCCGCCCATGATCACCATCGTCTCGCCCGGCTGCACATCCAGCGTCAGACCGCTCAGCACCGTCCGCCCGTCAAACCGCTTCACCAGCTCCTTCACCGAGATGACCGGCTCGCCTGCCATAGCCCGCCCAGTGTAATCCCAACCCCCCACGCGCTGCGCCCCATCCCCTACCCTCACCACTCCCCATGCTCAGCCGCCTCCTCAGCCCCTTCCTCCCCGCCTCCCTCCCCGCGATGTCACGCCAGTCATACCGCTGGGAGGCCCTCTCCGCCCTCTTCCTCCCCACCGCCGTCGCCTGCGTCGAAGCCAACGTCATCGCCGTCATCGCCAAAAAAGCCTTCAACGCCACCCCCCTCGCCATCGCCACACTCGCCGCCGCCCCCGCCCTCTCCAACCTCTCCTCCGTCCTCTGGACTCGCTTCATCAAAGGCAAAGACCGCGTCCGCGCCGTCAACGCCATGCAGCTCGCACTCCTCCTCTCCGTCGCGCTCATCGCCCTCGCCCCCATCTCACCCATGGGCCAACTCATCCTCGTCCTCGCCACGCTCGCCGCACGCACACTCCTCACCGGCATCATCACCGCACGCACCGACATCTGGCGAAACAACTACGCCCGCGCACACCGCGCTCGTGTCACCGGAAAACTACTCACCATCGCCGCCATCACCGTCGCCGCCACCGCCGCAATCCTCGGCGCCGCCATGGACCTCTCAGCAGACTCCCGCATCACCGCCTTCCGAACTATCTACCTCGCCTCCGCCCTCTTCGGCCTCGTCGGCGTCGTCCTCTTCGCTCGCGTCCGATGGCGCACCCGCGCCATGTCGCTCACCGCCGAGCGAGACCCGCTCGCCGAATACGCCACCGCCGGCGCACGCGACATGCTCCGAGTCCTCAAAAACGACAAGACCTACCGCTCCTTCATGGCCGCCCAGTTCGCCCTCGGCCTCCCCAACCTCGCCTCCATCCCCATCTTCATCCTCGCGCTCGACGACGCCTTCGCACCCTCCTACGCACAATCCTTCCTCCTCACCCAAATCATCCCCCTCCTCATCCCCATACTCACCATCCCGCTCTGGGCCAGACTCCTCGACCGCACACACATCGTCCGATTCCGCGTCTTCCACTCCTGGTTCTTCGTCTTCGCCAACCTCCTCCTCGCCCTCGGCTTCATCTACCACAACCTCCCCACCATCTACCTCTCACGAATCATCCTCGGCGCCGCGTACGGCGGCGGCATGCTCGCCTGGGACCTCGGCCACCACGACTTCGCGCGCCGCGACCTCGCCACCCTCTACATGGGCATACACGTCACACTCACCGGCGTACGAGGCGCCATCGCCCCATTCCTCGGCGCCCTCCTCTACTCCGGCGCGCTCGCCGTCCCCGCATTCCAACTCTCACAACTCCATTTCCCCGGCGCCTCCATCAACATGCCCCCCATGGGCTACCACGCCTTCTTCCTCCTCTCCGCACTCTCCGTCATCGGCGCCCTCATGTTCCTCCGACTCTCGCGCACCATCGGCGCCGCCGCACACTC
This sequence comes from uncultured Phycisphaeraceae bacterium, assembly GCA_964638515.1. Lineage (GTDB taxonomy): Bacteria > Planctomycetota > Phycisphaerae > Phycisphaerales > UBA1924 > CAYPGJ01. Next base: position 99,440 of record CAZWZL010000001.1, read on the forward strand.
CAAACCCAAAGACCACTAAGCCACACACCTGTTCTCCTTCACCTGTGCCGTGGCCTTGGGGCGAAGGCCGGGGGCCACGCGCCTCTACCCCTCCCTCCGCTCGCGCTTCGCGAGCGCGGGGGAGGTGGCTCGCCCCTGCGAGCCGGAGGGGGGCAATCCCGCCGCCCCTTCACCTTTTTCCTCCCTGCCTAGTGGGGCGGGCGTCCCGCCCGCCATCTCCTCGTCGCGCCGCGATCTTCAACCCCTCCTCTGGTAAGCCGCGCAGCGGCGCAGCGTGGAGGAGGTGGCTCGGCGTCACGCCGAACCAGTGGAGGGCTCTTCATCTCACGCCCTGTGCCGTCGGACGACGCGCCTCTACCCCTCCCTCCGCTCGCGCTTCGCGAGCGCGGGGGAGGTGGCTCGCCCCTGCGAGCCGGAGGGGGGCAATCCCACCGCCTCAACGCGCCTTCTCCAATCGCCCCCCCTTCGCGCCCTCGCCCGCGCCGCCCGTCACTCCCCCACCTCTCGCGCACACAACCCCCCAGCCCTCTCTTACTCCGCTCCCCCTTCGGGCTTCGCCCGCCGAGTCGGGTCTCTTTCTCCTCTTCCTCTCCTTCTTCTACCCCGGGCGGACGGGAGGCCCGCCGGGCGAGGCCGTCCCCCCACTACGCTTCAACCACAATCCGCTCCGCCCCCGTCTCCAGCAAGCGGAATCCCACCGTGATGAAGCGACTCCCTCTCCTATTCGCCATCGTGCTCGTTCTCGCCGTAGCACTCTTCTTGTTGTTCCAGCCGCCGACGACTCCCTTGCGCTTCCGCCAGACCGTGGCGATCGGCCAGCTCGCCGAGGAGATTCACACACTGCTCAGCAACGGGCACGAACCGACCGCAGACGCCCTCGCCGCGGCCTGCGCGCACTACCGCAACGCAAAGCACGTAACGCTCGCACGCGCCGACGCATCCACGCCTCCCCCCAACGCCATCGGCCGAATCACACTTCTCGCATCCGATGACGAACGCGAAATGTGGTACTGCATCCACAACGAAGCCGGCTTCGCCTACACCGCTTCCTCCGAAGACATCGGCCGCGCCAGCGCAGACGAGGTCGAAGCCGCAAGCGATCGAATGGTCATTCGCTACTGGGTGCTGTGGAAGTAACCCGCGCACTCACTGGACGCTCCCACCTTCATTTCCCCCAGCGCCCGCGCTTACCACCACGCACTCCTGGAGCCCCGCCAGGGGCGAAAGAAAGTAGCCCCGGGCGACCTTCCGGGGGAGCCCGGGGATTGGCCGCACCTCCCCCGTTTCCTTTCGCTTCGCCCGCCGAGCCGGGGCTACATCCTCTCTTCCTCTCCTTCCTCTACCCCGGGCGGGTGGGAGGCTCGGCGGGCGAAAGCGCACACGCATCGCGCGCGATCACACGGCGCCCCTCACGCTTCATCCCACGCGCCGGCTCTTCCTCCTCGGGGGTTGCAAGGGGGTAACCATCCGGGGGGCCCCCTGCACGGCATTCGATTTCATCACACGAACACACGCCCGCGAATCACCACGTGCGCATTTGCGCGCTCACGCATTTCTGTTCTCTGCTCTCCCTAGTGCCTAGTGCCTGGTCCCTAGTGCCCTTCTCCGCCAAACCCCATCTTCTCCATCAACCCCTCGAAGTGATCCAGGTCATAAAACTCCATCACCACCCTTCCCCGCTTCCCGCTCGCGTCCGTCCGGATCCGCACGCGCGTCCCCAAATGCTCGCCCAATCGCTTCTCGAGGTCCCGCGCCTGCGCCTGCGCTCGTGACAACCCCCCCACTCTCGTCTCTTCCACATCTCCCGTGTCATCAATCCGCACTCCCCCCGGCGAACCCTCATACGCCCCCGCCGCGATCGTCGCCTCCAACCTCCTCACGCTCCAACCCGCGCTCTCGCAACGCTTCGCCAGCGCCACGCGCGCCTTCCCGCTCGGCACACTCAAGAGCGCCTTCCCATGCCCCGCCGTCAACGCCCCGCTCGACACCCGATCACGAATCGTCTCCTCCAGCTCCACCAATCGAATCAAGTTCGCAACCGTCGGCCGCTCGAGCCCCACCCGCTCCGCCACCTCCCCGTGACTCAACCCAAACTCCTCCGACAAGCGCTTCAGCCCCTCCGCGCGCTCCATCGGATTCAAATCCTCGCGCTGCATGTTCTCCACCAATCCCCACGAAGCGCTCTCCTCATCACTCAAGCGCACCACCACCGCCGGAATCGCCGACAGCCCCGCGATCTTCGCCGCCCGCCAACGACGCTCACCCGCCACCAACTCGTACAACCCCACGCCCGCCTCGCGCACGGCCACCGGCTGCATCACCCCGCTCACACGAATCGAATCCGCCAACCCCTTCAGCGCACGCTCATCCATCGTCTTCCGAGGCTGATGCCGGCTCGTCACAATCCGCTGCAACGGAATCCGCAACAAACGCTCCACCACCCCATCTTCACCCGCCCGCTCACCCGCGCGCTCACGCGATGCTCCTTCATCAAGAGCCGCGCGAGCGGCCGACACGCGCGCATCGCCGATCTCGTGCGCGCCGCCGCGCCCCGACGCAGCGCCCTCCCGCGCGCGCGCCGAAGAGGTCGATTCGATCACGCCCGCCGCCGCGACATCCCCCCCACCGCGCGCGTCATCACCACCGTCCACCTCTACACGCTTCGTCCGTTTCGCCGAGTCCGTGCGCGCCGCCACGTCCCCTGCAGCCTCGCGGCGAACATCTTGGGTCCCGCCCTCCCCCTCGCCCGCCGACTCGACAGCCACCGGCTGAGACAGCAAACTGCTCAGGCCCCGCCCCAACCTCCGCTCCGACTTCGACTGCGACATGCCTCACACTCCGTGTTCGGTATCAGTACGGCATCCAAGCCCCATCCTCATGACGCATCGTGGAACGCGTTCCACACAGGACAAGCTCCGCTGCATGGCAGATTATCGGCAAATCGAGTTCCTCGCTCGCGCACTTTTGCGCCGGCCATCCGATAACGCCGTGCTCCTCTGCCGCAACGTCCAGAAGGGCTACTTCTACCTCCCGGGCGGGCACATCGAATTCGATGAGACCGCCGCGTGCGCACTGGCCCGCGAATGCTTCGAGGAAATGGGCCTCACGCTCTCCGTTGGCCCATTGCTCGCCGTGGCCGAGGTCCGCTTCGGTGCGCGCGGCGAGTCCCATCACGAAATCAACATAGTGTTCCACGTGGAACACCCCCCCACACATCCTCTCGCCGTGTGTGCGCAAGAGCCTGAAATCGACTTCCATTGGGCCACTCCCGCAGAACTCGGTTCTCTGGACCTCCGCCCCGAAGTCCTGAAGACCTGGCTGCTTTCCCGTCTTTCCAAGCCCGCAAGCCTTCCGCCCGCAATGGTCGCACAGCCCGCTCACATCGCTCCACCGCCCATCGACTGGCTCCCAAGCCCGCCTTCCCACTGATTCGCGCGGCTCAGCGTCGCCGATCTTGCTCCGTCCCTGGCGCCGCATCGCGGCCCAGAGCCTTGTTGGAGCAAGAGAGGAGTCAGACGCATGGACCACGCGCCCCGCCCGGGGAATCGTTCGCACGTGGTGGAAACCACGGGCGCGGCCACCCGCGAGATTTTCCGCCTGCTCGGCGATGCCGAGGCCAACGCCGGAAAGCTCGGCAGCACGCTCTCCACGTCCGAACGACTCGCCGAGCTCGGCCTCTGGGCCGCGATGATCGCCCACGAATTCAACAACATCCTGACCCCGGTCCTCAGCTACTCACAGATCGCCCTCGCCAAGCCGGACGATCGAGAGCTCGCGGCCCAGGCCCTCGAGCGAGCCGCGGCCGGCGTGGAGCGGGCCGTGGTCGTCGCTGAGCTGATTCTCGATTTCCTGCGGGCCTCAAGGGGGTGCGAGACGGGCTGTCGGTGCGAGATCGAGGCTTGCTTCAATGGCGCCATGACCGGGACTGGGCGCACGCCGGAGGACGATCGAGTGATCGTTCTCAAGCGAATTCAGGCCGGATTGGCGGCTGGGATCCGCGAGGCCGGGCTCGGCCAGGTGTTTCACAACCTGCTGGTGAACTCGTGGCGGGCACTGGCAGAGGGCGGAGGCGGCGAGATTGAAGTGGAGGCGCGGGTGTGTTCCACGGGGAACAACCTGGTGGAGATCTGGTTCCGGGACTCGGGGCCGGGGTTGCCCAAGGCGGCTCGGGAGCGGCTGATGGGCTCCTGGGAGGACGCCACGCTGGGAAATGGGGGCGCCAAGGGCAACGGGCTGGGGTTGCTGGTGTGCCGCAAGATGCTCGAGGGGGCCGGCGGGAGCATCGAAGTGGTTGACGAGGCGGGGTGGGGGGCGGTGTTTCGGATCGTGCTACCGGCGGCGTAGGTGCGCGCGCGGGGGGGTGGATGTGGTCAGGGGATGATGGCGATCTGCGAGGGATCGACGCGGAGGGTGACGCGATCGGCTCGTGCCGGGGGGGTTGCGCCGCTTGCGAGCAGGATGGCATGAATTCGCCGCGAGGCTTCTGTGGCGGCGTTGGTGCGCACGACGAGCGAGATACTCTCGCCGAGATACTCGGATTCTTCGACCGTTGCGTGGAACGTGTTCCACGCTCCGTTTGATTGGGCGGATGATTGAGAAGCGCCGGGCGATTGGGGGAGGGCGTGGGAAGCGGTTTGGGGAGTGGGGGGGGAAGTCATGGAGCCGGCGGCGGGGGAAGCGGCTGCGATTGCAGCGCGGGAATCAAGGAAAGTCGTGATGGCTTCGGGTCGGATGAGTGCGGTGACTTTGGCGCCTTGCTGGAGGTTGGAGTGGGTGGGGGAGGCGGTGGCGTGGAGCTGGCCGAGGGGGGAGTCGAGGAGGGCGTGTGTGGTGGTGTGGGAGTGGATGGTTGCGGGGATGAGGTTGGCGGCGCCGAGGAATTCGGCGACGAAGGTGGAGGTGGGGGCCTGGTACATCTCGCGTGGGGGTGCGAGTTGTTCGATGCGGCCTTGGCGCATGACGGCGAGGCGGTCGGCGAGTGAGAGGGCTTCCTTCTGATCGTGTGTGACGTAGACGGTGGTGATGGAGGTGGCGCGGCAGAGCCTGCGGATCTCGGCGCGCATGTCGTGTCGGAGTTTGGCGTCGAGGTTGGAGAGGGGTTCGTCCAAGAGGAGGACGTCGGGCTGGACGGCGAGCGCACGTGCGAGTGCGACGCGCTGCTGCTGACCTCCGGAGAGCTGTGCGGGTTTGCGTTGGGCGTATTGGTTCATCTGGACGAGGGCGAGCGCTTCGGCGGCGCGTTGTCGGCGCTCGGGGCGGGGGAGTTTGCGTTGGCGCAGGCCGAACTCGACGTTCTCGAGGACGGTCATGTGCGGCCAGAGCGCGTAGGACTGGAAGACCATGCCGACGCGGCGTTTTTCGGGTGGGAGTCGGGTGACGTCGCGGTCGGCGAAGTGGATTGAGCCTTGGGTGGGCTCGGTGAAGCCGGCGAGCATTCGGAGGATGGTGGTTTTGCCGCAGCCGGAGGGGCCGAGGAGGAAGAAGAGCTCGCCGGGGTTGATGGTGAGTGAGACGTTGTCGACGGCGGTGGTCTGGCCGAAGCGTTTGGTGAGTGAGGAGATGGTGATGGGGAGGGGCATGGGGGGATGGTAGAGGAAGGGAGGGGCTGAGAAGGGGCACTCGGGATTAGGCATTAGGCACTAAGGAAAGGCGAGAACGGAAAGCGCAACGTGAACATGAAGACAGCGGAGCGCGGCGCGGACTCGGGGGATGGCGTTGCATGATGATGCGTGTGGTGTTCGCCCGGCGTGCCTCCCGCCCGCCCGGGGGAGAAGGAAGATTAGGAGTTGATCGAGCCCCGGCACGCCGGGCGAAGGATGGAAGGCGGCGTTGCAAGGTGGGGAGGCGCGGGAGCGCAGGGGGGTGATGGAAGGGAAGAGGCGGGGAGGAAGCGGAGGAGGGGTAGACGCTCCTTCACAGTCGCGTCTCGTTCGTCAGGCGTATTGCGCGATGGGCGCGCTCACACGAAGCGGGTTGGCTGTGTGAACGAGAGGCGGTGGGGACGGAGAAGAAGTAGGCGCTCGCTCGCGGTCGTGGCTCCTTCTGTGCGCGAGGAGGCGGAACACGTTCCGGATTGACGGGGTGGGGTTGCGCGATGAGGGCGGGATGGGTTGTGGCGTGTTGGCGGCGGCGCCCGTAGGGTGCTGTCGGCGCCGTGGGGGAGGCGCGGCGACGTGTCGGGGGAGAAGGGGCGGGTTCATGGACAATGCGGTGGCGCTGGTGCAGGCGTATCTGCGCGTGAACGGGTACTTGACGGCGACGGAGTTGCCGGTGGTGGAGTCGTTGCGGGGCGGGGGGTATCAGGCGTTGACGGATTTGGACGTGCTGGCGTTTCGGTTTGGGCGAGCGAGCGTGATGGGGGAGGCCGTGAATTCGTCGCGGCGGAAGAAGTCGAGCGCGCCGCCGGTGGACCCTGCGCTGGATCTTCGGCCGGACCTGCCGGACATGGTGATCGGGGAGGTGAAGGAGGGTCGTGCGACGCTGAATCGCGGTGCGACGGACAAGTCGGTGTTGGGTGCGGCAATCGCGCGGTTCGGTTGTTGCGATGCGGCGGAGAGCGAGGTGGTGGTGACGGACCTGCTTCGGCGGGGTCGGGCGAAGATGGCGCACGGGCATCGTGTGCGGCTGGTGGCGTTCGGCTCGCAGGCGCCGGAGGGGGGCGCGCGGGGGTACGAGGTGATTCTGCTGTCGCACGTGGTGTCGTTTCTGCGCGCGCACCTTCGGCGGCACTGGTCGGTGTTTCAGGCGTCGGAGATGAAGGATCCGGCGCTGGGGTTGTTGGCGCTTTTGGAGAAGAGCGGGGCGTGGGGGGATGAGGAGGGTGATGCGCGCGGGGGATCAGGGGAAGATGGCGGGGCGTAGGCGCGGAGGTTGATTCGGCGCGCGGGTCATGATCCGGCGCGTGCGAGGTTGGCTTCGCGTTCGAGGGCCTTGGTGAAGAGGATGTTGTTTTCCTTGTGGACGTGCTGGTGCATGTCGGCTTCGAGGTTGGCGAGGCCGTCGAGCATGGCGCGGTAGGTGTTGCAGGCCCATTCGGGAGGCTGGTAGTTGTCGGTGGCGGTGCGCATGACGGCGAGGGCGGCGCCGGCGTTGTCGTGTTCTGCTTCCATCTGGCGGATGGGGTTGGCGAGCGTGGCGCAGTGGAAGTGGGGGAGCGTGGCGGCGGTGTCGATCTGTCGGACCATGGGGAAGAGGATCTGTTCTTCCTTGACCATGTGCGCGTTGAGTTCATCGCGGAGGGCGCAGAAGGCGCGTCGGACGTCGAGGAGGCGCGGATCGGAGTCGGCGTGCACGCGGGCGACCTTCTCGGTGATCTGGTCGAGCCGGGGGAGTTCGGAGCGGAGGAATGCGTGATGGTGCTGCTCGATGTGGTCGGCGAGTTGGGTGAGGGAGAGCGTGTCGGGGTTGAGCGCGGGGGCGGGCTGGTTGTCGGCGAGAGCGAGGAGCTTGATGACGGAGGCGGGGTCGAGGGACTCGGCGGCGCAGGCCTGGGCGAGCGTGCGCTTGCCGGCGCAGCAGTAGTCGATGTGGAGCGCCTCGAAGACCCGGGAGCGTGCGGGCTTCTCGGTGACGAGGCTGGAGATGGTGGCTTCGGGTGAAAGGGCGGCGGGCATGGTGGGCTCCGGGCAAGGTGAAGAAAAAGGTCTAGATATCCAGAATTGAGTGTAGAGGGGTTGTGGTTGGGTGTCCAGCGGGGGTTTGTGGTTAAAAGAAGTCGGGCATGCTGGGCGCGGCGCCGGCGGCGCGTCGGGTGGGGGCGAAGGCTTCGTTGAGGGCGGTGGCGGCGGCCGGCTCGGCTTGGGCGAGGTCGAGCATGGAGAGGGATTCGATGGAGGCGTGGCCGGAGTAGAGCGCCGCGAGGGCGCGGGTGTGGAGCCGAGCGTTGTGTGGTTTGGAAGAGGGCTCGACGTGGGCGCGGGAGTCTTGGATGGTGAGGGAGAAGGTGGCGTTGTTTTCAGGGATGAGGTCGTCGTCGATGCGGAGGTTGAGGGAGGCGCGGGCTGAGGCTGGGTAGGCGCGGGCTTCGAGCGCGGACTTCACGTCGGCGATGCGGAGCATCCATTCGTACTTGCTGTGGAGGGAGTAGCAGGCTTCGGGGAGATTGATGAGGAGCGGGCTTGCGGGCGCGGTGCGCCAGAAGATCTCTTCGCACATGGATCGTTGGTCGGAGAGGAAGGAGAGGAGTCGATTGGCGGCGCGTGGGGAGGCGGCGGCGATGTCGGTGATTCGCGTTTCGTGCTTGCCGGAGTCTCGTCGTTTCTGTGTGAACCAGATGTACCCGTCGATGTCGGCGGTGGGGGAGTGGACGACAAAGCCGCTGGCCTTGCCTTCGCGGGGGGACTCGACGCGGTTCCAGATGTACTCGCGTCGGTCGAGGTGTCCGTCGGCGTTTTGTGCGAGGCGGGTGTAGAGGGCGCGGATGGCGGGGCGGTCGTTTTCGGCGAAGGGGCGGATGGGCGGGGCTTCGTCGTTTCGGACGCGGACGTTGAGGAGTTGCGGGTTGATGGAGGCTTCGTAGAAGAGGCCGGCTTCTTCGTAGCCGCACTTTCGGTAGAGGGACTTTGTGGCGGGGTAGAGGGTGGAGATGGGGAAGCCGGTGGCGCGTGCTTCTCGGACGGCGGCGCGCATGATTTCGAGTGCGGCGCCTTGTGCGCGGGCCTCGGGGGGCACGGCGACGCCGGCGACGCCGAGGGTGGGGACGGATCGTCCGCCGAAGAACTGACCCATGGGGACGAGGAGGAGCCCGGCGCGGAGGGAGTTGGAGTCGTCTTTGAGGATGCGGATGTTCTGGTGTCCGGCCTTGCTGAGCCATTCGCGGATGCCTTCGTCGTCGGCGGCGAAGGCGAGGGAGAGTGCGCGGCGATAGTCGGCGAGATCGTTGTCGGAGGAGGGCGTGGAGCAGGTGCGGGTGGTCATGGCGTGTGGGCTCGTTGGTTGGAGAGCTTGGACCAGGCCTCTCGGAAGCGTCTGGCCATTTCGATGGGGGCGGAGGGGTTGACGCGGATGCCTCCGACGACGGTCATGAAGTTGACGTCGCCGAGCCATCGGGGGACGAGGTGGACGTGGACGTGTTGCGGTACGCCGGCGCCCGCGGCGCGTCCTTCATTGATGCCGACGTTGATGCCCTGTGGCGCGAGGGCGCGGTCCATGATGGCCATGGCGTCTTCGACGAGGGCCCAGAGGGCGGCGCGTTGTGTGGGTGTGTAGTCGAGGAGGCGTGGGCGAGATTCGCCCAGGGAGACGAGCATGTGTCCGTTGGCGTATGGGTAGAGGTTGAGCATGACGAGTCCGCCGCAGGATTCCCCGGCGAGTTCGTCGGTACGACGGAGGATGACGAGGTTTTGTTCGTCGTGTTCTGGGGTGAGCCAGTAATCGCGGAGGAAGCAGCCGGTTGAGCCGGGGAGGGATTGAGGGGGAGCGTCGTTGGGCGCGCCCGAGGCGCGTTCGGCGTCGGCCATGGCGCGGAGGTATCGCTCTCTCCATGGGGCGTAGAGGACGCGTGGTGAGCCGAGGGTTTCGCCGGGCATGTCGGCAATCGTACGAAAACGCGATACAGTCGTTCCCCCGGACCCCTGGCTTGAGAGGAGCGATTGCGCATGTTCGAGTCGATCAGTGTGATTCCCGCGTCGAAGAAGCAGCCGGCGTCGTCGACGTTGGTGCTTGGGTATTTCGCGCCGTCTGCGGCGAACGCGTCGGCGCGATTGGACAAGGCGTCGGGGTTGGTGCTGAAGCACGCTTCGATCGGGGAGGCGCTCAAGCGGCCCGAGGCGACGGGGGAGTTGGGGCGGATCGTGGAGGCGCATCCGGCGCGGGGTCGGCGGGTGCTTTTGGTGGGGCTTGGAGAGTCTTCGAAGCTGGACCTCGAGGGGTTGCGGACGGCGATGGGGAGCGTGGCGAGGAAGCTGGCGGAGTGCAAGGCGACGATGGTGTCGATGGAGCTGCATCATGCGCTCGCGCAGACGGGGCTGATGTCGGCGGAGGCGCACGTGGCGATCGGGGAGGTGTTCGGGCTGTTGGCGTGTGATTTCTCGGCGTTCAAGGGGACGGGCGCGAACGGGGCGAAGCGGAGCGCGCTGGCGTTGCACACGTCGTCGGCGACGGCGCAGGCGGGGTTGACGAAGGGGCTGGGGATCGCGGCTTCGGTGAATCTGGGGCGGCGGATCTCGAACTCGCCGCCGAACGTGGCGACGCCGCTGACGATCGCGCAGACGGCGGGCGAGCTGGCGAAGGGGTTGCCGCTGAAGGTGACGGTGATGAAGGGCGCGGAGCTGGCGAAGCACAGGATGGAGGGGCTGATCAACGTCGGGAAGGCGTCGGAGAACGAGCCCTGCATGATCCGGATGGAGTATGTGCCGGCGTCGAAGGCGGATCAGAAGAAGAAGCCGCTGGTGTTCATCGGGAAGACGATGACGTACGACACGGGCGGTCTGTCGCTCAAGGTGAACAACGGGATGCGTGGGATGAAGGGGGACAAGGACGGCGGGTGCGCGGTGCTGGCGGCGATGCACGGGATCGCGTCGGTGATCCGGCCTCGGTTCCCGGTGGTGGGGCTGCTGGCGGCGGCGGAGAATTCGGTTTCGAATAATGCGTACAGGCCTGACGACGTGCTGACGTTCGCGAACGGGACGACGGTGGAGGTGACGAACACGGACGCGGAGGGTCGGCTGGTGCTGGCGGATGCGTTGTGCTGGGCGGAGCAGCACGAGAATCCCGCGGCGATCGTGGACCTGGCGACGCTGACGGGGGGCGTGGTGGTGGCGCTGGGGTCGACGTACGCGGGCTACTTCTGTGAGCACGCGGACCTGCGTTCGCGGCTCGAGTCGTCGGCGCAGGCCACGGGCGAGCGTGTGTGGCGATTGCCGATGCATCGCGAGTATCGCGACATGATGAAGTCGACGATCGCGGACATCATCAATTCATCGCCGGAGCGGAAAGCGCACCCGATCCAGGGCGCGGCGTTCCTGACGTATTTCGTGTCGGACTCGGTGGCCTGGGCGCACGTGGACATCGCGGGCACGCACCGCTCGGAGGGCGATCGTGGGTCGTTCGCGAAGGACACGCCGACGGGGTTCGGCGCGCGTCTGTTGATGCACCTTGCCGAGAACTGGTGATCGTCGCGTGGCGCGGCTCAGGGGGCGAGGTCGACGACGTCGGCGATCCAGACCTGTGAGGAGGTCTTTGTGCCAAAGCCTTCCTGATCGGGCTTGAGCGCGGTCTCTTTCGCGCCGGCGGGGCGTTGCGAGGTCCACATCAGGTACTTGCCGTCCTTGGAGATGGCGGGAAGGCCGTCGAAGCCGCGAGAGTGGGTAATGCGGCGGCGCTTGAGTTCGGAGGGCGACTTGGAGGCGTTGGCGGCGAGGGGCGCTTCGATGGAGAAGATCTCGTAGTTGTCGTGGCCGATTTCGGAGGTGGTGTAGAGGAGGAACTGGCCGGAGGGGTGCCAGAAGGGGGCCCAGTTGACATGGTTGTTGTCGGTGACCTGCTTCTCGGCGACCACGCGTTTGAGCGCGCCGGAGGAGTCCCACTCGAGTTCGGCAATGAAGACCTGGAGGTTGTTGTCGCCCTTGGGATCGGAGCGGTAGCAGATGTGGGAGTTGTCGGGGGAGAAGAACGGGCCGCCGTCGTAGCCTTCGCGCGTGATGACGGGCGTGTGGGTCTTGAACTCGATGTTGTAGATGTAGATGTCGGGGTTCTTGGTTTCTGGATCCACGCGGGTGTAGACGATGTTGCGGCCGTCGGAGGAGAAGGCGCACTCGGCGTCGTAGCCGTCGCGCGTCCAGAGGGGGAAGGGGGGGCCCTTCGCGGCGTTGACGAGTTCGGCGTTGTCCACGCCGGGGAGCAGGTCGGAGAAGATCTCGGGGACGGGCTTGAAGCAGACTTCCATCTGGTTGGGGAATTCCCAGACGTAGGAGCCGGCCTCGCGTTTGTAGCCAGCGCCGCCGCCGGACGCGCCGGCGCCCTTGGGCTCGGGCTTGGGGAGCGCGGCGATGGTTGAGCCGAAGATGACGTTGTAGGAGGAGGTGGGGTGGAAGAAGCCGCAGGTGTTGGAGGAGCCTTCGGGGGAGAGAAGGAGGGGCGTGTCGATGCCCTTGACGTGACCGTCCTTGCCCTTGCCGAGGCGCGCGACGTACATCATGTAGTGGGGAGATGAGGCGGAGGTATCGGCGACTGAGGCGGGCACGGCCTGAAAGACGATCCATCGCGCGTAGCTGTCGAAGTAGGCCTCGCCCGCGCGCGAGAAGGACTGCGGGACGGTGAGGCGGACGGGCGTGATGAAGGACTTGGCTTCTTCTGCGGCTTCCTGCGCGAGGACTTCGGGAGAGGGAGGGGTGGAAGGGGGCGCGTGGTGCGGGGAGGCTGGTTCGTGGGCCGCGGCTGAGAGGGAGAGTGAGGCGAGGATCGCGGTGGAGAGCAGGGGCATGGCGTGGTCCTGGTTCGAGGTCGGGGATGGGGGCTCGGGGTCCGTGGGCCCGAGCGGTCGAGGCGCCGGCGATTCTAGAGAAGAACGTAGGGATTAGAGTCGTCAGTCGATGCGGAGTTCGCTTGAGATTTCGGTGCTTCTTGCGGGCGAGAGGCTTGTGGTGATCGACAAGCCGTCGGGGATGCTGTCGGTACCCGGGAAGGGGGTGGGGAAGGAGGATTGTGCGGCGGCGCGGGTGCGGGAGATGTTCCCGGGGGCGACGGGGCCGCTGGTGGTGCATCGGTTGGACATGGACACGTCGGGGGTGATGGTGTTCGCGCTGGACGCGGAGGCGCAGCGGGAGCTGTCGAGGCAGTTCGAGCGGCGCGAGGTGGAGAAGCGGTACGTGGCGCTGGTGGAGGGGATGGTGGCGGGGGATTCGGGGGTGATTGAGGCGGCGATTCGGTTGGACGTTCGGGCGCGGCCGTTTCGGATTCATGACCCCGTGTTGGGACAGGCGGCGCGGACGCGGTGGCGTGTGCTGGGGTATGAGGTGGATCGGACGAGGGTGGAGTTTGAACCGCTGACGGGGAGGACGCATCAGTTGAGAGTGCACGCCGCGCTGGCGCGGCCGGAGGGGTTGGGGCATGCGATCGTGGGTGACGCGCTGTACGGGGAGGCGGGGAGGAAGGTGTACGCGGCGCTGGTGCGGGGGGAGGAGCCGAGCGAAGAAAAGGATGAACAGCGTGTTGCGCGCGGGCGGTTGATGCTGCACGCGAGCTGGTTGCGGTTGAGAGAGCCGGGAAGCGGGAAGTGGATCGAGGTGGGGAGCGGGGCGGGGTTTTAGAAGGGGCGGTCGGAAATCAGCGCGTGGAGTTGTGGGGCGATGGCGCGTGCGGCGTTGGCGCGGTGTGAGCGTTGGTTTTTTTCGTCGGGGGAGAGTTGTGCGCTGGTTCGTCCGTCGGGGAGGAGGAGGAGTGGGTCGTAGCCGAAGCCGTGCCGGCCGAGGGGCGCGGTGGCGATGCGTCCTTCGAAGGCGCCTTGGGCGGTGGCGAGGATGTCGCCGTTTGGCGCGGCGAGGGCCATGACGCATCGGAATCGCGCGGCGCGTTGTTCGGTGGGTGTGTTTTGGAGCTGGTGGAGGAGTTTGGCGTTGTTGGCGGCGTCGCGTTGATCGCGTGGGATGGAGGGGCCGAGGGCGAGGCCGTGGTGGTAGTAGGCGGAGTGAACGCCGGGTTCGCCGTTGAGGGCGTCGACTTCGAGTCCGGAGTCGTCGGCGAGGCAGTGGTGGTTGGTGGCGCGGGCGTAGTAGGAGGCTTTGAGTCGGGCGTTGGCTTCGAAGGAGTCGCCGTCTTCGACGGGCTCGGGGATGGAGGAGACGTCGGGGAGATCGGCGAGGGAGAGGAGCGTTGCGGGCGCGAGGATGGCGCGGAGTTCTTCGAGTTTGTGTGGGTTGGTGGTTGCGAGAAGGAGTGGGGGCATGGGAGGGGTGCATCCGGGGCTTGTGCGATGGCGAGTTAGTATGTGGTGTGATGAGCGAGAGCGTCAGGGAAAGCGGGATGATCGCGGTAACGGGGGCGACGGGGTACGTGGGTGGGCGGCTGGCGCCGCTGCTGCTCGAGGATGGGTGGCGCGTTCGGTGCGTGGTGCGATCGCCCCGGAAGGTGGAGGAGCGGGGGTGGCGATCTCGGGTGGAGGTGGTGGAGGACGACCTGTCGGATCGTGCGCGGCTGTGCGAGTCGCTGCGCGGGTGCCACGCGGCGTATTACCTGGTTCATTCGATGGAGGTGAGCGGCGCGGCGTACGCGGCGCGCGATCGGGCGTTAGCGCGGCGATTTGGGGAGTGTGCGCGAGAGGCGGGCGTGAAACGGATCGTGTACCTGGGCGGGCTGGGGGAGCTCGGCGGCAGGCTGAGCGAGCACCTTTCGTCGCGTCGGGAAGTTGAGCGGGAGCTTGAGCGGGCGGGCGTGCCGGTAACGGTGTTTCGGGCGGCGATGATCATCGGGTCGGGCTCGGCGTCGTTCGAGATCATGCGTTACCTGGTGGAGCGGCTGCCGGTGATGATTACGCCGAGATGGGTGCGGACGGAGTCGCAGCCCGTGGCGATCGAGGACGTACTGCACTGGCTGGTTCGATGTTTGCGGACGGAGGGGACGGCGGGGGAGACGCTGGAGATCGGGGGTGCGGACGTGATGACGTATGACCAGATCATGCGGATCATGGCGGAGGAATTGGGGGTGCGCAGGCGGTTGATCATCCCCGTGCCGGTGCTGACGCCGAGGTTGAGCTCGGGGTGGATCAGCCTGATCACGCCCGTGTCGTATCGGATCGCGCGGCCGTTGGCGGAGGGGTTGCGAAACCGTGTGGTGGTGACTGACGCTCGGGCGATGGAGTTGATGCCGCACGAGCCGATGGGTGTTCGCGCGGCGATTCGTGAGGCGTTGGAGCGATCACGATTGCACGATGTGGAGACGAGATGGTCTGCGGCGGGTCGGGTGACGGGCGATCCGGACTGGGCGGGGGGGACGGTGTTTGTGGATGAGCGGTCGATCGAAGTGGGCGCGGATCGAGCGAGCGTGTTTCGTGCGGTGTGTCGAGTGGGCGGCGGTCACGGCTGGTACGCGGGGGACATGCTTTGGCGTGTACGAGGCTGGTTGGACACCTTGGCGGGTGGTCCGGGATTGCGGAGGGGGAGGCGGCATCCGGAGCGGGTGGAGTTCGGGGAGGCATTGGATTTCTGGCGGGTGATAGGGATCGAGCGGGACCGTTCGTTGCGACTGCTCGCGGAGATGCGGTTGCCGGGCGAGGCGGTGTTGGAGTTTGCGTTGCGGGATGGCGAGGGGGTGGATTCGACACGGCTGACGATGTGCGCGCGGTTTCGGCCTCGAGGGCTCCTGGGGATCCTGTATTGGTACGCGGTCTTGCCGCTGCACCACGTGGTGTTCGCGGGGATGCTGCGGGGGATTCGACGCGCCGCGGAGAGAGGTTGATCAGATGTTGGGACGTTGGCCGATCGACGCGGAGATGCGTGAGCGGATGCCGCCTCGGCCTTTCCAGTCGGAGACGACTTCGAGCCAGAGCGGGTTCATGAGCGCGGCGAGGTCGTTGCGGATCTCATTGGTGACGGCTTCGTAGAAGATGCCCTGGGTGCGGAAGGACTGAAGGTACATCTTGAGTGATTTGAGTTCGACGCATCCCTTGGTTCCGCCCTGGGAGGCGGGGCGCGGGACGTAGCGGATGGTGAGCGTTCCGAAGTCGGGGTGCCCGGTCTTGGGGCAGAGGGAAGTGAACTCTTCCGCGATGTGCTCGATGAGGAAAGGGTGATCGCCCGCTTGCTCGGGCGTCGGGAAGGCTTCGAGGAGGGAGGTGTCGGGCATGGCGGGCTTGGTGAGGTGAGCGAGGATCAGGCGTTGCTATTGGGCGGGTTGAGCCGTTTGGCGTGGCGGATGATGCGGCCGGTGCGGGTGTAGACGATGTCTTCGCAGATGGCGCCGAGGAGGTCGGAGATGCGTTCGATCTCTCGGGAGGCGCGAAATGCGAGGAGCGCGGCGCGGTTGCTGAGCGTTTCGGTGGATTCCGCTTGTTCGATTTCCTCGAAGGCGCGGCGGGCGAGGGTGTCGAGGGTGGAGTCTTCGTCGATGAGGCGTTGCGCGGCGTCGGCGTCGAGTTCCTGCAGGGCGCGGATGGCGTCGTGGCTTCGTGGGATGACGCGATCGGCCATGTCGAGGAGGGCCGTGGGCCAGGCGGGGTTCTCGGCTTTGTCGAGGTAGAGGACGGACTTGCAGAGGCCCATGGCGTGGTCGGCGATGCGTTCGATGTCGGCGTTGGACTTGATGATGAGCATGAGGCGGCGGAGATCGCGGGCGACGGGCTGGTGGAGCGCGATGAGGCGGACGGTTTCCTCCTCGATGTGGACCTCTTCCTGATCGACCTCGGTGTCGCGGGCGCGGAGGCTCTTGGCGGCGGAGCGGTCGCACACTTTGAGCGCGGCCACGGCGGCTTCGAGGAGTTCGAGGGCGAGCATGCCTTCGCGGCAGAGCCGGTGATGGAGCGCTTCGAGCGCGGCGTGAAACTCGGTTTTGAAACCGGGGACGGGCGTGGGGGGCGGCTGGTTGGGTGGCTTGCTGTTGGGCATGGCGCGTGCGGCGACTCTCCTCGGGGCGAGTGTATCGGGGTCACGGGGGAGGGAGCGGCGGCGGGATCAGGTGTGGCCGACGGTGAGGGAGGCGTGCTTCTCGACGCGGCCTTCGGCGATCTTGTCGAAGCCTGAGCCGAGCTCGCCGATGGGATCGGGCGGCACGATGTCGACTTTCTTTTCGCCGAGTTTGGCGTCGCCGGCGAGGACGCGGACCTGGAATTGGCGGCATTCGGAGAGGAGTCGGTCGAGGATCTCGGGTTCGGGGACGTTGGCGACGCGTTCGCCCTGGACGTAGATGATGCCGCGGCGGTCGCCCGCGAACACGGCGACGTCGGCGCCCTCGGCTTCGCCGGGGCCGTTCACGATGCAGCCCATGACGGCGACCTTCATGGGGACGGTGATCTCGGCGGCGAGCTTGGTGCGGACGTCCTGGACGAGGGTGAAGAGATCGACCTGGATGCGGCCGCAGGTTGGGCAGGCGATGAGGTCGACGCCCTTGCGTTCGCGGAGGGAGAGTGACCAGAGGAGTTCGAGGCCGTCCTGGACTTCGTAGACGGGGTCGGAGGCGTAGGAGATGCGGATGGTGTCGCCGACGCCTTGGGCGAGGAGTGCGCCGAGGGCTGCGACGGAGCGGATGGCGCCGGACTCCTTGGTGCCGGCGTGCGTGACGCCGAGGTGGAGGGGGTAGTCGAAGCGCTTGGAGACTTCGGAGTAGATATCGAAGACGAATGCGGCGTCCATGGACTTTGCGGAGATGGCGATGTCGTGGAAGTCGCGTTCGTGGAAGATGTCGAGGTATTCCTCGAGCTTGGCGATCATGAGGGCCATGAGGTGGCCCTGCTTGTGACCGGCGAAGAATTTGCCGAGCTCTTCCTTGCGGCGCTGCTTGTCCTTGCGCTCGATGATGGAGCCTTCGTTGACGCCGATGCGGATGGGGATGGAGCGTTCCTTGCAGGCGTCGATGACGGCGTTGACCTGCTCGCGGTCGTTGATGTTGCCGGGGTTGAGGCGGATCTTGTGGACGCCGGACTCGACGGCTTCGAGGGCGCGCTGGAAGTGGAAGTGGACGTCGGCGACGATGGGGACGCGGACCTGGGGGATGATGTCGCGGAGGGCCTCGGTGTCTTTCTTTTCGGGGACGGCGACGCGGACGACGTCGGCGCCGGCGGCTGCGAGTTTGTTGATCTCGGCGACGCAGCGGTCGACGTCGTGGGTGTAGCCCGAGGTCATCGTCTGGACGGAGACGGGGGCCGGGGAGGAGGGGTTGCCTTTGGAGTCGGGGAGGCCGCCGCCGACCTGGATGATGCCGGTGCGGGAATCGCCGATGAAGATGGGGCGTGTTGGGCGTCGTGGGTGCATGGGTGGGGGAGTGTAGCCGAGGGGGTTTAGTCGAATTGCGGGGGTTTGATGTGGTTTGGGGCGGGAGATTCGGGGGGCGCGAGGTCGTACTGGTAGAAGCCCACGTCCCACCACTGGTTCATTTTCCATCCTGCGCGGCGGACGACGCCGGCGGGGCGGAAGCCGAGGGATTCGTGGAGGCGTTGTGAGGCTTCGTTGGGGAGTGTGAGGCCGCCGATGAGGGAGTGGTAGCCCTGTGCGCGGAGGACGTCGAAGAGGCGGAGGTAGAGGGCGCGGCCGACGCCTTGGCGGTGAAAGCGTGGCTCGATGTAGATGCCGGCTTCGGGGGTCCATTGGTACGCGGCGCGTTCGCGCCAGGGCCCCGCTTTGGCGTAGCCTGCGAAGGCGTTGTCGATTTCAGCGACGAGCCAGGGGTAGAGGTGGAGTTTGGATTGCCAGAGCTGGCGGAGTTCGTCGGGGGAGACGGGTTGGTAGGAGAAGTGGATGGCGGTGGTGTTGATGTAGATGTTGGTGAGCGCGGAGATGTTGTCGAAGTCTTCGGCGCGCGCGGGGCGGACGTGGACCATGGCTGGATTATTGCTGGGATGGGGGTCGGTGTGTGGAGGCGGTGAGGCCTCGGAGGAGGCCGGGGCGGCGTGGGTGCTGGGGTTTATCTTCGGCGAGCGCATCGATCTCGGGTGTACGCCAGATGAGCATGACGAGTGCGGCGACGAGGAGGACGAGCGCCGCGGCGCCGACGCCCGAGCGGACGGCGAGGCCGGTCATTTCGCGGGTGGTTCGGCCGGCGAGGTCGAGGGAGACGATGGATTCGCCGAGGACGCCGACGAGGACGGAGCCCAGGGGCATGGCGCCGAACGTGGCGGTGTTGCAGACGGCCATGACGCGGCCTCGCATTTCCTCGGCGACGAGGAGCTGCATGGCGGCGAGCGCTGTGGTGAACGTCCAGAGCCAGAAGACGCCGACGAAGAAG
The DNA here is from genome assembly GCA_964638515.1 of uncultured Phycisphaeraceae bacterium. GTDB lineage: Bacteria > Planctomycetota > Phycisphaerae > Phycisphaerales > UBA1924 > CAYPGJ01. Next base: position 118,307 of record CAZWZL010000001.1, read on the forward strand.
ATGGTGATGGCGGCGATGGGGACGTTGGGGGCGAGGGCGAAGGCGAGGACGGAGCAGGCGCCGCAGAGAATGGAAAGGGGGAGGAGGTGATGTGTGGGGTACCAGCGGGGGATGAGCTTTTTGAGGAAGCCGCCGGCCACGGCGCCGCAGCCCATGATCGAGAGGAGGAGTCCGTAGGTTCGTTCTTGGGCGTGAAAGACTTCAGAGACGAAGAGGGGGAGGAATCGGATGATGGGGACGGCGAGCGTGGCGAAGAGGGTGAGGCCCAGGAAGATGGCGCGGGGGCCGGGGGAGCGGAAGACGAAGGAGAAGGCTTCGCCGATCTGGCGCCATGCGCCTTCGAAGAGGCGCTGGCCTTGTCGCATGGCTGGGGCATCGGGTGTAGCGGCGACGGCGATGATGACGCCGACGAAGGAGAGTGTGTTGATGAGGAAGAGGATGGTGGGACCGTAGAAGGCCATGAGGACGCCGCCGAGGCCGGGGCCGACGACGCGGGCGAGGTTGAACTGCATGCCGTTGATGGTGATGGCGCGTGCGAGTTCGTCGCGTGGGACGAGTCGCGGTGTGAGGACCTGCCAGGCGGGGATGTTGAAGGCGGTGGCGATGCCCTGGAAGAGGGAGAGGATGATGAGGAGGGTGGGGGAAGTCCATCCCTGGTAGGCCATGGTGGTGAGGAGCGCGGCGACGGTCATCATGGCCGCGCCCGTGAGCATGAGGAGTGTCTTGCGGTTGACGCGGTCGGCGACGAGTCCGCCGAGGAGGCCGAGGCAGAGCATGGGGCCCATCTGCGCGGCGGCGAGCCATCCCATCATGATTGGCGAGCGTGTCTGCTCGGCCATGAGCCACTGGACGCCGACGGATTCCATCCACGTGCCGACGGAGGAGCCGAACGCGGCGAACTGGATGTTGCGGAAGTGGTGGTGGCGGAGGGGTGAGGAGGCGAAGGCGCGGGAGAGGAAGGAGTCGCGTGAGGGGGCGGATGTGTGCGCGGGGGAGGTCAAGGGGGAGATGGTAGGGGTTGGAGTTGTGGGGGTTGTGGCGCGGGCGCGGCGCGAGGGAAGTTGGCGAAGCGGAGGGCGCGGAAGCCGGAGTAGACGAGGAGTTCGAAGGCGAGGAGAGGGAGGAACAGGTGGAAGACGAAGAGCGCGGCCACGGGCGCGAGGAGGGGGGTGTTCGAGGCCGGGGTGGGCCCGGCGAAGAGGATTATCACGAAGAGAAGGGCGAGGAAGAGGATGGGCCCGAGCCACCAGCCGACGCTGGCGTGAGCGATGACGGCGAGGGCGATGTCGCGGTCGGTTCGCCAGTGTCGGCGCCGGGCGAAGAGGCGCAGGCCAAGCGATTCGATGTAGCAGAGCGTGTGAAGGATGAGGAGCGTGGCCGCGCTGAAGATGAGCCAGCGGATGCCTCTATTGACTGCGAGCGGGAGGCTTGCGCGGTGGAGGAGCGCGTTGATGATGCCGGGGAGGAAGAATGCGGCGGGCCATGCGACGGAGGTGAGGAGGAGGGAATAGTTGAGGAGTTTTCGGTTGACGCGGGAGTCGATGCGGACGTTGCGCCAGATGTGGTGGCGCCACGTGATCATTCGATGCGCGGTTTTGAAGAGGTTGGAGAGGGACTGGCGTTTTTGCCAGGGGGTGCCGTACCGGTGTTCGGGGAGGCTGGCGATGACACGGCTGCCGCACTCAGGGCAGGGGATGTTGGGGTTGGTGGGGAGAAGTGGTTCGAGGGAGGAGATGTCGTAGCCGCAGGATTCGCAGAGGATGACCGGAAGGGCATTCATGCGTCAGCAAGAGTGTACGGACGGGCTTTGCGGGTGGTTAAGAGGGGTTGGATGGATGCCATCTTGGAACGGGTCTAAAGTATGGGGACCTGCTTTGAAGCCACGCGGAGCGTGCTCGGGCGGGTTGGCGGGGCAGGAGCGATCCATTGGGCAGGCCGAGCACGAGCGCGTTGTTTGCGGAGCGGGGTCTGCGTTGCACGAGGCAGCGTGTCGAGGTGTTTGAGGCTTTGGCGTCGTCGAGTGCGCATCCGACGGCGGAGGAGTTGCACCGGATTGTGAACGAGCGGCCCGCGCGGACGGACCTTGGCTGCTGTGAGGATGAGGGGGACGACGGCGAATCAGAGGAGGGACGGGTGAGTCTGGCGACGGTGTACAACACGCTGGACGTGTTGTGTCGGGTGGGTTTGGCGCGGCGGCTCGTCTGCCCGTGCGGAGGCGCGCGGTACGACGGGGACCTGCGCGAGCATCTGCACGTGACGACTACGGACGGGCGGGTGTTTGATGTGCCGGAGGACCTTGGCGCCGCGATGCTGGGGCGGATTCCGGCCGAGGCCCTTGAGGCGGTGGGGGAGCGGCTGGGCGTGCGGATTCGGCGGGTTCGGGTGGAATTTGAGGGTGAAGCGATCGAGACGGCGCGGGGGAAGTGAAGTCGGTTTGGGGGTGGACCGATAGGGGGGGTGCGGAGCCGCGCCGTTGGCGGGCGCCGCGCTGGAGTGCGCCATGCATACGGGTCCGAGCCGCCGACGCCACGATCGCTTTGTTGTGCCGCCGATGTACACGCCGATCTCGATCCGGACGCTGGACGAGGACGTGTTTCGGTGGGAGGGGCACGCGTACGACCTGAGCGAGAGCGGCGTGCAGTTTGAGTGCGACCGCGCGTTTGCGCCGGGGACGTCGGTGGCGATGAAGATCGAGCTGCCGGGTGTGGGGCTGACGCCGGTGCAGCTGCGCGGCGCCATGAGCCTGCCGGTGTATGTGCTGGGGAACGTGGTGTGGCTGGAGGATGAGGATGAGCCGGGACCGGCGCGGATGGCGCTGGCGATCACGCGGTTTGCGCGAGCGGGCGACCGCGAGCGCCTGCTGGGCCGATTGGACAGCGGGTTCTTCCTGCGTCGCGCGGCCTGAATCCCCCCGGACCCCCGGACCCCCGGACCCCCGGACCCCGGACGAGTTATTGGTGCTTGGGCGGCGCGAGTGCGATGGCGCTAAGGGCTGATGGTGCGCAGGTGATCGATGATCGTCTGCGCGGCTTGCTGCGCGCTGTCGGGGGACTGGAGGACGAGGTCTGCCAGATCGGAGTAGAGAGGATCCCGCTGCGCGAGCAGGGCGGGGATCTCGTCGAGGGGCGAGGCGCCGGAGAGGGCGGGCCTGTCTAACAGAGCGGAGGGATCGGCGGCGAGGCGCTCGCGGAGTGTGTCGGCGGGGTAGCGGAGATAGATGAGGAGTGCGCGATGTTCGCTTCGGGCGTTGCGCAGGAGCGGCTCGGCGCCGGGGGCCGTGGGCGTGCCGCCGCCCAGCGCGATCACGCGGGTCGGAAGCTCGAGCGTGTCGGCGAGTGCGCGGGCTTCGGCGGCGCGGAACGCGGCCTGGCCCAGGGATAACCACGCTTGTGCGGTGGATTCGTGGCCGAGGATTCGGAGGGTTTCGAGGTCGAGGTCGGAGAAGGGGAGGGAGGCGCGTTGGGCGAGGGTGGCGCCGAGCGTTGATTTGCCCGAGGCGCGCAGGCCCATGAGGACGAGGTGGGGCGCGCGGGCGGGCATGGGGTCAGGCGAATCTTGAGACGAGTTCGAGGATGCGCGGCTGGTTGGAATTGAGCTTGAGTGAGCGGCGGAGCATCTCGAGGCCTTCATCGCGGAGCGCGCGATCGCGTTGCTGATTCAGGAGGTACTTGTTCAGGAGGCAGACGCCGACGCCGTTGAGCGCGGGGTAGTGGTTGGGATCGGCTTGTGCTGCGTTTCGGAAGGACTGGAGAGCGTCGTCGTATCGACGCAGGCGGAAGAGGGCAGAGCCTCGACGCTCCCAGGCCAGCGCGGAGGGCTGGAGGGCGACGAGGCGGTCGAGGGTGTTGAGCATTTCTTCGTATCGATTAATGCGGGAGAGCGAGTCGGCGAGATTGAGGAGGAGTTCGGGGGTGAGGGTCATGAGATCGGCCGCGGCTTCGTACTGGCCGACGGCTTCGGCGTGCCGATTGAGTGCGGCATAGACGGCGCCGAGGTTGACGCGCGATGGGCCGTGAGCGGGGTCCGCAGAGGCCGCGCGCTCGGCGTAGGGGAGGGCCTGCGCGGGCTCGCGGAGTTGGAGGTAGGCGGTGGCGAGATTGAGGTTGGCGTCCCGGTCGTTGGGGTCGATGGAGAGTGCGCGGAGATAGGCGCGCACGGCGTCGGAGAGTCGGTTGAGGAGTTGGAGGACGAGCCCGTGGTTGTATGCGACGTGGAAGCTGGAGGGCTCGAGTCGGCTGGCTTCGCGGTAGGAGGCTTCGGCCGCGGCGTAGTTGCCCTGATCCTTGTGGATGTCGGCCATCTTGACGTAGGCCGTGGAGAGTGTGGGGTTTTCGCGGATGGCGAGCGCAAGTTGCGCGAGGGCTTCGGCGACGCGTCCTTCCTCGACGAGGACGTCGGCCTGCACGACGCGCTCCTGGGCGGCGGGCTCGTTTGGCTCGGTGGGGCTGGCGGATGGCTGACGGCTCGCGCAGGCCGCGAGCAGGAATGAGCCGGAGACGAGGATGGAGGCGACGATCGTGCGCATGCGTGTATCCCGGCTTGAGGAAGCGGCCCCTGGTCCGCGTACGGCCGAGGGTGACATGGGGTTTGTGTCGGGCATTATGTTCGTGTGGGGGATAATCGGCGTTTGGAGGGCCCCGGCTTCGGAGCGGGCTGCGGAACGGCGAGCCATGAACGGAGCAAATCGAGGTTGACGGCGTCCCAGGGGCGGCCGGAGGGGTGATCTTCTTTCGGGGTTTCGAGGATCTTCGGGATGTGTCGGAGCGCCGGGTGGTTGACGAGGGCGCGGAAACCCTCGGCCCCGACGTGGCCCTGGCCGATGTGCTCGTGACGGTCCTTGTGCGAGGCGAATGGGACCTTGGAGTCATTGAAGTGCGCGACACGGATGGATCGGGGGCCGCACTGCGCTTCGAAGGAGGCGAGCGTTTCGTTCACGGCGGTCGGCGTTCGGACGTCATGGCCGAAGGCGAGCGCGTGCGCGGTGTCGAAGCAGAACGCGATGCGTTTCTCGGCCTCGTCGGGGATGGCGTCGAGCAGGAGCGTGCGGATGGCGGCGAGCTGTTCGAATGGTCCGCCGAGGGTTGAGCCTCCGCCGACGGTGTTCTCGAGACAGATGACGGTGTTGTAGCCGGCGGTGTCTTTGAGGAGTGTGGTGTAGGCGTCGGCGATGCGCGTAATGCCGGCGTCGGCGCCGGAGCCGGTGTGCGCGCCGGGGTGTGAGACGAGGAAGGGGATGCTGAGGCGCTCGCATCGCTCGATCTCATCGCGCTGGAGGTTGCGGGATTTTTCCCAGAGCTCATCGTTGGGCGACGCGAGATTGATGAGGTAGGAGTTGTGGGAGACGGCGCGATCGGTCCAGCTGAGGGCGCGGAGTCGGCGGACCCACTCATCGGCGTCGGAGTCGTCGAGGGGCTTGACCTTCCACTGACGCTGATTCTTGGTGAAGACCTGAACGGTGTCGAGGGTGAGTTCCTGCGCCTCGGCGAGCGCGTTGCACATGCTGCCTGCGATGGAGAGATGGGAGCCGAACATGAGGGGAGAGTAGCCGATGGGGCGAGCGGATCAGCGCGGCTCTCGGTTGGGGTCGTTGGTGGCAGCGTTCTGAAGATCGAGAAGTGTGGCGTGCTTCATGAGCGCTGCGGCGGCTGTGGCGGATGCGGCGATCCAGCCTCGCCAGCCGTCACGGAAGGACTGCTTCAGGATGAGTTGTTTGAAGAAGGCGCCGGGGGGAGAGGTGAGGAGGGAAAGTGCGGAGGCGCGACGGCCGTCGTTCAGGAGCGAGCGGGCGCTGGTGCGTGCGTGGTCGGCCTGCTTGCGGAAGCAGTCGTGGGCGTCGAGGAAGGAGTCATGGCGGAGATCGCCTTGGAGACGCGCGAGCGCGGCGGAGGAGGGGTTGATGAGATCGAGGCGGTCGTGGGGGTCGAGGCCGGTCCAGCGTGCGGCGTCCTTGCGGACGAGGCGGAGTCGCCACTCGGGCTGCCACGCGTGATGGAGCCAGGCGCCTCGGAAGAAGACCTTGCGGTTGAGTTCGAAGGCGTGAATGGAGGGGTTGTCGGATTCGATGGCGGCGCGGATGGAGGCGGCGAGTGGGGGGGTGAGCGATTCGTCGGCGTCGAGGGAGAGAATCCAGGGTTGGGAGCAGGCTTCGAGGGCGCGTTGCTTGGTGGCGACGTGGCCTTGCCATTCGACGTGCTGCACGCGGGCGTTGGCGCGAGCGAGGAGATCGAGCGTGGTGTCGGTGGAGCCGGAGTCGAGGGCGATGATTTCCGTAGCGAGGGGCGCGACGGAGTCGAGCGTGCGCGCGATGGTGGCGGAGCTGTTCTTGCAGACGATGGCGACGGAGAGTGGGAGTGGGCCGTTCATCGGGCCGCGCGGCGTCACTGCAGATTGACGGGCATAACGACGTAGAGGAAGTCGGGTCCGGCGCGCAGGAGGCCGGGCTTGTTGGGGGCTTTCATCTCGAAGGTGACGTCCTCATCGGCGATGACCTTGAGGGCCTCGGTGATGAATCCGGGGTTGAAGCCGATGGTGATGGGCTCGCCGTTGTAGGAGGAGAGGGGGACCTTGATCTCGGCTTCGCCCATCTCGGGCGCGCGGGAGGAAAGGTTGAGATTGTCGTTGTCGACGGCGAATCGCACGCCTCGGGACTCCTCGTTGGTGAGAAGCGCGGCGCGACGAACGCCGGACATCAGGACCTCCCGGTTGAACGCGGCCTTCTTATCCTGGTCCTTGGGGATGACGTCCTCGTAGTTGGGGAAGGATCCCTCGACGAGGTTGGAGGCCAGGATGGCGCGGGTGGGATCGCCCTCTTCTCCGAAGGCGAAGATGATCTGGTTGTCGGCGAGCGCGACGCGGACCATCTGCTCGGGGTCTCGAATGAGCTTGAGCACGAGGTTGAGGGCCTTGGTGGGGATGATGCAGGCCGTGGGCTCTTTGGGGAGATCCGCGGCGCCGGAGAGGCTTGAGCGCGCGAGCGCGAGCCGACGGCCGTCGGTGGCGACCATCTCGAGCTTCTTGCCGTCGCGCTTCATGAGCACGCCGTTGAAGGCGTAACGCGAGAGTTCGCGGGCCGCGGCGAAGATGGTGCGGGAGATGAGGTGTGCGTATTCGCCCGCGGGAAGGGTGAAGGCGCCCTTCGTGGAGGCGGGGAAGTCGGGGATCGGCGGGAAGTCTGCCGGGGGGAAGCCGAAGATCTTGAATCGCGCGTCGGCGCCTCGGATGACGCAGGAATCGGCGTCGGACTCGAGGGTGAGCGTGGCCTCGGATTCCTCGGCCTGTACGATGGCTCGGAGCTTGTCGGCGGGGATGAGCGCTTCGCCGGACTTTTGCACGTCCACGCGCGTGATGGTGAGGCGGAGGGACGCCTCGGCATCGGTTCCGGAGAGGGTGAGGGAGCCCGCGCCGCCGGCGGCCTTGGCTGCGGTGAGTTTGACGGCGGTGAGCTGTGGCCTGGGTGTGCGCGAGGCGACGACGGACGAGACGAGGTTGACGGCGTCGAGAAGGGCCGGGCGATCGCAGATGACTTTCATGAGGGGTCGAGCTCCGGGCGCAGCCCCGGGGCGGCGAAGCCGTCGCGAGCGCGCTCAAGGGGAAGTGTATCAGGGCGTCTCGGCAACGATATGCGGTGGGTTGTTTGGTGTTTGAATGGTGTTTGGTCTGGCCCGAAGTTTGCTTTGCGGGATTGCGGGGGGTCCGATACGCTTGGGGTGGTTCGGTGTGGACCCGGGCCCTGCGGAGGGCTGCCGGGCGTTGTGTTGTTGAGAACGCTATTCCCTCGCGCGGACGAGAGTGCGACGCGGGGTTTGGAGGCTCCCCATGTCATTTGAAGCCGCGGTGCACGCCCAGGCGATCGAGCTGGATCAACTCTCCTTGGACATGTGCGCGGTTGCCGGGAGCGGCCACCCTTCGACGGCGATGTCGCTGGGGCATCTGGTCACGGTGCTGATGTTTCACACGATGCGTTGGAGCCCGGACCAGCCGGATTACCCGACGTCCGACCGCCTGGTGCTGTCGGAAGGCCACGCGTGCCCGATCGTGTACGCGGCCTGCGCGAAGCTCGGCGTAAAGATCGGGAAGGATCCTGCGGCGCGGCGGGCGATGACGGTGGATGATCTGTACACGCTTCGCGCGATGGACTCCGTGGTGGACGGGCATCCCAACCCCATGGAGGGGTTCCCGTTCTTTGACGCGGCCACCGGATCGCTCGGTCAGGGGTTGAGCGTGGCGGCGGGCGTGGCTGAGGCGGCGCGGCTCGATGGGACGGATCGGCGGGTGTACTGCATCGTCGGAGACGGTGAGGCGCGCGAGGGCCAGATCACCGAGGCGCTCGACTACATCGTCGACCGCAAGCTTTCGAGGGTGCTCACGATCTTCAACTGCAACGGCTACGGCCAGACCGACCGGGTGAGCCAGCAACAGTCTTCCGAGCGCCTGGCTGCGCGGCTCACGGCCATGGGATTTGAGACGCGCGTGGTCGACGGTCACAGCCCCGAGGCGATCAAAAAGGCCTTTGATGAGTTCGTGGCGCTGCCGGACGCCGCGGACAAGCCGATGGCCGTTGTGGCCAAAACGGTGAAGGGTTGGGGCAGCACGGTGATGCAGGGCAACGGATGGCACGGGAAGCCCGCGACGGGGGACGGGCTTGCGAAGGCTAAAGCCGAGCTGGATCAGAAGCGAGTGGAGCTGACGAGCAGCCTGGTGAGCACGGACTCGTTCACGATCCGTCCGCCGGAGCAGGCCGCGGCCCGCACGGAAATGCTTGGCGAACTCCCCCCGTTTACGGAGACGATGAAGCGGTATGACATGGAGTCGGTCGTGCATTCGGGTCGATTGGCGACGCGCAAGGCGTACGGCGTGGCGCTGCGAGCGCTCGGGCACGTGAACTCTCGCGTGGTGACGCTGGACGCGGACGTGTCGAACTCCACGTTTGCGGAGACATTCCGCAAGGACGGGACGTTGGCGCCGAGGTTCATGGAGTGCAAGATCGCCGAGCAGAACATGATCTCGGTGGCGGCCGGGTTGGCGGCGGCGGGCAAGATCCCGTTCTGCTCGACGTTCGCCAAGTTCGTGACGCGGGCGTACGACCAGATCGAGATGGCGATGAATTCCGGCGCGAACATCAAGATCATCGGCTCGCACGCGGGGATTTCGCTGGCCGCGGACGGCCCGAGCCAGATGTCATTGCCGGACGTGGCCTGGTTCCGCTCGCTCTCGACGGTGAAGGACCATCGGGGGAATCCGGGGTGCTACGTGCTGCAGCCTTCGGACGCGTACGCGGCGTACGCGCTGACGGAGGCCATGGCCGAGCACGAGGGCCTCTGCTACATGCGGACGCTTCGTCCCGAGACGGAGTTCCTGTACAGCGACGACACGGTGTTCAATCTCGGGGGCTTCGAGGTGCTGAACGAGGGACGAGACATCCTGCTTGTCGCGGCGGGGTACATGGTGCACGAGGCGAACAAGGCGCTGGAAGCGCTGGATCGCGCGGGCGTTTCTGCGACGCTGGTGGACCTCTACTCATTGCCGTTCGACGGAGATTCGCTGCTGGATCTGGCGAACGCCAACGGCGGGTATGTGGTGACGATCGAGGACAACTACGGCGCCGCGATGGGCTCGGCTGTGGCGGATGCATTGACGGAGGCGGGAGACGCGTTCACGCTCAAGCAGATGTACGTGAAGCGGATTCCCAAGAGCGCTCGCGAGCCGGAAGAGGTGTTGAGCATGTGCGGGCTGTCGTCCAGGCACATCGCCGAGGCGGCCATGGCGATGCTGCAGGTGGGCGCGGTGTGACGCGGCGGGCTCGGCGGGTGCGGATTTTTGTTGCTTCGCGGGCCCGAGCGCGGGTACATTGATCCCTCGAAAGAGAGGGTGTGACATGCGCCTGGGATCAGCAGTGGTGACGCTGGCGGCTCTGCCGGTCGGCGTTGGTGTTGCGAGCGCGCGGCAGTCGATCGAGCCGCCGTTCGATGCGTCGTACAGCCTTGTCGACCTCGGGCCCGTTCCCGGCGTGCCGACGCCGTACGGCGGCCTCATGCTGCTGCCGGGTGACCCGTACACACTGCTCATCGGTGGGGCGGCGAATACCGCGGAGGGGATGATCTACTCGATCGGGGTCGAGCGGAATTGCGGGGTCATCACGGGGTTTGTGGGCGAGGCGATCGTTTTCTCCGAGGGCGCCTTCAACGACGGCGGGCTGACGTTTCATGCGTCCGGGGTGATGTTCATGATGCAGTTCCCCATTAACGGGTTTGCGCAGTTCCGCCCCGGCAGCACGACCATCGACAAGCTCATCGATCTCACGCCGTTGGGGATCACGTCGAGCGTAGGCGCGTGCCAGATCGTGCCGGCGGCGTATCCGGGGGCGGGCCGATTCAAGATCGCGTCATACAGCGGCAGCGCCTGGTATGACGTGACGCTGGCGCCGGATGGCGCCGGTCTGTTCGACGTCGTGAGCGTGGGACCGCCGATTCAATTGAGCGGGGGACCGGAGGGGATCGTGTACGTTCCGGCGGGCTCGCCGCAGTTTCCGAACGCGAGCATTCTCGTGTCGGAATGGAGTGCGGGCCAGGTGCAGGCGTATGAGATCGATGCCAATGGCGATCCGGATCCCTTGTCGGCGCGGCTGTTCATCTCGAACCTGTCGGGCGCGGAGGGCGCTCACGTCGATCCGCTGTCGGGCGATTTTCTGTTCTCCACGTTTGGGGGCGGAGACCATGTCGTGGTGGTGCGCGGGTTTACGCTGCCTTGCCCGGGCGACGGCAACGGCGACCAGCGGGTGGACTTCATCGACCTGAATCTGGTGCTTGGGTTCTTCGGAACGAGCGGGACGAACGTCCCGGGAGACGTGAACAACGACTGCGTTGTCGACTTTCTCGACCTGAACCTGGTGCTGAGCGAATTCGGAGCGGTTTGCACCGGGGTCTGAACGGCTCGGCGAACGGGCATGCGGGCCCGACAAGCCACGATTACGGCGCAGGCCCGTGGTGAGGAATCGCCTCAGGCGGCGTTGGTCGCGCGAAAGACCCAGAGCACCGCGATGGTGATCACGACGAACAGCGCCGCGCTGACTTGGAACGCCCGATCGCGTGTGGCGAGTTCGGTGGGGTCGTCGTATTCGCCCCGTTCAACCATGACGATGGCCCGGAGAAGGCAGTACGTGACGGGGATGATGGTGAGCCAGAGGAGATTGAAGCCTTTGAGGTAGTCCTCGGCTTTGGTCTGGATGTAGGCCGCGTACCCCATGAGCGTGGCGACGCCGGTGACGACCACGGCCATCTGGAGAAGGGTGTCGGTGTACGCGGCGTGCACGGGGCGATGCAGCGCGGCCGCGGAGAGGTCCACGCTGCCGGGGGTCGGCGCGAGCGTTCGGCGTTCGCCGAGACGCTTGCCGAATGACAGGAACATGGCGAGAAAGAGCGTGACATTGAGCAGCCAGACCGACGGCATGATGCCCACGGCCCAGCACCCGGCCATGACGCGGAGCACGAATCCCAGTGAGAGGCTCATCACGTCCGCGATGATCAGGTGCTTGGTCAGCGCGCTGTAGAGGGCGACGTTTCCGGCGTACAGCCCGAGCGCCGCGAGCACCCACGGACGGGGGCTTACCACTTCCGCTCCGGGCGGGTCCGCGGGGAGCAGCAGGACACCCGCCAGGGCGACGGTGAGCAGCGCCGCCGCCAAGGCCCACGCGCGCGACACGGAGACTGCGCCGGAGGCGATCGGTCGATTCCGCTTGCGCGGGTGCCGACGGTCAGCCTCGCGATCAAAGATGTCGTTGATGATGTAGCACGCGCTCGAGGTCACACCGAAGAGCGCGGCCGTGATCATGGCGGGCCAGAACACGCTCTCGACCGACCGCCCCGTGAGCGCCATGTCGCGCAGGCCGTAGAAGGGGCCGATGAGCACGAACGCGCTCTTGAGCCATTGCTTGGGGCGCGCCAGCCGAAGCAAGGGGATGAGCAGCCGGCCGGACGGGGGCGTGCGGGCCGCCGGCGATTCGTGATCGGGGGTGGATTGGCTCGTCACGACGCCTCTCCGTGCGGCGTTGGTCCGGGCTTGGCCGCGACGGCGAGATACTGGAGCCGTCTCCCAAAGAGTGCATTCACGACGGGTGGATACAGATTCATGGTTAGGCGTTCCTCGACCATTCGCAGGTCTCTGCTGGAGAGCCAATCACGCCATTGAGCCGGGGTGTTGTACCTGAACAGGCACGGAACGCCATATGGGGCGTTCGCGGCCCAGTCGATCAGCGAGATGCGTTGCTGGGCGAGCAGGCCTTGCCGCGCGTGGTCCTTGATGATGATGAATCGCCTTGAGATCCGGGCGGCCTCGTCGAGCAGGCGGTGCGGGTCGGGCTCGTGGTGGAGGACGTCCGCCATGATGACCGCGTCAAAGGCGTTGTCGGCGAAGGGCGCGGTTCGACCGTCATAGGCCGTGACGGGGATGGCCTCGCCGTCCCTGCGGACTCGTTCGAGCCCTTCGACGACGAGATTCCGCTCGGGAGCCGCGTCCATCAGCGCGCGGCCGAGCGTTCCGAAGCCGCACCCGATATCGAGCACGCGGGCGTTCTGTGGGAGATGGGGAAGCAGAGCGGAAACGAGCGCGCGCGTCCTCGACTCGTAGATCGGTCGGTGAAGGGAGCGCATGATTTGCTGCAAGGGCCCGGCCGGCACGGCCCGATGATATCGTGCGCCGCGAGCCTCTCATTGAGCGCCGAGGCCCAAATGGAGCGAGCATGTCGGGTTCGACCGGTGATCGCGGCTCAGATGGAGGGGGCGGGCCGGTCGTGGCGACTGTGGGCTCTGCCAAACGCCTGCGCGAGTTCGTGCCGGGCGCGCTGCTCTGCGGCCTTGTGCTGGCCATGGCCCTTCCAGTGATCTTGGGCGGCAGGGTGGGCACGAGCGAATCCGGGGATGAACTGCATTATCACGTGCCGGTGATCCGAGAGTTTGCCACCAGCTGGCCCGACGTCGATCTGCGTCGGTACAACTCGGCCACGACGCCCGGCTATCACCTGATGATGGCGTGGGTTTGGACAGCGAGCGGGGAGCCGTCCCGTCCGACGCCGCGCGTCTCCATGCAGGCGGGCCCAGGAGGCTGGCCGCCCGAGGTACGACTGACCGAATCGGAGCGCGATGCGTTCCGGGCGTTCCAGCGTGAGCTTCTTCCATTGCGGCTGCTGAATCTGTCGTTCGGGCTCGCGGCCGTGCTCGTGGTGTGGGTCGGCGCGCGCCGGTTTGTCGGTGCTTTGGCGGCGGCCGTGCTCGCTTCGCCGTTCGTGCTGAGCCCGTACATCACGAGCTCGTCGATCTGGCTGACCACCGACAACGCGGCCTGGGCGTGTGTGCTCGGCGCGCTGGCGTTGGCGTGCGGCGCTCGTCCCGGCGTTGGGAGCACGATGGGCGCGGGAGCATTGGCAAGCTTGGCGGTGCTGATGCGTCAGATTCACGTGTGGGTGGCGGGCCCCATCGGGCTCGCGGGCGCGCTGGCCAGCCCGCTCGCGCTGCTCGCGCCTCGGGTGTGCCGGCCCACGACGAGGAACGCGCGAGGATCGTGGACGATGTTGGCGGTCGCGTTGGTCGCGGCGATGACGCCGATGCTGATCGTTGGGGGCTTCATGTGGCTGTGGGGGGGGCTCACGCCCGAGGCGCCACGGATTCGCTCGATTCACGGCGGCGGGATCAACCCGGCGGCGCCCGCGTTCGGGCTCAGCGTGCTCGCGTGCTATAGCGTGTTTTTCCTGCCGATGATCCTGCGTCGACAGGGCGGCGTTCGACTCCTCGGCCCGGGCGTGTGGCTCGCCTTGCTGCTCGGCGTCGGATTCGCGGTGATCGCGTCGACGTCGACTCAGGCGCCGACGTTCGAGAATCCACCGCTGCGAGGGTACGGCTGGTTGTGGGCGGTGTCGGGGAAGCTGCCCACGGTCGGCGAGCGATCGCTGCTCTTTCTAGCGCTGGCGCCGTGCGGAGCCGCGTCGCTGGTGGTGCTCTGGCGGGCTGCGAGAGCCAATGGCCGCGCGCCTCAGGCGTTCACGCTGCTGGTGGGCATGTTGGCGTGGCTGTGCGCGCAGACGGCCAACCCGGCCGCGTGGCAGCGATACTTCGACCCGTTGCTGCTGGCCTCGCTCGCGTGGCTCACCGCGATGGGCATGACCGGGCTGCCGGTCGGTCGATCGTTCCTCGATCGTGCGGCTCGCTTCGCGCCGCTGGCGCTTGCGACGGGCATGCTCGCGCTGACGGCGCGATCGATCATCCCTGATCTGCGTCGCAACACGCTGCCGTTCGACGGCGGCGCGCCGGGCGTGACTGAGCCGAGCGAGGGCGCGGATCAGCGCGAGATGACCGGCGCTCGGCCGACCGAGTAGTACGTGAACCCCGACTTGCCCATGTGGTCTTCGCGATAGAGGTTTCGACCGTCGAAGATCACGGGTTGGGCGAGGAGCGACTTCACCTTCTCAAAATCGGGGTGCTTGAACTCGTCCCAGTCGGTGGAGATGACCAGCGCGTCGGCGCCCCGGAGCGTCTCGTACAGCCCGTCGGAGATCTCGTACTTGCCCGGGTTCTCGCGCTCGACGTTCTCCGCGGCCACGGGATCGAAGGCGCGGATGCGCGCGCCCTGGGCGCTGGCGAGCTCCATGAGCGTGAGCGCCGGCGCCTCGCGGATGTCGTCGGTCTGCGGCTTGAAGGCCATGCCCCAGAAGGCGAGCGTCTTGCCCTTGAGCCCGCCTCGCTTCGCGAAGTGGCTTTCGATCTTGGTGAAGAACGCCTGTCGCTGACGCTGGTTTCCGTCGTGCACGGCCTGCGACACGGGCGTCGGCACGCCGGACTTCTTGCCCATCGAGATGCACGCCAGCGTGTCCTTGGGGAAGCAGGAGCCGCCGTACCCGAGCCCGGGGTAGAGGAACTGATTGCCGATGCGCTTGTCGGCGCACATGCCCTCGCGGACGCGGGCGATGTTGGCGCCGTACGCCTCGCAGAGGTTGGCCATCTCGTTGATGAACGAGATCTTCGTCGCGAGGAAGTTGTTGGAGGCGTACTTCACCATCTCGGAGGACAGGATGTCCATCACGTAGATGGGGTGCCCCTGACGCACGAACGGGTCGTACAGGTCGCGCATCATCGTTCCGGTGCGCTCATCCTCGACGCCGCACACGACGCGATCGGGCTTCATGAAGTCGTTGATCGCGGCCCCTTCTTTCAAGAACTCGGGGTTGTTGGCGACGCTGAAGGGGAGATCGCCCACGATCTTGCGGATGCGATCCTTGACGGCCAGCGTCGTCCCCACCGGCACCGTCGATTTGACCACGACCACCTTCGGCTTGGCGGAAGGACCGAGCGCCTTGATGACCTTGCCGATGTCGTCCGCGGCGGACCAGACATACTTCATGTCGGTGTCGCCGTTGTCACCTGTGGGCGTGCCGACGCAGATGAAGATCATCTCGGCGTCGCGGTAGGACTTCTCGACGTCGGTGGTGAACAGCAGACGGCTCGCGTCGACGTTGCGCTGCATCATCTCCGTGAGCCCGGGCTCGAAGATCGGGCAACCGCCGCCGTTCAGAATGTCGATCTTGCGCTTGTCCACATCCAGGCAGACTACGTCGTTGCCCGTGTTGGAAAAGCACACGCCCGTCACCAGTCCGACGTACCCGGTCCCGACCATCGTCAATCGCATCTCGACTTGCTCCTCAAACGACTCGCTCGAAGTGTCCCAGCTCCCCGGAAACTCACTTGACCCGCCCCCGGGCTCTGAATGAAACCCCCGTTGTCAGGGGAGAAGTGCTCCTCGGCCGGACGCCGGGAGCCGGTTGTATGCGGCTCGAGGCTCAGTAGTTCGGTGTCGGCGCCCTGTACCGGGACATATCGATGGACTTGAACCATTCGATCGTCCTGCCCAATCCCTCGCGCAGGGGGATGGTCGGCTCCCAGCCCAGACGCGCGCGAGCCAGATCGATGATCGGCTGGCGCTGCATCGGGTCGTCCGCCGGCTTGGGACGGGCGACGAGCTTCGACTTCGTACCGGTGAGCTTGATGACGAGCTCGGCCAGCTCCCGGATGGTGAACTCGCCCGGGTTGCCGAGATTCACCGGCCCGATGAAATCATCCGGCCCGTCCATCATGCGGATGATGCCCTCGATGAGGTCATCGCGGTAGCAGAACGATCGGGTCTGCTCGCCGCTCCCGAAGATGGTGATGTCCTCGCCGCGCAGCGCTTGCCGGATGAAGTTCGACACGACGCGCCCGTCGTAGGGGTGCATTCGTGGGCCGTAGGTGTTGAAAATGCGCACGATCCGGACGTTGACGCCGTTGGACCGGTGATAGTCCATGAACAGCGTTTCGCTGGCGCGCTTGCCCTCGTCGTAGCAAGCACGCGGGCCGATCGGGTTCACCGAGCCCTTGTACGACTCGGGCTGCGGATGCACCTCGGGGTCGCCATAGACCTCGCTCGTCGACGCCTGCAGCACCTTGGCCCGGCAACGCTTGGCCATCCCGAGCACGTTGATGGCTCCCAGCACCGACGTCTTCATCGTCTTGATCGGGTTGTACTGGTAGTGCCCGGGCGCGGCGGGGCACGCGAGGTTGTACACCTCGTCCACCTCGAGCCAGATGGGGTGCGTGACGTCGTGGCGGATCAGCTCGAAGTTGGGCCTGCTCAGCAGGTGCTCCACGTTGGACTTCTGCGACGTAAAGAAGTTGTCGAGGCAGATGACATCGTCGCCGCGCGCGACCAGACGCTCGCACAAGTGCGAGCCGAGGAACCCGGCGCCGCCGGTGACCAGGATGCGTTTAACCTCTGGCATGCTGAAAATCCCCTGCTGAACCTCGGGTTCGGGCGGGGCGGGGAGTATATCGGCACGCCGGCGGGCCTTCGTCGGCCGTTACGAGCCCGAACCTCCCGAGCCCCGGCGCAGTAAGAGGGGCCTCCGCGCGTCATTCGCGCGCCGGTACCATGCCAAACCCGCGTGGACGTGGCCTGCGCCGAACGCCCCGCACGAAGCAGGTGGGTCCGACGCGCAAGCGACCGCCCCACCCCTTGGCATGGACGCCTGGCCTCGATCGTCCGATGAACCAACCCCCGGGCCGGCCGCAAGGCCCGTGTCGTCCGAGAACCATTGCAAGAGAAGGGTGTAGACCATGCGCGTGCTTGTGACCGGGTCTTCCGGGCTGATCGGCTCCGAGGCCGTGATCTTCTTTGACAAGCTGGGCTTCGACGTCACCGGCGTCGACAACAACATGCGAGCCTTCTTCTTCGGGCCCAAGGGCGACACCTCCTGGAACCGCCAGCGGCTCGAACAGACCTGCAAGCGATTCAAGCACGTCGAGCTGGACATCCGCAACCGCGAGGACGTGCTCTCGCTGTTCCAGAAGCTCAAGCCGGAGCTGATCATTCACGCCGCGGCCCAGCCCTCGCACGATCTCGCGGCCGCGAAGCCGTTCGAGGACTTCGAGGTCAACGCGACCGGCACGCTCAACCTCCTCGAGGCCACCCGCCGTCACGCGACGGAGTCTCCGTTCATCCATGTCTCCACCAACAAGGTGTACGGCGACGGGCCGAACTTCATCAAGCTCAAAGAGCTCGAGACCCGCTACGACTACGACGACGCACGCTACGAGCACGGCATCGCCGAGGACTTCTCCATCGATCAGTGCAAGCACTCGCTCTTCGGCGCCTCCAAGTGCGCCGGGGACATTCTCGCGCAGGAATACGGCAAGTACGACGGCATCAATCTGAAGACGGGCATCTTCCGCGGCGGCTGTCTGACCGGCCCGAGCCATTCCGGCGTCGAGCTGCACGGGTTCCTCAACTATCTCGTGCTCGTCGCGCTCAAGGAAGGCCCGTACACGATCTTCGGGTACAAAGGAAAGCAGGTCCGCGATCAGATCCACTCCTTCGATGTCATCAACGCGTTCTGGCACTTCGCGCAGAATCCGCGCCCGGGAGAGGTGTACAACCTGGGCGGCACGCGCGCCAACGCCGCGTCGCTCATGGAATGCGTTTCCATGATCGAGGAGCGCACGGGCAAGAAGCCCAAGCTCACCTACAACGAGACGAACCGCGTAGGCGATCACATCTGCTACTACTCGGACATGCGCAAGCTCTTCTCGCACTATCCCGGCTACAAGATGAAGTACTCGCTGCCCATGATCGTGGATGAGATGATTCAGGTGATCACCGATCTGCATCGGGCGTGACGCCCGAGAAACGGGAGGGCCCTGTGAGACGGTTCATCGGAGTGTCGCTCAAGGTCGTGGTCGTGTTCTGCATCACGATTCTCATGCTGCTGACGTACGTGAATCGGGCCAGGGTGCTGGAGCTGACGCGCTTGCGCGCGTCGGCCGAGGACATCACGGCGCAGCAGGACATCCTCGATTTTGTGGAGTCCTACGAGATGCGAAAGGCGAATTACGAAGTGGCGATGGAGGACTACCACAAGTCGATGGAGCAGTTCCGATCCGATTACCCGGCGTACGCGGAGTCGTTCCAGCAGCGTGCCGGGAGGCACATGGCGCCGCGGATGCCCGCCAAGCCGCAGGCCCCGGAGGTGACACGCCGTTTGGCGGAGATCAACACGACGTTCCGCCAGAAGCGGCACGCGTATTACAAGGAGCTGGAGGGGACGGTCGGGGTGGCCGGGTTGGCCGCGACGGTGCTGACGCTCTGCCTCATCTCCCTGCTGTTCATGGAAACAGGCTCGGCTCGCTGGGCCTACGCGGCGTTGCTCGCGCTCTGCTTTACCTTCCTGATCGGCCCGGCGCTGTACTCCATGCTCGCCGGGATCGTCGGCCTGACGCCCGCGCCCGTCGTTCCGGGCGTGTACGACCGCTATCCCTACGGGTACTGACGCTCCACCGCAATGCGCATCACGATTCTCAACCAGTTCTATACGCCTGACATCAGTCCCACGGCCCACCTCTCGGCGTCGTTGGCCCGGCATCGCGCTGAGAAGGGAGATCGGGTCACGGTGGTTGCGTCCCGTGGCGGCTATGTCCCATCCTCCGCCGACGAGCGCAATCAGGACCTCGGGAATCCGCGTGTGTATCGCGTCTGGACGCCCCGGCTCGGCAAGGCCACCATTCTCAAGCGCTGCCTCGACTACGCGGTGTTCTACGCGCTCGCGTTCTGGCGGCTCGTCACGCTCCCGGCGCAGGATGTCATCGTTTCGCTGACCACGCCCCCGTACATCGCCTGGGCCGCCGTGGTCCACAAGTGGCTGCACGGGCGATCGACGCGCGTGATCCTCTGGAACATGGATTGCTACCCCGACGCCGCGGAGCGCCTGGGCGTGATGCGCCGTGGTTCGCCTCTCTCAGCCGCCATGCGTTGGCTGAATCGACGGCTGTTCCGTCAGGTGGATCACCTCGTGTGCCTCGACACGGCGATGGTGGACCTGCTGCTCACGCAATACGGGCCGGTCGAGGCATCGGGCGAGAAGGCGCTGCCCACCACGATCATTCCGAATTGGGAGCCGGCGCAGATGTTCCCGTGCCCGTTCGGGCGAGCGCCGGCCGCGCCATGGGTAAAGTCCGCGGCTCTTGGATTGGACGGGAAATTCGTGGTGCTCTACCTCGGCAACACGGGATATGGGCACACGTTCGACGCCGCGCTTGACGCGGCCTCGGCGCTGCGCGACGAACCCATCCGTTTCCTGTTCGTCGGGGGTGGTCGACGATGGGGCGACATCGAAAAGGGCGTTGCGGCCAGAGGGCTCACCAACGTCGTGCTCCACGGCTATGTGCCGAAGGACGAGACGCCCGGGGTGATGGCCGGCGCGGGCTGCGCGCTCATCACCCTGCGCGATGAAGCCCTCGGCGTCATGTCGCCCTCCAAACTTCACTCCAATCTCGCGGCGGCGCTTCCCATTGCGTACGTCGGTCCGGCTACCTCCAATGTCGACGATGCGATAACGCGATTCGGCTGCGGAGTATCCCTGCGGGACGGCGACGCGCCCTCACTGGCCGCGTACCTGCGACGCATCGCCGGAGACGCTTCGTTTCGTGACGATCAGCGTCGGCGGGCGAGACGCGCCTTCGACGAGGCCTATTGCGACACCGTAACGCTCCGCGCGTTTGACGAAGTGATCGGCCGGGTTCCGGCGGTGGGATCCCGCCGATCGCACATATCGTCAAGCGCACGTGGACCAGAACCGGCGGAGGTGGTGTCGTGAGTCTCGACGTGATGCAAACCGCACGCGCGCTGGCGGATGTCCCGGAGTGGGGCTACGAGTCGGCCGCGCCCGCGCACACGGAGGCGTACCTCCGTCCGGCGGCGCGTCGGCTTCTGCCCGCAAGCCTCCAAGGGCTTCGGGTGCTCGACGTGGGTTGCGGCAACGGGGCCTGGGCGCGTTGGCTCACGGAACAAGGCGCGGCCGTCGTCGGCGTCGACGCGTCCGAGGCGGGCATCCGCATCGCTCGGCGCGAGGTCCCGGGCGCGCGGTTTGAGGTGATGAAGGCGTCCGAGCGCCTGCTCGATGAACTCTCCGAGCCCCCGTTCGACGTCGTGTTGAGCCTCGAAGTCGTCGAGCATCTCTTCGCGCCCCGTGATTGGGCCCGCGGCTGCTTCGAAGCGCTCAAGCCCGGCGGCCTGCTCGTTTGCTCGACGCCCTACCACGGCTTCCTCAAGAATCTCGCCCTGTCCCTGACGAACAAGTGGGATTTCCATTTGAGCCCCCTGTGGGATGGAGGCCACATCAAGTTCTGGAGCCGCGCCACGCTTTCCGCTCTGCTGGCGGAAGCCGGCTTTGCCGACTTGCAGTTCGCGGGCGCCGGACGGGCGCGATGGCTCTGGATGAGCATGGTCATGTCCGGGAGGCGCCCCGCTCCATGAGCGAATCCTCATCCAATCTCAAGGCCGCGCCCGATCCACGCGACCCCCGCGCCGACGCGCTCGCGCACGAAGTTGGCGCGGCCGGCGCGCTGCCGGGGCGGTGGCCGGCGCCGCGCTCCGCGCGCATCTCCGTCCTCGTTCCCGTCAAGAACGAGGAACGCAACGTCATCGAGTGCCTTCGCCGATTGCAGTGGGCCGACGAGATTGTGGTGGTCGACTCCCAATCGACCGACCGCACCATCCCGCTCTCGCAGGCGATGGGCGCGGACGTGTACCAGTTCCACTATTCCAAGGCCGGCTGGCCCAAAAAGAAGAACTGGGCGCTCGAGCACGTGCCCTGGCGAAACGAGTGGGTGCTCATCCTCGACGCCGACGAGCACATGACCCCGGAGCTCGCCGAGGAGATCGTGCAGGTCGCCGATGGCCGGTGGCGCGGCGCCGACGATCGGGAACGAGGCTGCGGCGACGGATACTGGCTGAACCGTCGATTCATGTTCATGGGTCGATGGATCCGCGGCTGCGGGTACTACCCGTCTTGGAACGTCCGGTTCTTCAAGCACGCCGTGGGCCGGTACGAACGCATCGGCGATCTGGGCGACACCGGCTCCGGCGACAACGAGGTGCACGAGCACGTCGTGCTCTCCACCGGGGAGGCCGGGTATCTCCGCCATGAATTCCTGCACTTTGCGTACCCCGATCTCACCACGTGGATCGAGAAGCACAACCGCTACACCACGTGGGAAGCGCACGCCATGGAGGCCGGCGACGCCGGCGCCGTCCGCCCCTCCCTCTTCGGCGGACCGATCGAGCGGAGACGGTGGCTCAAGCGGTACGCGCGTCGCCTCCCGTTCCGTCCCACGCTCCGGTTCCTGTACTCCTATCTCGCCGAGAAAGGGTTCCTCGACGGCTACCCCGGCTTCGTCATGTGCCGGTTGCTGGCCTGGTACGAGTTCGTCTCGCTCGCCAAGCACCACGAGATGACCCAGGCCGTCGGGCCCGCGCTGGCCCCGGCCCCGCAGCCCCGCGCCGCCCGAGCGACCGCTCCGATCCGTCCCTCGCGCGAGCCCAAGCCGCCGACTCCGCCACGCGAGTTCGCGCAGCCCACACCGGTGCGCGCACGTCCCGCCGGCGCGCGCACGCGCTCGAACATCGAAGTGCTCATCCCGACGTTCAACGAAGAGATCAATCTCCCTCACGCGCTGCGATCGGTCGTCGACTGGGCCGACGCCGTGCACGTTCTGGATTCCGAGTCGACCGACCGCACCCGAGACATCGCGTCCGCGATGGGCGCGAACGTCGTGGTTCAGAAGTGGCTCGGGTACGCTCGTCAGAAGAACTGGGGGCTCGAGAACATCCCGTTCGGCTCTGACTGGGTGTTTATCCTCGACGCCGATGAGACCATCACCCCCGACCTTCGCGACGAGCTGCTCGAACTCGCCTCGCGCGCTCCCGACTCCGTGCGCGAGTCCGGCTTCTACGTCAACCGCCTGACGTATTTCATGGGGCGAGCCATCCGTCACTGCGGCTACTTTCCCTCGTACAACCTCCGCTTCTTCAAGCGTGGACGGGCCCGGTACGAAGACCGCGAAGTGCATGAGCACATGGTGGTCGACGGTCCCACCGGCCGCCTCAAGCGCCTCATGACCCACGAGGACCGGCGCGGTCTCGAGCACTTCATCGCCAAACACAACCGGTATTCCACCCTCGAGGCCCGCCAGACGCTGCGCGAACGGCGCGGACAGACCAGCCAGGCCGTCGTGCTCGAGCGCGGCGTCGCGGTGCGACGCTGGCTGAAGCGCCACGTCCAGCCCCGATTGCCCTTCGCGGCCCTCTGGCGGTTCCTTTACATGTACGTCTGGAAGCTGGGCGTGCTCGATGGCGCCAACGGCCTCCGATTCTGCCTGTTCATCTCGACGTACGACTTCTTTATCTCGCTGAAAAAGCACGAGCTGCTCGCCTCCGAGCATGCCGAGCCCGAGCGGCTTGCCGCGCCCCCGGCCCGAGGGCTGGCCATCCCCGAGGGTGAGCTTTCGGCAACCCAGCCCGCCGCGCCCACGAGCCCAGCCAACACGTGACCGACACGCGATCCAACCCGCAAGCCCCAGCGATCGCCGATCAGGCCAGAGCCGTCTCCGCGTACACCACGCGCGAGAAGATCGGTCGGGTCCTGTGGAACTACCTGGGCCAGCCCGCGATGCGATGCACGTTTCACAACTGGTACGGCCTCCGGCGCGCCCTGCTGCGCCTCTTCAGGTGCAATATCGCGCCCGACGCCCGCGTCTGGCCCACCGTGCGCATCGAGCAGCCCTGGAATCTCACCCTCGGCCCGAACTCCTCCATCGCGGACCGGGCCATCATCTACTGCCTCGGCAAAGTCACCATCGGCGCCAATTGCTCCATCTCGCAGTACGCCCACCTCTGCGCCGGCTCGCACGATCACGCCCGCGCCGATCTGCCCCTCCTCCGACCCCCGATCACCATCGAGAACGAGGTGTGGGTCGCGGCCGACGCGTTCATCGGCCCCAACGTCACGGTGCGCGAAGGCTGCGTCATCGGCGCACGGTCCACAGTCTTCAAGGACACCAAACCCTGGACCATCTACGCGGGCAACCCGGCGCAGCCGCTCAAGGCGCGCGTCCTTTCCCGTTCCGGCCACGAGCCCGGGCAGCCGTGAACGTCGGCGCCCGAACCCTCAACGTCGGCATTCTCGCCGCGTCCCCCGGGCAGACGTCCCGTGCGGAAGCGCTGGCCGAGGAAACCGGCGCGCCGTGCATCTCGCTTGCGGAGTTCGCAAGCGCCGAGTTCTCGGCAGCGCTGTTGTGCGACGATGAGGGGCTTGCCCTCGTGCCCTCGGCGCACGTGCTCCCGGGCGTATCGCCGCTCCGCATCGATCTGGCCGAGTGGCACGCGCTCGCTCGCCGCCCCGTCTCGTTCCGACAGCCACTCGCGCGCGCCATCGGGATCACGTCGCGCGCATCGGCCCCCGCTGTGCTCGACGCCACGGCCGGGCTCCTCACCGACGCCCTGCATCTCGCGATCATGGGCTGCCGGGTCGACGCCATCGAACGTTCGCCCATCGTGCACGCCGTCGCAGCCGACGCGCTCCGCCGCGCGATCGCGTCTCCCGCACTCGTCGAAGCAGCCTCCCGCATCACGCTGCATCACGCCGACGCCGCGACGTATCTGACGAACCTCACCCCCGATCGGCTCCCTTCCGTCGTGTATATCGATCCCATGCACCCTCCGCGTGATCGGCACGTCTCCGCCCTCGTGCGCAAGGAGATGCGCATCCTCCGCCTCGTCGTCGGCGACGATCTCGACAGCGCACAGCTTCTAACCACGGCGGTCTCTCGCCTTTCCGATCCTCGCGCCCGGGTCGTGCTCAAGCTTCCCCTGCGAGCCGAGCCCCTGGCGGGCTCGCCTTCGCCGGCCCATGTCCACGAGGCCAAGACGGTCCGCTACGAAGTCCACAAGCCCATCCACGCCGCGGGGTCCGCGAACCGATAGAACACCGACCATGCGCATCGTCCACTATCTCTCCAGCGTCCGGCTCGCCGAGGGAGGCGTCACGCGCGCCGTGCTCGACATGTGCTCCGTGCTCGCGGCACGAGGCCACGAGGTCATCCTCCTGTCGATCTTCGATGACGATGTTCCGGCGGAGTGGCGATCACACGCTCCCCCCGCCAACACGCCGCGCAGCGTCAAGCTCCCGGAGCCCACGGGTCGTCTGCATCGCTTGTCGCGCGACGGCGTCGCGCTGGCCGAGCGGACCCTCGCCGGCGCCGACGCGGCCCACATCCACGCGATGTGGACGCCCTCCAACGCGCAGATCGCCAAAGCCGCGCGAGCCCAAGCCGTGCCCTACGTGCTTTCGTCGCACGGCATGCTCGATGACTGGTCCATGGCCCGCCGTCTCTGGAAGAAGCGCCTGTACCTCGCGCTCTCCGGGAACGCCATGCTCCGGGGCGCTTCCTTCGTGCACCTCACCGCCGACGCCGAGCTCGATCAATCACGAAAGTGGTTTCCGCCCGGACGCGGACGCGTCATCCCACTGGTGTTCGATCTTGAGCTGTTTCGTGACCTCCCCGGCCCCGCCGCGGCGCACGCCAAGTTCCCCGAGAGCCGCTCCGATGAGCCCAAAATCCTGTTCCTCTCTCGTCTCTATGAGGGCAAGGGCCTCGAGCACGTCGTCGACGCGTGCGCGATTCTCGCGCAGCGCAATTCGCGCTTCCGACTGCTGATCGCGGGCAGCGGGGAAGACGGATTCGTGCGGGACCTCAACGCGCACATCGACCGCGCCGGCATCCGCGCCCGCACGCACCTGCTCGGGCCCGTCTACAACCGCGACAAGGTCTCCCTGTATCAGGCGTGTGACGTGCTGGTCCTGCCTTCCATCCACGAGAATTTCGGCTTCGTTCCCCCCGAAGCGCTCGCGTCGCGCCTGCCCGTCGTGGTCTCCAAGGGCTTCCACACCTGGCCGGAACTGGAGCGATCCGGCGCCGCCGTGGTCGCCGATCTCGCCCCCGAACCCATCGCGGACGCCCTCCAGGCGCTCCTGCCCGACGCCGCCCGCCGCAAGGCCATGGGCGAGGCCGGACGAGCCTTCGTGTTCGACTGGCTGGATATGGGGGGCGTCGCTCGCCGATACGAGTCGATGTACGAGGACGCGCGCCGGGGCCGATCCCGGGCCTCTTCCGCCGGCTGAACCGGCGCAGGTCGGGATTCGTAGGGGTAGAGTCCGCCCCCCGAAGTCCGATTCCATGGGAGCAGGCTCCACCTCGAACCCCGCCTCCTGAGACCAGAATGCACCAGGCCGTCGCCGTCTATCTCGTGTTCCTCGCCGTCGCCCTCGTCGGCTTCATGCTCTGGCAATACACCACCCACCGGCGCGAACTGCTCAGCGTCCGCAATATCGCCATCGTCGGGTTCATCCTCTTCCAGCTCACATCCGCGGCCATTCCCACGTGGCAGGGATGGAACCCCATCTACAAGCTGCGCGACTGGGACGGCACCGGTCTCAAGTACGCCACCATGGCCACCGTCTTCGCCGCCCTCTTCCTCTTCTGCTACGAGAAGGGTTGGGTCGCGCGAAAACTCGCCGCGCGCATCCCCACCACGCGAGCCGTGCCAACCCTCGGCACCGTCCTCGGGCTCGCCGTGCTCATGACCATCCTCTCCGTCGGCCTCCGCTTCGGCCTGCGAATCCCCTACATCGGCATCCTCGCCAATAACGCCGGGCTCGCCTTCGCCGCCATCGCCGGCGGGCTCGTCGGCTGGGCGTGGGCCCCGCGTCTATTCAACCCCGCCATCGCCTTCGCCGCGCTGCTCATCCTCGGCGCCAATCTCGTCGTCACCCTCTACGGCGCCTTCGGCCGCCGCGAACTCGTCGGCGTCGGCGTCTGCTTCCTCTTCGGCGCCTACTACTCGCATTTCCGGTTCCTCCGCCCCTCGGCCGTGCTCGCCCGCGTGCTCGTGCTCGCCATCCCGCCGCTTCTGTTCATCGCCGCGTTCACCTCCGTCCGCGGCTCCAAGGGCGAAGGTCGAGAGCTGGGCGCCGCCGTTTCCGCGATGCGGTCACAAACCGACATCAAGTCGGGCCTCCTGATGCTCTTCGACGGCCAGAACGTCGGCGCCGGCTCCATGTGGCTTCTTGAAAACTACCCCGATCGCTACGAGCACCGACACCTCATGACGATCGGCTACTTCTTCGTGAACCCCGTGCCCCGCATGTGGTGGCCCGGCAAGCCCGAGCCGCTCTCCGCGCAGATGGCCGACAAGGTCCGAATGAAGGACGTTGACACCTCCATCCTCAACATCGGCCCCGGCATCCTCGGGCACGCCGCGTCCGAAGGAGGCTGGTACGCGCTTCTGATCTACGCGGTCATAGGCGGGCTCTTTCTCCGGTTCTTCGATGAGATCGTGGCGCTCGGGGCCATGACGCCGTTCGTGGTGCTGCCGTTCGGATCCGTCACCGGGCACATCCTCGGCATGCCGCGCGGCGAAACATCGCTCTTCACGTTCCAGACCATTCTCGGCGTGGTCTCCACCTACGTCGTGCTCCTGCTGATCTCGCGCGTGGTCGAGCGAGCGGGCTGGGGCAAGCGCGAAGCTCCCCTCCCAGTCGCTGAAGCCCAGCACGCCGAGTACGCCGACGACGGGTACGAGTCACTCGCCTCCGCTGAGCCCGCCACACGTGGCGTCTGAACCCGCCCCGCCGCGCGAACGCTCCACCGCGCACACCATCCTGCTGTACGTCTCCTCGTCGTGGGTGCGCCTGCTCCTCACGCTGTCCACGGGACTCGTGCTCACGCCCATCCTCATCGAACACATGGGCGTCGACCTGTTCGGGCTGTTCACCATGATCGCGCTGACGGTGGCCGCGGCCGATCCCGTGCAGACCACCCTCAAACGCGCGCTCACCCGCGAACTCACGCTCGCGGTCTCCTCCGGGGATTCCCAGCGCCTCCGCCAGACCTTCTCCAACGCCGTGCTGCTCGCGGGCGCAGGCAGCATCATCACGTTCGTCATCCCCGCCGTCCTCGTGCTCGCCGCGCCCCTCATACTCACGCTCAATTCCATCCCCGCGTGGAAGGCGCAGCTCGCCATCGGCTGCGAAGGCCTGCTCATCGGCTCGATGGCGATCCTCTCGCCGTGGCTGAACCTGTATCTCGCCACGAAACGCATCGTCAACGACAACATCTCGCAAACCCTCTCGCGACTGCTCGATCTCTTCGCCGCGATGGCCGCGTTCAGCATCCCCGGCGTTGATCCGTTCGTGGCGTTCATTCTCCTGCGCGCGGCCTTCCGGGGCTGGCAGATGTACGCACGCGCCATCCTCATCCGCGCGCGCGTCCGCGACGCCCGCTTCTCGCCGTCCCTCTATCACAAGCCCCTCTTCCGCGAGATGCTCACCACCGGCGGGTGGTCCTCCGGGAATCAGATCGCCTCCTTCGCGCTCTACGCCTCCGACCACTACATCCTCAACATCTTCCGAGGCCCCGTCTTCAACGGCCTGTACGGCGTCATCATCCAGCTCCTGGGCTACACCCGGATGCTCGGCGCCAACATCACCTACGGCTCCGACGTGCTCGCCGCCGATCTCCAACACCAGAATCGGCACGACACCGTCCGCAAAATGCTCCTCCGCCTCACCGCGCACACCTTCGCCATCAACGGCGTCTGCGCCGCCGGCATGATCGCCTTCGCCGGGCCCATCATGGAGGTCTGGCTCGGCAAGCAGCTCCAGTCCGACGAAAAACTCCTCGGCGTCATGACCTATCAACAGGCGATCCAGTTCGCCTGGGTCTACATCGCCGTCATGCTCCCCGGCTTTGTCCTCTCTGAAACGCACCTGGCATCCTCCGTCATCCTCTACGGCATGGGACGCGTGCGCGAATACGCCCCGCCTCTCATCGTCGGCTCGATCCTGAGAGTGATCGTCGCCGTGTCGCTCATGGCCGCCGGCTTCGCGCCCATCGCGCTGGCCTGGTGCTCCCTCGCGTTCTTCATCGCGCTCTTCGGGCTGTTTTTCCCCTGGCTCATCGCGCGCGTTACCGAAGAGCCCTTGTCCCGACTCGCCTGGCGCGTGTACCTCCGCCCGGCGATCTCCTTCATCCCCGTCGTGCTGGTGGGCGTCTGGGCCGCCAACGCGTTCGGCCCGTGGACCGGCCTGCGCCATCTCCCGCGCCTCGCACTCGTTTGCGCCGCGATCGGCGTGCTGTACATCCCGCTCGCGTACGCCCTGGTTCTCGAGCCCGACGAGCGTGCGCACGCTCGAGCCATCCTCGCCAAGGCCCTCGCGCGCCTGCCCATCCTCCGGCGCTTCGCGCCGACCTCACTCTGATCCCGGCTGGGCGCTCTGTCCCGTCACGTTGGGGATCGCCAGCTCCATCAGCACCGGCGCGTGGTCCGAGCCGCCCGCCTCCAGCACACGCCACGACGCCACGCGCACCCCCGGACTCACCAGCGCGTCATCGATCGCGATCCGCGCCCACGCGGGGTTTCTCGCCGGCCACGTGCCCGTCACCTTCCACCAGGGCTTCGCGATCCGAAGCCGGCCCTCCGAAACCAATCGCCGAACGCGCCAACCGGAAGGTGTCGAATTCAGATCGCCGACAAACACCAGCGGCAGCCCCGTCGGGTCGTAGAACGCGCGCTTCGCCTCGATCGCCCGGCGAACCACCCGATTCCCCGCCTCCCACCGCTCGTCCGTTCTCGGCGAAAACGGATGCAGCATGCTCGCGATGAAGCTCCCACCCTCTCGATCCACCCGCCACGATCGTCCGTGCTCCCCTTCCTCAGGGCGCCGCGGGTCCGGCCCCGTCGCGATCCGCTCCATCGGCCAGCGCGACACCAGCACAGGGAATCCCGTCCCCGCCAGCGCGGGCAGATCGAAAAACCGGTACTCCTCGTGAAACGCCTCGTCCCGGCGCATCGCGTCGAGCATCGCGTGCGGCGCCTCGTAGATCGCAATCACATCCGCGCCGCTGCGCTTGATGGTCTCAAACGCGTCCATCGCCCGCGTGTTCTGCGCAAACGCATTGATCTGCAGCACACGGACCAGCGTCCCGTCCCGCGCCGCCCGTTCCGCGGCTACGCCGCCAGCCCGCCCCGGCAGCACACCCATCGCGCCGATCGCCACCCCGCCCAGCGCCAACGCCAATCTCCCCCAGGCCCGCCACGCCGCCCACCACGCCGCAACCACCACCATCCCAACGCTCATCTGCGCCACAAACTGAGCCGCGAGATCAACCTCTCGCCCCGCCCCGGCAAACAGCCAGACCCCGCAAAGCCCCGCAAGCGCCCCGGTCGCGATCGTCGTCGCCCATCTCCAGACCGCCCGCATCGCGCGATGCGCTCGTCGCCCCGACGTGCGCGCACGCTCGCTCACGCCCGCGCCGCCTCGGCGTCGGAGCGCTCCGTCATCCACATCCACTGGCGCTCCAGCCCCTCGATCAACCCCGTCCCGGGCGCAAAGCCCAGCTCGGCCCCGCTCCGAGTCAGATCGGCGTAGGTCCGCTCCACGTCGCCCGGCTGCACGGGCTGGTGCTCGACCTTCGCGCGCAGCCCGCTGACACGCTCGATCGCACGCACCAGCTCCAGAACCGTCACCGGGCTGCTCCCGCCCAGATTCCACGTCCGCAGCCCGTGCGCATCGATGGCCGACTCCGCCGCGAGCACGCCCTCCACGATGTCGCCCACATACGTGTAGTCACGGGCCATCGTCCCGTCCCCGAACACCGTGATGGCCTCGCTCTTGCGCATCTTTCGCATGAACGTCGAAATCGCGAGGTCGGGCCTCTGCCGCTCCCCGAACGCCGTGAAAAACCGCAGGCACGCGATGCTCGTCCCGTGCAGATGACGGTGCGTGTGCGCCAGCAACTCGCAGGCGCGCTTCGTCGCGGCATACGGGCTGATCGGCTCCAGGCAGGCATCGTCCTCACGAAACGGAACGCGCGACGCGTTCCCGTACACCGACGACGACGACGCCATCACCACCCGGCCCACCCCGGCCTTCCGGCACGCTTCGAACACCGCCGCCGTGCCCCGGACATTCACGTCCGCGTACAGCGCCGGGTCGGCAATGCTCGGCCGAACCCCCGCGCGTGCCGCGAGATGAATCACCGATCCCACCCCGTGCTCCCGCAACAACGCCGCGATCGCGCGCTCCTCGCGCACGTCCGCCCTGGCAAACACGAACCGCGAGCCATGGCGCTCCGCTGCGCGCTCGATCTCCCCGAGGTTCGAACGCTTGATCGCCTCGCCGTAGAACGAGTCAAGGTTGTCCACGCCCACAACGGGCCGCCCACGCGCGAGCAGCGCTTCCGCCACGTGCGACCCGATGAACCCGGCCGCGCCGGTAATCAGCACCATCCCGTCAGGCATCGATCGCCCGCCGCTCCCGCGTTGTTACGACCGCTTCCCGAGCACAAGCCCGACCACCGCCGCGATGACCGTCACCCCGGCCACGCCTCCCACCACAGCCATCAGATTCCCCGAAATCTGCCCCATCAGCGCGCCGTCGCCACCGCCCATCACGCCCAGCATGGCCACCAGCATCGCCACGCCCAGCGCCGCCACCGTGCCCAGCGCCAGCCCGCCGACCAGCCCCGAACCCGCCCCGTCGTACGGCTCGGCCGCGATCATCGCGATGCCGCCACCAACGCTCGCAAGCGATCCCGCGCCCGTCGGCGAATCACTCTCCGCACCCGTGGCCTCGAACAGCCCCGAAGCGCCGATCGTCTCCCCCGCGCCCGCGTCCTCCGACGAATACAAGTCCTCAAGCAGCGCCGCAGCTCCGAGCGACGTGTCGTCGCTCTCGCGCGTCATGTCCATCAGCCCCGAACCCGAGCCCACCGTCTCCAGAGCCGCGGCGTCCAGCCCGTTGCCGTCCGTCACCTGCGTCACGGCCGACGGGTCCGCCGTGTCAAGATCGTCCACGTCAAACACGCTCACCCCCGAGCGCTCCTTCGGATTCTCCTTCAGCTCGCCGCCCTTTCCGCCCGCGGTGCTGTCCGCCAGCGAGTAGCCGCCCGTTCCCGAAGCCGAGAGATCGATCCCGCTCGCCATCCCCGAGTCCGCCAGCGGTATCGCGCCCGAGTCCGCCAGATCAAGCGTCATGTCCGGCTCGTCGTCCCCGGCGAGCAGATCAATCTGCTCCACCTTGAACATCAGCTTGTCGCGATCCCGAAACTCCTGGATCTGACCCTTCGACGCCATCTCCTTGACCTCGTCGGTCGACTTCTTCAGGCGGTCAGCCGCCTCCTCAAGCGTGTAGAACATCTTGGCCATCACGTCAGATCCTCCGCTGGGTTCGGAACGCCACTATAGAGCCACCCCGCAGGCCCCGCCCCACATGTCCGCAATCCCCCCCACGCCGGTTCCCCATCCGATTCCAGCCGATCGCGGGGAACACCTCCATTGCGCACCCCGTAAATCTCTCCGCCACGCGGCCTGAGGCCCACATACCTCCAGGTTCGTGGGGTTGCGCCCCCTTCCGGGCTGCAGATCACGCGGAATTCTCGACGCGTGATCTGGATTTCGGGGTCCGGGGATTCCCACTCCCGAGGGTGACGTCGGGAAACCGTCACGTCCCCACGTGACGGCGGGGAGTGGGACTCGGGTCTCGCGGACGTCGGATCCCTCCAAGGCTCCGACCAATCCCGGGACCTTTTTTCGCTTCCTCAATCCTCGTCGTGATGGTGCGGCTTGTACGCCGACACCACCTGGTCCTGCACGTGCGCCGGCGCCGTCTCGTCGTGGCTGTATTCCATCACAAACCCGCCCGCGCCGCCCGTCATCGACTTGATCTGCGACGCGTACGAGCCCAGCTCCGACAGCGGCGCCGTGGCCTTGATCATGCACTGATCACCAGCCATCACCTCCGTCGCCATGATCCGCCCGCGCTTGGCGATCAGGTCCGACGTGATGTCCCCCATGTGGCTGTTGGGCGCCGTGACCTCGATGTCCACGAACGGCTCCAGCAGGCTCGGCTTGGCCTTCTGCACCGCATCTATGAACGCCTTCCGACCGGCCGTGACAAACGCCACTTCCTTCGAGTCCACCGGGTGGTACTTCCCGTCATACACGGCCACCTTCACGCCCAGCATCGGAAAGCCCGCAAAGCACCCCGTTCCCATCACCTGACGCACGCCCTTCTCGATCGCGGGCAAGTACTGCTTCGGCACCGATCCTCCGAACGTGTCGTCCACGAACTCGAAGCCCTCCGCGTGGTCCGCGGGCAGCGGCTCAACACGCAGGTACACCTCGCCGAACTGCCCCGCCCCCCCCGTCTGCTTCTTGTGCCGGTGATGCCCCTCGGCCTTCGCCCGGATCGTCTCCTTGTACGCCACCTTGGGCGGGTGCGATTCCACCTCCACCCCGAATCGCCCCTTCAGCTTCTCGAGCATGATCCGAAGATGCAGCTCGCCGA
This sequence comes from uncultured Phycisphaeraceae bacterium, assembly GCA_964638515.1. Classification (GTDB taxonomy): domain Bacteria; phylum Planctomycetota; class Phycisphaerae; order Phycisphaerales; family UBA1924; genus CAYPGJ01. The sequence continues at coordinate 151,059 of CAZWZL010000001.1, forward strand.
TGCCGCGCACCACCAGCTCGTGCGTCGCCGCGACACGATCCACCTGGAACGTCGGGTCCTCCGCGGACAGCTTCTGCAGCGCGGCGCCGATCTTCGTCTCGTCGTTCCGGCTCTTCGCCACCAGCGCGAGCCCCGACATGGGCCTCGGCAGCGGCAGCGGCTTGAGATGCAACGAATCAAACTCGTGACTCTCGTGCAACACCGCGTCAAGGTGCAGCTCGTCGATCTTCGCCAGCCCCCCGATGTCCCCCGTCACCAGCTCCTTCACCTCGGCGTGGTCCTTGCCCTGCGCCTTGAAGATGTGCGCCAGGCGCATCGGCTTCTTCTGGTCGTCCATGATCAGAGACGATCCCGCTCTCATCGTCCCCTGATGCACCCGGAACATGCACACCTTGCCGACGAACGGGTCGGTTGAAACCTTGAAAACGTGCGCCACGACGCTCTTGCTCGAGTCCGCTTCGGCGCGCCAATCCGCCAGGTTGCCCTCCTTGTCACGCATCTCGAACGGACGCGGGTTGCCCTCCAGTGGGCTGGGGCACACGTGCGCGAAGATGTGCAGCAGGTCCGCGATGCCCGCCCCCGTCTTGGCGGAACAGAAGCAGATCGGGATCAGGTGCCCCTGGCGCAGCGCCTCCTCGATGGCCTCGTGCAGCCGATCCGCCGGGACGTTCTTCGGGTTCTCGAGGTAGATCGACATCAACTCCTCGTCGACCTCGACGATCTGGTCCATGAGCGCCGTTCGCGCCTCCGCCACCGAAGAAAAGTCCACCTCCCCCTCGTGGCTCTCCAGCAGATCAACCACGTCCGTGCCGCCCTTGCTGGGCAGATTGATCGGCGTGCACTCCGTCCCGAACGTCTCTCGGATCGACGCGAGCAGCCCCTCCAGATCGATGTTGTCGTGGTCGATCTTGTTGATCACGATCATCCGAGGAAGCTCGCGCTCCGCCGACACCTTCAACATCCGGCGCGTGCTCGTCTGAATGCCGCCCACGGCATCCACCACCACGCACACCGTCTCCACCGCCGGCAGCGCCGTGAGCGCCTGCCCCACGAAGTCCGGGTACCCCGGAGTGTCGATCATGTTGATGTGCCGACCCTCATGGTCAAAGTGCACCAGCGCGGACGACAGAGAATGCTTGTGATGCTTCTCTTCCGCCTCAAAGTCGCACGAGGTGGACCCCTCCTCCACCGTCCCCATCCGCCCCTTCACCTTCGTTTCCGTCAGCAGCCGCTCCACGAGCGTCGTCTTTCCCGCGAACGCATGCCCAACCAGCGCGATGTTCCGGATGTCGGCGGTCGTGTAGCTCATGGCGAACGTCTCCTTGCAGTCGCGTTGTCGTGCCCCGCCGCCCACCGCGACGGGGTTTCCATGGCCCGGGATTCCGAGGGGTCTGAGAGCCCCAGGGACGCCGGGGGCCCTGCATTGTAAAGGACACCCACTTCCCCGCCCCAGCCGGCAATCAGCTCCCTCCGGCCCCCTTGGCCAGCGACCGAAGCACCGCGTCTACTCCCTCCTCGCCGCATGCCGGTCGAAGCCGTATCACCTTCCCAGCCTCCTCGCTGCGGATCACGTACGTCCAACCGTCCTTGCGCATCTCCAGGCCCCCCAGGCCCGATTCCCATCGGACCCACCCGGCCGCACCCGGCTTGCGCTTGCCATCCAGCAGCACCAAGCGGTCTCGCGTCACCATCAGCACCGTGGGCCTCGTGCCGCCTCCGAAAATCGTGGCGATCACCGGTCCAAATCCCGGCACCAAGGCCAGGAGCAACGCCCACAGATCGGGTAGCCCTCCCCTCCGTTCGCTCACCACACCCCACGCCAGCACGTGATCCCGAGCACCCGAGTCCGCGCGTAGCACCGGACGAAGCGCCCAAGGCCCGAAGACGCAATTCTCAAACGTCTTGCCCATGCCCGACGAACCCTAGCGCGCCCGCCCAATCCGTACACTGACGCCCGACCCATGCCGCCACGCACCCGCCAACGACCCGCCGCCCGGCAATCCCCCCGCGCCGCCTCGGCCGCACGCTGGACCTCCCCGCACGTCCTCGGACTGCAAGACGCCAAGCCCGCTGACATCCGCGCGCTCCTGCGCCTCGCGTTGGCCTGCGAGCCGCACGCGCGACCGGGCGCCAGGCCGCTGCCCGCCCTCTTCGGCCGCACCGTGGCCAACCTGTTCCTCGAGGACTCCACCCGCACCAGGCTGTCCTTCACGCTGGCCGCGCGCCGTCTCTCCGCGATCACGCTCGATCTCACCGCGGCCGCCTCCTCCGTGAACAAGGGCGAGACGCTCCACGACACCGCCAAGACGCTCGTCGCCATGGGCGCCGACGCGGTGGTGATCCGCCATTCCTCCGCGGGCGCCGCGCTCCTCCTCTCGCGCGAGGTGGACGCCTGCATCCTCAACGCGGGTGACGGCCGCCACGAGCACCCGACTCAGGGCCTCCTCGACGCGCTCACCATCGGGGAGGCGTTCGATCGAACCAAGAGCCTCGATTTCTCCGGTCTCCGTGTGGCCATCGTCGGTGATCTCGCAAACTCCCGCGTGGCGCGATCCGACATCGCCGCGCTCACGGCCCTCGGCGCCAACGTGGTCTGCGCCGGCCCGCCCCCTCTCGCTCCGGCCGAGTTTCGAGCGCTGGGCTGCGAGCTGACGCACGACCCCGACGAAGCGCTCGATGGCGCCCACGCCGTGCAGATGCTCCGAGTGCAGGTCGAACGCGCCGCCGCGGTCGGATCGCTCCGCGAGTATGCCGATGCGTGGCAGCTCACGCCCGAACGCGCGTCTCGCCTCCGCAAGGGCGCCATCATCATGCACCCCGGCCCCATGAATCGCGGCGTCGAGATCCACCCGTCCGTCGCCGACGGCGCCCGGGCCCGCATGGAGCGGCAGGTCGCGCTCGGCGTGCCCGTGCGCATGGCCTGTCTGCTCGCCACGTTTCACGCGAAGAAACTCATCCCCGCGAGCGCACTGAAGCCATGAACGCCCCGCTGCTGGTCATCGTGTCAGGGCCTTCCGGCGTCGGAAAGACCACGATCTCGCGCGCCGTGCGGGACGCGTTCCCCGACGCCGCGCTTTCCGTTTCCTGCACGACCCGTCCCAAGGCTCCCACCGATGTCGACGGCGTCGATTACCACTTCATCGCGGAGCACGAGTTCGAGCGGCGTGTTGCCGACCCGGAGGGCCCGCCGGGGCTCGGCCAATTCCTCGAGCACGCGGGCGTTTACGGGAAACGCTACGGCACGCTGCGCAAGCCCGTCGAAGACGCGCTCGAGAGTGGAAGGCTGGTGATTCTCGAGATCGACGTGCAGGGCGCGGTGCAGGTCAAGACGCGGATGCCGCACGCGTTCGCGCTGTTCATCCTGCCGCCGTCGGAGGAAGCGTTGCTGGAGAGGCTGCGGAGCCGGGGGAGGGATGCGGAGGAAGTGATCCAGAAGCGGTTTGCGGCAGCCAAGCGAGAGATCGAGGCCGCGGGCGCTTCCGGGGTGTATGACGTGTCCATCGTGAACCGGGATCTGGGGCAGGCGACAGCGGAGGCGATCGAAGCCGTGCGGAAGGCCCGATGTTCGCCGTGAGCCTCCAGTGACGGGGCTGGTGCGCACGGTTCGCGCGATACGCCCGGCGTAGGATCGTCCGCCGTGCACGCACCGACCGCCCAACGAGCCGTGATCCTCGTTTCCGGGGGACTCGACAGCGCGACGCTTCTGGCGATCGCTCGCGCGGAGGGCCGCGCGTGCGTGGCGCTCTCGGCGGACTACGGTCAGCGTCACCGCGCGGAGCTGGGCGCCGCGGCTCGGGTGGCCCGGGCGCTGGCGGCCGAGCGGCATGTGATCGTGAAGGTGGACCTTCGGGCGATCGGCGGCTCGGCGTTGACGGACGACGGGATCGACGTGCCGGGCGCGGGAGCGCGGCCGGGCATTCCGATCACGTACGTGCCGGCGCGGAACATGCTGCTCTTGTCGCTGGCGTTTGGTCTGGCGGAGGTGGAGGGCGCGGGAGAGGTGTGGCTAGGCGCGAACGCGGTGGATTTTTCGGGGTACCCGGACTGTCGCGCGCCGTTTCTGGAATCGTTCGAGGCGTGCGCGGCGCTGGGGACGAAGGCGGGCGCGGAGGGGCGGGCGGTGCGGCTGCGCGCGCCGCTGGTGGAGTGGACGAAGGCAGAGATCATCCGGCAGGGCGCGGAGCTGGGCGTGGACTATTCGATGACGGTGTCGTGCTACTCGGCGGACGAGGGCGGCGAGGCGTGCGGGGCGTGCGACTCGTGCCGCATCCGGCGCGAGGGCTTCGAGCGCGCGGGGGTGACGGATCCGACCAGGTACGCGCGCACCGGGGCTCGGGGGAAGCTCGCGTGAGCGGGTCGCTGCCGATCGCGGAGACGTTTGTGAGCGTGCAGGGCGAGGGTCGGCTCGCGGGCGCGCCGTCGTGGTTCGTGCGGCTGAGCGGGTGCAATCTTCGGTGCTCGTGGTGCGACACCAAGTACGCGTCGTGGAGGCCGGAGGGCGAGGCGCGGGAGATCGGCGCGCTGGTTGACGAGGCGGCGACGTCGGGCGTGGCGCACGCGGTGGTGACGGGGGGGGAGCCCATGATCTTCGACGGAGTTGGTCCGCTGGCCGCGGGTCTGGCGGAGCGGGGGCTGCACGTCACGATTGAGACGGCCGGCACGGTGTATCGTGAGGTTCATGCGGACCTGATGTCGATCAGCCCGAAGCTGGCGAACTCGACGCCGAGCGCGCAGGAGGCGGGAGATTGGAGCGAGCGTCACGAGGCACGGCGCATCAACGTCGGGGCGCTCCAGCGGCTGATCAACGCGCACGGGGAGCGTCAACTCAAGTTCGTGGTGGCCGAGGAGCGTGACGTGGACGAGATCGAGGGCCTGCTCGCACGGCTTCGGGGCTGGAGCGCGTCGGACGTGGTGCTCATGCCTGAAGGGGTAACGGTGGGGGCTCTGGATCAGCGGAGCGGGTGGATGTCGCGTGTGTGCGTGCAGCGGGGGTGGAGGTATGGTGATCGGCTGCACATCCGCCTGTTCGGGAACACGCGGGGCACGTGAGGGAGTGTCGGCACCGATGGTCTACAGGGTTTGCAAGGCGTTCGAGGTCGAGTCGGGGCACATGCTCTCCAAGCACCCGGGCGCGTGCAGGCATCCTCACGGGCACTCGCGGCGCATCGAGGTCGTGCTGGCCAGCGAGACGTTGGATTCGAACGACATGGTGTGCGACTTCAAGGCCATCCGGCTCGCGCTCCGCGAGTTCGTCGATCGCTTCGATCACGCGCTGGCGATCAACAGCCGGGACCCCCTGCTCGAGACGGTGCGGAGGACGAGCGGTCGGGTGATTGTGTTCGAGAACGAGGACCCGACCACGGAGGCGATGGCTCGGAAGATCTTCGAGTTCCTGGACGGGGAGATCCGCGCGCAGAAGTCGTACGCGGACGACGCGGGCTCTCGGTACGGGTTTCCCAAGGGTTTGCGGCTGGAGCGGGTGCGGGTGGGGGAGACATCGACCTCGTGGGCCGAGTTCGGGCGGTAGGCTGAGGGCATGACACAACCGGCGTCTTCGGCGGGCCTGCGGACGATTCGCGCGTTCGGCGTGTGGCTGTTGGTGCTCACCATCGGCGTGTTCTTCGTGAATCTGATCACGGCGGACGGGGTGGCCCGTCGTGCGCCGGTGACGGCGAGCATGACGCCGGAGACGGGTGAATCGGCGGGCGCGACGGTGGCGAGCGAGGGCGAGGGCGCGGCGCCGGCCGAGGACGAAGCGTGGGAGCCTGCCCCCGCGGCGCCGGAAGCCATGCCGAGCATCCCGGAGTCGTCGTCGTCCGAATCGACCGAGGCGCGTTCGGGCGCGAGCGACGATTCGGAGATTGGTCTGCCGCCCTGGGACCGGGCGTTGTTTACGGTGGCTGAGACGAGCGGGTACAGGGCCACGGCGACCCACGAGGAGGTCGTGGCGTGGTGCGACGCGTTCGCGGCGGCCGAGCCGAGCGTGGTGCGGAGGGGGACGTTCGGGACGAGCGAGGAGGGTCGGGAGATCCCGATGGTGATCGTCGCGGACCCGCCGGTGTCGAGCGCGGGCGAGGCGCGAGAGGCGGCTCGGCAGGGGCGTCTCGTGGTGCTCGCGTTCGGCAACATTCATGCGGGGGAGGTGTGCGGGAAGGAAGCGTTGCCGATGGCGGCGCGAGAGATCGTGCGTCCGTGGATGACGGACGAGGCGTCGGCGCGCGCGATCCGGGAGGGGATGGTGCTGGTGGTGGCGCCGATCTACAACCCGGACGGGAACGAGCGATTCGATGCGGTGGAGCGGAATCGGCCCGGACAGGAGGGCCCGGAGCGCGTCGGGCAGCGGGCGAACGCCAAGGGGCTGGATCTCAATCGTGATTACGTGAAGGCGGAGGCGTCGGAGACGCGGGCGATGCTGCGGTTTTTCCGGGAGTGGAGCCCGGACGTGGTGATCGACACGCACACGACGAACGGGAGCTTTCATCGGTACACGCTGACGTACGAGAGCGCGCTGCACCCGAACGCGTACGCGCCGGACGGGACGAAGGGCCCCGCGGAGATCTCGCGTGAGGTGATGGTGCGCGCGGGTGAGCGGATCGGAGAGAAGTGGGGGACGTTCTGGTACGGGGACTTTGACCGGGAGAAGACGCGGTGGGAGACGTACAGCGGGATGCCTCGGTTTGGGGCGAACAGCGTCGGGTTGCGGGGGATGGTGTCGATCCTGACGGAGGCGTACTCGTACGCGCCGTTCAGGGAGCGGGTGCTGTGCACGGAGGCGTTCGTGCGCGCGTGCCTGGAGGAGCTGGCGGCGCGAACGGATGAGGTGCGGAGCGCGCGTGCGGCGTTCGAGGCGCGATGGTCGGGCGGCCCTCGCGCGGTGACGATCCGCACGAGGACGGCGCCGTTCGAGGGCGGGGTGACGGTCGCGGGCTGGGTGGAGACGGCGGACGGGGGCGGACGCGCGCGTCCGACGCCGACCAAGAAGAACTACGAGGTGGAGCATTGGGGCCGGTTCGAGCCTGCGCGTGAGGTCACGCCGTCGTGGGGGTACGCGTTGCCGACCGGGCTGGGGTCGGTGCTTTCGTTGCTGCGGGCGCAGGGCGTGGTCGTGGAACGGTTGACGCGTGACGTGGAGGTGGAGACCGGGGCGTGGACCGTTCGTTCGGCGCAGCGCGCCGAACGGGCGTTCCAGGGTCGGATCCTGCAGACGCTGATGGTGGAGGAGGCGCGGGAGCGTCGGACGCTGGAGGCCGGGGAGTGGGTCGTGGTTCGGAGCGCGCAGCGTTTGCAGCCGCTTGTGGTGACGTTGCTGGAGCCCGATTGTGAAGATGGGCTGGCGACGTGGGGTTTGTTCGGGGAGTTGAACGGGGGGAATCCCTACCCCGTGATTCGGATTTTGGAGCCGCTGGAGGGCGATACACGGGTAATAGTGAATGAGCCATGACGTCGGCACGATCAGCCCGGGATTCTGAGTTGGGGGGAGGGGTGCGGCTGTTTCGATTGTTTGCGTTTCTTTCGGTGGGGTCCGTGGCGGCGATTCTGGTGCTGGTGGGCTTCGGGCTGCGCGAGGTGCTGATGCGCGACACGGCCGCGACGTCGCGCGCGGAGGCGGAGCGGATCACTCGTGTGATGCGCGAGCAGGGGCGCAGGTCGGGCGCGTTGGAGTACGTGCTGGTGGATCGGCTGGCGCCGCTGACGAGCGAGCAGGAGAAGGACTTCGCGGGGATCCTGCGTCCGTTCATGTCGGAGTTCGGGGTGGCGCGGGTGCGGATGTTCGATGATGCGCGCGCGCTGGTGTTCACGACAGATCGCACGGCGACGGGGCTCGGCGCGGCGTTTGAAGAGGAGTTGGACACGTCGCTTCGGGGCACGACGACGTGTGTGGTGGGGAACGCCGCGGAGATGTGGCGGATGGAGGAGTCGCCCTACCAAGCGACACTGGTGATGTCATACGTCCCGCTGTGGAACACCAGGGGCCAGGTGGTGGGGAGCCTTGAGATCTGCAAGGACGTGACGTTGCAGGTGGCCTCGGCGAACCGGGTGTTGACGCAGGGGATGGCGGTGTTGGCGGCGGTCTTGCTGCTGGTGTTCGGCGGGCTGACGGTGGTGATGCGTCGTGCGCAGCGGGAGATCGCGCGGCATGCCGGGGCTTTGGCTGAAGCGACGGCGCGCGAGCGCGAGCGGGCGGTGATGGAGGAATCGCGGGAGCGGCTGCGTTCGGCGGAGCGGTTGGCGTCGATCGGCGCGCTGGCGGCGGGTGTGGGGCACGATCTCAACAACCTGTTGTTGCCGATGCGGGGCGCGTTGCGGAGTCTGCGCGCGGCGGTGCTTTCGGGCGAGGGCGCGAAGTCTGCGGAGGCGCTCGGAGAATCGGTGGAGTACTTGCGTCAGTTGGGGGACAACCTGCGGTTGCTTGCGGCGGATCCTTCGGAGGGTGAATCCAAGGAGTTGGGCGTGGTGCGGCCAGGGGCTTGGTGGGGGCAGGTGGGTGGTTTGCTGTCTCGGGCCGCGAGGCCGCCGGCGCGAGTGGTGGCGGACATATCGGACGGGTTGCCGGGCGTTCGTGCGGCGCCGGGGCGATTGACACAGGCGATGCTGAATCTGATCGCGAACGCATCAGACGCGTTGCAGGAGGCGGAGCCGCCGCCGGCCGAAGCGATCGTGCGGGTGTCGGCGCGGGAGGGCGTGCTCGGGGATGGTCGGCGGGCCGTGGTGTTCTGCGTGGTGGACAACGGATCGGGGATGACGGAAGAGGTTTCGCGTCACGCGTTCGATCCGTTCTTCACGACCAAGCCACGGAGTGTGTCGACGGGGCTTGGGCTGGCGCTGGTCAAGGGGGTGGCGACATCATCGGGTGGCGAGGTGACGATCGATTCGGCGCCGGGTCGCGGGACGAGTGTTTGTCTGACGTTGCCGATCGCGGAGGAGCAGGTGGAGTGGCGGGATCGTGCGGCGGCGGCGCGTGATCGGGGCGTGGTGGTGGCGGTGTCGTTGTCGGACCATCGGGCCGCGGCCTATGCCGGGGCGATGCTGGCCGGAGCGGGGTTTGACGTGGTGAGCGCGCCGGATGGCGAGCCGGGGGATGCCGGGGTTTGGCTGACGGACGCGACGGCGTCGGCGTTGGAACGGGCGCGGCGGTTTGTGGTGGAAGGTGGGGAGGCGCGGCGGGTGCTGGTGTGTGGGGAAGCGGGGGCGGAGTGGGAGGCGATCGGGGCCGCACGTGTGGGCGGAGTAGTGGATTCCGAGAGGCTGGGCGCCGCGCTGCAGGGCGTGGGTCGGGCGAAGGAGGCGAAAGCGACATGATGATGCAGCGATCGATGGAATCGTTGAAGGGCGCGAGTGGCGGCGCGGGGTCTTCGTCGGCGCAACGCATTCGGATTTTGTGCGTGGATGATCATGCTGTTGTGGCGAAGGGGTTGCGTGCGGCGTTCGAGACGGAGGGCGACCTGGAGATCGTGGGCTGGCGGCCGAGCGCGGAGGGGTTGCTCACGGCGGTGGACGAGCACGCGCCGGACGTGGTGATCATGGACGTGGACATGCCGGGGCCTGTGGCGTTCGACGCGATCGAGGAGTTGGCGAGATTGCGGCCGGCGCCTCGCGGGCCGAGATGCTTGGTGCTGAGCGCGTTCACGCGGGACACGTACATCGACGCGGCGATCTCGGCCGGGGCCTGGGGATATCTGTCGAAGAACGATGAGTTGGAGGCGATCTTCGAGGGGGTTCGGCGGGCGCACCGGGGCGCGTTCGCGTTCTCGCCGGCGGCGCTGGAGCGGTGCGAGGTGGTGGGGGGGAGATTGCGGTTGAAGGTGAAGGAGGAGGCGGGGGCGTCGAGGCTGAACGCGCTGACGGATCAGGAGATGCAGGTGCTGCGGCTGATCGCGCGGGGGGCGTCGACGAAGGAGGTGGCTGGGGCGATTTATCGATCGGAGAAGCGGGTGGAGGCGATCCGGACGAGCATCATGAAGAAGCTCGGGTGTCACGATCGTGTGGAGTTGGCGCGGTATGCGATCCGGGAGGGGATCGTGGAGCCGTGAGGCGGTGAGCGGCTATCTCTTGGGCTGATTGGTGGCGGGGTCGCGGCCTCGGAGTGTGCGGGTCATGTCTCGGAGGAAGAGGGCTGAGGAAGCGCGTTCGTTGGGGGAGGAGTACTGGGCGAAATCGGCCTGGACCATGCGCATGAAGTTGGAGGCGCGGTCGGCGGTGAGTCGGCGGTCGGTCTGTCGGCCTCGTTCGGCGTCGCGCTTGGCCTGATCGCGCATCTCGGAGAGTCGCTCGGCGTCGGAGAGGTTTCGTTCTTCGCCGGTGAGTTGTTCCATGAGCCTGGACCATTCGACGGCGGTGGATTCGAGGAAGGCTTCTTTTTGATTTTCGGGGATGCTGGTGTACTGCTTGCCGTAATCGGCCATGAGGTCGGCCCCGAGGGTTCGGGCGTTGGCTTCGAGTTGCTCGCGGGCTTCGCCCCTGATGCCTGCAGCGAATGCGGCGACGAGTGCGGAGTCGCCGGCGTTCATGCCCTGCATGCGTTTGGCGAGCGAGAGGACGAGCTCGAGTCGTTCCTTGACGGGGAGCTTGTTGAAGTCGGCGTCGAGGAGGGCGAAGGAGAGGATTTTGGGGAGGCGTGCGCGCTGCGCGTCGGGGACGGAGATGGGGCGGAGGGCGGAGTATGCGATGGAGGCGCCGCCGATGAGGCCGAGGGATGCGAGGGTGATGCCGAGGGTTCGAGTGGCCTTGGGGGAGAGCTCGGGCGCGCGGAGCTTGAGGCGGAGGCGGATCGGTGATCGGCGCGGCTGGGCGGGGGCGTGCAGCGCGGGGTCGTCGAGGAGGGACGGGAGGGGATCGAAGCGGGGCTTGTCGGAGGGAGTGGTCATGGGTGGTCTCCGGGTTGAGGCGCGGAGGGGGTGGAGTCGGCGGGGTCGAGGCTCATCCAATCGGCGTGCCAGTCGCCGAAGTAGACGGCGTTTTGTTGAAAGGCGCCGCTGGTTCGGTGTCGGGGGGCGGAGTCGGCGAAGACGGGGAAGTTGGGGTTGTCGCGGTAGAAAATGGAGACGCTTCGCTCGGGCGCTCGGTCATCCCGGAAAACTTCGCGGGCGAGCATGAGGACGCCGGCCCAATACTCGAAGGAGTTGTGGTAGCCGGCGGGGTTTTCAAGTTCGGGCGGGACGTTCTGATCCGCCGGGCAGAGGAAGATCTCGAGGTTCTCGGCGATGGGGCCGAAGACGCTGAGGATGGAGTCTGCCGGGCGGGCGCCGGGAGGGATGCGGGAATCGTCGAGGGGGAGGGCGCGGGGGAGGGTCTGCTCGTGGAGGTCGAGGTAGGACTGGGTGGTGAGGCCGATGGAGCGGAGATTGGCCAGGCACCTGGTGCGCGAGGCCGCGGCTCGGGCGGAGGAGAGGGCCGGGAGGGTGATGGAGATAAGGATGGCGATGACGCCGACGACGACGAGGAGTTCGATGAGTGTGAAGGCCCGGCGGGGGATCATGGCAGAGTGTATTCGCGGAGAACGGGGGGTCGTTTGCGAAAGTCGCGGGAAGGGGCGGATACTCTGGGCATGGCGATGGCCGAGCAGGGCAGGCGAATGGAGTGGTCTCGGCTGTCGTCGGCGGAGCGTGCCGGGCTGGCGGAGGAGGCGGGGCGCGCGCTCGCGGGCGGCGGGCTGGTGGTGATGCCGACGGAGACGGTGTACGGGGTGGCGGCGTCGGTGGCTTCGCGTGACGCGTTGGCTCGGCTGTGGCGAGCGACGGGGCGGGCGGAGGGATCGCCTGTGGCGTGGCATGCGCTGGAGGCGGAGCCGGTGCTTGGGGAGGCGGGGGAGGTCTCAGACGCGTGGCGGTTCATTGCGAGGCGGTTGACGCCGGGGCCGGTGACGCTGCAGATACCGGTGCGGGATTCGGAGCTGGCGGGGCTTTCGCGGTCGATCGGAGTTGAGGCCGGGGCGATGGTGTCGGACGGTGAGCTGCTGCTTCGCGTGCCGAGCGATGAGGTGGCGCGCGCGGTGCTGGACGAGGCGCGGGCGGTGGTCGGGGCGGTGTCGGCGTCCCGGGGCGCGATGCCGACGCGTGTGCCGGATCGCGGGTGGGCGGGTGACGAGCGGATCGACGTGACGATCGACGCGGGGCCCACGAGATGGAAGGGGGCTTCGACGGGAGTGCGCCTGGTGCGCGGCGGTGGATACGAGGTGGTGCGCGAGGGAGCGCTGCGTGCGCGGGACGTGGAGCGGGTGTTGCGGCCGACGATTCTGTTCGTGTGCTCGGGGAACACGTGCCGCAGTCCGATGGCGGAGGCGATGGCGAACGCGGAGATCGGGCGGTTGTTCGAGGGGCTGCGTCGTGCCGGGCTGGAGGGGCCGGTGGCGCGCTCGGCGGGCGTGTGGACGGGCGGGGGCGCGCCGGCCACCCAGGAGGGAGTGGAATCGCTGCGTCGGATGGGAGTGACGGCGGCGCGGCACTCTTCGCGGGGCTTGACGCGGGAAATGGTGTTGGATGCGGCGGCGATCTTTGGAATGACGGCCGCGCACGTGGAGGCGATCGTGTCGCTCGCGCCGGAGGCGGCGGGGCGGGCCTCGATGCTGGATCCGGGCGGATCGGACGTGCCGGACCCTGTGGGAGGGGGCCAGGCCATCTACGATGAGGCGGCCCGGCGGATCGGCGAGCACGTGCGGCATCGTGTGGCGGCGTTGGCCCGGGCGTGGATCGGAGCGACGACATGAGGCTTGCGCTCGGCGGAGACCACCGGGGCTATGACGCGCTTCACCGGCTGGCGGATCATCTGCGCGCGGCGCGGCACGAGGTGGTGGTGCTGGGGCCGAGCACGAAGGAGTCGTGCGATTACCCGGACGCGGCGTACGCGGTCGCTCGGGCGGTGTCGCAGGGCCAGGCGGACATGGGGGTGCTGTTCGACGGAACGGGGATCGGCTCGTGCATTTCGGCGAACAAGGTGAAGGGGATTCGGGCGGCGCTGGTGCATGACGAGATCACGGCGGAGATGTCTCGATCGCACAACGATGCGAACGTGATTTGCCTGTCGGCGGACCTGCTCGGGATGCGGCTGATCACGCAGATCGTCGACACGTGCCTGAAGACGCCATTTGCGGACAACCGGCACAGCAAGCGGGTGAAGAAGATCGCGGCGATCGAGGAGGGGAGGGACCCGGGGGAATTGGGGGGGTGAGGGTTCGATGGAACCGCGAAGCTGACGGGGCGTTTCACGAGGACGCGGGTTTCCCGCCGGCTTCGAAGGACCGATGATCGGCTGTGGGCCCGAGCGTGCGGGTCTGGATGACGATCGGCTGTAACTCTGACAGAATGCGACCCATGCGAACGACCGAGAAGCTGCGTGAGTTGGTGCGAGCCCTGTGCGTGACGGCTCTGAGCGCGACGCTGTTGGCGGGCGGCGCGCGGGCGAGGCAGGGGGAGATCGTGGTGTACTCGAGCGCGCACCCGGCGGTGACAGACCTGCTGGTCGGGGCGTTCACCGACAAGACGGGGGTGCAAGTCCGGGTGGAGCGTGGCGAGAACGGCATCGGGAAAGACTGGCTGTTCGACACGCTCACGAAGGGCGCGGTGGGGGCGGATGCGGTGCTGGCGTGTGACGCGGTGCAGGCGGCGCGGCTCGCGAACGCCGGTGTGCTGGACGGGGTGGAGATCGAGGGCTCGGGCGTGCCGTCTTCGCATCGGGATGCGCAGGGGCGTTGGTATGGGTTCGGCGCACGGGCGCGCGTGCTGGCGTTTCAGGGGCAGACGGCGCCGACGTATCCGCACCGGGACGGGGATGACCGTACGTTCACGAAGATGCGGGAGCTGTGGCATCCGAACATGTCCAAGAGCATGTTTGTCATGGCGCACCCGGAGGGAAGCTCGGCGGGATCACACCTGGCCGTGTTGTGGACGCTGTGGGAAAGGGGCGAGGCGCGTCGCTGGGATTTCCAGATGCATCGGCAGAAGATGCGGCTGGTCGGGACGGATGATGACGTCGTGAGCGCGCTGGCCAACGGCGAGGCGTTTGCCGGGATGGCGGACGCGGACGGCGTGTGGCGCGCGCGCGGGCAGGGCAAGGACGTGGGGATGGTCCCGCTGATCCACGACAGGCACACGATTCAGGACGAGGTCGAGAAGGAGTTCGGTGCGGTGATGCTGCCGCACGCCGTTGGCGTGGCGCGAGGCGCGCGGAACGCGGAGGGCGCGCGGGCGTTCGCGGCGTTCGTCGCGTCGGGGGAGGCGGCGCGTCTGCTGGCCACATCGCCGTCGCGCCTGGCGCCGGTGATTCCGGAGGTGTCGCGGGAGTTTCCGGAACTCACGCCGGCGAACGCGCAGAGCATCGACTTTGCCGAGGCCGCGCGGGTGTACGAGGAAGCGATGTCGACTTTTCGCGAGGCGTTGCCGGGGTGAGGGTCGGCCTCAGGGGTTGCTGATGGCGGCGTCGACGGCGGCGAAGCGTGAGGCGTAGGGCTCGCCGCCCATGGCGGGGTCGTTGAGTCGGAGGCGTGCGAGGGTGGCGCGGACCTGCTCGGTCTTGGATCCGTCCTCGTTGTTTCGAAGGAAGATCTCGAGGGCGCGGGACCACGCGTGCCAGTAGTGCTCGGTGGGTGACTGGCGTTGCTCGAGGGAGGTGACGACCGGGAGGAACGCTTCGTACGCGGCTTCGTCGTTGGCGAGCGCGAGGTACGCTTCGCCGAGCCACACGAGCGTTCGTGTGTCGGGGCCGTTGCGGGAGATGAGCTCGTTGAGGATTTCGATTGCTTCGGCGGCTTCTCCGGCGCGGGCGAGCGCTTCGCCGAGGTCGGCGCGCCAACGGTCGGCGGCTGCGGGCCCGAGGGGCTCCGCGGAGGCGAGAGCGAGGCGGGCGGCCGGGACGATGACCGATTGCACGAGCGATTTGGCTTCGTCGGGCTTGAGCGCGGCGTCGAGGGTCTTGGCGCGGGCCGTGGCGAGATTGATGAGCACGGCGCAGGCATCCGGCGCGAATTCTCTGGCGCCTTTGGCGAGTCGTTGTGAGGAGGCGAGCGCGTCGGCGAAGTCTCCGGCGTAGGCCTGCGCGTGGGTGAGCGCCACGAGAGCGGCACGGAACGTATCGCGTGCCCGCAGGGTGTCGGCGAACTCCACGGCGCGGAGGGCGGCGGTCTTGGCGTGGTCGGGCCGGTCAAGCGTGACGAGCGAGGCCGCGGATGCGCTGAAGGCCAGCACGCGGAGCGTGTCGGCGGCGCGTCGATCGTTTTCGGAGGCTCCGGCGGGGATCGCGTCCGCGGCCCTGAGCGCGGTGTCGGCGCGTTCGAGGATGCGTTGCGCGAGGAGCGTCTGGGCCTCGGACTGCGCGGCGCGATCCATGGCGGCGCTGAGCGAGCGGAGCAGCGTGACGTGTCCTTCGATGCTCAGTTGGCCGCCGTCGCCGGCGCGGTCGATCTGCTCGAGCGCTTCGTCGATCTGTCCCTTCTCGAGGAGGATGTCGGCGAGCTTCTCGCGCCAAGATCTCGTCGGGCGGGCATCGGGGAAGGACTCGATGCCGATGCGGAGGGATTCTTCGAGCAGATCGCGCGGCACGGGGATGTCGGGTCGCGACGCGGCCCAGCGAGAGGTGTAGAACACGGCGGAGATGACGCTGGGCAGCGCGAGCTCCTCGGCATTGGGATACTCGCGTCCGGCGCGCTGGAAGAGACGGATGGCGGGGATGAGCCGCTCGTCGTCCTCGTAGGCCTTGGCCTCGGAAACGCGCAGGTCGCCGAGCGCGCGCAGGGCCATGGCGGCGAGATCGTTGAGCGTTCGGAGCCGGTCGGAGCCGGGCTGGGTGACGGACTCGAGCAACGTGACGGCGCCCTCGAAGCCGCCGGGCGACGTGGAGAGCGCGATGCCTCGCGCGAGCGCGACGATGGGAGGAAGTGCGAGGCATTCCTCGATGCTCAACGGCGCGAGCCTGTTGATCTTGCCGAGCACGAGCGATCGGCGCTGTGAGGGTTCGAGCCCGAAGTCTTCGCGCTGGAGGAGGCGCTCGTAGAGGGCGAAGGCCTGGGTCAACGCGAGGTCGCGGGCGGGGCCGGGCGGGGCGGCCGCCGCGTCGGCGAAGGCGATGCGGGCCTCGACGTCGGTGGCCAACAGTGTGGGCACCACCATGGCGCGTCCGTCCATGAGGAAGGGCGGCGCGTTGACGGCCTTGCGGAGCGAGTCGCGGGCCGCGGCGGAGCCTTGCGAGCCCAGGAGCGCGAGCGCGCGACCGAGTTGCGCTTCCATCCGGGTGGTGAGGGCGGAGCGCTTGAGGAGCGCGGCGTCGAACTCGGTGAGCGCGTTGGCGGGCTGGCCCAGGATGAGGGCGCACTGGCCGAGGATGACTCGTCGGCGCGCTTCGAGGTCTTCCTGGGCCGGGCGGACGCCCGAGGCGGCGGCCACGGCGTCCAGGGTGAGTTTGTTTCGTGTTGTGGGATCGTGGTCGAGCCCTGCGAGGATGACGGCGGCGCGGGCGCGCACGAGGGGCGCGGGGAGTTCCCGGAGTCGCTGGAGGGATTCCTGCGCGGGCGTGTCGCCGGCTTGCTCGGCGGCCGCGATCTCGGCTTCGATTCGTTCGGCGGCGCGAAGGCTCAGGGCGTGGGCCTCGGTCGCGATCGGCGCGACGATCGCGCGTTGCGAATCGAGGAGCACGCCGAACATGGCGGCGGCGTCGGAGCCGTCCCATGCGAACCGGGAGAGCAGGGCCTCGATCTGCTCGAGGAGCAGCGAGGAGGGGGCGTTGTCGGCGAGCGACTCGATGAGTGCGCGGCGTTGCGCGAGGGAGTCATCGAGCGCGCGGAGGCGCTCGGCGTCGGGGAGGCGCGCATCGGTGGAGCGGAGCGCGAGTTCGCGGATCTCGGTGGCGCGGCTGTCGGCGCCGGAGGGTTGGGCCGAGGCGAGCCCGGCGAGGAGGATGAGCGCGATGGGGAGGAGTGGACGGTTCATTCGATGCCCAGATCCTTTCGGCTGATGAAGCGGAAGGCGTCGCCTCCGCCGTAGGTCAACGCTATGGCTTCGATGAGTCCCGAAGGATCGGGGTCGAAGAACTGGATCACTTTGATGGAGGCTGTGGCGCCCCGGGCGGCTCGGGCGAGCCTTGCGAGCGAGGCTTCGCGTTGGCGCGCGCTCGCGGCGGGCGCGTCGATCGTTTCGCCGAGCCCGCCCTTGACGACGAGAAACACGACGTCCGGGTTGAGTCGGAGGGCGCGTTCGAGGGCGTCGACGGCGTCGCCTCGTCGGTCGGGCTCGAGGGCGCGCAGCCAGGCGCCGGCGGCGCGTTTGGATTCGTCGGTGGCGCGAACGAGTGTGCGTCCGAGGTTGGGAGGTGATTCGGCGCCCCGCCCGCTGAACACGACGACCTGGAACCACTGCGTGCCGGAGAGACCGTCGAGGGAGCGATCGAGCTCGCGCGCGATGGTGGGGAGCGCGGCGACCATGGAGCCGGAAGCGTCGAGCACATAGACGATGCGCTGAGCCTGAGAGTCGCCTCGTGTGCCGAACATCTGGGGGGCGGGGGCGGAGAGTGCGGCGTTGTGGAGTGTCTCGAGGGGCGTGTGTGCCGGGGCGGGCGGCTCGATGGGGGCGACGGTGACGCTGACCTCGGACCAGCCCGGGGGCGGGGTTTGCGCGGCGCGATCGGGCATGGTCACTTTGGTGGAGGTGGCCGGGCGAGGGGCCGCGGGCTGGGCGGAGGGGATGGGAGCGTCGGAAAGCGGGGCTTGGGAGACGGGCACGACCGCGATGGACGCGGGCTCGGCGGTGCCGGTTCCCCGCTGCGGCGCGGAGGAGGCGACGATTCCCAGCCCGGCTGCGGCAAGCCCGGCGTGAATGACCAGCGACACGGCCCAGGGCGAAGCATGGGCCGCGGCGCGTGGGAGCGTCCAGGCTGGTCGCGGGAGGGGCATGTGAGGATTCTCGGCCATCAGACGCCCGGACGATAGCGCTCCGATGGCGGGGCGCGGGCGGGGATGGCGATTCAGAGGCGTCGGTTATTCGTCTTCCGAGTTCGCTGCCTGACCGCTGGAGCGTGACCCGCCGAACACGAAGGAGTCAACGCTGAGCCAGCCGGCGCCGATGCAGGCCACGCCGAAGGCGCAGGCCAACGCGCACATCTGAAGTGCGAAGGATTGCCACGCCTGGAACGCCGAGAGTTCGGGAAGGAGGAAGAGGAATTGTTTGGGGGCGTTGATGGCCGGCCCGATGGTGGCGAGCCAGAGGGCCCCGAGCATGACGCCGACGAGGCCGAGCGCGGCGAACTGCGCCATGAAACCGACGAGCACGAGGGAGCCGGCGATGAGTTCGGTGAGCGCGACGGCCCATGCGAGTCGAGCGGGCCACGCGCTCTCGCCGAGCGTCTTGGGCCAGAGGCGCATGGGTCGGCTGCCGTCTTCGCGCTCGGCGGGATCGGCGGCCGAGGAGCGCAGGAGCAGGGCGACGCGGTACAGACCGGCGAGATTGACATTGGCGTCGAATTCGGCGGGGGTAAACCGACGGCCAGCGACGCTGGAGGTGGACGCGAGAGCGCTGCTCGAGGGCTTCGCGGGCTCGGGAAGGGGCGCGTCGGGGTCGCTCGACTTGGGTGGGGTTGTGGAGGGGGCGGCAGGTGGCGTGGCGGTTTCGGCGCTGGGGCGAGCCGCGGCCACGGCTGCGCTCACGCCCATGTTGGCGAGCGCGGCCAGATCGTCGGGGGAGTAGGCGGACTTGGTGAGGACCTTGCCATGCCCGGCCCAGATGAAGGTGACGCCGAGGGCGAGGCGAAAGAGGACGGGCGCGAGTCTCAGTCCGGCGGTTTGACGGAGTCCCATGGGCGGTGGTTCCTTTCGGCTGGCCGACCGGAGGTGGCGGCGGGCCGCGGGTTCTTTCGGATTCTGAGCGCACGCTTTGCGCGGCCGCTCCTCCTGTACAGGTCATTCATCGACCAGACGCCCGAGAACACCACATTTGGCGTGCGGTGCGCCATTGACCGGAGGGGTGTGGCGGCGAGAATCCGGAAACTGCGGGCGTGGCGGAATTGGGAGACGCGCTGGATTTAGGTTCCAGTGGGGGTGAAACCCCGTACAGGTTCAAGTCCTGTCGCCCGCACTTGACCTGGGGCCCGGAGGCGGCCACTCTTTCGGCAAGGACTCTATGCGGATCACCGGCCCGTCCAACCCGTTTCACGTTGCCAGGGCGTATGCCCCGGGCGCGACGCCCGCGGTGCAGATTCCGTCCGGGCCTCAGAGGCTGGTGGCCGGGAAGGTGGCCGGGGGCGTGAACTTTGTGGGTGGGTCGGGCGCAACGAACCCGACGAACGGGGTGTACGCGATGTACTCCCATCCGGCGGATCGCAACGCCGCGGCCACTGGGGTTGCGTTGGGCCGACGCATCGACGTCGCGGGTTGATTTGATCGGGGGAACGGGCGGCGCCGCGCGGTACCCTCTCCGTCAGCATGCCGTTTCCCACGATGGATCAGATTCAGGGGCAGACCCGCGCGATCGAGACGCTGGACGCGGCGATCGGCGCGGATCGGGTGCACCACGCGTGGATCTTCCACGGCCCGGCGGGCGTCGGGAAGCACACGACGGCGCTGGCGTTTGCGGGAGTGCTGCTTGACCCGACCACGTCCCCGGACCTGTCGTCGCGGATCCGTCCGGAGGACGGAAGCGCGACAAGGACGTTGCTGGAGAGCGGGGCGCATCCCGATCTGCACCTGGTTTCGAAGGAGATGGCGTCGTTTTCTCGAGAGCAGCGGGTGCGTGATTCGAAGCAGCGGTCGATCCCGGTGGAGGTGATCCGGGAGTTTCTGATCGAGCCCGCGGGGCTTTCGACCGCGGTGTCAAGCGGGGCGCGCGCGGGCAAAGTGTTCGTGGTGGATGAGGCGCACCTGCTGCAGGCCGGGGAGGGCGCTGCGGCCAATGCCGTGCTGAAGGTGCTCGAAGAACCGCCTTCGGGCGTGGTGATCATTCTGGTGACGGACGATGAGCAGGCGTTGCTGCCGACGATTCGATCGCGCTGTCGGCGGGTGGCCTTCGGCGCGCTGGACGAGGCATCGATGCGCTCGTGGATACGGGATTCGGGCGTGGAGATTCCCAAGGGGAGGGGGGCGGACCTGTTGGAGTTTGCGGCCGGTTCGCCCGGACGGCTCCGGCTCGCTCTGGATGCGGGCGTGGCGGGCTGGATGGACCGGCTCGATCCGATGCTGGCGCAGGCTTGGGGCGGGACCTATGCGCCCGAGCTGGCCGGGGCCATGCAAGAGATCGTGAAGACGTACGCCGAGGCGAAGGCGAAGGAATCGAGCGAGGCGAGCAAGGATGTGGCGAATCGTCTCGCGATGGACTTGTTGTTTTCGTTGTTGCATGCGCGCGTGCGTCGTCGTTTGCGGGAGAGCGCGGGGGATCGAGCCCGGGCGCGTCGGCCCTTGCGCGATGGCGACGCGATTGACTCGGCGGAGCGATTGATCGCGTCGAACGCGAACGCGGCACTGGCGATCGAGCATCTCGTGCTGGAGCTGTCGAAGGCGTGAAGGCCGGTCGATTCACGCGGGCGAGATGACGCTGACGCCGACCGCGATGCTCATCGCCACCGCGGCCACGAACCACGCCACGCCCGCGCCGCCGGGGTTGCCCTTGGCGAACGACCAGCCTGCGAGGCCCGCGCCGATGCCGGCGATCACGCCTGCGCTCCAGTGCCACCAGTCCCAACCGGCGCCGATCATGGCCAAGGCCATGGTGGCGAGCATCCACACCCAGGCCAGCTTTCCTGCCCCAGAGACCCCCATCCGTGTAGCGACGGTGGGAACGCCCCGCGCGGCGTCCTGCAGCCCGTCACGCGCCAGCGCCGCGATCACGAAGGCGCCCAGGGCCACGGCGCCGAGACAAGAAACACCGATCAAGGGAGTGGTTGGTGTGGCGTGGGCGCTCTCGTCGGGGAGATTGGCGGCGATGATCAGGCCGGGCAGCGCGAGGGCCACGGCGGGCCCCAACGCTTCGAGGCCTCGATAGCGCGTCGTCACGGCGCACGATCTTCCGTGCCAATGCGTCAGGCCCCCGGCGGCCAGGAACCCGAGCCCCACGCGCCAGGACGCGGCCAGCAGCGCGAGACACAACGCGCCGAACAGCATGCTCAGCAGCAGGCCGGTCCACGCCAGCGGGTCGATCGGCGCGCCTTCCGGCTCGCGCGAAAGTCCCAGGCGCGAGCCGAGCCCCGCTTCGCTCTCTGAGCGCGCGGCGCCGACAAACCAGAGCCAGACAAGGAGCGTGTGCGCCCCGGCCACGAGCAGGCCGAGCAGGCCTTCTCCCGCGTGCTCGAGCGCCTTGGCCCATACGAGCGCGTACGCGATCGTCAGGAGGGGGGCGTGCGCGCGGATGGATGCAAGGGCCGCGATCATGGCTCGATCCTACCGATCTGGAGATGGGTCGCGCGCCGGCTCTTCGGGTCCGGGCTCGTCGTGGGCGGGCGGGGGTGGTGAGGGAGGCGGAGGGATCGGGGGCGCGACCACGGGAATCGATGGCGCGCGATGCACGAGCGCGTAGGCCACGAGATTGGCGAGCATGGCGCGGGCGTGGATCACCTCGCCCGACCCGCAGCAGCAGCACGCGCCGCCGAACGCCGCGGTGTCGTTGAGCCCGTCGGGAGAAAACACGACGGAGAGCCGGCCGGCGAGCGTGAGCCCCTCGAGTGGCGAGGCGTCGATGATGGTGGGGGGCGCGTCGGGACGATCCGCGTCCGCCGCCAATGGGGGCGTCGTTCGCTTGAGCCCTTCGACGTGGAAGATGGTGTCGTAGATGTCGTGATCCGGCGGCAGCGGCCGCAGCCCCGAGTTCGGCTCCGGGTGGAACATCTCCTCGATCTCGTGCCGGAACGAGAGCGTCCAATCGCGATTTGAACAGCCCGCGGAGGCGATCAGGAAGCCGCCCGACTCGATCCAGGCGCGCAGGGCGCCTCGTTGTTCCGGGGAGAGTTCGAAGAAGCCCTCACCGGTGAGCAACGCGATGGGGGCCTCCCGGAGCGCGGGCGCGAGGATGGGGATCGGCGTCAGGCGGGGCTCGATGAGCGCGCCGGTCTCGGCGGCGACGAGCGCGAGAAAGGCCTCGCCGAAGCAGACATCGGATCGTTGTTCTTCGTAGAGAATCAGGGCGACCGGGACGGGATCCTGCGCGGGTTGCGCGAGGGAAGGGCCGACCAGGCCCAGCAGCGCCGCGGCGACGCCGCCCGCGAAACGGCACGGATTCCGACCGCAAGGCCTTGCGGAGATCATGTGGAGCGTCGCGCCTCGTGCGTGCCGCTTGCATCGCCGGCCCACGCGGCCATCGCGCGCAGGCCATCGCGCAAGGGCGTCACGGCGCGGAAACCGAGCCTTCGCTCGGCGTTGGCGGTGTGCGAGCTGGAATGCACGATGTCGCCCGCGCGCGCGGGCCCGTGCTCGGGCTTGAGTTCGTCCCGCCCCCACGCGCGGGCCATCTCCGAGGCGAGCTCACGGATCTCGGTCGGATTCCCCGTGCCGACGTTGATCGCTTCGCCCACGAACGGCTCGGGCGCGACCGCGGCGAGCAGCATGGCGCGTACGACGTCGCCCACGAACACGAAGTCGCGGGTCTGTGCGCCGTCGCCGTAGATCACGGGGGCTCGCCCGCTCGTGATGCGCGAGGCGAACGCCGCTACGACGGCGCTCTCTTCGCTGTCGTCGCTCTGACGGGGCCCGTACACGTTGAACAGCCGGAGCGACACGCCGTCGATGCCGAGCGATCGTGCCCAGGCGCCCAGGATCAGTTCGCCCGCCGCCTTGCTCGCGGCGTACGGCGAGATGGGCATGGGCTGGGCATCTTCCTGCACGCCCGCGCCGCCGGCATCGCCATAGATCGCGCACGAGCTGGCGAACACCACCCGCTTGACGCCCGCGGCGCGCGCGGCCTGACAGACCTCGACGGTTCCCCGCACGTTGACATCGATGGTGCGTTCGGGCCGCTCCATCGATTCGCCGACGGACGACACGGCCGCGAGGTGGAACACCACCGCGGCGCGCTCCATCGCATCATCGAGCGAGCGGGCGTCGAGCACGGATGCGTGCACGAACCGGGCGCGTGGCGCGTGCTCCTCGATGAGCGCGGCCACGAACCCGGGGTCGCCGGTGGAGAGATCATCGACGAGACAGACGCCGGCGCCGAGCTGCAGGAGGGCTTCGCAGAGGTGGCCGCCGATGAAGCCCGCGCCGCCCGTCACCACGGCGCGACGGCCTTCCAGCAGCGCCGTCAGGCGCGAGGAGGTCGCGGCGTCCAGGCCCGGCATCGCAGTGGGGGAGTCCATCGAGGGCTGAAAGTCTACCCGGCGCGGCTTGGGTCCCTACTCACGCGCGTCGGGGGGTGGGGTCGAACGGAGGCCTGACCCGCACTTCGGGTTCCTCCTCATCCTCCTCCTCTTCTTCCTCGTCGTCCTCTTCGTCTTCCTCTTCCTCGTCCTCCCCCTCGTCGTCTTCCTCCTCCTCGTCCTCTTCGTACTCCTCTTCTTCGTCTTCTTCGTCTTCTTCGTATTCCTCGTCGTCCCCGTCCTCGGCCTCTTCTTCCTCTTCCTCTTCCCCTTCCTCTTCCTCGTCCGCGTCGAAGTCCTCGTCATCCTCGTCCGGCGCGGCCATGGTCGGCGCGACGGGCGATTCGGATTCGTCGCCGAACAGCGTCGAGGCGACGCGGGTCTCGCTCGGGGTCGGTGCGGCGGCCGCGTCCGCCGCGGCCTGCGCCTTCATCGCGCTCCACTCCTCCTGCGAGATGAGCACCTCTCGGGCCACGGAGCCCTTGTGCTCGCCGATGATCCCGGCCATGCCCATGAGCTCGATGAGGCGGCTCGAGCGCGTGTAGCCGATCGCCAATCGCCGCTGGAGCAGTGATACGGAGCCGCGCCCCGACTCGATGATGATCTCGACGGCCTTGTCGAAGAGCGGGTCTTCCTCGGCGGCCTCGCGGAAGTTCTTCTCGGCCTCGGCCTCGGCGGTTCCGGGGCCGATCTGCACGAGCGAGCGCTCGAACGTCGGCGCCGCGACTTCTTTCATGAATCGCATCACCTTGCGGATCTCTCGATCCTCCACGAGCGTGCCCTGTGCGCGCACGAGCTTGTGGGAGCGGGGCGAGAGGAACAGCATGTCGCCCTGGCCCAGCAGCAGCTCCCCGCCCTTCTGATCCATGACGATTCGAGAGTCCATGCCGCTGGCGACCTTGAAGCAGAGGCGCGCCGGCATGTTGGACTTGATGAGCCCCGTCACCACGTTGGCCTGGGGGCGCTGCGTCGCGAGGATCAGGTGGATCCCCACGGCGCGGGCCTTCTGCGCGATGCGCACGATCGCGTGCTCAACCTCCTTGTGCGTGATGATGAGGTCGGCCAGCTCATCGATCACGAACACCATCCGCGGCAGCTTGCGGGGCACGCGCGCGCCCTCTTCCTCGCTGGTGATCCCCAGCCGCTCCTTGATCTCGTCCCAGCCGAGCGCGTTGTACGCGTCGATGTCGCGGCAGCCGACCTCGGCCAGCAGCTCGTACCGCTCGTCCATCTTGGTCACGGCCCACTCGAGAATGGCCGCGGCCTTGCCCATCTCGGTGACCACCGGGCACATCAGATGAGGGACGTCCCGGAACTGGCTCATCTCGACCATCTTGGGGTCCACCAGCACCAGCTTCAGGTCGCTGGGCTTCTTGGTGTACAGGAAGCCAACGATGATCGCGTTCATCGCGACCGACTTGCCCGAGCCCGTCGTGCCCGCGATCAGCATGTGCGGCATCTCGGCCAGGTCGTAGACAAGCGGCTCGCCCGACGCGTCCTTCCCCAGGAAGAGCGGGAGGCGCATCGACGCCGCCCTGTCGCACGAGGTCATCAGCTCCTTGATCCGCACCTTCTCCTTCTGAAGATTCGGGGACTCCACCCCCACCGTGTCTCGCCCCTCGGTGTTCGGCACGATGCGCACGTTCACGACCTTCAGCGCGCGGGCGAGATCCGACGAAATCGCGTTCAGCGCGGCCACCTTCGTGCCCGGCGCCAGGCGCACTTCGTAGAGCGTGATCACCGGCCCGGAGTCGATGCCCACGACCTCCCCATCGATGCGGTAGGTCCGCAGCGCTTCCTCCAGCGCCTTGGCCTGCTCGCGGACGTGCCCCTCCATCCGCTCGTTGTAGTTCTCCTCCGGGTCCTCGAGCAGATCAAGCCCGGGGAACCGATAGCCCGTCATCTCCGGGTCCGCGTTGATCGCCTGAATGGAGTCAAGGTCTTCCTGCGTCGCGGCACGGCGGGTCTCGGCCGCGAATCGAACCGGCAACTTCGCGATCTTGGCCCGGAGCTCTTCCGGGTCGAACACCTGCGGCGCTCCGGGGGCGCCCTCGTCCTCTTCGTCTTCATCGGCATCCGCGAGGACCTCGGCGTCGTCCTCGAACTCGTCCTCCTCGAGGTCTTCGGTCTCGTCGTCATCCGCCACGGCCGGTGGGGGGGCGGATCGGGCGCCGCGCTTGGGCTCGACGATCCGCTTGTCGTCGTCGAGATCGTTGGCGCGCACCTTCGCGCGACGCCCGCGCGTTTGACGCCGGAAGAGAGCGAGCGGCCACATCACGATCGTCACGAGCGCGAGCCCCAGCCGGCGAGCGGCCTTGGCCGGCAGGAGTCCGGTCAGTGCGCGGGGGAGAAAGCCGAGCCATCGATCGAAGGCCACCATCACGCCGACCGCGCCGATCAGCCCCAGCGCGATGGCGGCGCCCAGCCCGCCGAACCGCGCGCTGAGCGCGTCGACTCCGGCAATGGCGACGAGACCGCCGGCGCCTTCGGGAGCGGAGCTCCATGTCGGCGCGACGAGCGCGTGAAAGCCCGAGGCCGCCAGGGCCACCATGATGCAGCCCACGGATCGAAGCGAGCCTTGCCCGATGGGCTGACCGGATGCGGCGATCGCCAGGAACGCCCCGCTGGAAGCCACGAGAACCCAGGCTCCCGACCCCACGATCAGAAAGAGCACATGCGCGAGCCAGGCGCCGACCGGCCCGCACCAGTTGGCGAATTCGCCCGAGCCCACCCCGGCGTGTCCGGGCGGGTCCAGCGGGCTGTACGAGGCCATGGCCGCAATGACAAAGGCCCACCCGGCGGCGACCGCCAGCCACGCCACGCGTCCCCAGAAGCGATCCGTTCCGCCCGCACTGCGCGCAACCACACTCTTCGTTCTGCCCATGTCAGCGTTATCGGCTCACTCGCCCGACGCGCAACAATCGCGCGTAGGTCCCAGGCTCGGTTTCAAGTCGTGCATCGACGGCAGACCTCGAGGAGCCGCCGCACCTCGCCCACGACGTCGGTCCCGCCCCTCGATCGTTCGAGCACCCGCAACGTGATCGTCGCGGCTTCGGTCAGCACCGGGAACCCGTATGAGCCCCCGCTGCCCTTGATCTCGGAACATATGCGTTTGATCGATTCGAAGTCATTCTTGTGAAGCGCCTGCGAGATGTCGTTGGCCATGTTGTCGAGGTCCCGGACGAAGCTCTCAAGCAGGTCCTTCATCGCTTCGTCGGCCTGTTGCGTGCTCATGATGGCGCCGGCGCCGACGGCCAGCCCGCCCCGAAGCATCAGAAACTCCCCGAGGGCCTGGAGCAACGTGGCGGCCGTCAACGGCTTGTACACCATGGCCGAGGCGCCCGCGTCGCGCGATCGTCTGGCGGTTTCCGGCGAATCATCCGCGGTGATCATGACCACGGGCGTCATCACCTGCGCCTCACGAAGCTTCTCTAGCACCCCGTCGCCGGTGGTGTTCTTGAGGTGATAGTCGAGCAGGATGAGGTCGAAGCCCTGAGCCGCGGTTTTGATCGCGACCTCTGCCTCGTCGACGAACTCGGCCTGCACCTCGGTGTCCTTGAGCAGGTGCGCCATCAATCGCTGGTCCGCGCGGCTGTCTTCCAGCACGAGAATCCGCCCCTGCAAGCTGGTGGGATCCACGTGCTCGAGCAAGAACGACTCTTCGGTGTCTCCCAGCGAGATGAACCCGCGAGGCTCCGTCTGTCGGTCGAACTGCACGCCCAGCTCGTGGATGTGCTTGCCCAGGTGACGGCATCGAACCACCTTCCCCTCGAGATTCTCCATCTCGCGGCTGAGCCGCTCCATGTGCACGACGATCTTCACGCCGTTGTAGACGAAACCGCCATGCAGCAGCGACATGCCGCCCGCGGACATCGTCCTCGGGGCCACAACGCACCGAACTGCCGTCCCGCCCGGGTGGTGAATAGTGGCTTCCGCGCGCCGGTTCCGGATCACCCAGCGGCGCCAATGTCGTTGCGTTGAGCCGGACTTCGACCCCGACTCGGCCGCGTCAAGGATCTCATGCAGCTTCGCCAGCGCCGCTGCGGGCAAGCGCAGCGAATCCACGGCCTCAACGGCGGTTTCGCGCCGCGGCTTCGAAGAAGAAGACGATTCCACGCCTCAACTTTCGGCCCTCTCGAAGCCTGACTGAACGCGCGTTTTAGCTCAGAGCCCGGTTGATCCGAACCCGCCCTCTCCGCGGATTCTCGGGCCACCCCCCGACGCGGCTGCCGGGACAACTCCCACGCCGCTCCGGGTCGGCTGGCCCGGCGTCGGCGGCGGGAACGGGCGCATCTCCACTCCGCTCCCGAGCCGACCCCCAAGTCCGAGCCCCAGGCCGATCGGGCCGTCGAGTTCCTCGACCTCGCTGATGCACGCCTGCGCCACCGACGCGACCACCATCTGGGCGACGCGCATGCCAACCTCAACGACAAACGCCTCGCGTCCCAGGTTGATCAGCGGCACGCACACCTCGCCCCGGTAGTCCGCGTCGATCGTTCCGGGGGTGTTGGGCAGCGTGACGCCGTGCTTGCTCGCAAGGCCTGACCGCGGGCGCACCTGCGCTTCGTATCCCACCGGCAACGCCATGGCGAAGCCGCACGGAATGAGCGCGATGTGTCCCGGCTCGATCCGGATCGGAGCGTCCGGGCATGCCGCGATATCCATCCCGGCCGCGTGCGCGGTTTGGTAGGCCGGCAGCACCGCTCCCGCTCGAATGCGCTTGAAACGAACCGTCACCCGCACGCCGCCCGTCATCTCTGGCCCCACGATCCCCCCGCAACAACGCTCTCCTCGCCCACGGCGGTCACCGTCAACGATTCGACCCGCTCGGCCGCGCGATCCAACGCCTCGATCATCCGGCGCGTCGACGCGATGGCGTTCTCCATCGCCGATCGGCCCGTCACAGCCTTGAACACATCACCGCCTCCGGACCCCTCGTCCGGCGCACCGGAAGTGGCCGACTCCAGCGACCGCAACAACTCGGTTGCCCGTTCGCGCGCGTGGCGCGTCGCTTCCATCAGACGCTCGTGACTGTTCTGGTTCATGCACGGGTCTTTCCGGGCCGCAGAGGCCTCTCGCTCGAGTCCCTCTCCCCCCACGAATGGCCCTCTCCGACCAGCAGAGAGTTTAGCCCCCCGGCGCCTTCGCGTCTCCGGGAGTTCCGGCAAGAACCCCCTTGTTCAAGGGTTTATCGACGCAAACACAGGTCGTGCTTGTGCAAAAGATGTCGATAACTCGCGAGAATCAGGCCGCCGCGGGCGCGCCGTGAACGCCCTCCCGCGGGCCGCTGCCGACGCCGGACGACCACGCACGGATGACGCGAACGACCTCGTCCTGATCAACCGCCCACCGGACGCCCGACAGTTCGTCGATCATCCGCGCGATGTCAACGCCCTCGGCGCCCCGCGACGCCCAGGCGCGCACGCCCTCCGCCGCCGTGGGACGAAGCTCCTCTGTGGCGTGCGCGAGTTCCTCATGGAGTTTCTCGCCCGGGCGCGACCCGGTGAACACGACGGGCAGCTCGCCCGGCGCGCCCTCACCAGGCTCCAGACGTCCCGTCCGGAACCCTGAGAGCCGAGGCTCAAGCCCGAGCTGGCGGACGAATCGCTCCGCCATTTCGATGATCCGCACCGGCGCACCCATGTCGAGCACGAACACATCGGCGCCCCCCGCCTCCGCTCCGGTCAACGAGCCGGCCTGAATCACCAGCGCCGCGGCTTCCGGGATCGTCATGAAGTATCTGGTCATCTCCGGATGAGTCACCGTGATCGGGCCGCCGTCCTGAGCCTGCGCCGACCAGATCGGTATCACCGAACACGCCGAGCCGAGCACGTTGCCGAATCGAACGATCGAGAACGATGTCCCGCCCGCGCCGTTCAGACTCGCGACGTACTGCTCGGCGAATCGCTTGGTCGCCCCCATGACGTTGCGGGGATTCACGGCCTTGTCGGTCGAGATCATCACGAACCGCTCGGCCCCGCACGCGAGCGCAGCGTCCGAGATCGACTTCGTCCCGAAGACGTTGTTATTCACGGCATGAGAGGGGTGATCCTCCATCACGGTCACGTGCTTGTGCGCGGCCGCGTGGAACACCACCTGCGGGCGAAGTCGTTCCAGCCAGCCGTGCGTTCGCTCTTCTTCCACGACGTCGTGCAGCATGGCTCGCCGACACACACCCGGAAACCGCTCCGACAATTGCCGATCAATCTCGAAGAGCGCGTTTTCCGCCCGCTCGATCAGGCACAATTCCGATGGGCCGTACGACGCGACCGCCTTGGCCAGCTCCGACCCGATGGACCCGCCCGCCCCCGTGATGAGCACCCTCTTGCCCTTCAGCGCGCGCTCGGCCCGCCCGCGTGCGGATTGGTCCAGCGCGCGTGGAGCCCGACCGATCAGGCCCTGGGCGTCCAATGACGGGCCCAACGGCCCGGCCCCGCCACGCCCCGCGACCACGTCCAAGGCGGTGGGCAGCCATCGTGCCGGCACGCCCGCAGAATCGAGGCCCTCACGAACCGCTTCCCGCGCCGACCGGTGCGTCGACCCCAGACTCACGATCGCGCTGGTGGCGGCGCACGCGCTCGCCGCACGCGTCACTTCGCCGGCAGCGACGTCCTCGCTCACGATCAACCGACCCGCGATCCCCACACCAAGCCCGCTCTCGCGCAGCCACGCCTCGGCCCCTCGGGCGCTCTCCAGAGTCCCCACCACCAAGACCTGCTCTTGCTCGTGTTTACGCATAAGTCCGTCTCTCCGGCGACTCCGACAGCCCACGCGCGCAGCGCGAGCCCGTTCACCCTTATCGGTCCACCGCGCCCCTCCCCTGCGTTCCCACGAAGCCTTTTTCGCCCCCGCCCGTAGAATCCACCCCCCATGCCCGCCGAACACGCCGCCAACCCGTTCTACATCTCCACTCCCATTTATTACGTCAACGACCGCCCACACATCGGCCACTGCTACACCACGCTCCTGGCCGACGCCGCGGCCCGCTACCACCGGCTCCTCGGGCGAGACGTCTTTTTCCTCACCGGCACCGACGAGCACGCCGATCGCGTCGTGACCACGGGCGCCGAGCACGGCTGCACCCCCATCCAATGGGCCGACCGCAATGCCGCCGAGTTCCAGCGGGCCTTCTCCCTCCTGAATTTCTCCAACGACGATTTCGTCCGGACGACCCAGGACCGCCACACCTCCAAGGTGCGGGAATTCATCAGCCGGCTGGAATCCAAGGGGGATGTTTACCTCGGCGACTACGAAGGCTGGTACGACGCCTCCCAGGACGAGTACCTCACCGAAACAACAGCGCGCGAGGCCAACTTCCTCTCGCCCGTCACGGGCAAGCCGCTTGCGCGTCGGCGGGAGCGCAATTACTTCTTCCGCCTCTCCGCCTATCAGGAGCGGCTCCTCAGGCACATCGAGTCCAACCCCGGCTTCATCCGGCCGGAAGCGCGCCGCAATGAGGTGCTCGGACGAATCCGGCAGGGCCTGCAGGACGTGCCCGTCTCGCGCGCCGTCGACCCCGCCGATCCCGCCTCGCAATGGGGCATCCGTATGCCCGACGACGAGCAGCACCGTGTGTACGTCTGGATCGACGCGCTCTTCAACTACCTCTCCGTCGTCGACATCCCGGACCGACGGCGCTACTGGCCCTGCAACGCGCACTTCCTCGGCAAGGACATCCTCTGGTTCCACGCCGTCATATGGCCAGCGATGCTCCTCTCGCTCGACGAGCCGCTCCCGCCCGCCATCGTCGCGCACTCCTGGTGGGTCCGCGAGGGCCGCAAGATGTCCAAGTCGCTCGGCAACTTTCTCGATCTGCCGACGCTGCTCGCGTACGCCGACGCCTACTCCCTCGACGCGCTCCGCTGGTACCTCCTCACGCAGGGCCCGCAGGGCGCGACCGACGCGGACTTCACGCACGCCCGTTTCATCGAATCCACGAACGCGGACCTGGCCAACGCGCTCGGCAACGCCGCCTCCCGCGTCTCGAACATGATCGATCGCTATTTCGAGGCCAGGGTCCCCGACCCGCGCGGGCTCACGAGCTTTGCGGATCACGACTGGCCCGCGCTCACGAGCGCGGCCGTGGAGAACTCGGTCGCCCGCCTGCACGAGTTCGATCTTGCGGGCGCGTTCCAGTCGGCGATCGCGCTGATTCGTCGAGTCGACGGCTACATCAACGCCACCGAGCCGTTCAAGATCGCGAAAGTCCCTGCGCGGCGCGACGATCTCGCCGTCATTCTCTATCACTGCGCGCAGGCCATCCGGATCGCCGCGGCCCTGCTCCTCCCCGCGATGCCCGAGAAGACGAGCGACCTGCTCCGTCGCTTCGCCGCCGACCCCGCCGACACCTTCGAGAACCTGACCCGCTGGGGCTCGCTCGCGCCCGGCTCAACGATCGTCAAGGGCGATCCGCTCTTCCCACGCGCCGATCCTGACGCGCCGCCCCCGGCGCCGGCGGCAACGCCATGATCACCATCCGCCGATATCGGAATTCCGTGCAGGCCGCGTGCGCCGCCGAGGCCCTGCGCGCCGAGGGCATCCCGGCGGAGGTCGTCGGCGAACACTCCTTCGGCATGCTCCCCGTGCACACCTACGGCTTTGCTTCGCTCCACGTGGTGATCCCCTCCGAGAGCCTTCGAGCCCGCGCCGAGGAGATCCTCGCCTCGATGACCGACGAGCAGCACCCGCTCGAATCGCTTCCGATCCCCGATCTCGCCCGGCTCGCTCCTCAGCACCGAGATGCGCCCTGCCCCTCGTGCGCTGCGCGTGTGCGAATCAGCCCGGGCCTGGATCGCTGCGGCGCGTGCGCCGCGCCGATCGACCCCGTCGCGCTCGTCGCGGACGTCTTCGGACCCGAAGCCATGGCGCCGTGCTATGACGACGCGAGCCCGCGATGCGACGCCTGCGGCGCGCCCGCGGGAGGAAACGATCGATGCCCATCCTGCGGCCGGCCCGCCGCCACACATCCAAGAACACACCCATGACCGAGAGCACACCGGAAAACCCAGCCGCGGCCAAGGAATCGCTCGCCATCCTGCGGCGGTATCGCTCCGGCGCGCTGCTCGCCTCCGACACCGCCACGCCCGTCCGGTTCGTGCTCGATCCGCATTCCGGGCGAGTGCTCGTCCCCGTGCCGCGAGAAGTCGAGGACGCCGAGCAGTTCGTGCTGTTCCTGCCCGAAGAGTCGGAGACCGCGCTCCAGCTGCTTCTCTTCCCCGCCAAGGAATCCCCAGCGGAGGCCATCACCGACCGTTGGCGCATCTATCACCTCACGCCCCCGTCCATCGAAGCGGGCGAGTATGACCCCGTCTGGCGCATCTTCGTGATCGACACAGCGCGGCTCCGAGACGCCGTGATCGACGGGGAGTTTCTCACGATCCCCAACCCGCTCATCAGCATCGAGCCCACGATCTGCAAGACGCTGAACGCCGACAAGCCGCGCCTCGCTCGCCTGTGTCGAGCGGAGGCGGGCTTCGCCGTCGAGTCCCCCGTCTGCGTCGGCATCGATCCCGAAGGGATGCACATCCGAACACGCCTGGGCGTCGAGCGCATCCCCTTCGAGACCACCATCAAGACCCCCGCCGCCGCGCGCGATCATGTCGAGGCCATGCTCTCCCGCGCCGTCCAATGAGGCCCCCCTTTCGAGACGCCCACCTGCACCTCTACGCCCACGGCGAGCAGGTGACGTGCGTCCCGCTCGCCGACTGCGCCTCCCTCGACGAGTGCCTCAATCGCCTCGCCCGCCGCGCCGAGCAACTCGCGCCCGGCGAATGGGTCCGCGCCGCGGGCGCGCGCGTCGAATCGTGGCCCGAGCATCGCTTTCCCACCGCGCGCGAGATCGACCACGCCGTCGGATCGCGCCCCGCCTTCGTCCGCTCCTTCGATCTGCACGCGTGCGCGGTCTCCTCCGAACTCCTCCGCCGCGCCGGCATCACCCGTGAAACGCCCGATCCTCCCGGCGGGCGCATCCTTCGGGACGCGCAGGGCAACCCCGCCGGCGTGCTCCTCGAAACCGCTTCCGCGCTCGTCCGCCCCGCCATCCCCGCCCCCTCCCCCGACGAACTGAAGGAAACGCTCCGCGCCTCCATCCACAGCCTGCACGCGCTCGGCATCGTTGAGGCCCACGAGATGCTCTCGCAGCCCTGGCTCGGCCCAACGCTCGCCCGCCTCATCGACGAGCACGATCCCGTGGCCTCCGTCATGCGATTCCGTGTCTACGCCCCGCTCGACGACCTCGAGCGTTTCGCGCAAGACGCCTCCCAGTGGCAACGCGACAACCTGACGCTCGCCGGCGGCAAGATCTTCCTCGACGGCACGCTCAACTCCCGCACCGCGCACCTGCTCGAGCCGTTCGCCGATCCGCTCCCCGGCCTTCCCCTCGGCGAGCGCCTCCACACCGACGACGCGCTCGACAACGCCATCCGCCGCGCCGACGACCTCCAACTCCCGCTCGCCATGCACGCCATCGGAGACGCCGCGGTGCGACAGGCCCTCGACGCCATCGAGCGTGTGGCCCCCGCCACGCCCCGCTTCCGCATCGAGCACGCCGAGTTCATCCACCCCGCCGACATCCCGCGCTTCGCGCGCCTCAATGTCATCGCCTCGCCCCAGCCCTGCCATCTCCTCTGCGACATCGAGGCGCTGCACCGATTGACGCCACATCTGATCCCCCGCGCCTTCCCGCTCCGAGGCCTGCTCGAAGCCGAGGCCGAGGCCGGCCACGCGCCCGGCGCCACCGTGTGGTTCGGCTCCGACACGCCCGTCGTCCCGCCCGACCCGGCCGACAACGTCCAAGCCGCGGTGCATCGTCGTCGCGCGGGCGACGCCCCGCACGCCTCCATCAATCCCGCGCAGGCCATCACCATCGAGCAGGCGCTCGCCTGCTCGCGCCCCGGTCCCTGATCTCGCGCACAATCCACCCATGCCCACCGTCGCCATCACCCGCACATACCCCGGCGAGCTCAATGTCGCCCCCGCGCGCCTCGTCGTCGGTCCGCACGAGGGCCTGCAGGCCCCGGGCGCGCTGGCCGCGTTCGTGAAGGAGCATCGCCCCGACGTGCTCATCACGATGTACCACGACCGTATCGACGCCGCACTCCTCGACGCGGCCGGCCCGCAGCTCAAGGGCGTCGTCAACTTCGCCGTCGGTTTCAACAACATCGACACCGCCGAGTGCGCCAAGCGCAACGTCATCGTCTGCAACACCCCGGACGCCGTCACCGAGGGCACCGCCGATCTCGCCCTCCTCCTCATCCTCGCCGCCGCGCGCCGACTCATCCCCGCCGACCGCTACGCACGCTCCGCCGAGTACCCCGCGCGAGGCTTCCTCGCCATGGACGATTTCCTCGGCGTTCACCTCACCGGCCAGACCCTCCTCATCGTCGGCGCCGGGCGCATCGGCTACGCCACCGCCATCCGCACACTCCCCTGGCACATGCGCGTCCTCTACGTCGCCCGCTCGCGACACCTCGACTTCGAACTCGCCCCCCTCGCCGCCACCCGCGTCGACCTCGACGAAGGCCTCAAGCAGGCCGACGTCATCTCCATCCACACCCCCCTCACCCCCGACACCCGCCACCTCATCAACGAAGATCGACTGCGCCTCCTCAAGCCGAGCGCCATCCTCATCAACACCGCCCGAGGCCCCATCGTCGACGAGGCCGCCCTCGCCCGCGCCCTCGAGGAGCGCCGCCTCTTCGCCGCCGGCCTCGACGTCTACGAGAACGAGCCCGCCATCCACCCCGACATCATTGCGAGCGAGCACGTCGCCCTCACCCCGCACATCGGCTCCTCCACCGACAAGTACCGACGCATCATGACCGGCATGGTGGGGGACAACGCCCGCGCCATCCTCGATGGCCGCACGCCGCCCAACCTGCTTCGGGCCTGAGCCGCGACCGTTCGCCGCTCGCCGCGCAACGCGCAAAAACCACAAGGCCCGCCGGCGTCTCGCCAACGGGCCCTCGATAACTGGGGATCTAGGATTTGAACCTAGACTAACTGATTCAGAGTCAGTCGTGCTACCGTTACACCAATCCCCAAAGCGCGCGTTCCCGCGCCATGGCCCGGGCGATCGCCCGGCAACCACCCCAATATAGCACGACCCCTTCGCCCCCGGCCACCCCGCGCCGCCACCCGTTCAGGCCGATCGCGGCTCAGCGCGATACACCCCATCCATCCCCCGCGCCCCGTCCCCGGGCCGAGCCGCCGGGCCGTTCGTCCGAAGCCGCTTCTCGCGCGCATCCTCGATGGATCGGTCCAGCTTGCGGAGGATGTCCTTGACCTGCGCGATCGTCTTATCCGAAGTGCTCATGGCGGCTATCTCCTCTGAAGTGGCATCGCTATCGGCCCGCTGGTTCTCGCCCTTCGGCGCGCACGTGATTCCTTCATCCTTTCACCCGCTGCACGCGTCGTGCGCAACGCCTGTGCCGCCTGTGCCGACCAACGTCCCTCTCGTGATTACCGGCGCGATCCAAAAACGAAAACGCCCGAGACCCACGAAGGAGTCCCGGGCGATCGAGTGTCCAGGTCGCGCTCGCGACCCCCGAGTTATCGCGACGGAATCGACGAGAGCAGCCCCACCAGGTCCGCCATCCCCACGCGCCCGTCGCCATCGAGGTCCGCCAGGTCGTTATACGCGCCGTCACCCATCGACGAGCCGAACGCGCGCAGCACCATCGCAAGATCGCTCGTGTCCACGCGCCCGTCCCCGTTCAGGTCCGGGTTGTCCGCCAACGGCGCCGAGAACGCGAACCCTCCATCCAGCGCGCCGAAGCCCGGGATGCCCGGCAGCGGGATGCGGATGCGCTTCGGCCCGGACCCCGGAGGCCCAAGGCCACGAGTCGACGCCCCGACCCGCACATCATCGATGTACCAGCCCGCCAGGCCGAGCTGCAGCGTCGTGGAAATCGTCCACTTCAGCCGCACCTTGCGCCCGACCACCGAGCGGATGTCAAACCATCGTTCCCGCCACGTGAACGTCGAGCCGTCATTGC
Organism: uncultured Phycisphaeraceae bacterium; assembly: GCA_964638515.1. Taxonomy (GTDB): domain Bacteria; phylum Planctomycetota; class Phycisphaerae; order Phycisphaerales; family UBA1924; genus CAYPGJ01. The sequence continues at coordinate 187,304 of CAZWZL010000001.1, forward strand.
GGCTGATGAGCGTCTTCAGGCGCGCCAGCGTCTCGGAGTCCACGACCTCGAGCGTCACCGTGTCGAAGCCCTCGGCCACCGAGTCCAGAATCTCGAAGAACCGCACCGAAGCCGAAGTCGGCGTCTGCCCCGCGAACAGCGTGTTCGCCGAGGTGAGGTCCAGCACCGGCGAGTACAGCACGTGCTGCAGCGGGCCGCCCTTGCCACCGCCACCACCAACCCCCTCCGTCCCCGCGGCGCCGATGTACACGTCGTCAAGGCTTGTCGCCCGCACGCCCGAGCCCGTGTGCGCCTGTGTGATCGAGATGAACGGAGGAGCCGAGTAATTGGGCGTCCCGCGCTCCCAGTCGCCCGACTCCACGATCCAGCCCTGCCCGTCGTCCTCCATGCCGTCGGAGAACACCTGGATGCTCTCGACCGGGAACCCTGGCGCGGCCACCCCATACGAGTAATGCCGCACCGAGTTCATGGCGTACACGACGTACGTCACGTTCGACACCGGCGTCACCTCGGTGTCCACCGTCGTCGTGCCATCCGTCAGCGCGAGGATGCGCACGCCCAGTTGCACATCGCGCCCCACCAGCGACGAATAATCAATCCCGTCCGTCGGCGACCACGACACGCCGCCCGAAAACCGCACCACCAGCGCGCGGCTGAATTCGCCCGCAACTCCGGTCGGCGGGTTCTGCCAGAACAACGACGCGGAGCTCTCGCCACGCACCAGCGTCACGTTCGTCGGTTCCGCGGGCCACGTCAGATTGCCCAGACCCTGCGACGCGATCGAAGCCAGCACCGCCGCCTTGGCATCGATCCGCCCGTACCCGAATGAGTCGCTCACCAGCGTCGGGCGCCGGAACGGCTGGCCCGTCGAAACAACAAGATCCCGCTTGGCCGTGTGACGCAGCAAACGCGCCACCTGGCGAGCCGTCAGCTCCGGGTTCGTCGCGAACACCAGCGCGGCTACTCCCGCCGCCATCGGCGTCGCCGCGCTCGTTCCACCGAACCCCGAAGGCTGCACGTTCTCCGTGTAATCGCCCTCAGGAGAGTCCGCGTTCCGATACCCCTCCGCGTCCGTCACGTCCGTCGTCACGATCCGAAGCGTGCCCGGCTGGAACTGCGAACTCCCGCTGCTCGGCGCCACCGCGTCCAGCCACGTCGCCCCCGTCGACGAATACGTCGATCGAAATCCCTTGTTATTGAACGCGCCGATCGTGAACGCGCTCGGCGTCGCCGACAACCGATTCGCATAGCCCGCAGGCAGCGTCGGGTACAACGCTCCCGCGCTGTTCCCGGCCGCCACGAGGAACAACGTCCCCTTGCCCCCGCGAGCGTTCACCGTCAGGTCCTCCACAGCGTCCGTCAGCGCCGAGATCGGAAACACCGTCAGCGGGCTCGGACCCCACGAGTTCGTGTTCACCATGGCCCCGGCCGTCGAAGCCGTCGCCCAGTCCGCCGCGATCGCCGACAACGCCCTGGGGTTCCCGGCAAGGTCTCGGAACGCATTGATCAGGATCAGCTTCGCCGCCGGCGCCGAGCCCCGAACCCCGATGTCGTTCGCCTTCGCCGCGACAAGCCCCGCCGAGGCGGTCCCGTGCGAGCCCGGACCACGGTCCGCCGCGTCCGCGCGAACCCAGTAGTTCGAGATCTCCTGCATCACGTTGTCGACGTAATCCGGGTGGTCCGGCTGCGAGCCGTCGTCCGTCACCGCCACAATCGTGTCCAGACCGATCGTCGATGTCCACGCCGGTTCGATGTTCAGATCAAACCCCGCGGCCCCGTTCCCCGACCCGTCATTGAAGTGGTGCCACTGCAACGGGTACAGCGGATCTGCAATCCCAGTTCCCCCACCGCCACCTCCGCCCGTCACCGTCCCCGAAACCGTGAAGTTGTACGGGTTCTTCGCCGTCGAGTTGTTCGCAAACGCCACGATGCCCTGAAACGTCCCCGACTGCGTCGCCGACAGCGCCACCACGAACGACGTCTCCGCCCCCGCGGCCACCGACGCAGCCGGCTGCTGCAGCACCGCAAACCCCAGCGGCGCCGAGATCGGCACCGTGATCGTCAGCTGTGCAGTGCCCGTGTTCTTGACCTTGAACGTCTTCGACACCGGGAACCCCAGCGCGCCAACCCCGAACGAGAACGTGCCCGTGTTGTCCGGGATAATCACAAGGTCAGGGCCGATCACATCGAGATCGACGCCCGCCCCCGGATTCCCGATGCCGAACGTCGAGAGCATCACCTTGCCGTCCGGCTGCGCATAGCGGATGCCCCCCCGCGCCCGCATCGCCATCGCCTTCTCGAACGACTCCAGCGCCGAACGCGTCTCCACCACGTACACGCTGCTCAAACCCTCGATCCGCCGGAACGCCCCCCCCATCCCCAGCGCCTCGAAATACGCGCGGGCCGCCTCTTCCCCCGTCTCCTTCTCAAACCCCATCACCACCGACGACAGCGCCACGAACGTCACCGGCATCCCCGGCGCCTCGACGATCCCCAGCTCCCTCGCCTCGCCCACCGCCACGCCGCCTTCCGGCGCGACGACATACCCCTCGGTCCGAATCCCCTCCGATATCCACGCCACCTTCCCCACCAGCGGCAGCGCGGCCTCCTTCTCGCCCGTCATCGCCAGGAACGCCCGCGCCCGCGTCACCTCCGACGCGCTCGCCCGCTCCGGCATCGGCAGCAACGCCTTCTCGCCCGCCCCTCGCGCCGGGCTTCCCACACCCACCACCAGCGCAAGCACCGCCGCCATCACACCCCGAAGCGCCCCACCCACCAACACCTGCTTTATCATCTGCATCGTCCTCTCCGTGCCCGTGTCCCGCTCCGCGGTCACCGCGCTCGCATTCAGCCGCGACGCGCTCCGCACGCGCCCTGTCAGCCCCGGACACTCGATTCGCCCCCAATCCACTCTATCCCCTCCTCGCCCCACACCGCAAAGCACACCGCGCGCACCACACCCCCAAAACCCTCCCTACGCAGCCGTTCCGCCCCGGTTGCCCCCACACTTATTCAGCTCCGCCCGCCATCGCCCCGGCGATCGCTCCAGCCAACTCCCTCGCCCCGCCCCCAAAGCCCTCCCCCTTCGCCGCCTCCTCCACGCTCACGGGTTTCCACCCAATCCCCAGCCCCCGCCCATCCTCCATCTTGGGGATCACGTGAAAGTGCACGTGCATCACCGCCTGATGCGCCGACGCCCCGTTGTTCTGCAGCACGTTGTACGACCGCGCCCCCGTCGCCCGCATCACCGCTCGGCACACCCTCGGCAGCACGCGCCCGATCGCCGCCGCCGACTCTTCGCTCAGCCCGTCCAGCGTCTCCGCCGCCTCCTTCGGGATCACCAGCACGTGCCCCACGCTCAGCGGCGCGATGTCCAGAAACGCCAGCACCCGCTCATCCTCATACACGCGATGACACGGGATCTCACCCCGAATGATCTTGCCGAAAATCGTGTCCGCCATGCGCGAATCGTACCCGCGCCCCTTCCCCCTCACGCCCTCGTCACCACCACCATCGTCAGATCATCCGGCTGCGCAACCCCCCCGACATACGCCTCCACGTCCCCGCGCACCGCAGCGATCAGCCCCTCAGCATCGACAGGCCCCCGCGACAACGACTCGCGCAGCCGATCCAGCCCGAACATCGGCCCGCTCTCTCCCGCCCACTCGAAGAACCCGTCCGTCAGCAGGATCAGCGCATCCCCCGTGCGCATCCGGATCTCCTGAACCAGCTCGAACCGCTCGTCCGCCACCACGCCCAGCGGCGGCGCATCCGGCAGGTACGACTCCACCGCGCCCTCGCGCCGCCGCACCAGGATCGGCCCGTGCCCCGCCGTCACCAGGCGCGCCACATCGCTCCCCTCCTCAAACAGCACCGCCGCGAACGTCACGAACCGTCCCGCGGGCAAATCCGCCATCAGCAACGCATTCACCTTCCGCATCGCCGCCGGCAGCCCCTCATCCCCATCCATCGACGCCCGCGCATACGCGCGGCAGAACGCCGCCATCAGCGCCGGCCCCAGCCCGTGACCCGTCACGTCCGCCAGCGACACCACCACGCGCCCCGCGCCCACCGACTGCCAGTCGTAGTAATCACCACCAGCCTTCTCCGCCGGCCGACTCCAGAACGCGAACGAATACCCCGCAATGCTCGGCGATTCGCTCGGCAACAGCCCCCGCTGCACCTCACCCGCCGCCGAGATCTCCCGCTCCGCCGCCGCTCGCGCTCGCCCTTCCTGCATCACACGCGACACCGCAAACCGCAGCGCCCAGGCCACCACCGCCGACGCCACCCCCGCCACCAGCAGCCACGCCGACGTCGTGTACAGCACCGACTCCTCGAACAAGTCTCCCTGCCACGTCCGCGCATCCCGCGACGTCCACACCGCCAGCCCGTACCCCACGCCGCTGAGCATCCCCGTCCCCAGACACATCCACGCGTTCAATCGCAGCGGCGACAGAATCAGCAGCAGCGCGTACAGCAGCACCACCGGCGACCGCACCGCCTCGTCCGCGCTCCGCAACTCGAACTTCCACAGCCCGACCACGATCGCCGTCGGCAGCGCGCTCTCGAGCACGACGCTCAGCCACCGCGCCCACCACGCGGCCACCACGCCCCGCCGCGCCGACTTCTTCGCATGCATCCCCGCCAGCAACGCGTGCCCCGCCAGGCACGCCATCAACACCAGCCCCACCGGCCACACCTGATCCCCCCTCTCCGATTCGGGCATCCGCCACGACACGTACGTCACCATCAGCCCCGTCAGCCCGACCACGCTCCACAGCCGCCGAACCTCGGCGCGCGCCGTCACCACCGCCCACGCCTCCCCCTCCGCCCGCGCCTCACGATGCGTCATCCGGCTCGCCATGCTCCCAAACCTACCAGCGTCGACGTGCGATCGACGCCCCTCCCCCTACACTTCCCCCCATGACCCTCGGCGGAGCCGACATCTCCTCTCCACCGCACCCCGTCATCGCCCCACTCCCACCCCTCCTCATCAACCAGATCGCGGCCGGCGAAGTCATCGAACGCCCAGCCTCCGTCGTCAAGGAACTCCTCGACAACGCCATCGACGCCGGCGCCACTCGCATCTCCATCGACCTCGAACTCGGCGGCGTCGAACTCGTCCGCGTCGCCGACGACGGCCTCGGCGTGCCCCACGCCCAGGCCCGCCTCATGCTCGCCCCCCACGCCACCTCCAAGCTCCGCGCCGCCGCCGACCTCGACGCCATCACCACCATGGGCTTCCGAGGCGAAGCACTCGCCTCCATCTGCTCCGTCGCCCGCGTCTCCGTCCGCTCACGCACCCGCGACGCGCAGCACGCCTGGCGCATCGACGCCGAGGCCGACCACATCCCCGACCCCGCGCCCGACGCCGCGCCTCACGGCACATCCATCACCGTCCGCAACCTCTTCTTCAACACCCCCGCCCGCCGCAAGTTTCTCCGCACCCCCGCCACCGAGCAGGACCACTGCGCCGAAGCCGTCCGCGCCCTCGCCCTCGCACACCCGCGCATCGCCTTCCGCCTCACCGCCGACAACCGCGAACTCCTCGACCTCCCCACCCGCGACTCCCCGCGAGATCGCATCCTCGACGTCCTCGGCCCCGAGCTCGAACAACACCTCCTCGAAGCGCACGCCGACGACCTCGACGGCGCCCAAGGCGCCGCGCTCTTCGCCATGGTCGGCACGCCCGAGATCGCCCGCGCCACCAACCGCGCACAACGAATATTCATCAACGGCCGACCCGTCCGCGACAAGACCATCCAGCACGCGCTCCGCGAGGCCTATCGCGGCCTCATGGACCACGCGCGCCACCCCACCGCCGTGCTGCTCCTCGAAGTCCCGCCCGGCGCCGTCGACGTCAACGTCCACCCCACCAAGGCCGAGGTCCGCTTCCGCGACCCCGGTCACATCCACACCCTCGTCCTCCGCGCCGTGCGCGATGCGCTGCGCGCCGCCGACCTGACGCCCGTGGTGCGCACGGACTCAAATCCGCGCGACACACAAGACGCCCGCATCTCGGCCTTCGCGCGCGCGCCCGAGGCCGTTCTTCCCAACCAGTGGTCCCTGCGACCGCAAGATAGCGCACCGCAAGCGACTCTCGAGGACTTCGTGGTGCGCATGAAAGCGCTCAGAGACCAGGCCCGTGCGCTTTCCGGCGGTCTTGTGGAGCGCGCACAAACAGAGTCGATCACAAAGTTGCGCGCGCCCGATGTCGATGCGAGCCCTTCTGGCGCCGAGTTTGCACCCCTCCCCACCGTCATACCCGCCCAGCGCGTCCTCCAG
>CAZWZL010000002.1:0-114693 GCA_964638515.1 uncultured Phycisphaeraceae bacterium
CCTCGCGCTCGCCCTCGACGGGCTCCCCGTCGTCATCCAAGGCTCAGACTCCTGGACCGACATCTGCTCCGCCTCCAAATCCCTCGAATACCGCGGCAACCTCCCGTACTCCGAAATCCCCGCCGCCCTCGCCCGCGCACGCGTCTGCCTCGCCTACGGCCCCACACAGTTCACCCACTCCTTCTCCGAACGTCTCCTCCTCTCCCTCGCAGCAGGCTGCGCCACCATCGCCGACGACCGGCTCCTCGCCCGCAACCACTTCGCGCGTGAAGACCAGCCCGAACTCCTCACCCTCGTCGACGCCGCGCATCCCGAACACGCGCGCGCCGCCGTCGAATCACTCCTCAAGGACCCCGATCGCCGCGCATCCATGGCCCGCGCCGCCCGCGACGAAGTCGAACGCGCCCACCTCTGGTCCCACCGCGTCCCCGCCTTCCACGCCGCCATCCGCGACGCCATCGCCTGACAGCGCAGCGGGAACCCCTCTCCTCCTGGGAGAGGATGTCGATGCGAGCTCCGGGGAGCATCGACAGGGGAGGGCCACACGTCCGATGGTCCTGATCCGATCGCGCGTGCCGTGCCTCCAACACGCGCCGCAAGCGCGCAGTTTCCATGCCCGACACGTGCCCACCCGCCCACATCCCCGCAAATCGCCACATTCTCAGCCCCGAACAGAGGAATCCCAGAAAGGGCCTTGTTTCAGGGGAACCGCGCGGTACCTTGAGCACGTACAGGATCTCGCGGCCCGCGCGGGTTCTCGGCCCCACCGCGCTGCCAAATCACGAGTATGTCCCGTTCCGGTGAGAAGAAGTAGAGCGGAGACCCCCCATGCGTTCGCAGCGTGCTTCGTTGCTCGTCGCTGCTGTTGCTTCCTGCCAGTTATGGCTCGCCGCCTCCGCCGCTACCGCTCAGACCGGCGGCCTGCCGAACTATGGGCATCAGTGGTCCGTTGTCACCGGCCTCAACGCCTCGATCGTCACGCCCCCGAGCACAATATTCCCCTCCGGCAGAGCGATCCACTCCGCCAATTATGACTACCGCATCATGACTCGCGAGGTCGCCAACATCGAGTGGCTGGAGTTCGTCCAAGCCTTCGCACCACACTTGGCATCGACGGGCGTCGGGGCAGCCGCCACGCAGTTCCGCGGAACTGGGATCGAATGGCTCGGCAGTGTCGGAGGCGTTCCGCAATACCAAGTCAACAGTGAATACGCCAATCGCCCTGCGGACCCCGGCTGGCGCTTCGTCGCGCGCTTCTGCAACTGGCTCCACAATGGCAAGCCGCTCCCATCGCAATCTCCAGGCGGCGTTGTCCCCCTCTCCGCTTTCGAGTCAGGGGCCTACGAAACGTCCACCTTCGGCCAGGTCGTCAACAAGTCCGGCGTCACCGTCTTCACCGACCAGACCGCGCGCAGCGAAAGCGCGCAGTTCTGGATCCCCGACTCTCACGAATGGGTCAAGGCCATGTTCTGGGACCCCAACAAGAACGGCCCCGGCGAAGCCGGGTACTGGCAGTACCCCATCACCAGCGACACCGCGCCCGTTTCCGGCAATCCCGCGTTCGGCGGACAGACCAACGCCGGCCCCTTCCCCCAAGGCCAGACACGCCCCCTCGACGTCGGCTCGTATCCCGACGTCATGAGCCCGTGGGGCCTGCTCGACGGCTCCGGCGGCGCGAGCGAATGGTTGGAGGATTGGAAAAACCCCGCCTCGCCTGGGCTCCGACTCCGCGGCGGCACCGCCTCGATATCGCTCTTCAATCCCGCCACCGTCGACCGCATCGGGGGCTTCCAGCAAGGAAGTCCACTGCAGTCAGGAGGTGGCATCCGCTTGGCGTCACTCGTTATCCCAGCGCCGGGCGTCAGCGTGACGCTCGGCGCGTCATGCCTTGGCTGGGGAGGAAGAAGGAGACTGTATGTTGAAGAAAAGACTATGGCTCACCCTGGTCGGCGGAGCGATGCTCTGCGTCGCTGACGCGAACTCAGATTGTGCCGTGTACTGCCCGCCGCAATTCGGCGGTTGCGGCTCGTATGTGAACGCAGGCGGCGCGTGCAACAACGAGACGGTGAGGGTTTCACAGACGCTAGGGGGCCTGTGCATCGAAGACATCTGCATCGAGTAAGGCACGTCCGGCTGGGTGATCACGATTGCTTTGGAGACGGAGTCAACCGGTGATTACAGCTTCTCGATTGTCGGCAGCGGCTCGCCGGAGCCGGACATCGAGTCGGTGTCCGTCTCCGGTCCGGATGAGGCGCTCGTGTACATTCACTTGGGCGGCGTGCGGGATGTCGGCGATATCTCAAGAATCGACGGTGGCGAGTTGATCATCTCGGGCGAGATCGAGCGTGATCTCGTGGGAACGGTCGTGGCGAGCGGTGTCGGGAACAACCCCAGCTCATTCGGCCTCACAGTCCGTGGCGACGTGACAGGCGACGTCGAACTCTACGAGCCGACGACGGTTATTGCAGGGGACGGGCGGGTGATCTTGTTCGTTGACGGTAACTTGACGGGCAATATCGAGGTTCCCTTCGGAGCCGTCAACACACTCATTGTGCAGGGCAACATCGGTACGCCCTTGGTGCCCGTAGACATCCTCTCCGAGCTCGATATTGGAAGCCTCGAAGCGACGGAGATCCACGCCAACGTCGAAGCAGGATGGTACGGTCCTACATCAAACATCCGAGCCATCACAACTGCTGGCAATTTCACAGGGTCGATCTTGGCGAACACCATCGGCGCGGCGCTGAACTACGACGACGACTTGGAGGGCTTGCCGGGCGTGAACATCGTTGGCGACTTGGGCGAAGATGGCCACCCTGCAACCGTTGAGTTTACCGGTGGACTCGACGTTGCCGACGCTCGTTACCTGAAAGTCGACGGTTCTTTCGTCGACGGCTCAACGATCACTTTGCCGACAGGCGGCCTCGTCGACCAGATCATCTTCAATGCCGCCGATGACAGCGGCGCGTGGGAAAGCGGCGCCGAGGTTGTGGTCGGCGCAACCACACTGACCAACGCGTCGTACGCAACGCTCCCCTCCACACTCGGCGGCGGCACAGTCGGCCTCGCGCCATTTGATCTGCATGGCGTTGCATGTTCGCCCGCCGATGGCTCTTCGATCGTCGGCAAGGGTCCCGGTGTCGGCTGCTTCACCGAGCCGCCCTGCTGCTTCACCTTCAAGACCGCGAAGATCAGGATGTACGGGCCCGTGGACACGGACGACGACGAGTGCGTGACGGTGAAGGTTTGGAACGGAGGGAGCGCCTTCGTCGCCGTGGGCTGGACCGTGCGGACCGAGCAGATAAGCAGCACCGAGGTCTTGGTGACGAGGGACGGCGATCTGATGTGGCCGCTGGGGACCTACCTCATCGAGCCGGTCTCTGACAAGTTCACGTGCGTCGATGTCGAAGGCGCGCCCGATGTCGCGGACTTCGACTACACTTTCACGCTCGTCGAGAATTGCTCCGAGGAAAGCTTCGCCGCGATCTTCGACCAGAACAACGACGGCTTCATGACCAGCGCCGACATGACGGCATGGCTGTCGAGCCCCGTCGATCTCAACAACGACAACTCCGCGGATACCGACGACCTCTTCCGCCTCAAAGAGATCGACGCGATCTTCAACTGATCGGCCTGGCAACTCCCTCTCTCACGAACGCGCCCGCGGCCGAGACGCCGCGGGCTGTCGCATTGGCATTCGCCGCCTCATTAGCCACGCAGAAACACCCTTCCCGCCCCCCTCAATCCCCATGCCTCTCCCGCAACCTCGCCGACAGCCGCAGCAACAAATGCACCCGCTCGAACTCCTCCACCCACTCACCCACCGTCGCCGCAACCTCCTCCTCCGGCTCCTCCGCCCCCGGCAACGGACACGCGCTCCCCAACTGCTTCGCAGCAGCAGCCCGATACCGCGCAAGCACCCGATCGCCCACCAGCGACACAAAGTGAAAATCCTCGGCCATGAAAATCGCCGTCGGCACGCGCAGCCCATCATTGATCTTCACCCGCTCCGCCAACTCCCGGTGCGCATCCCGATCCACAAACCGCACGTCCACCATCCGGCCCTTCCCCAAGTGGCTGGGCCCGCTCGCCTCCCCGATCCGCGCCAGCATCGGACACTGCGCCGAGCAATCTCCGCACCAAAGCCCCGACAACACCAACACCCGGATCTCCCGCGTGAACGACGAGAGCAACTCTTCCTGCCTCGCCGTCAACCGCACACGCTCATGCACCCGCCCCCACGCCTCACGCTGCGCCTCCGTCCCCAGCGCCACGTAGTGCGTGTACGTCATCCCCTTCGAAAACTCCCGCTCGAGAAAATCCCGATCCAGCATCGTCACTCCCTCTCCGCGTTACGCCCGTGACCCTTCCGCCCCGGCCTTCACCGTCTCATGCCGCAACTGCCCGCACGCCGCCGCGATATCCCTCCCGCGGCTCGCCCGAATATGCGCATTGATCCCCTTCCCCCGCAAAACCTCCTGAAACCGCCGCACATCCTCCGTCGCCGGACGCTCATACGGCATCCCGCCAACCTCGTTGTACCGAATCAAATTCACATTCGCCCGTCCCCCCGCGCTCTTGTGCATCCTCCACACCACCTCCGCCAGCTCCCGCGCGTGCTCCTCGCGATCATTCACACCCCGCAGCAGCGTGTACTCCAGCGTGATCTCCCGCCCCGTCTTCCGGAACCACGAAGCGCACGCGCCCAGCAGCTCCTCCACGCTCGTGAACTCCGCCCACGGAATCAGCTTTCGCCGGATCTCATCGTTCGGCGCATGCAGACTCAACGCCAGCGTGATCGGCAGCTCCATCTCCTCAGCGAGTCGCTCGATCGCCTTCGGCAAGCCCACCGTCGAGATCGTGATCTTCCGCGCCGAGATCCCCAGGCCCCACGCCGCCGCCATCGTCCGCACCGCGCGCATCACGTTCGCGAAGTTTGACAGCGGCTCGCCCATCCCCATGAACACCACGTTCGTCACCCGCCCAACCCCCTCGAGCCTCCCGAGCCTCCACACCTGCTCCACGATCCGCCCCGCGCTCAGACTCCCATCCAGTCCTCCAACCCCCGACGCGCAGAACCGGCACCCCACCGGGCACCCCACCTGGCTCGACACGCACGCCGTCTTCCGATCATCCGTGGGGATCAGCACCGTCTCCGTCTGATACCCCTCGCTCGCGCCCTTCCCCAACACCTTCAAGGCCCCGAGCCGCGCCGTCGGCGCATCGTCACCCTCCACCGACGCGCCCCGAGCTCGCTCCGAACGCCACTCGATCAACAGCTTCTGCGTGTCATCGCTCGCCCGCTGGTGCGCCAGCGTCTCCCCCGAAAGAAACGTCATCTCCCGCGCGAGCGCCTCCCGATCCCGCGCGCCGAGGTTCGACATCTCCGCCGGATCCGCCACCCCCTTGCGATACACCCACTCCAGCACCTGGTCCGCCCGATACCCGCCCCCGCTCAACCCCTTCTCCATCCACCACGCGCGCAGCGTCTCCGGCGTGAAATCAAACACGTGCGCCGACGGTTGCCGCAGCCCGCGAGCCTCGCTCATAAGCCCAAACTCTACGCCCCTCACTCCGCCTCGAAACGGAAGCCCGTCGGCTTCACCGTCAGCACCGAGCAGTGCGCCTCCTGCAGAATCCGCTCCGCCACCGAGCCAAGCAGCATCGCCCGCAACGTCGAACGCCCGCGCGAGCCCACCACCGCCAGCCCCACTCCGTGCTCCTGCAGATCCTTCACCACACCCTGCGCCACGCCTCGGCACTCAACCAGCCGAACCGTCGCTCTCCCCCCAAACTCCCCGCCCGCCTGCTCCGCCAACGCCTCGAGCCGGGACGTCAGCGCGTTCCGATACCCCCGCTGAAAATCAGGCTTCGCCTCCGGCGTCGGCGCGCGATAGTGCAACTTCTCCCAAGGCGGCGCAAACGCGTGCACCACATCCAACGCCGCCCCATCCCCCTTCGCCACCCGCGCCGCCTCACGCAACGCCAACAACGACGTCTCCGAAAAATCCACCAGCGCCGCAACTCGCTCAAAAGCCCCGTAGTGCCCCTCCTGCACCACCAGCACCTCACCCTCGGCCTTCCGCGCCAGCCCCATCGCCACGCTCCCGACGCCCGTCCCCATCGTCCCATCCCCGCGCACGCCGGCGACATACAAACTCGCCCCCACCTTCTTCCCAAGACGCAGCATCTCCTTCAACGGCTCGCCCACCAAGGCATGCGCGTTCGCGCTCCGCGCGGCCGGCCCCGCCGCCGAAACCATCTCCCGCACGCGCTCCAGCGCCGCCCCCAGCGCGTCCCGCTCGATCTCCTCCCGAGTCTGCCCCGTCGCCTCCGAAAGATCCTCCAGCACCAGCCGATCGATCACGTGCAGCACGTGCAACTCGATCCCGCGCCGATCCGCCAGCCGCGCCGCCTCCGCCAACGCCGCGCGTGAGCACGCCGAAGAATCCACCCCGACAATCACGTTCCCGCCCTGCGCCATCACTGCCTCCCGATCACGAGCGACCCGCGCTGATCGTCAGCGGCGTCGCCCCGTACATCTCCCGCGTCACTTCCGGCTTGCTCACCCGGATGCGCCTCGACTCCGGATCAACCCCGCGCTCCCGCATCAGCCGCTTCAGCGACACCGGCAGCGCGAACTCCTGATCCTCCTCGAACACGTCACGCACTTCGATCTCGCCCCCGTGCCGCTCCAACAGCGCTCGGCACAGCCCCGCCACAAGGTCCTCCGGAGCGCTCGCCCCCGCCGTCACCAGCACCGTCTCATCGCCCCCGAACCACTCCCCCCGGATCTCCGATACGTCGTCGATCAGATACGCCTTCACACCGACGTTCTCCGCGATCTCCGTCAGACGCACCGAGTTCGATGAGTTCTTCGACCCCACCACCAGCACCACGTCGCACTCCGGCGCGATCTCCCGAACCGCGGCCTGTCGATTCGTCGTCGCATAGCAGATGTCGCTCGTCGGCGGGTCCTTCAGGTTCGGAAACGCCTGCTTCAGCGCCGCGATAATCACGCCCGCATCGTCCGTGCTCAGCGTCGTCTGCGTCAGATACGCCAGCTTGTTCGGGTCGCGAATCTGCAGCCGCGCGATGTCCGCCGGGCTCTCCACCACCTGGATCGCGTCCGGCGCCTCCCCCCGAGTCCCCACAACCTCCTGATGGCTCGCGTGGCCCACCAGCAGAATCTGATACCCCTGCCGCGCGTACCGGATCGCCTCCATGTGCACCTTCGTCACCAGCGGGCACGTGGCGTCCACCGTCGTCAGGTTCTTCCGCTTCGCCTCCTCGCGCAACGCCGGCGACACCCCGTGCGCCGAAAACACCAGGATCGACCCCTCCGGCGCCTCCCCGATGTCCTCCACGAACCGCACGCCCCGATCCACGAACCGATGCACCACGTGCTTGTTGTGCACGATCTCGTGAAACACGTAGATCGGCTCGCCCGGGCACAGCTCGAGCAACTGACTCACCACGTCGATGGCCATGTGCACACCAGCGCAGAACCCCCTCGGATTGGCCAGCAGAATCCGCATCGTCGCCTCGCTCCGGTCGCCCGCTCCGGCCGCGCCAACTCGACGCGCGCCGCCCCGTCACGCATCATACTCCCCGTCGCGCCCCAGCCCCATGCCCCTCCCATCCCCCCAGCTCGATTCCCCCCCGTCGCGCCACCACGGCGAAGACATCCACACGCTCGCCTCCACCCACTACGAAAACTTCTCCGTCCTCTCCGCACTCGTCCCCAAACGCCTCCGCACCGACTTCGCCGCCGTCTACGCCTTCTGCCGACGCGCCGATGACCTCGCCGACGAGCAAGGCGCCGACGCCCAGGCCCGCGCTCGCGCATCCGCTCTGCTCGCCTCCTTCCGCGCCGAATTCAATCAAGCCGTCGAAGCAACGGACACGAGCGCCATCCCCGATCCCGCCTTCCGCGCCCTCGCGCAGACCATCCGCAATCACAATCTCTCCCCCATCCCCTTTCACCAGCTCATCGACGCCTTCGAGCAGGACCAGCGCGTCACCCGCTACGACTCCTGGACACAGCTCCTGCACTACTGCGAACGCTCCGCCAACCCCGTCGGCCGCATCGTGCTCGCGCTCCTGGGCCACGCCGACGGCTCCGGCGCCGCCGCCAACCCCGCGGATCAACGACGCATCACGCAGTCCGACGCCATCTGCACCGCGCTCCAGCTCACCAACTTCTGGCAGGACGTCCGACGCGACCTCCTCGAGCGCGACCGCGTCTACTTGCCGCTCGAAGACACCGGCCTCACGCCCGAAGACCTCCACGATCTGCTCGCGCGCGAGAACGATCCCGCCGCCCGCATCCGCTTCATCAAGGCCCTGCGCCCTCTCGTCGAACGCACATGGCCGCTCTTCCACTCCGCCCGCGATCTCCCGCCCTCCCTCGCTCCCGAGGCCGCGCCCGTCGTCTGGCTCTTCGCCGCAGGCGGCAAGTCCGTCCTCCGCGCCGTAGAGCGCGCCGGCTGCGCCACCCTCTGGACCAGACCTACCCTCACCCCGACGCGCAAAGCCTCACTCCTCCTAGTAGCCTCCCTCCGCCTCTGGCGACTCTTCCCATGACCACAACGCACCTCAATCCCGATTCCAACGCAACGCTCACTCGCGCCTACGACCACTGCCGCGCCATCGCCCGCGAGCACGCCCGCAACTTCTACTACGGCCTGCGCCTCACCCCCGAGCCCCGACGCTCCGCCATCTACGCCCTCTACGCCTTCCTCCGCCTCGCCGATGACGACACCGACCTCGAGCCCGCCACCCACGCCGGCCCCCGAACTCAGCTCGCCCGCCGACGCGAAACCCTCAACGCCATCCTCTCCGGACAATCCCCCCCGGATGACCCCGTCTGGATCGCCCTCGCGCACACCCTCGAAACCTTCCCGATCGACCCCCGCGATCTCACCGACATGCTCCTCGGACTGGAGGAAGACCTCGACCACCGCGGCTACCAGACCCGCAACGATCTCACCCGATACTGCTACCGGGTCGCCTCCACCGTCGGCCTCATCTGCATCGCCGTCTGGGGGCTCCGCGACGAATCCGCCGCGCCGCGCGCCCGCGAACTCGCAATCCGCCGAGGCCTCGCGTTCCAGCTCACCAACATCCTCCGAGACATCCGAGAAGACCTCTCAGACCAACGCTGCTACATCCCCCGGGAAGACCTGGCCCGATACCAGCTCACCCCCGACGACCTCCTCCACTGGCGACACCCCGAGCGATGCGCCGCCCTCATCGCCGATCTCGCCGACTGGGCGCAATGCGAGTACGACGCCTCGCGCCCACTCGACGACCTCGTCGACCCCGCCTGCCTCCCCACCCTCTGGGCCATGACCTCCATCTACCACGCGCTCCTCCAACGACTCCGCGCGCGCCCGGACCGCATCATCACCGCCCGACGCGTCCGACTATCCGCCCCGGTCAAGGCCGCCATCGCCGCCACCGCGCTCCTCCGCGCGCGCCGCGCCCTCGTATGAAACACGCCCACGACGCCATCATCGTCGGCGCCGGCGTCGCGGGAATCGCCGCCGCCGTTCGCCTCGCCGAGCAGGGCGCCCGCGTCCTCCTCCTCGACACCCGCAAAAAACTCGGCGGACGCGCCACCTCCTTCACCGACGCGCGCACCGGCGAAACACTCGACAACTGCCAGCACGTCGCCCTCGCCTGCTGCGTCAACTATCTCGACCTCCTCAAGCGACTCGAAGTCGACAACCTCCTCAAGTGGACGTCGCGCCTCTACTGGATCGAAGCCGGCGGCCGAGTCTCCACCCTCAAGCCCGGCCTCCTCCCGGCGCCCGCCCACCTCACCGGCTCCTTCGCCAAAGCGCACTTCCTCTCCCTCTCCGAAAAAACCGCCATCGCCCGCGCCATGCTCGCCATCCTCCGCAGGAGCGCCGGCGAACCCCGAGGCCGGCGCGTCTTCTCCGACTGGCTCGCCGAACACCGACAACCCCAATCCGCCATCGACAGCTTCTGGGCGCCCATCGTCGTCTCCGCATGCAACCTCCCCTGCGATCGCGTCGACGCCGCGGCCGCGCTCAAGGTCTTCAGAGAAGGATTCCTGGCGACCAAGGACGCCTCGCGGATGTCGCTCGCCGCGGTCCCCCTCGTTCGCCTCTACGACCCCGCCGAAGCGAGGCTCCGCGCCGCGGGCGGCGACATCAGGCTGGGCGTGTCCGCCGAACGCATCACCCCGCGCGCGGTCCTCACCTCCGACGGCCAGACGCTCCACGCCCGCCACGTCATCTGCGCCGTCCCGCCCGAACGCGCCGCCAAAATCATCGACCCCGCGCTGTTCAAGACAGACCCCCGGTTCGCCGCGCTCGCCCGCTTCCAACACTCACCAATCCTCGGCGTCCATCTCACCTTCGATCGACCCATCTCCGACCTTCCCCACGCCGTCCTCGTCGACCGCCCCACCCAGTGGATCTTCAACAAGTCCGAGCCCGGTGAGATGGTCCAGCGCTGGCACGCCGTGATCTCGGCCGCGGACGCATGGATGGACCTCGACGAGCGACAGATCGCCCACCGCGTCCTCGTCGACCTCCACGCCTGCATCCCCGAATCGCGCAACGCCCGTCTCGTCAACGCGCGGCCCGTCAAGGAAAAACGCGCCACCTTCGCCGACACCCCCGAGATCGAGCCGCTCCGCCCCGACACCCTCGGCCCGTCCGGACTCCTTCTCGCCGGCGACTACACCAACACCGGCTGGCCCGCCACCATGGAAGGCGCTACTCGATCCGGATACCTCGCCGCGAGCGCGATCCTCGGCGCGCGCGCAGGACACGCGCTTGTCCCTCAACCCAGGCCCGCAATCGTCGTACGTGCGCTCTCCCCCGCGGCGCGCAGAACAGCGGCGATACCTCTGTAGTATCGCCGGTCTTGTGCGCGCCCGGCCCGGAGAAAGGGCCTCTCGGCGAACGTTTGGGTTTTCCGAAAACGACCGGCCTCAGGCCTTCGCAGGGCTCGCCGCCGACGCCTTCACCGCCGTCGCCACGATCGCGTCGAACGACACCGGATCGTGGATCGCGATCTCGCTCAGCATCTTCCGGTTCAGCAGGATCCCGGCCCGCTTGAGCCCGTTCATGAACAGGCTGTACCGCGTGTCCCGCATGCGGCACGCCGCCGTGATGCGCGTGATCCACAGCCGACGCATGTCGCGCTTGCGACGACGACGATCACGCCACGCGAAGCGCCCGGCGCGCATGAGCGCCACCTTGGCCTGCTGGTAATGACGGCTCTTCGTCCCGAAATAACCGCGAGCTTCCCGGAGAACGCGCTTGTGCTTCTGCTTGCGGGCTGCGCCCTTGCGTACGCGAGGCATGGATCAAACTCCTCAATCAGGGCCGGACGGGGCGGCTCAGGAATGCGAGCCGGCTTCGATCCCGGACAGCGTGGAAATGCCGAAAAAAACCGTGAAATCAGGCCTTCGCCGCCGCGGCCTTGCTCTCCGCCGGAGAGGGGCTGCGACGCAGCGCCGTGCGGGGCTGGTTGCGCCCGCGCAGGCGACGGAAGATCATCTTCTCGAGCCGCTTCGCCTCGCCCGTCGTCATGAACACGGCGTTGCGGAACTGGCGGATGCGGCTGCCCGGCTTGTCCGAGCGAAGGTGCTTGCCGCCGCAGCGCTTGTGCTTGACCAACCCGGTCTTGGTGACGCGGATGCGCTTGAGAAGGGCCTTGTGTGTCTTGTTCTTGGGCATGGAGATCGCTCCCGCGCCGAATCAAAAAAGTCGTGTAAATGGTCCCACCGCCCCGGGGCGGTTCGCCGCCCGAAGACGAGCCGCGCAGTGTAGCAGGCCCGGCGCCGCCGTCCAACACGGGCTCTGGACGGATGGCTATTGACCGGGCGAGTTCCCCATGATATTCTGCCCCCCTTGAAATGGCGGGCCGCAATCGGCGGCGAATGTTAGCGCTGTCTGCTGTCTGCTGTCTGCTGCCTGCTGGCTTTCTGGGATTGAGGAGGCAGTCATGAAGCGATTGATCGGTCGGGTGGCGTTTGGCTTGGTTCTGCTCGGCGGCGCGGTGTTTGTGATGAGCACACGTGCGTCTGCGGCCTGCGACAACCAAGGGTGCGGGTTGCAGTCGGGCACGCTGTACCAGACGTGTGAACTGACGGGCGGCGGGTTTTCGACGGTGCAGTGTGTCGGAGGTGTGTGCACGGGGCTGAACAGGACGTGCGGAAAGTGCGACCAATTGAATGGCACGACCGTCGTGGGATGCGGGTGTGTTTGCGTCGACTGCACGAACTGCTTCGGGGATCCTGAGTAAAGGCAGAAAGGGGGAGTCATGAGTCGTCGATTTCCCACGGCCATTCAGGTTGCCGCGATGTTCGCGACGGTAGGCCTGGGGCTGGCCGCGTGGCATTTGTGGCCCGTGAGGGTTCGCCGCGCTCCATCGGCAACGGCGCAGGCGGCCGCCATCCCGCTTCCGCAGTTCTCGCTGAATGTCAATCCGGAGATGGAGACACAGGTCACTCGTGAGAGTTCGGTGGAGGTGGCGAGCCGGATCAGAGAAGGGGTGGCGCACCAGTTCCGAGAACAACCGGAACTCTCCGGGTTAGGCGCGAAGGCTCGGGACTCACTGCTTCTTGCGGTGCAAGAACAGATGGAGATTTACCTCGCGGGTTCGTACGAGAAATACCTCGCGTTTCAGGCGCGCAGCGGGGGGCGCCGCGAGTTCGTCGAGCGCACCGCGCCGGGGCCGGATCGGGAATCGGCCGAGCGCACCGTCCGGGAAGTGTGGGAAATCATGTCTTCGACCATCGCGTTGCACCCAGTCTCGCTCGAGGAGGTGACGGCCCGCGTGCGATACAAGTACGGCGAGGAACGGTCGGTCTCAGACGATCGTCACGTGGCGACCATCGTGACCATGCCCGATCGTTGGCCTGCGCTCTCGGGCGAACCCGCGGCAAACCGGTACACGATCGTGGAGGTGCTGCTTCCGGTGTTCTATCTCCGGGTAGTGGATGGTGGTCAGCCTGTTGCCGGGCCCGTGTATTTCGCGATCTGGTTCGTGTGGGACGCGGCAGGATCGGACTGGCGCATCCACCAAACTCGCCTGTACAACCCGTTGCGGATCGGAAACCTCGTGTGTCCGCAGTTCTAGGGATCGACCCGTGACTATCAGACGGCGTCAACTCGCGTATTCTCTGGTCGAACTGCTCGTGGCTATCGGCGTGATCGGCGTGCTGCTTTCGATCTCGGCGCCGGCATTGCGATTGGTTCGCTGCAACTCGGGTGAGGCTCGGAGTCTGGCAAACCTCTCGCAGATAGGCATCTCGATCGACGTATTCCTGTCCGCGAATGCGCAGGAGTTTCCGTGCATGAAGGACGGTGTGTGGTATCCCTGGAACGCGCCGGGGGCGACGGGTTCCACCATGCAGCGGGACGGTCGGTGGATGACCGCGCACAACTGGATTTGCGTGCTCCACGAGGTTGCGCCGTGGCAGCAGCATCTGGAGACGTGGGTGAGTCCGGGCGTGGTTGTGGAGGATCGCACGGAAGGCGGGAGCTTCGTTCCCTCCTATCGATACTCCCATTCGTTTCTGGCGTCCCACCGTCTCTGGGACCCCGAGACGCAGCCCTCATCCAACGCGAGCAACGCCCGCGCCTACCTCTCGATACCGAGAATCACGCATGTCGCTTTTCCTTCCGCCAAGGTCGTGATGTACGACCACGAGGTTGCGTACATGCGTTTGATGGAACGATACCTGGGACTTCCGAACACCAAAACGCCGATGCTCTTCGTGGATAGTCACGCGGAAATACGACAGCCGCGCGACGCGGCGCCGCCGGTTCGCAACGTCCTCCATAGTGATCCGTTCTTCGATGCGCCGCTGTACAACACGCCGCGCGGCGTGCTTGGGCGCGATTACTGATTCGCGGCGTCAGGGGGCCACGAACGCGTCGTCCTCGCCCTCCGGAACCTCGCTCCCCCGGAGCAAGGGGTGGGAGCTGGCCTGACGCGATCGGGGCAGCCAGATGTTGTCCCCGTTCGGGAGCACCGGCGTGGTCAGGAACGCCGCGGAGCCGTCGTTGATGAGCGCCCATTGCCCGGCGCCTCGGTGGTTCACGGAGCGGGCGAGCGGGTCGACCAGCTCGCCTCGGCGTGCGCGGTCGATCACCGGGGACTTGTCGGTGAGGACGATCAGCCGCACGGGCCCGTCCCACTTCAGCGCGGGCGTCGGCAGCTGATAGGAGTAGGACACCTCGCGCGGATTGCGCCAGTCGGTGAACTGCTTGGTGTTGAGGTGGATGACGGCGTCGGTGTTGCCGGGGCACGTGAGATCGTGCAGCGGCGCGTAGCCCTCGCTCACGAGGGAGAACAGGTTGGCCGAGTGCGATTCGCCCGGGGCGCCCACGTTCCACCAGGGCGAGCCGCTGGCGAAGCCCGCGGTGGCCATGGGGAGGGCGCCGTTGTGGTCCTGCGCGTAGAGCGAGAAGCCGACGGCGGAGTTGGCCATGTTCGAGGCGCAGGCCTGAAGGCGGGCCTGATCGCGCCAACGCGCGGCGGTCGGCCACAGGACGAAGAGCCCCAGGACGAGCACGGCCGCGACGGACACAAGGTCCGCCAGCCGGAACGAGCCAAATCGGAACCGATCGGCGCGGTCGACGCCCCAACGGTTCTCTTCGCGTTCGATGGTCTGTTGCACGCGTGCGAGCGTGGCTTCGACGAGCGCGGCTCGCTCCGCGGCGGAGCGGCTCGGCGCGGACGAGTCCTCGAGGACGGCGAGTGTTCGGGCCACTTCGGCGGCGCGGCCGGAGAGCGGCGCGGGGACGAGTGACGCATCCCAGCCGGCGTCGGCGAGCGCGTCGAGCGCCTCGGTGTCGAGGGCCTGCGGCATGGGCACTCGCGCGATCCGGGCGAGCGTGACGTTGACGAGGGTGGCGTCGTTGGCGCGATCCCGATCGACGTCGAGGCGTGCGAGCAGGGAGGCGATGGCGCCCGCGCGTTCCTGAAGATGTGCGGGGACGTTGTGGGGGTCGAGGCTGCCGTCGATCAGGGCGTCGAGGGCCAGCGCATCGCTGGGGGCCAGTCCGTCCGTGTGTCGTGCCGGGGTGGTCATGTCGTGCGTGGTTTCCGTCGCGCAGGGCGGGTCCGTTCCGCGGCCGCGGCGGTGGTAGTACGTCAGGGCCGGGTCGGGGTTCGCGCCCCGTCGGGATCGTTGTTTCGCGGTTCCGTGGCGGGCGGCTCGGGATTCTCGGACTGCGCCTTCCACGCCTTTGCGAAGGCTCCGACGGCCGCGTGCAGGCGGGATTTCACGGTTCCGAGGGGGATGTCGAGGGCCTCGGCCATGACGGCGTAGGGCATTCGCTGGAAATAGGCGAGCAGGAGGATCTCGCGCAGGTGGTCCGGGAGGGTGTCGACGGCTCGCTGCACTGCGGCGTCGCGTTCGCGCGCGTGCATTCCCGCATCGGCCGGCTGGTGCTCGCCCGGCATGAGGTCCATGTAGGTGCGCGCGCCGTCGTCGTCACCCCCGCCGATGGGCGCGAAGAGATCGACCGTTGGGCGGCGTGAGGAGCGGCGGCGGAGATCGCGGGCCTTGTTCGCGGCGATGGTGAACAGCCAGGGCTTGAATCTCCGCTCGACATCGAACGTGTCCGCCGAGAGATGCACCTGAAGGAACGCGTCCTGAAAGGCGTCCTCGGCGAGTGCGCGGTTGCCGAGGAACCGGATGAGGAATCGGAGCAGGGCGTCCTGATGCCGCTCGATGAGGAGTCGGAAGGCCGCGGCGTCGCCGGAGCGGTAATCCCCGATGAGTTGTTCGTCGGTGCGTTCCGGCAAACGGGGCGGGCTCCCGGGGTGTGACATCGCGCCTCTCGGAGGCAACGACGGGAGTGTACGCGCGGGCGTGGGGGGCGCGCGTGGGTTCAGACGTCGTCCGGAGGCGGCGAGTTCGGGTGTGGTGGGGGGGTGATGGGGTACGATGTGGGTTTGGGCGGCGCGGCGCACTGGCGCGACGGCGCCGGCTTTGGACCTTGTAAGGAGCGCAGGCGGCATGGGAGTTCCTCTCTCGCAGATGTGGACGGTGGCGACGTACGTGCTGGGCCAGCGCCTGCGCGGGAACCGTCGGTATCCGCTGGTGCTGATGCTCGAGCCGCTGTTCCGCTGCAATCTGTCGTGCGCGGGGTGCGGGAAGATTCAGTACCCGGCGCACATCCTGAAGCAGGACCTGTCGCCGGAGCGATGCTTCGAGGCCGTGGACGAGTGCGGGGCGCCGATGGTGTCGATCCCCGGGGGCGAGCCGCTGCTGCACCCGCAGATCCGCGAGATTGTGGATGGGCTGATCGCGCGTCGGAAGTACATCTACCTGTGCACGAACGCGATCCTGCTGAAGGAGAAGCTCGAGGCCGGGTGGTTCAAGCCGAGCAAGTACCTGACGTTCAGCGTGCATCTGGACGGGCACGGGGCGCACCATGACTTCGCGGTGTGCCGCGACGGCGTGTTCGAGACGGCGACGGAGGCGATCCGGCTGGCGGTCAAGCGCGGCTTTCGGGTGACGACGAACACGACGTTGTTCGACGGGGCGGACCCCAACGCGGTGCGAAAGCACTTTGACGAGACGATGGCGCTGGGCGTGGAGGGGATGATGGTGTCGCCGGGATATGCCTATCCCAAGGCGCCGGACCAGGCCTCGTTCATGCAGGAGCGTGCGAAGACCAACGAGTTCTTCGAGATGGCGTTGTCGAACCGGAAGAAGGGGTGGAAGTTCAATCAGTCGCCGCTGTTCCTCGAGTTCCTGATGGGGACGCGCGAGTATGAGTGCACGCCGTGGGGGAACCCGACGTTCAACATCTTCGGGTGGCAGAAGCCCTGCTACCTGTTGCAGGACGGGTACGCCGAGACGTTCGAAGGGTTGATGCGCGAGACGAGGTGGGAGGATTATGGGCGCGCGAGCGGGAACAAAGCGTGCCAGCAGTGCATGGTGCATTCGGGGTACGAGGCGAGCGCGGTGGACCACACGTTTACGTCGTTTGGCGGGATGTGGGGGACGGTGAAGGCGATGGTGTTCAACCGGTACGCGAATCCGGGCGCGGGGAGGCGGTTGAAGGAAGAGGCGAAGAAGCCCCACGGCCCGCTGGCGCACCTGGGATTGACGATCGAGGGGAAGCCGTTTGATGCGGCTCAGGCCGAGGCGGAGACGGTGGAGGCGGCGTAGCGGTTCTCGGTCGGAGAGGGCTGACCCTCGTTCCAACAAAACAGGATGTCGGCGCGCGTTTCCGCTAGCCCGGAGTCGTCTGCTTGGCGCATGGTGGGTGAGAGGAGACCTGCTGATGCGCTGTCGTGTGAATGGAGTCGGCATATCGATCGGGGTGATGGCGGGCTGGGCTGCCGGCGCCACAACGGTGTTTGTCGACGGCGCTGCGCCGGGCGGCGGGGACGGGCAGACGTGGGGCACGGCGTTTCAGAGCCTGCATGCGGGGTTGGGGGCCGCGCAGTCTGGGGATGAGGTTCGGGTGGCGCAGGGGGTGTACAGGCCGGGGGCGGCGGCCGGGCCGCGCGAGTCGACGTTCGCGCTGAAGACGGGCGTGGCGGTGAAAGGGGGATATGCGGGGCTGGGAGGCGCGAACCCGGATGCGCGGGCGCCGGGCGTGTTCGTGACGACGTTGAGCGGAGATCTGAATGGGGACGACGCGCCGGGGTTTGTGAATCGGGGGGACAACGCGTTCCACGTGGTGTCTGCGTTGAGCCTGACGGGGGAGGCGACACTGGACGGCGTTCGGATCGTGGGTGGCAACGCGGACGGCACGCCCAACGTGCATGATCTGGGCGGTGGCGTGCTGGGGCGGGCGGCCGCCGGATTCAGCGGTGTTGGAGCGCTGCGATTGATCGGGTGTGTGATTGAGGACAATCGCGCGAAGTTCGGCGCGGGTGTGGGTGTGGACAGGGCGAGCGTTCGGGCGAGCGAGTCGGTGTTTCGTCGGAATCGCGCGACGAGCATGGGTGGCGGGTTCCTGGATCAGACGACCGACTCCACGCACAAGCGGTTCGAGTTTGTCCGCTGCGTGTTCGAGGCAAACACGGCGCAGGGGCTGGGCGGGGGTGGGATCATGTGCCTGGGCCTGACGTACACGTTGTCGATGTCGGGTTGTCGGTTCACGGGGAACACGGGCGCGGGGGGCGCGGCCGTGTACACGGGCGGCGCCTCGAACGTGCACGCGCGCGCGATGAACTGCGTGTTTGACGGGAACGCCGGGCTCTCGGGGCCCGCGTGGTTCGACGATTTCACGAGCACGTTGCGGCTGGTGAACTGCACGATGACGGGGAACTCGGCATCGCTGACGACGGTGGCGGGGTCGACGATGCGGTTTCTTGGGCTGGGCGTCGAGGTCTCGAACTGTGTGGTATGGGGGAACACGGCGGCCGCGGGCGCGATCACGCATCTCGGTCAGACGGTGGCGAGGCACAGCGACATCGAGGGTGGATTCGCGGGTGTGGGCAACGTTGACGCGGACCCGCTGTTCCGGGATGCGGGCGCGGGCGACTACCGCTTGCGTCGGAGTTCTGCGTGCGTGGACTCGGGGCTGAACGGCGCGGTGTTGGCGGATGAGTTTGATCTGAACTCGAACGGGAATGTGAGCGAGCCAACACCCTGGGACTGGTCGGGGGCGGAGCGGTTCGTCGACGACGGCGCGTCGGCGCCGAACGGGAGCGCGGTGGTGGACATGGGGGCGTCGGAGCGGGCCGTGTGCGTGGGGGACGCGAACGACGACCTGGTGATCGGGTTTGCGGATCTGAACGTGGTGCTGTCGCAGTTCGGTCAGGGCGGCGCGATCGGCGCGCTGCAGGGGGACGTGACGGGGGATGGCGTGGTGAACTTTGCGGATTTAAACGCGGTGCTGAGCGCATTTGGAGGCCGGTGCACATGAACGGCGTGCTGATGTCTGTGGTGTTGGCGGCGTGCGCGGGATCGGCGTGCGGGACGACGTGGTTCGTGGACGGGAACGCCCCGGCGGGCGGAGACGGTCTGTCGTGGGTCGCGGCGTTTCCAAGCCCGCACGCGGCGCTGAGCGCGGCGCAGGCGGGCGATGAGATCAGGATCGCGCAGGGCGTGTACAGGCCGGGGGCGGCGGCCGGGCCGCGCGAGTCGACGTTCGCGCTGAAGACGGGCGTGACGGTGAAAGGGGGATATGCGGGGTTGGGCGGCGCGAATCCGGACGAGCGCGTGCCGAGCTTGTTTGTGACGACCCTGAGCGGAGATCTGAATGGGGACGACGCGCCGGGGTTCGTGAATCGGAGCGACAACGCATACCACGTTGTGTCGGCGACGGGCCTGACGGGCGAGGCGATGTTGGACGGCTTGCGCATCGCGGGCGGCAATGCGAATGGTCTGTTCACGTCGGGTGTCGCGCACGATCGCGGGGGAGGTGTGTTCGTGGAAGTGATGGCCGGGTTCGGGCAGGTCGGACGGTTGCGCATGCAGGAGTGTCTTGTTGAAGACAATGAAGCCCTGATGGGCGGCGGGATGGCGACGTTGCGTGGGAGCGTGCGCGTGTCGGGGACGACATTCCGGGGCAACCGAGCGAGCGAGCACGGCGGCGGATTCGGGGATCAGACGACGGAAGGGCTGCACTCCCGCCTGGAGTTCGTGGAGTGCGTGTTCGAGTCGAATCGGGCGAACGGGCTCGGGGGAGGCGGGATCGTGTGTATCGGGGTGACGTACACGCTGTCGCTGTCGGGCTGCCGGTTCCTGGAAAACAGCGGGGCGTTGGGGGCCTCTGTGTACACCTCCGGCGGGTTCAACGTTCACGCGCGGGCCATGAATTGCGTGTTCGCGCGGAACTCGGGGCAGGCGGGTCCGACCTGGTTCGATGATTTCACGACCACGCTGCGTCTGGTGAACTGCACGATGACGGGGAATGTCGCTTCGGGGACAACAAGCGGGGCGGCGACCCTGTTCGTCGTGGGGCATGACGCCGAGATTTCGCACTGCGTGATCTGGGGCAATACGGCGTCGGCGGGTTCGATCAAAACGCTCGGGCCGACGGTGGTGCGGTTCAGCGACGTGGAGGGCGGGTTCGCCGGAGCGGGCAACATCGATTCGGACCCGGAGTTTCGCAGCGCGAGCAGCGGGGATTATCGATTGCGTCGCGCCTCGGCGTGCGTGGACTCGGGCTCGAACTCTCTCGTGCCGCCGGACGAGTTTGATCTGAACTCGAACGGGAACACGAGCGAGCCGACGCCGTTGGATGTCAGCGGTTCGGCGCGCTTCGTGGATGACCCGGCGTCGGCGCCGAACGGCGCGGCGACGGTGGACATGGGCGCGTTCGAGCGCCAGGTGTGCGCGGGGGATGCGAACGACGATCTCATCGTGAACTTCGGGGACCTGAACATCGTGCTTTCGCAGTTCGGGCAGAACGGGGCGATCGGCGCGTTGGAAGGCGACGTCAATGGAGACGGCGTGGTTGGTTTCGGCGACTTGAACATTGTCCTGAGCTCCTTCGGGAGCGTCTGCGGATAGGAGTCGTGCGGCAGGCGTTTGGTGTGCGGCGCGTGTGTTATTGAGAATGTTGAGCGCTGCGCGCCGAGAAAAGCGGCGGATTCTCTCTTGGGATGGCGTGTGACGGTGGGTACATTTCCGCCAGCGGGATGCCCGGTTGCAGCCGAGGCGTCGGCGCGAGGGCGTGTCGTTCGACAAGAGGATGGTTACAGCATGGGACGTTCGTTGGGATGGTGCGCTGGCGTAGCGGCGTTGTCGTTGTGGTGCGGCGCCGCGAAGAGCGCGGTGTACTGGTCATATCAGAACTCGAACCAGTTCACGTGGCGCGTGACGGGGATGGTGGACTTCGATCAGCGTCGGAGCGCGGTGTCGGGGCGGCCGGGGCTTCCCAACAACGGGAACATGTACTGTGCGCCGACGGCGGCGTTGAATATCGCGGCGTACGCGGCGACGCACGGCTACCCGTCGTTTCCCCCGGGCGCGCAGAACTGGCAGAGCAACTCGACGTCGATCTACAACGCGGCCACATCGAACATCCAGCTCATGGGCGCGTTCATGAATACGCATGCGACGGAGGGGACCAAGGGCGGGTTCGGCTCGGGCGCGGCGACGTGGTTCACGATCATCGGCGGTGCGCAGTTCGACGTGGTTTACCGGCGGGCGGGGGCCGGGCACGACGTGACGGCGCGGCGGCTTGGTCTGCGTGGCGTGGACGGCGCGCTGGTGGCGTTCGCGTACGGGCGATACGTGCCGCAGTCGACGAATCCGGGCTCGTCGAACTACAACAACCTGATCGACCGGACGGGCGGGCACGTGGTGACGCTGAACCGAGTCGACATCAACGGCTCGAGCCAGCGGATCAAGTACCGCGATCCGGCCAGCGATAGCGCGAACTCGTCGCAGTCCGCGTTCGCGACCAAGGTGATGCCGATCCAGACCACGTTCGTGATCCGGCTGGGCTTGCCGATGATTCTGAGCGAGATGATGACGGGGGCGAACGACGGGATCCGTCGGTTCATTGATTCATACATCGCGGTGTTCCCTCGCTACGGGTTGACCCAGAGCTCGTCGGTGGACGGGGCGGTTGCGCTCAAGCGCATCGTGCCGACGCCGTTCCGCCCCGCGGTGGGAGCGCAGGAGAGCACGATCCCGCTTCCGGCGGGGGTCGGGCCGATCCTGGACATCGAGTCGGCGGGGGACGGGTCGGTGCACCTTCTGCTGCTCGGGGACGGGAGCGTGCACCCAGCGGGCCTGTACAGCGTGGACCCGATCGATCACACGTTTGCGCCGGTGTCCTCGCTGGCGGACCCGAAGAAGATGACGATGAGTCGGTTCGACGAGCTGTACGTGCTGGACGGCACGACGGTGCGCCGATTCAACTGCCGCGTGAGCCCGCCGACGCTCATGGGGTCGGGGGGGGTGGGCGCGGGGAACTCGGCGGACGCGATCGACTACGCGGACAGCACGGACGAGGTGTTCGTGCTGTCTCGGGTCAACAACCGCATTGTGCGGCTGCCTCGGAGTCTGTTCTTCCTCGTGAGTCCGCCATCGGACGCGCTGCCCACGGCGTTGCCGACGATCCAGGGCGCGGCGAGCATGGCGGTGCACTCGGCGGACGGGTCGGTGATGCTGGCCGGGGACGGGTCGGTGCGCGTGTCGCGCTTGACGCGCAGCCCGACGGCCGGTGTGTGGCAGTTGAACTCGGGGTTCGACGCGCCGTTCAATCCGAAGGCGTTGCACTATGGGAACGAGGGCGATGTGTCGGTGTTCGGGGACGGCTCGGTGCGCCAGTATCGGCTCGTGACGGGCGCGACCGTGGTGTGGGCGCCGGTGATGGACTCGCCCTGGGCGGGGTTGTCGGTTGGCCCGTTCGTGCACATGTCCCGGTCTCGATCGGACTACGACGGCTCGGAGGAGGGCCCGCAGTATCGCAATCTCGAAGCAAGCGAGATCGTGGGCGGGACGGACGAGGCTCCCTGCACGGCCGACGCGAACGAGGATCGGCTTGTCAATTTCGAAGATCTGAACATCGTCCTCTCGGAGTTCGGGCAGAGTGAGCCGTGGTTCGAGGGCGACGTGAACGCGGACGGCGTCGTGGATTTCCGTGATCTGAACATCGTGCTGAGCGCGTTCGGCACGGCGTGCCCGTGAGGGGCGCGGGTATCATCGCGCGCGATGCTGTCCGTCGTCATCTGCTCGATCGATCGTGAGAAGTTTGGGCGCGTGGCGGCGATGTACGCGCGCGTGCTGAAGGGCGTCGAGCACGAGATCGTGGGGATTCACGACGCCGCGTCCATGAGCGAGGGATACAACCGGGGGGCGAAGCGGGCGCGGGGGGATCGGCTGCTGTTCTCGCACGACGACGTGGCGTTGCTGGCGGCCGACGCGGGGGCGAGGGTGACAACGCACTTCGAACGATTCGATGTTTGGGGCGTGGCGGGGGCGACGCGGGTGGCGGGCGCGGGGTGGGTTCGGGCGGGCCCGCCGCACATCTACGGGCAGATCGCGCATCAGGCGGGGGGCGCGGGGGCGTACACGGTGTGCGTGTATTCGGCGCCGAGGAGGTGGGTGGGGGGGATCCGCGTGGTGGACGGGGTGCTGATCGGCGCATCGCGCGAGGCGGTGGAGCGGGTCGGCTTCGACGCGGAGACGTTTCGAGGCTTTCACGTGTACGACGTGGACTTCTCGCTTCGCGCGCACGAGTCGGGGCTGCGCGTGGGGGTGGCGTGCGATCTGGCGCCCGTGCATTTTTCGGGAGGGGCGTTCGACGTGAATTGGGAGGCGGACGCGGCCCGCTTCGAGGCGAAGCACGCCGGGGTGGTGGAGCGGGCGCCGGCGGGGAGGTTTCAGTTCTCGGCGGTGGTGGTGCGGACGGCGGAGGAGGCCCTGGGGATCATGACGCCGGGGCATTGGGAGGGGGAATAACGCTCGAAAAACGGGGGGAGGATTGGCTTGGGGTGGGGTTTGTGGCAGGGTAGGATCGGGACGGTCGGAGTTGCGGGCGAAGTCGTCGCCGCGCGCGGAAGGCCAGGGAGCGCTCGCATGTCGTATCGGACGTGGTTGGTGGCGGTGTCGGCGGGGGTAATGATCTCGGCCGGCGCGCTGGCGGAGGAGATCACGCTGCCGGTGGATCGGAGCGAGGCGCTGCCCCGGCATCTGACGGAAGCCGAGCGGGCGTATCTGGCGACGAACCCGATCACGACCGACCTGCGCGCGGTGACGCCGCCCCCGACGGGGCCGATCCACTGCGCGGCCGAGTACGAGCCGATGGATTCGATCCTGCTGTCGTGGCGGGGGTCGGCGTCCTGGCTGAACATCGCGGCGCAGATGGCGCGCGAGATCACGACGAGCGGGGGCGCGGATGTGTGGGTGGCGGTGGTGAGCTCGTCAACGCAGACATCGGCGTTCAATTCGATTCAAGCGGCCGGCGCGAACATGGCGCGGGTGAAGTTCGTGATCCGGAACACGGACTCGATCTGGATCCGGGATTACGGCCCGAGGTACATCTTCGAGGGCGACACGCGCGCGGTGGTGGACCACACGTACAACCGGCCCCGCCCCAACGACAACGCGTACACGATCTTCTACGCGGCGCAGCGCGGGCATGCGCACTACGAGCTTCCGCTGGTGCACGGGGGCGGGAACTACCATCTCGACGCGATGGATCGCGCCTACGCGACGCGTCTGATCAACAACGAGAACCCGGGGATGACGGAGGCCCAGATCATCGGGCACTGGAACGCGTACCAGAGCGTGAACACGATGCTGTTCCAGCCGTTCCCGACGAGCGTGGACGCGACGCAGCACATCGACATGTGGATGCAGGTGATCGCGGACGACGCCGTGATCATCTCGGACTGGCCCAACAACGTCGGCAGCACGCAGGACCAGATCTGCGACGCGGCCGCCGTGACGATGGCGGGGATGGGCTACACGGTGACGCGGATCCCGGCGCGTTCGGTGAGCGGGATTCACTACACGTACACGAACGTGGTGATGTGCAACAACATCGTGCTGCTGCCGATGTACACCAACGCCACGGTGTCGCCGCACAACGCGCAGGCGCTGGCGGCGTGGCAGAGCGCGCTGCCGGGCCGGCAGATCATCCAGATCAACTGCGAGGCCATCGTTTCCGCGGCCGGCGTGATGCACTGCATCGTGATGCACGTTCCCAAGCACCGCGGAGCGGCGGGCCCCAACGGCGGGCTGGCGCCCACGGCGTACGTGAAGTCGCTCAACGGCGGCGAGACGGTGGCGCCGAGCAGTGTGCAGACGATCCGCTGGAACTCGGACGACGACGTGCTGGTGAGCGACGTGGACGTGCACGCGTCCTACGACGGCGGCGCGACATGGAGCACGCTCTCGCTGGGCGCGGCGGCGTTGGGCTCCTTCAACTGGAACGTGCCCAACGTGCACACCTCGCAGGCGCGCATCCGCGTGACGGCGCGGGACGCGCTGGGCAACACCGGCGCGGACGTGACGGACGTGAACTTCCGCATCACGGGGACGTGCTCGGGCGATTCCAACGGAGACGGGGTGGTCGGCTTTGCCGACCTCAACGCCGTGCTGTCGCAGTTCGGACAGACCCAGAGCGGGCCGGGCTTCCTCGCGGGCGATGTGAACGGGGACGGCACGGTCGGCTTTGCCGACCTGAACGCGGTGCTGTCGGGCTTCGGCCAGTCGTGCTGAGACGCGGGAGCGCGTCGACAAACGCCGATGGGGGTCAGACGATCTCGCCGATATCGCGCGAGAACGTGATGCCGCGCTCGGGCGGGAAGCGCTTGAGGCCATCGGCGCGGAGGCCCGGGGCGTCGCGCTCCACGTAGCGGTCGAACGTCTCACGAGTGGAGAACACGTATTGCGTTCGCACACGGATGGGCGCGCCCTCGATCCGGATGATCATGCCCGAGTGCGCGCCCGCCTCCACGACCTGATCGACGTGGCCGTCTTCGAGCCAGGCGATGTACTCGACGGCCGTGGGCTCGTCGGGAAGCGTTGCGGTGACGGAGTAGAGAATCCGCTTGGCCATGGCCGTCGTGGTCAGAGGGGGATAGGGACGTGCTCCGTGATCTCGAGCCCGAAGGCCTCGAGGGCCGGCAGCGCGCGCGGGTGGTTGGTGAGGAGCCGGAGTTTCCGCACGCCGAGATCGCGGAGGATCTGCCCGCCGATGCCGTAATCGCGGTGGGTCATGGGCATGGCCACGCCGCCGGGGCCTTGCGGGTGGGTGAGGTCGTGGGATTCGGGCGTGTAGGCGGATCGCTTGAGAGCGTGGAGCCGCTGGTCGAGGGCGTCTCCCGCGCCTTCCGGACGCAGGTACACCACGGCGCCGCGTCCCGCCTTCTGGATAGCCCGCATCGAGGCGTGCAGGGCGCGCCCGCTGGCGCCGTCGGGTGAATCGGCGCCGTCGAAGAAGATGTCGCCGAGCACGTTGCGCCGGTGCATGCGAACGAGGGTCGGCTCGGCGGAATCGGTCGCGTGTCCGTTGCCGGCGAGATCTCCCACACCGCCCACGGTGAGCGCGATGTGCGGGAGCGGGTCGACGAGCGAGTCGTACGCGATGAGGTTGAAGCGCCCGAACTCGGTGTCGATGGACGTGCCGTGCGCGGGGTCCAGTCGTCGCACGAGCCGCTCATCGCGCAGCCGGTGCTCGATGATCTGCGCGACGGAGCACATCTTGAGACTGTGCTTGGCGCAGAATCGCTCAAGGTCGGGCACGCGCGCCATCTCGCCGTCTTCGCGCATGATCTCGATGATCACCGAAGCGGGCTGGAGGCCGGCCAGCCGGCACAGGTCGACGGAGCCCTCCGTCTGCCCGGTACGGACGAGCACGCCCCCGTCGCGCGCGCGGAGCGGGTTGATATGGCCGGGGCGCACGAAATCGTCGGGGCGGGAGGCCGCATCGATGGCCAGCAGAATGGTCTTGGCGCGCTCCGCGGCGGAGACCCCGGTGGTGGCGCCGTGACGGGGATGCGCGTCGATGGCCACGGTGAAGGGCGTGCCCCGGACGCTCGTGTTCGTTACGGATTGCGGGTGCAGGTCGAGCCGGTCGCACGCTTGACCCGTGAGCGAGAGGCACATGTATCCCCGGGCGTGCGAGAGCATGAAGTTCACGGCCTGGGGCGTGGTTTTCTCGGCCGCCAGCACGAGATCGCCCTCGTTCTCACGCCCTTCATCGTCCGTCAGCACGATCATGCGCCCGGCGCGGAGTTCGTCGAGGATGACCGGGATGGGGGAGAAGGGCGAAGCCATGGGGGACGGAGAGTGTAGGGATGCGCCGACCGCGGCGCGATACGCTGGCGGGCATGCCGCACGAACGCCCGGAATCGGCCGACCAGGCCACTCGCTGGCTGTTGGAATTGACATCGCTGCCCACGGCCGCGGGGCGGGAGGGGCGCGTGGTTGCGTGGATCGAGCGCTGGGCTTCGGTGCGTCCGGACTTCACGCTCACCCGCGACGCCGCCGGCAATCTCCTGCTGCGAGAATCGGGCTCGGCCCGCGGGGACGGCCCCGAACTGCTGCTCACGGCCCATCTGGATCATCCCGCCTTCGTGGTCGAGAACGTGGTGCACGAGGGCACGATCTCGTGCACGTTCCGGGGCGGCGTGATGGACCCGTACTTCGAGAACGCCCGGATCGTCGTGCACACGAGGGACGACCGGCGCCTGCCCGGCACGGTGCTCGACGCGACCGCGGCCGACCCGCTGCGCCGCTGCACGGTGGAGCTGGATTCGCATGTGGATTTCGCGGCCGTGCGCCCGGGCGACGTGGGCACGTGGGACCTGCCCGACGCGGTGCTGGTCGAGGGGGAGGTTCGAGCGCCGGCGTGTGATGACCTGTCCGCGGTGGCGGCCATTCTTTCGGCGCTCGAAGCGCTGCGGGCCTCGCGCGATGGGCGCCCGCCCGTGAGCGCGCTGTTCACGCGCGCGGAGGAGGTAGGGTTTATCGGCGCGATCGCGGCGTGCCGAGAGGGGGTGATTCCGGAGGGCGCCCGCGTTCTGGCGCTCGAGAATTCGCGCGCCTATCCCGAATCTCCGCTGCACGCGGGGCCGATCGTGCGGGTTGGTGACAAAACGTCCACGTTTTCACCGACGCTCACGGCCGCCGTCGCCGGGGTCGCCGACGGGCTCGCCAGGCAGACCGCCGAGCGAGACGCCCCGTTCCGATGGCAACGACGGCTGATGCCCGGAGGGACGTGCGAGGCGACGTGCTTCTGCGCCTTCGGGCACGAGGCGACGTGCGTCTGCCTGCCGCTGAAGAACTACCACAACATGGGGAATCTCGACGCGGTGTCCGGGGGCGATCGTTCCGCGGCCGTCATCGAGCCCGAGGCGATCTCCCTCTCGGACTACCTGCATCTGGTGGAACTGCTCGTGGCCTGCGCGTGGCGCCTCGAGAGCGCGCAGCCCCTGCGAGCGCTGATGGACAAGCTGTACGCGGAGCGATCGTTCGTGCTGCGCGACTGAGCGCCGGGCGGGACGAGGCTCAGACGTAGCGCGTGTGGTCTCGATCGGCCGTGGACACGCGCGCCTCCAGCCCCGGGAGCGATTCGCTCAAGGCTCGCGCGAGCCGAGGCAGGTAGCCCCGCTCGGTATTGGTGTGCCCCGCGAGGATGACGGCGCAGCCCCGCGAGGTCGCGCGCATCACGTCGTGGTGCTTCATCTCTCCGGTGACGAACGCGGAGCAGCCCTGGGCGATCGCGGCGTCGAGAAGGCCCGCGCCCGCGCCCGGGCAGACGCCGACCATGGCGCCCTTCGCGCCGCGCGCTGAGCCCTCCGCCAGGCGCACGCGCTGGAGCCCGAGGTGCTCGCGCACGCGCGCCGCGATCTCCTCGGGTGTGGCGGGCTGGTCGAGCGTCACGCGCCGCCCGGCGCCGATGCGTCGATCGGTGCGCTGCGCGAGCGGGTACAGGTCGAACGCCGGCTCCTCGTACGGGTGAAACGCCTTGAGCGTCTCGATGATGATCGGGAGGGCGCCGCGCGGGCAGACCATTTCCAGGCGGTGCTCGGCCACCGTTTCGAGCCGTCCCGATTCGCCGACGCGCGGCTTGGTTCCGGCGCCCCCGAAGAACGAGCCCTTTCCCGAGAGCGTGAACGAGCACAACTCGTACGCGCCGATGTGCCCGGCCCCGGCGGACGCGAGCGCGTTGCGGACGCGCTCCAGAGCGTCGGTGGGCTCGGTCGGCACGAACACCACGATCTTGTGCGACTGACGGTCGTCCGGGATCTCGGCGGGCACGATCGCGCGCCGATCTCCTCCCGGGCCGACGCCCTCGGCCAGCCACTCGGCCATGCCGTTCGGCGCCGCGTCGAGCGCGGTGTGCGGTGAGATCACCGCGATGCCCCTTCGTGCGGCCCGAAGGATGAGCCGTCCCTTCGGGTCGTCCCCCGTCACGCGCTTGAGGGCGTCGAAGATGGGCGGGTGATAGGCGAGGATCGCGCCGGCGTTGGCCACCTCGGCTTCGGAGAGGGTCTCCTCCGTGAGATCGATGGTCAGATAGAGCGGGCCCCGCACCTCGTCGGACAGATCGCCGACGAGCAGCCCGGTGTTATCCCACGGCTCCGCGAGCCAGGGAGGAGCGAGGCGATCCATGGCTTGGACGAGATCAGCGACGCGCATGAGCGATTCTCCTGCGAAGTGGGCACTCTAGACGTTTTTGCGCGAACCGCGGGCCGGTTCGGCCGATACATTCTGTTGTATGACAGCCCGTGAAGTGAAGGCGCGCGCCGGCTCGGCGCGACGAACCCCCCAGGAGGCGCCCGAGCGGACCAAGGCCCGGGAAGGCGCAGCCGCCGTTCCGTCCGCGCAGAGCGAGGGAGCGGTGGATCAGGGCGTCAAGCACTTCGTGCTCGACACCAACGTGCTGCTGCACAACCCGGACGCGGTGTTCGTGTTCGAAGAGAACACGGTGATCATCCCCTTTGCGGTGCTGGAGGAGCTGGACCAGTTCAAGGGCCAGAACGACGATCTCGGTCGAAACGCGCGCCAGGCCATCCGGAACCTCGACGCGCTGCGCGAGGCGGGCCGGCTCACGGAGGGAGTGCCTTGGTCGAGGGTGCACGAGACGGCCGGGCCGTCCGGGATCGTGCGCATCGACACCAGCCCGCTGGAACGACCGCGCCCGCTCCACTCGGACACGCCGGACAACCACATCATTTCCGTGGCGTGGGCGTTGCACGAGGGGGGCGATCGGGCCGTGTTTGTGTCGAAGGACATCAATGCGCGGATCAAGGCGGATGCGCTGGGGATCCGGGCGGAGGACTTCGAGAATCAGAAGGTGGACGCGGAGCGGCTGTACAGCGGGTTCATCTCGGTGAGCGCTCCGGCGCCGATGATCGACGAGCTGTACAAGAACCGCATGCTTCCGCTGGATCGGCTCGCGGAGGCCCGCATCGAGGGTGAAGGTCAGGCGCCCAATGCGCCGTCCAAGCTGCTCGCGAATCAGTTCGTCATCCTGAAAGCGGAGGACGACCCGTCCCACACCGGGCTCGCGCGCCGGCTCGCGGACACCGACCATGTGATCCCGGTGTCTGGCCCGCGCAAGCCGGTGTTCGGCATCATGGCGCGGAACGTGCAGCAGACCATGGCGCTCGATGTGCTGCTCGACGACGAGATCAAACTCATCACGTTGCTGGGCTCGGCGGGCACGGGCAAGACGCTGCTCGCGCTCGCGGCCGGCATGACCAAGGTGTTTCAAGAGGAACGGTATGACCGCCTGCTCGTGGCCCGCCCGATCATGCCCATGGGGCGCGACATCGGGTATCTGCCGGGCACCA
The DNA here is from genome assembly GCA_964638515.1 of uncultured Phycisphaeraceae bacterium. Lineage (GTDB taxonomy): Bacteria > Planctomycetota > Phycisphaerae > Phycisphaerales > UBA1924 > CAYPGJ01. The sequence continues at coordinate 30,235 of CAZWZL010000002.1, forward strand.
AGGACGAGAAGCTGGCCGCGTGGATGCAGCCCATCTTCGACAACCTCGAGTATCTGCTGTCGACGCGCGGCTCGCACATGAACGCCCCGGAGTCACGCACGCCCGAACAGCGCGTCAAGAAGCTCATCGCTGATGGTCGTCTCGTGCTCGAGCCGCTCACTTATATTCGAGGGCGGTCCATCCCGCATCAGTTCATGATCGTGGATGAGGCGCAGAATCTCACGCCCCACGAGGTCCGCACGATCATCTCGCGCGTGGGCGAGGGCACGCGCCTGGTGCTCACCGGAGACGTCGGGCAGATCGACAACCCGTATCTGGACTCATCCTCGAACGGGCTGTCCTACACCGTTGAACGCATGAAGGGGCTGGGGATGGTGGCCCACATCACGCTCGCGAAGTCCGAACGTTCGGCGCTCTCTTCCCTCGCCGCGGGCAGGCTGTAGTCGATCAGTGCGGCTTGGCGGGTTCGCCGTTGGACGGCTCGGGCGCGCTCGGAGCGGGCGCCTCGATGGGCGCGGGTTCCGCGGCGGGAGTGGGGGCGCTCGCGTACGGCTGGGCTGGCAACTCCGGCGTCGACCGGATCTTGGGCTCCAGACGGCGCGAGTTGCGGTCGGGCACGGCCATCTTGTTGCTCAGCGCGCCGAATCGGCGACCCGAAGGAACGACATCCCAGAGCATCGTGTCCGGGCGCCAGGGGTCGGTCGGCTTGCCCGATGAAGCGGCCTGGAAGTCCACGACCAGCTGCTCGCCGACCGGAACGTCCACCGACCAGATGACCTCACCGGTGCGGACGTCGACCAGATCGACCGTCCAAGGCTGGAACGGCCGGCTCACGTAGGTGAACCGATCCTGGGACGAGAGCGGTCCGCCCTCGTAGTAGCAGCCGGAAAGCCCAATCAAGCCCGCCATTGTCAGCCAACCCAGCCGATTCCGTGTCATGTCTGTCTCCGTCCTGCACCTACGTTGCCGTGCCCTCGGGCGTTCGGCCCGAGAGGCGCGGCCCGCGCGCCGCGGCGAGTACCATACGATCGGTCATTCCGCACGCCAAATTGGGCAAGTTTTTCCCCCGAACCCGCCTATGTCGACTGCCTCGGCCATCCGTATCGGACACGGGTACGACCTGCACCGCCTGGAGCCGCCGCCCCCGTCGGGCCGCGGCAGGCCCTTCGTGCTCGGAGGTGTCCTTCTGGACCACCCTCTCGGGCCCGTGGCCCATTCGGACGGAGACGCTCTCTACCACGCGGTGACCGACGCCCTTCTCGGCGCCCTGTCCCTCCCGGACATCGGACAGCTGTTCCCCGACGACGACCTTCGCCACGATTCCAAAGACTCGAGCGTGTTCGTGGCGGAAGCGGCCAGGCGGGTGGGCTCAGCGGGCTGGGTGGTGGCCAACCTGGACTGCACGATCATCCTCGAGCGGCCCCGAGTCGGGCCGGTGAAGGACCAGATCCGGGAGAACATCGCCCGCTTGCTGGGCGTGGAGCCGTCCGCCGTGAATCTGAAGGGCAAATCGCACGAGGGTGTGGACGCTGTGGGAGAAGGTCGGGCCGTCGAGGCGCATGTCGTCGTGCTGCTGGTGAAGAAAGGCGCAGCCTCGGGCTCCACGTCTGGGCGCTGGCGATGACGATTCGTGAACAGCTTGAGGCGTGCCGAGCGGGGACCCACCCCGCGTTGGTCGCGCGATTGGCCTCGGGCTTCGTGACATTGTTCGAACAGCACACGCTGCCCGGCTACTGCGTGCTGATCGCGGACCCTCTGACTGGCTCTCTCAACGAGCTGCCCGAGCCGGCTCGGGCGACGTTTCTGCTGGATCTGGCGGCGCTTGGGGACGCCATCCCGCGCGCGTTGGCCCAGGCGGGCGTGCCGAGGCCGTTCCGGCGCATGAATTACGCCCTGCTGGGAAATGTGGACCCCACCCTGCACGCCCACGCCATGCCCCGGTTCGACGATGAGCCCCAGGAGACGCGTGAGAAGGCCTACTGGGCCTTCCCCGCCGGGGCCTTTCGAGGGGACGCGGCCTTTGAACCCCGTCGAGATGCTCGGCTGATCGAGGCGTTGCGCATCGAGCTGGCCGGGCGAGTTGTCCGGTAATCGTGAGCCCCAAGAGGTTCTCAGACCTCCTTGAAGCGCCGCTCCCGGGCTCGCCGATACTCGGGATGGACATGGACCCTATCTCGCCGACCATCGCGTCGTCTCTCGCGGGCTCCGCCCAGGCGGAGCGGCAGGCCGTGCGCGATACGCGCCGTGCGGCGGAGACGGAGAACCGGCGGTTTCATCTGAATCCCGAGGGCCTCGAGGCGCCCGTGGATGAGGTGGCGATCGCGGAGGCCGTGCGATCGACGAAGGGCAACTCGCACGAAGAATCGCACGAGGACCGGCAGGAGCATCCGACGTACGGGCCGGACGGCGCGCCGACGTCCGACGCGCGACCATCGCTCGACCTGAAGGGCTGAGCGCCCGTCGCGCGCAAAGAAACGCCCCGCGAGATGCGGGGCGCGCGCACGAATCGTCGAATCCTTGGGCGGGTGATGCTCAGGACTTGTTCACGAGCTTTTCGAGGGCCGCTCGGATCTCCTTCTCGCTGTTCGGCCCGAAGCCCGTCTCGCTGAACGCGATCTTGCCGTCCCCATCGATGATGAAGAACGCGGGGATGCCGGTCACGCCGTACTTGGTCGCGACGTCATCCGCCTTCATGAGCAAGGTGTAGGTGAACTTCTGCTGACGCATGTACTGCGCCGGATCGCTCCTTTCCCAGCAGTTCACGCCGAACACCACGACGCCCTTGTCCTTGTACTCCTCATGGAGCTTCTGCACGGTGGGCATGGCGCGCTTGCACGGCCCGCACCATGTCGCCCAGAAATCGAGCACCACCACCTTGCCCCGATAGTCGGAGAGCTTGTGGCTATTGCCGCTCGAATCCTTCAACGACCACTCCGGGGCCACGGCGCCCTTGGCGAGCGTCTTGTCGCCCGCGGCCAGCGCCGTCAGACCCAACACCGTCACCGCGCCGGTCGCCACAATCGCCTTCATCCATCCGCGCATTGCCTGCTCCTTTCGCATCGCCGATCCTCGCGCCGCGGAGATTCCGACGACGCCAAGGCATGGACTCTAGTACTGACGCCCCGGCCCGGGGTTGAGGTCCCCGGCTTCGAAGGAGGATTCCCCCTCAAACGCCCGCCATGCGGAGGATCGTCGCCGGGGCCTCCCCCTGCCCGGTCCGGGCGCTCAGCAGCGCCGCTTCGCACATGGCCAACGCCGTTTCCCGCTCCACCGCGCTCTCGGACTCGGCCCGCCCCTCGAGAATCGCCGCGATCTGCTCGCCGATGGCCAGCGCGCCGCCCGTCTCGGGCGTTGCGTCCGGGTCCGTGTGCCCGCCGGTGGTGAGGCGTGTTCGCGAGCGATCCGTCGTTCGTCCCGCCGCGTCGATCACCTCGAACGACTTGTCGTCCATCCGAACGCATCCGCCCCGCGAGATCACCGTCACGCCCCGGAACCAGCGCCCCGCCGACTCGCTCAGCACGATCGACGCGGACCGCCCCGAGCCGAAACGCACGTTGGCCGTGAGATCACCGCGCAGCGTTCGCAGATTCTCCCCCGGCGCCAGATGCACGCCCCCGGACGTGTCCGGCCCCGAGTTTGAGGCGTCGATCACTTCCGGCTCGCCCTGAAGCAGCAAGAGCGTGAGCATCGCGTCGTACAGCTTGGCCGCGAGCGATCCCTGCGTGCCGCTGCTCCGCTGCGAAATCGACACCGTTCGCGCGGGGCCCACCGCCTCCAGCACCTCGCGCGCCGCTCGAAACCCCTTCGTCCGGCGCGTGCTCGGCACGAACTTCACGATCGCGCTGCCCTCCGCGCGCCCCACGCCGGTGAGCGCCTTGGTCGCGCGCTGGGAGAGCGCCACCGACGACGGGCTCGGCTCGAGGCTCACGAGCGCCACGCCGCGCTCGCCCGCGATACGCAACGACTCCGCGTCGTCCAGCGGCGAAGGCCCCTTGCCCTCTTCACCGGCCGCCGACGCGAAGAACGCCACATCCACTTCCGCCGTCGAGATCGCCTGACGCAGGTCGGCGAACGGCTCGCTCCCCAGCGCCTCGGCCACGGCCGCGCTCCGACCACGCCCGCTGCAGCCCGCCGACACCACCCGCAGGCGCGCGACCTCGGCCACGTTCCGCACGAGCGCGACCTGCCCCTCGTCGAGCCATACGAGGGCTCGCCACGTCTGCGCCTTGCTCGTCGTTCCGCCCGAGGGCATACGGGCCGGATGCTACCTCCCGGCATACCATCACGCCGAACGCGGACACGCGGCCGCCGGAGGCACACGCCTCCGGAGGAACGTCCGAACACGTCATGGACCACGGTGGTGGGCAACACCCACCCGCTTTTCGACCCGAGGCCGAGAAGCGAGGGATAGCGCAACAGAGAGCAAACCGCCGATGGCCCCGAGAGGGGATCAGGCAAGGGTGAAACGGTGCGGTAAGAGCGCACCGCGTTCCCGGCGACGGGGACGGCACGGCAAGCCCCACCGCGTGCAAGGTCAAGCAGCCTCCGCGACCGCAAGGTCGGCGCCGGGTCCGGGCGCCCAGCAATGGCGGAAGCGGGTAGACCGCTCGAGCGGGTCGGCAACGATCCGCCCAGAGAAATGGTCGCGAGCCTCTCTCGCAGCAATGCGTCGAGCGGCACAGAATTCGGCGTACGGACGCGTTCGGCCTCCTTTGACCGCGGGCCTCGGTGAGCAACCGGGGCCCGTGGCCTTTTCCGGGCGCGAGCCGATCTCGAGCGCGCCGACGGGCACATTCACTTCGGTCGAAACCGCGTCCCCACGATGAACATCTCGCGCGACACCTCGCGGCTCGACTTCGGCTTGAAGCCCTTGGCGTCGGGGAACATGCCCCGGGTCCGCCCGAGGATGTCGCTGTACATCGCGCCCTCGAGGATCTTCATGGCCAGATTGCCGCCCGGGCGCAGCACCGACCCAGCCAGATCCAGCACACGATGGCAGAGGTGTGAAGACCGCAGATCGTCCCCGTGCCCCGACGTGTTCGGCGCCATGTCCGACAGCACCACGTCAAACGGAAGGCCAGACTCGCCCATCAGCGTCGCCGGATCGACCTCGTTCGCGTCGCCCACGATCGTGAACGCGTTGGGCAGGAGCCGATGGTCCACCGGCGAAAGATCAAGCCCGACGAGCACGCCCTGAGGCCCCACGATCTCCCCGGCCACCTGCAGCCACGCCCCCGGCGCGCAGCCCAGATCGAGCACCCGATCGCCCGATCGGATGATCCTGAACCGCTCCTGCAGCTCCTTGAGCTTGTACGCCGAGCGCGCGAGATACCCCTCCTCCTTGGCCTGCTTGAAGTACTTGTCGTGCAGAACGCGCTTGGGGGGCATGGGCCCAGTTTATGCCGATGAACCGATCAGGCCCAAGCCCTAGAGTGCGCGGCATGGGACGGCTGACCATCCGCATCGACGGCATCCATTGCGGCTCGTGCGTGGCGCGCATCGAGAAGGCCCTGAAGCACGCCGAGGGCGTCGCCGACGCGAGCGTGAACTTCGCCCTGCGCGAGGCCGTGGCGGACGTGGACGATGTGATCAAGAGAGAGCGGGGCGTACGCGACGCCATCGAGGGCGCCGGGTACAGCGTCCGGTCCGTCCGTTCCGACCAACCCGCAGGCGCGATCGAGCAACACGAAGACGACCACCACGCGCAGCGCCTTCTCGCCGACAACAAACGCGAGGCCGCGGAATGGCGGACGCGCGCGATGGTGGGGTGCGCGCTCGCGATTCCTGTCTCGATCCTCGGCATGTTCGTGATGACCATCTGGAGCGGCTGGACGCAGCTCGCGCTGACGGCGCCGCTCCAGGCCTACATCGGCGCCGCGTACTACAAGGGAGCGTGGCGGGCAGCCCGACATTTCGCGTCCAACATGGACACGCTCGTGGCGCTCGGCACGAGCGTCGCGTTCGGATTCAGCGTCTACACCCTGCTCGCGGGGGAAACCCACCTCTATTTCGACACCGCAGCCGTGATCCTCGCGCTCATCGCGCTGGGCAAGTGGATGGAGGCCCGTGCGCGCTCGTCGGCGGGGGGCGCGATCGCCTCGCTCATGGACCTCCAGCCCGCGGTGGGCGTCGTGCGACGCGCGGGGCGCGAGGTCGAGCTCCCGGTGCGTGAAATTGTGGTGGGCGATGAGGTGGTGGTGCGCCCGGGGCAGCGCGTGCCGGTCGACGGTGTGGTGGTCGAGGGCCGCAGCGCGGTTGATGAGTCCATGGTCACCGGCGAATCCGTGCCGGTGGACAAAAAGAAGGGCGACGAGGTCATCGGAGGAACGGTGAACGCGTCCGGAGCGCTGGTCTGCAAGGCCGCCAAGGTCGGCAAGGACGCCGCCCTCGCGCAGATCGTCGAACTCGTCCGGCGCGCCCAGTCCGGAAAGCCTCGAGTGCAGCGGCTGGCCGACGCTGTTGCCGGCTGGTTCGTGCCCATCGTGCTCGTCACCGCGCTGGGGACGCTGCTGGCGTGGGGCGCGTCCGGAGACTGGGCCCAGGGCATGATCGCGGCCGTCGCCGTGCTCATCGTCGCCTGCCCATGCGCGCTCGGGCTCGCCACGCCCGCGGCCATCATGGTCGGCACGGGGCTCGGCGCGAAGCGCGGCATCCTGATCAAGAACGCCTCGGCCCTCGAACGCGCCGGCCGCGTCAACGCCATCATCCTCGACAAAACCGGAACGCTGACCAGAGGAAAGCAGGAGGTGGTCGAGGTGCGCGAAACCGCGCCGGGGAATCACGCCCTCGCGCTGGCCGCGGCCGTGGAGTCCCGCAGCGAGCACCCCATCGCCCGGGCCATCGTCCGCCACGCGGAGGAGCAGCGCGTGGAGTCGCTGACGGCCGAGAGCTTCGAGAGCGAAGCGGGCGGCGGCGTGCGCGCCACGGTGGGCGGGCGGTCCGTCTACGTCGGTCGACCCTCGATCGAATGCGACGACGTGCGCGCCCTCCAGAGCGCGGGCCGAACCGTGGTCGAGGTGCGGGACGAGGGCTCGCGCACCGTGCTTGCGCACATCGCGCTCCAGGACGCCCTCAAGGACGGCGCCCGGGAGGCCGTGGCCGACCTCCACGCGCTGCGCATCACCGTTCTCCTGATGACCGGCGACAATCGCGCCACGGGCGAGGCCGTGGGCAGGGCCGTGGGCGTCGACGAAGTGTTCGCGGGCGTCCGCCCGCAGGACAAGGAATCCAAGGTCCGCGAGCTGCAGCAGGCCGGGCGCATCGTGGCCATGGTCGGTGATGGAGTGAACGACGCCCCCGCCCTCGCGAGCGCCGACCTCGGCATCGCGATGGGCTCAGGGACCGACGTCGCTATGGAAGCCGGGCACGTCGTGCTCGTCGGCGGGGACGTGCGCTCCATCGGACGCTCCATCCGCCTCAGCCGAGCCATGCTGCGCCGCATCTACGCTGGGCTCTTCTGGGCCTTTGCCTACAACGCCGCGCTCGTGCCCGTCGCGGCTTTGGGCTGGCTCCACCCCATGCTCGCCGCGGGCGCGATGTCGCTCTCCTCCGTGAGCGTCGTGCTCAACGCGCTCTGGCTGCGTCGATGGCGAGGCTGAGCGCGTCTCAAGGCGCATCCGCCGGGAACCTCGCCTCCAGCCACACCCTCACCTGCTCCAAGGCCCGCTCGTCGATCGGGCCCGTCCGTCCCTCGCGTTCCTCGCCGAGGTTGTGTCCCAGCTTCGGCAACACCTCGACCAAGACCACGTCGCGCGCGCCCCCGTCGAGCCGATCCTGCAGTAGAGGCGCCTGAAACGACCACGTGTCCAGCCCGCCGAACACGAGCAACGCGGGCACGCGACCCCGCGCCAGCACATCCTCGGGCGCGGGCAATCCGTGCCGGTCGATTCGAGGCTCTTCTGCGAACGACTCTCCCCGACGCCCCACACGAAGTTCGTGGGCCGTGATCTCCCATGAGACTAGATCGCCGGAGCCGTCCACGTCGAGCGCTCCGAACGTGGCGTCGTCGCTCAGGAAACAAGCGCGTTGCTCCGCCTTCGCCGTCCACGCCTGGAACTCGCTCGGCTCGATGCGGTCGTCTCGCGACGAGTCCGCCTCCGCCATCACGCGGCTGACCTGGCCCCTCGCCGCCCGCAGCGCCTTTCGCCCGTGGTCCAACTCGATCAGGTCCGCCGGCGCAAGGCCCACAACGCCCGCGATGTCGCTCGCGCGCGACGCGTGTTGCACGGCCCTCCGCGCGCCCAGCGAATGGCCCAGCAGAATCACCGTGTCGCCAGCGGCGCCCGCCGCCTCCCGAGCTGCGCGCACCGCGGCCGCTGCAAGCCCGAGTGATTCCGGATAAGTGTACGTTGTGGCCCGCTGCGGCCACTGGTCCTTGAACGGGTCGCCGTGGTGGATCGTCGAGTACCGCGCGACGGTGAACCCCACCCCCGTCAGCATCGCGCTCAGTCGCGGCGCATCCGCGAGCGGCTCGCCCGTTGTTGAGTACTCCGCGGGCGTCGTCCAGTCCAGATCGTTCGCCAGACCCCCGCCCAGCAGCACGATCAGCGCGTCACGCCGCGCCGCCTCCGCCGGCGGACGATCGATCACCAGGTCGTACACGCGATTCTCGATTCCCTGGAACGTCACCATTTCGGGCGCGCCCGCGCCCAACGCCGCGCTCGCCACCACGCTCAGAAGCATCACGCGCACCGCAGACTCCTCATGCAAACCGCGACGACAGCGACTCCGCCCCACGCGACGAGATCTCCGCCTCGATCGCCGGCACGAAGTCCGCCAGCGGCATCGTGCCCAGGTCCTTGGGCAGCCCGCGCGCCCGAAGCGAGACCTGCGACGTCTCGGCGTCCCTCGGCCCCACGATCGCCATCCAAGGCACCTTGGCGTCCGCCGCCACCTTCACCTTCGCCTGAATCCGATCATTCGACTCGTCCAGCGTCGCCCGAACCCCGACCTCGCGCAGGCGTGCGAGCACCAAACGCGCATAGTCCAGGCTCTTGTCCGAGATCGGCAGCACGCGAACCTGCTCCGGCGCAAGCCACGTCGGGAACGCGGCCGCGAAGTGCTCGATCAGCACGCCCACAAACCGCTCCATCGACCCGAACGGCGCACGATGGATCATCACCGGACGGTGCTCCCGGTTGTCCGGGCCGATGTACGACAGCTTGAATCGCTCCGGGAGGCTGTAGTCCACCTGCACCGTCCCCAACTGCCACTCGCGCCCGATGACGTCCTTCACCACGAAGTCGATCTTCGGCCCGTAGAACGCGGCCTCGCCCGGCTCTTCGCTGAACGCCACACCCAATGATTGCGCAGCGTCTCGGCACGCCTTCTCCGCCTTGTCCCAGTTCGCCGGGTCCCCCACGTACTTGGACGAGTCCGGATCGCGCAGGCCCACGCGCACCCGGTAGTCCTTCATCCCAAGCGTGGTGAAGATCAGCTTCACAATCGAAAGGCAGCCCTGCACCTCCGCGCCGACCTGGTCCTCCGTGCAGAACAGGTGCGCGTCGTCCTGCGTAAACCCGCGCACCCGCGTCATCCCGTTCAGCTCGCCCGACTGCTCCCACCGGTACACCGTGCCGAACTCCGCCAGCCGCAGCGGCAGATCGCGGTACGACCTCGGCTGCGACGCGTACAGCTTCATGTGGTGCGGGCAATTCATCGGGCGGAGCAGGTAGCCGTCGATCTCGCCGGACGTCATCCGGGCCGCGAGGTCGGCGCACGAGCAGCCTTCCTTGGCGAGCCCCGCGAGCGTTTCACGCTCGATGAGCGGTGGGTACTGCGACTCCGCGTAGTACGGGTAGTGCCCGGACGTGCGGTACAGCGCCAGCTTGCCGATGTTGGGCGTGTAGACCTGGTGGTACCCCTGCTTCTTCAGCTCCGAGGAAATGAAGTTCTGAAGCTCGGTGCGGATCACCGCCCCCGCCGGCGCCCACAGGATCAGCCCCTGCCCCACATCCTCATCGATGTGAAACAGATGGTGCTGCTTGGCCAGCACGCGGTGATCACGCTTTCTGGCCTCCTCGAGCTGGTGAAGGTGCGCTTCGAGCTCCTGCGGCGTGAAGAACGCCGTGCCGTACACGCGGATCAGCCGGTCCGAGTTCTCGTCCCCATGCCAGTACGACGACGCCAGCGACGTCACCTTGAACGCGCCGATGCGCCCCGTGCTCGGAACGTGCGGCCCGCGGCACAGATCCTCCCAGTGCTTCCCGGGCTCGCCCGTCGCGTACCACGACAACGTATCCGAGCCCGCCGCGATCGCGCGCTCGGCGTTGTCCAGCTTGTACTTCGAGCCCTCCCCCTTCAACTTCTTCAGACCTTCAGCCGTCGGCATCTCGTACCGCGTGAACGGCCGATCCTCCGCGATGATCTTCGCCATCTCCGCCTCGATCGCGCCGAAGTCGTTCGACGAGAGGGGAGCCTCCGCGGGAACGTGCATGTCGTAGTAGAAGCCGTTGTCCAAGGGTGGCCCGTACACGAGCAGCACGCCGGGACGAACCCGCTGGATCGCCTCGGCCATCACGTGCGCCGTGGAGTGGCGGAGCAGGAACATCGCGTCGACGTTGGGGGTCTTGTCCCGGTTGGTCGGTGTGATGATCGAGAGCGCCGCGTCACCCGGAATCGTGGCCGACAGGTCGGATAGGACGCCGTTGATGCGCGCGCCGACCGCCGCTGCAGCCAGTTTGGGACCTATGTCCCTGGCCACCTCGAGAGCGGTCACGGGGCGGTCGTAGGAGCGTTCTGAGCCGTCAGGAAGCGTGATCCGTGGCATGAGGACTCGTGGTGAGGGTCAGGGGTTGGGGGGAATCGAAGCCCGGATTCTACGGGTAGCGTGCGGGTGTTGACCTGCGGCAGGCAGGGGATGAGGATATGGGCATGACGCGGGCTCAGGGCGGCATGTTGTGGTCCCGAATCGCCGGAGGTCAACCGGTGGGGGGCGCCGCATGATGTGCCCGTACTGCGGCGGCGCGGACGACCGCGTCATCGATTCCCGCGCCTCCGAGGGCGGGAGGGTCGTCCGGCGTCGGCGCGAGTGCGACGCCTGCGGCAAGCGGTTCACCACCTACGAGCGTGTCGAGGCAACCGCGCGATTGATGGTCGTGAAGCGCGACGGCACGCGCACGCCGTTCGAGCGGGAGAAGGTGCTCAAGGGGATCCAGGCCGCGTGCGGCAAGCGCGCGGTCGGAGAGGAAGCCATTCTCGCGCTGGTGGAGGGCGTCGAGGAAGAAGCGCATCAGGAATCAGATCGGGAGGTCACCTCGTCAGCGATCGCCGAGAAGGTGATGCGCCGGCTGAAGGAGCTCGACGAGGTGACGTACGTTCGGTACGCGAGCGAGCATTATCAATTCCGGGACGCGGCAGAGATCATGAAGGAGCTGCAGGAACTCCGGGAGCGCGTGAAGGACGTCAAGGAGCAGCAGCCGCTCTTCGGGCAGATGTGAGCCGTCACGCCCCGCGCGAGAGCGCCCGGGCATGGTCACGGATCTCGCGCAGCAACGCCACGTGCGCCGGCGAGAAGCCCGTAATCGGTGTGCCTCGCGCGGGCGCCGAACGCTCATCCCCGAGCCCCGCGGACTTGGACGCTCGGACGCGCTCCGCGATGAGGTCGCGGATCTGCGGGGCGTTGGCCAGCCCTTCCAGGACGACCTGATTGGCCCCGACCGACCTGCCGTGCGGGCCGGCGGCGCCGGCGCCGGCCGTGTCGATCACGAGGTCGGCGATGCGGAAGTGGCGCTGCACGGGGCCCTGCCGGATCGAGATGTTCTGAACGTTCTCGAACGTGGCGGTGCACTCACGGATGGTCCACACGCCGCGCCGCACGCGCACGGCTCGCGGCGTGAGCACGTACCACGTCGAATCGAATCGAACGTGCAGGGCGATGTAGACGATGACGTCCGGCACGACGGCCAGCACGAACGCGGGCGCCGCGAGGATGTACGCCAGCGTCGGACGTTCGAACAACACCACAAGCCAGATCACAAGAATGACCAGATCAACGGGGAGCAGCAGAAGCCAGAACCAGAACTTGAGATATCGCAGGAAGTCCGGGGAGGGGTGCGATTGCGTGCGGTCGGATTCCGTCGCGCCGCGGGGCAGCGGCAGGGAAGGCGGACGCTCGGGGACTCTCAGGCAGCGCACGAGAAAGCCCCAGAATCCCCTGTACGCCCAGGGAGCGATCGACGACGTGGCGGAGGTCATGGGCTTGACGGCTCCTGGAGGTCGCGCAGGGCATCGCGGATGTCACGAAGGAGGGCGAGCGCATCCTCCGTGTCCCCGGAAGGTCCGGGGCTCAAGTCGTCATCGTCCTGGGCGCCGCGCATGCGGGCGTACAGGAAGTCCCGCAGCGCCTCGGCGTCGCGCACTCCTTCCAGCGCGATTTCCGCTCCGGCAGACCCAGAGGCGGTCATGATCTCGACGGTGGAGATGCCCAGCCAGCGCTGGAACAGCGACCGCTTGACATGGATGTCCTGGATGCGGCGGTACGCCAGGGTGGTCTCTTTCCTGAACAGCAGTCCCACGGCCAGCGACACCCCTTCGTCGTCGAGCTGGTATCGAAGCGTCTTGTAGCGGATGAAGAGCCCAAGAAAAACGAACGGAAATCCCAGAACCGTGCAGAGCGCGACGAGCAGATAGTTGGTGAGCAGCGCCTCATCCGGGCGTGTCAGCGACTGTGGACGAAACTGGGCTGTGGATTCTGCGGTCATGTTGGTTGCCGCCAGCTGAACGCACGGGATGATACCGGTGTGACGAGCAAGGGCGCATCGTGGCAGCTCGGCGTGACGGCTGTGATGGCCGGCATGGCGGCGATCGGATGCGCTCGGCGTCCGACGCCTCCCGCGGAAATCACGGCTCCGGCGGCGATCGGCGAGGAGTCCGAGGTCGGCCCGCGATTGAGCGAGGCGGCCGATTGGCCAGCGCCGGAGGGGAGCGCCCAAGCAGCGCAAGCCTTGCCATCCGAAGATGGAATCTCGCCGTCCGGGGTGTGGCGGGCGGATGGTCGGCCCGCGTGGTGGTTCGAGGGCGCGGTGTTGGAAGATGGGCGTGTTGTGGTGGCGGCGGAATCCATGGCGCGGGACGTCGTGTCCGCCCGAAGGCAGGCCGTGGAGCAGGGCCGTGCGGCGCTGCGGCGCGCGTCGGGCACGGGCGACGACGAGCGGGTGGAAGCCACGCTGGTGAAACGGCTGCAGGGAGACGGCCCCGGTCGAGATCGGTTCGTCGGTTATGTGCGGATGTCGTGGAGACCGAGCGGGGGCGAGTGAGGCTCAGCCGCGCAGCTCGCGTTCCCATGCCTCGAACGCAAACCGGAAGACGTCGGGCCGGAACCGCTTCCATTCCGAGAGTGCGGGGGGCAGGTTGTAGGCGCGCCACGCATCGCCGGCCGGCACGCCACGCGCGACCGCGTCTCGCGCGGCGCGCTCGACATCCTCGAGCAGTTCAAGATACGGACGCAGTCCTTCGGCGTTCGAGACGGCCCCGTGGCCCGGGACGTACACCAAGTCCGGGTCGGTGAGGAACTGCTTGCACGTGGAGGCGAGGGCCGACGGGATCGCGTCCCCGTAATACGGAAACAGGCCGTTGAACACGAGGTCGCCGCACCAGGCGATGCGGGGCGAATCGATGGTGACCGTCAGGTCCGACGGCGTGTGTCCGCTTCGTGGTGTGAGCGTGGCGGAGCGGCCGCCGAGGTCGATGGTCACCGGGTCGTTCGGGTCCACCAGAACCGTGTCCGGCACGAGCACTCGCCGCAGAGTGGTGAGTGGAGACTCGGGCTTCGCCCCGGCGTCAAACTTGGGGTCAACCACATAGCGATCGATGAGCAGGTGGCGCGTGGCGTTGGTGGCGATGATGACGGGGTTGGCGTCCGCGGAGAGGTGTCCGGGCAGTCCGGCGGAGTGATCCGCGTGGTAATGCGTGAGCACCACGTGCGTCGGGAAGCGGCCGGTGAGTTCCTTGGCGGCTCGGGAGAGCCAGGCCGCGCCGGCCACGGAGTTCTGGCCCTCGATCACGAGCGTCGCGTTCTTGCCGGCGATGATGCCCGCGTTGGAGACCACTTCCATGCCGCCTTCGGGGGTGGCGATGACGGCGTAGACGCCCTCGGCGATGCGGTCGATCCGCGCGAAGGGCTGCACGTTCACGGTGTGCGTCGCGGGCAGCGGCGCCCCGAACGCGCGTCGGGTGACCGAGCCACCCGCGGCGAGCATCAGCGCGACCCACGAGCCGCACGTGAGCGTTGAACTCAGAAACTCACGGCGCGAACTGGTGCAGGAACACGGGCTCATGGGAGGGACCAGTGTACCGGGCAGCGAGCCGGGACTTAGCGCCGGCCGGTGTTGACCACGCCCTCACGGACGTTTTCCTCGAGGAAGAGGATGGCTCCGCACGCTGTGCACGCCGTCATCTCGCCCCGGCTGATGAGCGCGTTGAGTTTCTCGAGGGGAAGCAGCCTCTGGCAGGAGCCGCAGGCATACTCCCGGTTGCGGCGATCATGCTCCTCGAGGGGCGCCATGATGTCGTCCGGGGCCACCTTGATACGGGCCTCGTAGAACGTGAGCGCGTGCCCGGGCACATCCGCCGCGACCGTCTCACGCTCCTTGCGCAGCTCCTCGAGTCGATCCTTCACGCCTGCGGCCTGCGAATCCCGGTCGGTGAGCGCCACTTTGCGGACCTGCTCCCGCTCGCCCACCTGGGCGTCGAGCGCGGCCACCTGCGCGCGGAGGTCGTCCAGCTTCGTGAGCGAGCCCAGGGCCCGGGTGTCGATCTCCGACTTGTCGGCTTTGAGCGTGTTGATCTCGGAAAGGAACGCGGCGTACTGCTTGTTCGACGTGGCCGCGTTCATCTGATCGCGCAGCTTCTTGATCTTTTCCTCGATCGCGTTCGCTTCGGTCTCGTCGTTGTGGAACGTGGCCTCGACCTGACGCAGCTGCGCGCGGAGCGTTTCCCGCTGCGCGCTGAGCGCGGCGAGGAGAGTGTCCTGCTGGCCAAGGTATCGCTCGGCGGTCCGCAGGCGCTCGGTCAGGCCTCGGATTTGCACTTCAACGCGATGGAGTCGGACCAGTTTCCCTGTGACGCTCATCGATCCTCCGCCGAGGTGGGCGATGGGGCAGTGTAGCAGAGCCTCGGCTAGGAGGCGCGGAACAGCACGAGCAGCCAGAACGCGGCCGGCGCCGCCAGCAACGGGGAGTCGATCACGTCGAGAAGACCCCCGAAGCCCGGCAGCGCGCCGGACGAGTCCTTGATCCCGGCGTCCCGCTTGAACAGGGATTCGATCAAGTCCCCGGCCTGCCCCACCAGGGCGAGCGTGGCGCCGAGCACGGCTCCCTGCCACAGCGCGAAGGGGGGGTCGTTCGGGTTCAGGTGGGAATACGCGGCCGCGAGCATTCCCAACCCCGTAGCGAGCGCGACCCCCCCGGCCAATCCCTCCCAGGTCTTCCCGGGGGACAGCCACGGGATCATCTTCCGCCGGCCGAGCGAGATGCCGGTGAAGAACGCCCCGATGTCGCACGACTTGGTGATGAGCAGCAGCCCGAGGACCATCCATTCGGAGTGATTCCTCCGAATGGCGAGGATGAAGCCAAAGAGCAGGCCCAGATAGACGAACGCCAGCAGCGTGCCGCCGGCCGCCGCGACCACACCCTCGACGGTCTTGCCGCGGGAGTAGAACGCGAGCGACACGAGCAGCACGAGCACGCCCACGGAGGAAACGAGCGCCACGGCCAGTGTCGCGTCGAGCGATTCGGGAACGGTGCAGGAGACGAGGATGCCCGCGACGGAGGCCAGCCATGTGATGCGCTTCGAAGCCGCGACGCCGTTCTGCCTGAGAATCCGCACCAGCTCGTAGGAAGCCAGCGGAGAGAGGGCGAGCGCCGCGGCGACGATGATGAGCCCGGGAGGCAGCGTGGTTCGTCCGCCGAAGAGTTCGGAAAGGGCGCCGGAGATGTGCGTGCGATCCAGCGCGCCGTCGAGCCACAGGAGCGCGACGAGCGCGAGAATCAGGATGGGTCCGAGCGTCAGTCGTCGGGCGAGCGGCGTCACGTCGAGCGGCAAGGTAGCGGGGCGCAGCGCGGAGCGTGTCAGAGCCCGCCGAAACGCCGCTGTCGGCCCGCGTAGTCTCGGATGGCCACGAGAATGTCCTCCTGCCCGAACTCCGGCCAGAGCTTCGGCGTGACGTGCAGTTCCGCGTACGAGAGCTGCCAGAGCAGGTAATTGGAGAGGCGCATCTCGCCCGCGGTGCGGATCAGCAGGTCTGGGTCCGGCAGGCCCGCCGTGTGGAGCCGAGCGGCGAACAGGTCCTCGGTGATGTTCTCCGGGTCGAGGTCTCCCCGAGCCGCTTCTCTGGCCAGCTGCTTCGCGGCGTGCACGATCTCGTCGCGCGAGCCGTAGTTGATGGCCAGGCAGAGCGTTGGCCCCGTGCAGCCGGAGGTGGCCTCGAGCGTCTCGTGGAGCTCCCGCAGGGCTTCGTCGGGCAGACCGTCCGTGCGCCCGATCTGACGGAAGCGGATGTTGTTTCGAACGAGGGCGTCCCGCTCGAGCCGCATGTTGTGGATGTACAGGGCCATCAGCGCCGCGATCTCGTCGGGTGGGCGCTTCCAGTTTTCCGAGGAGAAGGAGAACAGTGTGAGCGCTTCGACGCCGAGATCGGAGCAGGCGGAGAGCGCGCGTCGAACGGCCTCCGCGCCCGCCTTGTGGCCCAGGGGTCGGGGCAGCCCGCGCTGCTGAGCCCATCGTCCGTTGCCGTCCATGATGATCGCGATGTGTCGGGGGAGGCGCGCCGGGGGCACGTCGGGGAGCACCGCGCGAGGCTTGGCCTCGGGGTTGATGCGCGCGATGCGCGCGAGCGCCTCGCGATCTTCGTGTGAGAGCTCGGCGTCGTTTACGACCGGCATGGTGGAGGGCGCGTCGGGCATGTGCGGGCGGTTGTACGGGAAACGGCGGGGGCGGGTTCGCGTGGCGCGCTGCGGGCGAAAAAAAGCCCGCGACACGTGGGCGTCGCGGGCAAACAGCGTAACGATTTGTCGCCGGGCGGCAGCCCGACGTGTGGTCGTCAGACCATGCTCTTCAGGGCCTTCAAGGGCCGGATCTTGACGACGTTGCGGGCCGGCTTGGCCTTGAACATCGTCTTCTCGCCCGTGAAGGGATTGATGCCGGGGCGCGCCTTCGTGGCGGGCATGCGCTTGACCGTCACCTTCATCATGCCCGCGACGTTCACGACGCCCGGGCCCTTCGACGAGAGATCCTTCTCGAGGATGGCGCCGACCACGTCGAACACGCGCGCCACTTCGGTGCGCTTCAGACCGACGTTGTCAGCAATGGTGCGATAAAAGTCTCCCTTCGTGCGCGGCTTGGAAGAGGCGGCAACTTTGGGGGCGGGCGCGGCCGCTTTCTTGGCGGCAGTTTTCTTCTTCTTGGCCATCCGTGCTGTCTCCGTAAGTGGCTCGGGTCGGAAGTGGCCGGGTCCGACCGGTCGTTCCGTCCGAAAACGCTCAAATACCACTAGGTTTTGTAGCGTGCTGTTGGCCAAGGCACAAGGGGCTGCGGGTGGCCAACAGCGGAATTCCTGTGGTTTTTGTTGACGACCCGAGTTCTCGACCCGTTGCTAACAGAACCCGTCCCTGGCGGCGAGCCCGCGCATTCAATGCGGACGACATCGTCCGAGTATTTCTGTGGCGATTCGGTGGTTTGGGGCCAATTGAGTGATAGACTCGAACGGAAGATAGAGGGATCCACCTCGCAAAAACAGCGGTTTTTGGCGAGTTTCGCAGGGCACGACGGGCGGCGGGCACGCCCCGGACGAAGGAGCATCGGTACCTATGCGCAGACGGAGCTTTTGGACAAGCGGTTTCGCCGCCGTGTGGCTGGCCACCGCAACGATCGGGCAGCCGCTCAAGATCCGCACCGCGGCCTCGGCTCTCCCCTTCTCCCCGCTGCACTCGTATGCGATCGGCGAGGTGGGCGAGGATGTGCTGTTCTTCGGCGGAATCTCGGGACAGGGCCTGCACACCCTCACGCAGGGCGGCGGCACGGTCGCGTTTCCGAGTTCGGTGTACAGCGACAAGATCTTCCTCGTGGATCAGAGCACGGGAGCGCTGCTGCAGAGCGGCGTGGCGCATCTGACGCAACCCGTGCGCGAGCACCTGCGTTGCGTCACACCCGGCTTCATTCAGTACGGCGACAACCTGTACATCTACGGAGGCTACGGCCCGCTCGACTCGGGCGACGTCTGGACGTCCAAGCCCGCCGTGCTGCAAATCGACCTGCAGGCCGTGCGCACCGCGTTGCACGCCTCGCTCCCGGCGCCGCAGAGCGCGTTCACAATCCTGCCCTGCCCCCAGGCGCAGTCGGCGGGCTCGATCATCATCAAGATGGGCGAGAAGTTCGCCCTCATCGGCGGTTCGAACTTCTCGGGCGATTACGGGCTGGGCGAAGCGCACACCCAGCCGTTCACCAACGTCTACACCGATCGCGTGTTCGTGTTCGACAGCACCGTGAGCATGATCACGCCCGTCAGCACGTTCCATGATCCGTTCTGGCTGCACCGTCGGGACCTCAACGCGGCGCCCATCAGCGCGCCCGCGCAGGGCGGCGGGACCAAGTCCGGCTTCGCCATCGTGTGCGGTGTGTTCAACGGCCCCGGGCCGTGGGAAAACCCCGCGACGTGGTTCGTGGGCGATGCTTCCGTGACGGTGTTCGATCAGTTCATTCAGAAGATGAACCAGTACGAAGGGCCGCGGGTCAGCCTGTATTCGCAGTCCGCGGGACGAAACCGCATCCTGCTGATGGGCGGGCTGTCATACCAGGTGTACGACCCGCAGTTCGGGTTCTACTACGACTTCCTCGTGCCGTGGGTCACGACGGTGAACGATCTGGTGTACGAGAACGGACAGTTCACGGACGAGCAGCTCGCGGGCGACACCACGATTCCCATGACCAACACGCACGTGGTGCTGCGCCACAACATCCCGGTGAACGCCAGCGGTCAGATCATGCTCGATCAGATGCCGCACAACGAGCACCGCATCGGACGGGTGTTCGGCGGCCTGTTCGCCGAGCAGCCCGGACCGGAGCCCGTTACGTGGGCCGGCTCCACCGTGTACGACGTGTTCCTGGCGGTGGGCGTGCGAGGCGACGTCAACAAGGACGGCACGACCAATTTCGCGGACCTCAACTTCGTCCTCGGCCAGTTCGGCACGTCCGGCGTCGGACTCTCCGGCGACCTGAATCTCGACAATGTCGTGAACTTCGCCGATCTGAACGTCGTGCTCTCGAACTTCGGCAGCAGCACGCCCGGCTGAGCGACGCACCGCTCAGGAGAACGCTCACGCGGGCCGCTCGAAAAGGGCGGCCCGTTTTCGTATCAGCCGTGGCTGGCGGCTTGCGCGAGATACGGTGCGCGGCCCCCGGCCCCTGAGGCGCGCCGCCCGCGCGCCAAGAAGCGGAGAGGGGGGGATTCGAACCCCCGATACGGATTTTGGTCCGTATAACGGTTTAGCAAACCGTCGCCTTCAGCCTCTCGGCCACCTCTCCAAACCGCGTTCCGTTCACGGCGCGCCCCCGTCTGCCGCGCCGTCTCGAATCGTCTCCCCCGCGCTGCGCCCTGTCAACCGCCATTTCGATCACGTTCCAAGCGGCACGCGCCTCACTTCGGCGTGCTCCGAGCCGGTCGTCCGGAGCACGCTCCGCATCACCTTCACCTCGCTCACCCCAAACGCCGGCAGCTCCACATCCGTCTCGATCCGCGCAGGGTGGGCCCCCTCTCTGAAACGGCACAGCGTCAGGTGGGGCAGGAACCGGTCACCCGCGTTCCGGCGCGCCCGCCTGGCCAGCCGTGACGCCAGCCTCCTTTGCATCTCCAAAAGCGGTGGGGGAGCGTCGGTCTGCATCGCGAGCAGCCTGGGCGAGCCTCGCTCGGGCAGCGTGATCAGTCGGATGGGTGTGAGCGTGAACGCGTCGATGCCCCCGCATGCACGACCCACCGTTTCCGCCACGTCGTCCACTCGAGGCCCGGGCGTGTCGCCTACGAACTGCAGTGTCAGGTGCACCTGCTCGATCGGCGTGGCTCGGTGTTGGCCGAGTTCCACTGATTCCAAGGCGCCAGCCATCGCGCGCGCCGCATCCAGCGGCGGATACACCGCGACGAACAGCCGAACCACGCCCGAGCCTCGCCCACGCATCGGTCACATCATTCCCGACCCCTCCGACCCGTGCGAGCGTCGGCGCAAAAAACCGGCTTCCGCGTCGTTGCGCGGCCGCCGGTTCGGCACGGAGTCTGTGCATGCGTCCCGTGCGGAACGCGTAACTCACTTCAAATGCGATCTCAGTCCGCCCCACCCGTCTCCTCATCGCGCGTCGTGTCGAGCATCTTGCGGAGGTAGTTGTTCTCGCGGCGCGTGGCCTCCAGATCGAACACGAGGTACTTCACGGAGAGTCGCAGGTGATCCAGTGAATCCTGAAGGTCGCCGATGATCGTGCGCATCCGCTCGTGCCGATCCTGCGTCTCCTGAGCCAATTCACGAAGCCGAGGGCGCTCCGATTCCGGGGCGCGTTCGATTTGAGCGAGCAGTTCGCCGAGCTTCTGCTGGAAGTCCTGGTCCTTCATGGGATCTCTCTCCTGCCGTGTCTGCTGATGTCGCGCCCGGCTCCGTACCGGCTCGCTGAGAGAGAGACCCTGCGAGCCTCGCGCCCCGATTCGCGAAATCCCGTGCCACGCTCGGCGCGTCCGAAAAAAGACGCGTTCGCTCGCCGCCGACACCGATCCTGCTCAGAACACGGCCTCAGCCCCCGCCACAACCCCGCGCCGGTTGCGCAGGATGTTGCCGTTCCGCATCAACGCCCGTCGAGCCGACGCACCGCGTCGCGCGCAGGCTGCGGCGCATCCACCATGGCCACTTGCAGGAGCCCGGGCTCCTTCTTGTGCGCCTCAAAGAGAAGCCGCTTTAAGTGCTGGTCCAGATTGGATTCGAACCGCTTGTAGAACGCTTCCAGCTCGTGCCGGTTGAACTTGGCGAGCGGATCCTTCAGGCCCGACTGCGCCGCCGCCCAATCAATCAGCCCGCCTCCCACGCGACCAAAGCGATACAGCGATAACGTCGCTTTCAGGCGAACCCCCAGCGACGCGAACGGGTCGGTCGCCGGCTCCGGCAGCCTGGTCATGACCTCCTGCACTTCCTTGGCCCCCAGGTCCGAGAGCCAATCGGTGCTCGCCTTGGCCAGCGCCCCCGCAATCACCGGCTGCTCATCCGCCTTGCGAAGCTGGGCGTGCGCCGTCGAAAGCGTCTTGATCCCCGCCCGCTCAAACCGCACCGTCAGCCGCTGGCACGCCTTTCCGTCCTGCACGCCCGCCACGGCCGCCGTGACCGTCCCCTCGCCCCACTCGGGTCGGTCCGCGTGGAACAGCCGATCGCCAAAATGATATTGCTCCGATGACGCCGTCATCACATCCCCAGTCCCGGGAACTCAAGTCAATCCCGTTGTCATGGCCCCGCGCACGCCCCCGGCCCTCCCAAGTTGCCCCGGGGCCTCCAGCCATGATACACTCTCCGGCTTCCCCCTGCGAGGGGTTCCAGCACCAATCCCCTCCCCCCGACCGTCCCCGGAGCCATTCCCGAATGATCGAGGCCCTCAAGAGCGATCAGATTGTCGTCAAGGTCGGCGGGCGCTTCCGCCTCTGCGCCCTTATCCAACGGCGAGTCGTCCAGCTCATGGAGGGCGCCCGCCCCCTCGTCGACCGCGACGGCCGCTCCGATCTCGAAGTCGCCATCGACGAGATCATGCAGGACCGCATCTCCTTCGAGCTCGCGGACCAGCCCCTGCTCACGTCGATGAACTCCCGCTCACGCTCCCGCGACGCCGAGCGCGAGTAACCCTTCCCATGCCTCCTCCAGCCCCATCTTCCAGCGCCCCGCTCGCGGGCGCCAATATCCTCGTGGCCGTCACGGGCGGCATCGCCGCCTACAAGTCCGCGGCCCTCGTCTCCAAGCTCGCGCAGGCCGGCGCCGACGTTCGCGTCCTCATGACCGAAGCCGCCACGCGCTTCGTCACGCCCCTCACCTTTCAAGCTCTCTCCGCTCACCCCGTCTACACCTCGCAGTGGGAGCACGCCGAGGCGCACGACCCGCAGCACATCAGCCTCGCGCGCAGCGCCCATCTCGCCGTCGTCGCGCCCTGCACCATGGACTGCATGGCCCGCCTCGCGCAGGGCCACGCCAGCGACGTCGTGTCCGTCGTCCTCGCCGCCATCGATCGCGCGCGCACGCCCGTCATCCTCGCGCCCGCCATGAACGATGTCATGTGGGCCCAGCCCGCCACCCGACGCAATGCCGAGACGCTCCGTGCCGACGGCTACACGCTGCTCGGCCCGGGCGAGGGCTGGATGGCCTGCCGATCCGTCGGCCCCGGACGAATGGTCGAGCCCGAAGCCATCTTCGAGGCCGTCCTCGCGGCGCTCCGACCACGCGCGTGAACCCACACCCCTCCCCGGGTACCATGCAACACATGCACGAGCCCACCCGTCCCGTGCTCCTCGCGGACCTCACCGCCGGACTGGTCTGGCCTCGTCTCTTCCGCGCGCTCCCGCTCGCGGCCCATCCATCGCGCATCCTGCTCGCCGCCGGCGCATTCATCTGGCTCATGGCCGTGGGCTCCACCTTCGATCTCGTCGCCGGCCGTCCCATCCAATGGGGAGCAGCTTCCGAGCGCTTGGGCGTCTTCGAGGCGCTCGCGATCTCCGACAAGCAAGCCGAGGCCGCCGCTCTTGCGAAGCCCGACATCTTCCGCTCCGCGCCCCCGCACGCCTGGTCGCTCCTGGCCACGCTCCTCGTGCTCGTTACGCCTGTGCTCCTGCTCGCGCACGCCGCCATCGCGCGCTCCGTGGCCTGCGATGTCGCCCAGCGGCTCAATCTCCCAACCGCCAGCGCGCTCCGATTCGCCGCCCGCAAGTGGCCCTCCATCCTCGGCGCCTGGTTCGGCCCCGCGCTTCTCGCGCTCGGGCTCGTGTTCCTCCTCCTCCTTTCCGGGCTGCTGCTCCGATGGCCCGGTCTCAACATCCTCGGCGGCGCGCTCTACGGCCTCTTCCTCCTGCTCGGCGGTGCGCTCGTGTTCATCGCGCTCGGCTTCTTTCTCGCGCAGTCACTGCTCGCCCCGGCCGTGGTGATCGAGAACACCGACGCCATCGACGCCGTCCAACGCGCCTACGCCTACCTCGTCTGCCGACCCGGCCGGTTCATCGTCTACGCCGCGATCCTCATCGCGCAGGGGATCATCAGCATCGCCGTGGCCGCGTTCCTGCTCCACGCCACCCTCGAGTGGACCGCGGGCCTGACCGGCGCCTGGTCACGAGGCCCCATCCTTGCTCGCCCCGATCCCACCGGGACCACCGCCGTCGCAGCCGCCCTCGCCGGACTCTGGCGCAGTCTGTTCCTGGCGCTCCTCGGCGGATTCGTGCTCTCCTTCTACGCCTCCGCCTCAACCCTGCTCTATCTCACACTCCGACGCATCAACGACGATCAGGACGTGGAGGACATCTGGCTCCCCGATGCCTCGCGTGCGGCTGTCGAATGAGCCAGGTTCCCGTCCCCGGACCAACGACGTACGAGCAAGCCGTCAATCTGGCCGGCGCGCTCGCCGAAGCGGGCGTGGCCGAGCTCGCACTGACCTCCCAAGCCGGCTGGAGCAAGCTCGCCCCCCGACACACCGACCTCCCCGCCGTTCTGGAAGCCGCTTCCAAGCAGCCGGACGCCGAACTTCTCGCCCTCGACCGCCCCATCCGAGTGGTGCTGACTCCCAACTCCTTCCTCGCCTTCACCAATGACCCGGCCTTCGCCGATGCTCTATCCCGCGCCAACCCCCCAGATCAACCACATGCATGACCGACCCCTGACCATCGCCCACGTCACTCACGAAGCCACCGAGAAGTTCGGAGGCATCGGCACGGTCCTCGAAGGGCTCATCACCGCGCCGTCCTATCAGCGCGCGGTGCGAAGAACGATTCTCATCTCTCCGCTCTTCAACAAGGGGCCGGTGCAGAACCCCCTCGAGCGCATCGGCGCCGAAGCCACGAGCATCCTCTACTCCGGCCCCGACAACATCGACACCGGCGGGTGGGGCGCCGTGCTCCGTCCCATCGAGTGGGCCTTCAAGACCCCGATCGTCTACGGGCTGCGCCACCTGCAGGACGACTCGCACGAAGCCCAGGCCGAGGTCCTCCTCTTCGACGTGATGTCGCCCGATCCGCAGCGACTCGCGGCCTTCAAGTTCCTCCTGTTCGAGAAGTTCGGGCTCTCCGCGGCGCAATACGAGTCCTCATGGGACTTTGAGGAATACTGCCGCCTGGCCGACCCGGCCTACCACGCGCTCATCGCGCTGCTCGCGCCCGATGAACTCCCCGCGGTGCTCATCTCCCACGAGTACATGGGCATGTGCACCGCGCTCCGAGCGGCGGCCGACTCCGCGCGACGCTTCCGCACCGTCTTCCACGCCCACGAATGCTCCACCGCGCGCGCCATCGTGGAGCACCACTCCGGGCACGACACCTCCTTCTATCAGGCCATGCGCCGCGCCCGAACCAAGGGCCAGCATGTCGAAGCCGTCTTCGGCTCCCAGGCGCACAACCCGCGCCACGCGCTCATCACGCTCGCCCCGCGCCTCGACCTCACCCTGGCCGTCGGCGACGCCACCGCGGAGGAACTCCGATTCCTCACCCCCGAGTTCGACAAGGCCAATCTCGAGGTCTGCTACAACGGCGTCCCCAGCGAGCCGCTCACCCGCGACCACACGCTCGCCTCGCGCGCGCTGCTCAACGAGTGGTCCCGTCGCGCGCTCGGCTTCTCGCCCGACTACTGGTTCACCCACGTCACGCGACCCGTCATCAGCAAGGGCATCTGGCGCGATCTGCTCGTCCTCTCGCACCTCGAGCGAGAGCTCAAGCGTCGAGGGAAGTCCGCCGTCTACCTGCTGCTCGCCTGCGGCGGACCCGTGCGATCCGCCGAGCACGCCAACCAGATGGCCCGCGAGCATCGGTGGCCGCGCGAGCATCGTGAGGGCTACCCCGATCTCGTCGGCCCCGAGGTCGGACTCTGGCACGACTTTCAGAAGTTCAACAACCCCGGGCGCGAGGGCTCCGGCGCCGTGCGCGCCGTCTTCGTCAATCAGTTCGGCTTCACGAGAGATCGGCTCGGCGATCACGCCCCGCACGATCTCAGCCTCACGCACCTCCGGCGGGCCGCCGACGTCGAATTCGGCCAGTCCATCTACGAGCCGTTCGGCATCGCGCACCTCGAGCCCCTCCACGCCGGCGCCATCTGCGTGCCGACGTCCGTCTGCGGCTGCGTCGGCTTCGCCAGGGATGCCGCGGAGTCTCTGGGCTGGCGCGACGACGGCCTCGCTCGCAACGTCATTGTCGCGGACTACACCTCCCACGAAGTCGACGAGCCCCTGGCCATGACGCGCGACCAGCGCGACAAGATCGAAGAACGCGTCGCCGCCGAGGTCGCCCGCCAACTCCTCGACCGGCTCCCCACCTCCGAAGACCAGCGTCTCGACATGCTCGAACGAGGCCAGGCGCTCGCCTCCCGGATGTCGTGGGACAACGTGGCCGACGCCATGTTCCTGCCCGCGCTGCGCCGGATCATGTGAGATGCGCACGAAAAAAGGGCCCTCGAAAGGGCCCTCGGCGATGCGCTTGAATCAACACGTGCTCAGGCGATCCCCACCTTCCATCGGACGAACGCCTTCACCGTCGCGCCCTTGGGCAGGAACTCCTTCACCGTCTTCGAAGGGTCCGTCACCAGCGGCTGCTCGAGCAGCGCGCGCTCCTCGAAGAACTTCCGCATCTTCCCCTCGACCATCTTCTCCGCGATCTCCTGAGGCTTGCCCGATTCCATCGCCTGCTCGATCGCGAACTTCCGCTCCTTCTCCGCGGCCTCCTTCGGCACGTCCTGCGGCGTCACACCCTCCGGCGTGATCGGGTTCCCGGCGATGTGCTGGCACACCATCTTGAGCGCGTCCGCCGTCACTTCTCCCTCGACCTGCAGCAGCACGCCGAGCTTCTTGTCGTGATGGACGTACTGGCCGAACTTCGTGCCCGCGCCGCCCGCCAGCTTCCGGCCGCGAGCCATCGACACGTTCTCGCTCGTCGAGATCCGCACCGAGTCCACCGCGGCCGTGATCGCCGCGTTCGCCGTCACGTCGCCCGTGCTCACCTTCAGCGCCTCCTGCGCCACCTTCTCGGCCATCGCCTGGAACTGATCGTTCTTCGCCGTGAAGTCCGTTTCCGAACGGAGCTCGACGATCGCCGCGCTCTGGCCGTCCGTGGAAATCGCGATCGCCACGCAACCCTCGCCGGCGGGACGCTCCGTCCGAGTGTCCATCTTGCCCTTCAGCTTCTTGCGAAGGATGTCCTCCGCGGCCTCCATGTTCCCCGTTGCCTCGATGAGCGCCTTCTTGCACTCCATCATCGGCAGCCCCGTCTTGTTGCGCAGGGCCATGACATCTTTCGGCTTCGGCTCGTAGCTCACGTCGGGTCTCCGATTCTGCGCCCTCGCCACTCGCGATCGGGCGGTTGCATGTTCGTGCGTGTCAATCCGTCCCCCGCTCCGTTCCAACCCTCGGCGTCAGCCCCCCCGCGCGCCCGCCGACTCGCTCACTGGCCGGCCGTGGCCGCCGCGTCTTCCGCCGGAGCGGCCGCGTCCGAGCGGTACTGCGTGCGCCGGGAGCGACGCTGACGGTCGCCGCCGCCCTCGTCCCCCTCGGCCTCAACGCTGTCCTCCGACTTCGCGCGCGTCGAACGCACCTGCTTGCCCTCCGACACCGCGGCGCACAGCTCGCGCACCACCACGTCGATCGAACGCATCGAGTCGTCGTTCCCCGGGATCGCGATGTCCGCCAGGTCCGGGTCGCCGTCCGTGTCGATCAGGCAGATCGTCGGGATACCCAGCTTCTTCGCCTCGCGAATCGCGTTCATCTCGCGCTTCACGTCGATGATCACCATCGCGCCCGGCAGCTTCTCCATCGTGCGGATCCCGTCCAG
The DNA here is from genome assembly GCA_964638515.1 of uncultured Phycisphaeraceae bacterium. Lineage (GTDB taxonomy): Bacteria > Planctomycetota > Phycisphaerae > Phycisphaerales > UBA1924 > CAYPGJ01. Next base: position 57,251 of record CAZWZL010000002.1, read on the forward strand.
ATTCCGCTTGATCTTCTTCATCTCGCGGCGAAGCTGCGATTCCATCTTCTTGGAGTACGACGCGAAATTGTCGTTCGCCTCGATCGCCTCCAGCTCCACCAAGCGCTTCAGACGCAGACGAATCGTTCGGAAGTTCGTCAGCGTGCCGCCGAGCCAGCGCTCCGTGACGAACGGCATGCCGGCGCCGCGAACGTGCGTGTCGAGCACCTGGCGCGCCTGACGCTTCGTTCCCACGAACACGATGTCCCGGCCCTCGCCGACGGAGCGCGTGACGAACTTCTTCGCCAGCAACAACCCCTTCACCGTCTCCTTGATGTCGATGATGTGGATGCCGTTGCGCTTCCCGTAGATGAAGCGCTGCATCTTCGGGTTCCACGAGCCGGTCCGCTGACCGAAGTGAATGCCCGACTCAATCAGATCCTGAACCAGCGAATTCGCCATCGATGCACTTGCCTTTCTCAGCGAGCCGCGAGAGGAGCGAGATCGGACTCGAAGCCTCGGCCCCGTTCGGGAACCGAGGCAACGACGCTCTCCACGCGAGGGTGCTCGCTTCCAGAGAGAATCACAAAACAACACCCACCAACCTCGAAGGGGCCCTTCCCCAACAAAGTCACCCCCGGCCGATCCGCCGAGGGGCCGAACACTCTACTCCCAAGCAGCCCCCCTCAGCAACACCGCCATTCCCCAAAAAACGCCTCAGGCGACGGGCCGATCCCACCGGTCGGCCCATCGCCCAAGGTCCCGAGGCATCAAACCCGTTCCGTTACCCCTCACTCCTCAGGCGTCATCCCCACGATCGCGGGCGTCGCCTCCAACCGCATCCACCTCGACCCACGCCCACGGGGCTCCAATGCAAACTGCAGATGATCCAGGTACTTCCCCAACTCCGAGGCCGTGAACGCCACCAGCCACTCCACACGGGCCGTCGGATTGAGCGCACAAATGTGCCTCACCAGGCGCTCCCGATGCACCAGATCCGCCTCACGCGCCGCATTTGCCGTTGCAACCATCCGCGTCCGCCCTCGTTTCGCCCGTCAACCATCCGGCCTCCCGCGCTCCGCGCCCGACAATCCGCCTCCGCGTCCGATACCAACCACCTCCATCGGCCCCACGACCAATCCGGCCACAACTTATAACCCTCTGCCAGCAACCCACTTACGCGCAATCTCCGCGCCACAATCCATCGCCCACCTCCAACGCCCACCCACGACATATAGACACAGCGTCTCCCAATCCCCAGCCGACATCCGCAATCCGCGCGCCGCTACACTCGACCCGCCATGACCACAGCCACAAAGCCCAACCTCGATCACCCCGTCTTCCCAATGGTTCGCGCCGCCTTCCCCGACAAGCGCTTCCGCGCCACCGAGCACCAGTCCCAGCCCACTCTCATCGTGGAGCCCGCCGACCTCCACGAGGTGCTCGCCTTCCTGAAGACCGACCCCAACTGCGATTTCAACTTCCTCTCCGACGTCGTCGGCGTCGACTATCTCAACTACCCCGCCAAGCCCATCGCCCGCTTCGCCGTCATCTATAACCTCTGCTCCTACCGCCGCACCGATCGTCTCTTCGTCAAGACGTTCCTCGATCCCTCCATGCCAACCCACGGCATCGACGAAGACCCCGCGCTCTACCTCGACTCCGTCTGCGACCTCTGGCCCGGCGCCGAATGGACCGAGCGCGAAGTCTTCGACATGTTCGGCATCCGATTTCGCAATCACCCGGACCTCCGACGCATCCTCCTCTGGAAGGACTACCCCGCCCACCCGCTCCGCAAGGACTATCCCCTCCGAGGCCGCGGCGAGCGCGAACGCTACAACGTCGTCGATCGCACCGACGCCTGATCACCCTGCGCCAAGCCGTCGCGCGCACTCCACCACAGTCTCCGCCGCCTCGCGCAGCTCATCCTCCGTCGTGTCGCGCGACAGGCTGAACCGCACGCTCCCGTGCGCCACCTCCTCATCCACCCCCATCGCCAGCAGCACCGGCGACGGCTCCAGCGACCCCGACGAGCACGCCGCGCCCGCCGATGCGCACACACCCCGCTCGCTCAGCATCAGCAACAGCGCCTCCGCCTCCACACCCCGAAACCCGATGTTCGTCGTGTTCCAAAGCCGGTCCGCGCCGCTGCCGTGCGCCTCCGCGCCGCGCACGTCATCCACCACCGCCCGCTCAAACCCGTCCCGCATCGCGCGCAGCCGCTCCCGCGCCGCGCCGTCGCCAAGCCACTCCTCCGCCAACCTCGAAGCCTCTCCCATCCCCACGATCCCCACCACGTTTTCCGTCCCGCCGCGCCGCTCAAGCTCCTGCACACCCACGAGGCTCGCGCGCACCCCAACCCCCCTCCGAACCCACAACGCCCCGCACCCCTTGAGCCCGTGAAACTTGTGCGCCGACAGCGTCAGAAGGTCCGCTCCCAGCGCGCCCACATCCGCCGGCATCTTCCCCACCCACTGCGTTCCGTCACAGTGAAACGCCACGCCCCTCGCTCGGCACAGTGCGCCGATCGCCGCCACCGGCTGCACCACCCCCGTCTCGTTGTTCGCCCACTGCACCGACACCACCGCAAGCCCCTCATCCACCATCCCTCGCGCCGCCTCGACGTCCACCACGCCGTCCTTCCCCAGCGGCAGCCAACGCGCCTCCACTCCCTCATGCCTGGCGAGCGACTCCGCCAACCCCCGAACCGCCTCGTGCTCGACCCGCGTTGTCGCGATCGCCCGCCTCCCCGAAGCCGCGATCCTCCCTCGAATCGCCAGGTCGATCGACTCCGTGCCCCCCGACGTGAACACCACGTCGCGCGCCGAAGCGCCGATCAATCCCGCCACCAACCCGCGCGCCAACTCCACCTCGCGCCGCGCCGACTGCCCCACCCGATGCGCCGACGACGGGTTCCCCCACGCCTCTCGCGCCACCCGCGCCGCCTCGAGCACCACACGCTCCGCCGGCCGGGTCGTCGCGTTGTTATCCAGATACACCACGCCCCCGATGCTACCCGCCCCCCTCGGCGCCATCCCGCGCGCTCGCATACCCTCGGGCCGTGACGCGAACGCCGTCCATACCGACGACCGCTCCCGCCGCCATCCGCGTCGAGAATCTCCACAAGTCATTCAACAAGAAAGCCGTGCTCACCGGCGTCGACTTCGAAGTCCGCCGCGGCGAGATCCTCGCCATCGTCGGCGGCTCCGGCTGCGGCAAGACCGTCCTCCTCAACCACATCATCGCCAACCTCGCGCCCGATGAGGGGCGAGTCCTCGTCGCCGATCACTCACAGCCGAACGCGCCCCTCGTCGACATCAACGCCATCGACCCCGACAATCTCGACCGCCTCCGAACCCATTGGGCCGTCGTCTTCCAGCGCAACGCGCTCTTCTCCGGCTCCGTGTACGACAACATCGCGCTCTGGTTCCGAGAGCACCTGCAGATGCCCGAGCCCCAGATCCTCGAACGCGCAAGAGCCGCGCTCGACGCCGTCGGCTTCAAGGGCGACGACTCGATCCTCCACAAGGACCGCGACGAACTCTCCGGCGGCATGGCCAAGCGCGTGGCCGTCGCCCGCGCCCTGGCCACCAATCCCGTCATGCTCTTCTACGACGAGCCCACCTCAGGGCTCGACCCCGCGCACGCCAAGCAGATCCACCACCTCATCTGCGACACCCACGAAGCCGAGCGCCCCGACGACCAGCAGCAGACCACGCTCATCATCACCCACGACAAGGACCTGCTCCGTCGCCTCTCGCCCCGCATCCTCATGCTGCACAAAGGAAGCGTCTTCTTCGACGGCCCATACGAAGCGTTCGAGCAGTCCGATTCCCCCATCATCCGTCCCTACTTCGAGCTCATGGCCGCGCTCCACCTGCGCGAGCCCGCCACCTGAGCCCCCCGTTAGCTCCCCTTCGACTCCGAGGGCCGGTGCGGGCCCGTCAGCGGCATGTCCTTCACGCCCAGCATCAACCGCTCGATCACGTCCCGCACGTGCAGGCCGCGCTCATCACGCGCATGCCCCTGAATCCGCAGCGGCGCCAGCACCCCGTACCCCAGCCCGAGGTGGATGAGCATCCACGCCGTGATCGCCGGCGTGAAGCTCTTTCCCACCACGCCCGATCCCTGCGCCCGCTCCACCTCAAGCGTCAGGAACGCATGCAGATTCGCGATGTGCTTCTGCAGCGCTTTGAGCACATCATCGTCATCGATGTTCGTCAAGGCCTGCACGATCACCCGGTACAGCCCCCGCCCGCCCTCCATCACCATCGGGTTTGCGCCGATCAATCGACGAAGCCGCTCAGCCGGCGAACCCGCGTCCGCCAGGTGACGCTCCCACCGCGCAATCGTCTCCTGCCCCGCCTGCTCGATCAGCGCTACAAACAAATCACGCTTCGACTGGAAGTGCCGGTAGATGATCGGCTCCGTCACCCCCGCGGCCTTCGCCAGCTCCGCCGTCGTCGCCCCCGCATACCCCTTGTCCGCAAACAAGCGCGCCGCAACCTCCAGCAACTGCTCGCGTCGCTTCTCTGCGGGCAGACGGCTCATCCGGATCGTCTCCTCCGTTGCGGTGCGTCAACGCGTCAACCCCCCGGCTCCACGAGCAGGTAAGTCTACACTTACTTTCGTCCCACTTCACCCGCCTCTTGACCCCCAAATCGACCTTCCGACCCCTTCCCGCACGATTCCGAGCCGTCCGACACCGGATCCCACCCGCTCCCCCCCAAGGGGTGACACCGCAACACCCTCCTCACCGCCATCCATCCCCCCCGCCACGCCCCATGCGCCCGCAGCGCGTCCAATGCGTACACGCTGCACGACGGCACAAACCGGCAACGCCCGCCCATCACCACTCCAAGCGTCACCTGATACCCCCGCACCGCCAGGATCATCACCCGCGCCAGTATCCCGACTCGCGCGCCGCTCATCCCCCGCGCCCCCTCTGCGCCAGCCGACGGCGAATCTCCCCCTCGGCCTCCACCATCATCGCGCGATACCGCGCCAACGGCAGCGGATCGTGAGGCCGCACCACCGCCACCACATCCACCCCGCCAAATCCCGCGCGCTCCATCCGGAACGCCTCCCGCAGCATTCTCTTGATCCGATTCCGACGCACCGCGCTCCCGACACGCCGCCCCACCGTCAGCCCGAGCCGCGCATGACCCAGCGCATTCTCAACCCCCACTAACAGCACCGGCCCCCTCCACACCCGCACCCCTTCCCGCTGCACGCGCTGAAACTCCAGCGCGTGCGCCAGCCGGTGCGCAGCGCGAAACGTCATCGTCCGGGGCTCACCCGCGGCTCTGGTCATCAGCCCAGTATCCCGCCCCCGCGGCCCGCCGTCACTCACACCTCCGCCAGCGACCGCTGATACCGTCCCATCAGCCCCGCTCTCGTGATAAGCCCAAGAACACGAGTGCGCCCGCTCTCTCGCCGGACCACCGCGAGCGCGTCGGCGTCGCACGCCGCGAACTTCTCCATCACGCTGTCCAGCGGTTCCTCCCCCTCAACCGTGGGCAGGTCGTGCCGCATCAGCTCATCCACCAGCAGGAGCGGGATCGCCTCACGCGCCACGAGCGCCGTTCGGAAATCCTCCCCGCGCACCATCCCCAGATAGTCCCCCTCACCCGAGATCACCACGAACTGCTCCGCTCCGGTCTGCTCCGCGATCTCCAGCAGCGTGGATCCCGCATCCTCGCGCCCCACCGACACGTGCCGCTCCAGCGCCACGTCCTTCACGCTCAGCCGACGCAGGATGGTCGCGTCCGCCGCGGTTCCCACCCGATACCCCTGCCGACGCAACTTGTGCGTGTAGATCGAATCGCGCAGCGCCATCCGCGCCACCCCCGTCGAGAGCACCGCAGCAAACATGATCGGCAAAAGCACGTACACGTCCCGCGTCAGCTCGAACAACATCAGGATCGCGGTCAGCGGCGCATGCGTCGTTCCAGCCACCAAGGCCGCCATGCCCACCAGCGCATACGCGGCCGGGCTCCCGCCCGCGGGCAGCAGCCCCAGCCGCTCGAGCGTAGTCCCGACCAGCGCACCCGCCGCGGCCCCGAGAAACAGGCTCGGCGCAAACACGCCGCCGCTCCCGCCCGAACCCAGCGTCAGACACGTCCCGAGCAGCTTGCACGCCAGCAGCGCGCCGAGCATCCACCACACCATGGGCAGCCCGCCCGCTGCGCCGACGCTCGTCACCGCCGCGCCCTCGTTCGCGCTGGCCGCGCTCAGCATCGCGCCGCCGTAGCTCGACGGGTCAAGCAGCCGACGGATCGCCTCGTACCCGTTCCCGAAAAACCACGGCAGGTCCTGAGGAGATCCCGCCGCCGAGGCCGCCAGCAGGAATCCGATCCCCAGCAACCCCAGGCCGAACGCCCCGATCACCGGCTTCACCACCGGATGCACGCGCACTCGCTCCGCCACGTCCTCCGACGCGTACAGCATCCGCACGAACAGCGCCGAAAGCAGCCCGCACGCCAGCCCGAGGAGCGCGTAACTCGGCAGCTCCATCAGCGTGAACTGCTGATGCTCGAACACGCTCGCTCCCCCGAAGATCGCCTGGTTGCGCCCCAGCACCGCCTGCGTCGTGGCCGCCGAGAACACGCTCGCCACCACGATCGGCGTGAACGTCTTTAGCGAGAAGTCCCGAAGGAGAATCTCCAGCACGAAGAACACGCCGGCGATCGGCGCATTGAACACCGACGCGATCCCCGCCGCCGCGCCGCAGCCAAGAAGCGTCCCCGTGTGCTCCCGAGGCGCCTTGAGCAACTGCGCAAGACCCGAGCCGATCGCGGAGCCGATCTGCACGATCGGTCCCTCGGCCCCCGCGCTCCCTCCACTGCCGATCGTGCACACCGAAGCCGCCGACTTCACCAGCGCCACCCTCGGTCGAATCTTCCCGCCCGACTTCAGGATCGCGCGCATCACCTCAGGAACCCCGTGGCCCCTGGCCTCGCGCGCAAATCGGTGCACCAGCAGCCCGGTCAGCAGCGCGCCGGCCATCGGCGGAAGCGGCAGCAGCCACAGCGACCAGTGCCGGCGCACCCCGATCACGCCCGACTCCACGAGATGCAGCAACTCGATAAACCCCACCGCGGCCAGCGCGGTGACCACCCCGACCCCGGCGCCAATGACAATCAGCCGCCACTCCGACGAGAGCCCAAGGCGCGAACGCCACGAGGCCCAAAATCCTGATCCCCCTCCCTGGCCCCCGTGTTCCCCGTCCTCGTCCGACCCGCCGCTCATGCCGCGGCGTGCTCAGCATCGCCCTCCGGAACCGAATCCGCCGCCGGCGCGCTCTCCGAGCCTTCGGGAGCCTCGATCGGCTTGCCCTTCACGTCCGTGATCGGCTTGCCGGAAAGGTCACGAATGATCGGAATCGGATGCTCCTTCTCGTGCGCCGCGAGCGCCGCTTCCCACTGCGCCCGAACATCTTCAGCCAGCTCGCCCCACTTGCCGCGCCCGCGACACTTCGGGTACTTCGAGCACGCCAGCCACGGGCCGCGTGCGCCGTTCCGCAGGTGCAGCGGCGACTCGCACTTCGGACACGGGAGGTCCGTAAGCACCGGAGGAGGCGTCGGCGCCAGCACCCGCCCCTTCTTGTCCGCCTTCAGAATCGTCGCGCACTCCGGGTAGCCCGAGCAGCCGTAGAACGGCCCGAACCGCCCCGTCCGCTTGATCATGGCCTTCCCGCAATTGGGGCACGTGACGTTCGCCGTCTCGATCGGCCGGGGCTTGCCGTCCCGATCCACCGGGCACGCGTAGTCACACTTGGGATACGTCGAGCAGGAAAGAAACCGCCCGTTCTTCCCGAAGCGGTACACCAGCCCCGCCTTGCACTTCTCGCACTTGTACTCCGCCGGCGCCGGGCGGATCTCCGCCTTGGCGTGCGTCAGCTCCTCATGCGCCCGCTCGAGCGCGCTCTCGAACGGCCCGTAGAACCGGCGCAGCACTTCCACCCAGTCGAGATGCTCCTCCTCGATGAGGTCAAGCTGCTTCTCCATCTCGCGCGTGTATCCGACGTCCATGATGTCGGGGAACGCCTCGATGAGCTTGTCCGTCACCACCTCCCCGAGGTCCGTGGCGAAGAACCGCCGGTCGAGCTGCTCCGCGTAGTTTCGGTCCTGGATCACCGAGATGATCGACGCGTACGTCGACGGGCGGCCGATCCCCTCCGCTTCCAGCGCCTTGATCAGCGACGCCTCGGAATACCGCGCCGGCGGCGAGGTGAACTTCTGCAGAGGTTCGACGCTGAACGAGTGCAGCCCTCGGCCTTCCGAGAGCGCCGGCAGCGTCTGCTCGTCCGATGCCGTGGGCACCCCCGCCACCCGGTAGAAGCCGTCGAACGCCAGCACGCGCCCCGTGGCGCGAAACGTCAGCGGCTTCTTGGCGTCCGCCCCGCCGACGATCATCACCCCGGTCGAATCCCACTGCGCCGGGACCATCTGGCACGCCACGAACCGCTGCCAGATGAGCTGATACAGCTTGAACTGGTCCGGCTTGAGCGCGTTCTTCACGCGCTCGGGCGTGTACGCGACATTCGTGGGACGGATCGCCTCGTGCGCTTCCTGCGCCGCCTTGTTCGACGAAGAGAACACGTTCGCCTTCTCGGGGAGGTACTTCTCGCCGAACGTCTTGGCGATGTACCCGCGCGCCATCCCGAGCGCCTCGCCCGAGATGTGCGTCGAGTCCGTACGCATGTACGTGATCAGGCCCACCGAGCCCTCGCCCGGGAGGTCGACGCCCTCGTACAGCGACTGCGCGCTCCGCATCGTCCGCTGCGCGCCGAAGCCGAGCCGCGAGGATGCGCCCTGCTGCAGCGTCGACGTGATGAACGGCGCCGGCGCGCGGGTGCTCGTGCGCTTGGTTTCGATCGACTCGACCTTCCACGGAACCGTGGGGTCGGCCTCGCCGAGCACGCTGCGCAGGGTCTGCGCGGGGCCTTTGCCGTCCGGATTCTTCGTCGACTCCGTGCGAACCTGGCGCGCCCCGGCCAGCCGGCATATCTCCTCGATCGTGCGCACCTGCTCCGTCGATGACCCCCCCGCGGCGAACTTGTCGCCCCCGACCTCGACCAGCGCCGCCGTGACCGCGCCACGCTCCGCCAGCCAGGCGTTCTGGCTCTTGATCGTGGGTGAATTCCCCTTGGCGTCCTTCGTTCCGAGGAACCCGATCCAGTCCTTGCCCAGGGCCTTCGCCGCCGTTTCGTCCAACGCGAATCGCGCCGTGACCTCCCAATACTCGTCCGGGATGAACGCGCGAATCTCCCGCTCCCGCTCCACGACCAGGCGCACGGCGACGGATTGCACTCGCCCAGCGCTCAGCCCGCGCGCGACCTTCTTCCACAGCAGCGGAGACACCTGATAGCCCACGATGCGATCGAGAATCCGGCGCGCCTGCTGGGCGTCGACCTTGTTCAGATCGATGCCGTGCGGCTGCGAAAATGCCTTTTTGATCTCGGCTTCGGTGATCGCGTTGAACACCACGCGCTTGGCGGACCGGGGATCCACGCCCAGTTCCTGCGCGAGGTGCCACGCGATCGCCTCTCCCTCTCGGTCCAAGTCGGTCGCGAACCAGACCTCGTCCGCCTGCTTCGCGGCCCGCTTCAACTCGGAAACCGTCTTGCTCTTGCCCGGCAGCACCTCGTAGTGCGGCTCGAAGCCCTGCTCGAGGTTCACGCCCGGCACCGGCGACTTGTCGCCCTTCTTGGCCTTGGCCGGCAGATCGCGCACGTGGCCCACGGACGCCTTCACGACGTACTCCGGGCCCAGATACTTGTTGATCGTCTTGGCCTTGGCCGGCGACTCGACGATCACCAGGTGCTTGCCGGAAGCTGAGCCTGCGTCGCTCGACGACTTCGGAGCCTTCTTCGTGGAGGGCTTCTTTGTTCGTTTTTTGGAAGGTGATTTGGCCATTGATGGCTATCGATCCGGGGTTGCCGGGGGAAGGATCTCGCGGATACCGGGACGCGGACGTAAGGGACCGACGCGGGCGTTGTCAAGGGCAACGAGATATCGGTCGTTGGTTCCCGGGCTTGCACTTGTTCGATCAGATTCAACGGATGTCAGTATTATGTTCGGTATTCGAGGGCCTTCAGGTGGCGGAAAACGTGGTCGGGCCACGATTCGGGTGGCGATGCGGCGGCGTCGATGCGGAGGGAGTTCGGCGTTGCGGAAAGTCGGCGGAGCCAGGTTCGCTGGTTCTTGGCGAAGCGCCGGGTTTCGATCTTGACCCGTTCGACCGCTTCATCGAGGGGCGCGCCCGCGCGGATGGGGTCGAGCAACTGCTTGTAGCCCAGGCCCTCCCGAGCCTGGGGCCCAAGGGATGTCGCAAGGGCTCGGATTTCGGCCACGAGCCCGGCCTCGATCATGGCCCGCACGCGGGCGTTGATGCGCCGGTTGATCTGCTCGGTGGGCCAATCGAGGATCACGAGGGCCACGTCGGACCGCGTGGGGTTGGCGTCCCATTGGCGCTGATGCTGCGAGATTGGGGTCCCGGTGGAGTGGAACACCTCCAGCGCGCGGATCGTGCGGCGCTCGTCGTTGGGATGAATGCGGGCCGCGGCCTGGGGATCGACGCGCTCCAGCTCCTTGCGGCGGTCCGATGGGCTTGTGTCGCGGAGCCGTTCGCGCATTTCGGGATTGGCGGCGGGGCCGTCGAAGAGGCCGTCGAGATAGGCCTTGACGTAGAGGTGTGAGCCTCCGACGAGCACTGGAGTCAGCGATCGTGCGCGGATGTCGGCGGCGGCGGCGTTGGCGAGATGGAGCCACGTGTCGACGGAGAAGGACTCTCGGGGTTCGAGGATGTCGATGAGATGATGAGGGACGCCTCGGCGTACGGCGGGGGGGAGCTTGCCGGCGCCGATGTCGAGCCCGCGAAAGACCTGCATGGAATCGGCGGAGACGATCTCGCCGGGCAAGCGGAGCGCGAGTTCGACGGCCAGGTCGGACTTGCCTGCGGCCGTGGGGCCGATGATGAAGGGCGCCGGGAGCACGGCGTGAAATGTAGGGCTCGGGGAGCGCGGGCGGGATCAGTTGTTGATCGGTCGGGGGGGTGCGGCTCGTGTGGAGTAGTTGGGCGCGGGTGGCGGGTAGTCGCCCATGATCTCGGCCCAGGGCCACGTTGATTCGGTTTTTCGGCGTTCGGGCTTGGGGGGAGGAGGCGCGTGGCCGACGCCGGAGCGCGTGGTGAGTGCGGGGGTGGCGATCGTGTTTCGGCGCGGTGTCCGCGAGGCGGTGGCGGCGCCTTGGATGGCGGGGATCCGATCGTCGTCGGTAACGGTCAGGTCGACGACGGCGGAGAGACCGTCGGGCGTGCGATCGAGGATGATGACGGCGCCGGAGAGTGCAGCGATGCGTCGCTCGACGTTGGGGGTGTCGATGATGGCCCAGCCGCGGGTCGGCCCTTCGTCGTTAGCCAGGTGGAGCGGCGTGTCGAGCGGGGCGTCCGGGGGGAGGGTGATGAAGCAGGAGAGGGCGGCGCCGGTTGGGTTGCCGTTGGCGACGGAGATGGCGCGGAAGGCGATCACATCGCGGGCGTCGTCGGGGACGAGCGCGTACACCGGTTCGCGTTCGATGACGACGAATCGTGGGGATGAGCCCGGCGCGAAGTACGCGACGTAGCTGGGCGCGGCGGCTTGAGGCTCCGGCTCCACGGACTCCGCGCGGGGCGTCGAATGGCACGCGGCGAGCAGCAGGGTGGTGAAAGCGGGGATGGCGAGGTGGATCTTCATGCGGGGCTCGGTGGTGGGATGCGCTCAAGGGCGCGGAGTTCGGGTGGTTCCAGCAGGAATGTCGGCGGTTCGGGGTGGGCGGGTGCAGGAGAGGCGGAATTCTGCAGAAAAACAGGCCCGGGCGTCTGGGCTCGGGCCTGCACACAAAACAAAGGAATGAGAGAGAGTCTCGTCTCAGTTGGCCGAGGACTTGGAGGCGATGGGCCCGGCGGGAGCGGCGTCGTTTTGAGCGGGCTTCTCTTCATCGCAAGTCGTAGAGCAGCAGTCGGGCTTGTCGTCACAGTCGGCCTTGTTGGCGACGGTCACGGCCTTCTCGCCGGAGCACTCACCCTTGGCCGCGGGGGAAGTGGCGGTCGCGAAATTGGCTGGCACGGCGACGGGGAAGAAGCCGCCTCGGAACACCATCAGGCGGACGGACTTGCCCTGACCGTCGGTGCAGGCGCTCGCGGCGAACGGGCATTCGGCCGATGCGGCGACGGGCTTGGCGCTGGAGGCGCACTCTGATTTTGAGGCCAGCGCGACGGCCTTCGCGCCGGTGGCGCATTCCGACTTCGCGGCTACGGCGACGGCTTCGGCAGACTTGGAGCAGTCAGCCTTCGCGGCGATGGCTTGGGCTCTCGCGCCGTCGGCGCAGCCGGCCTTGGACGCCACGGCCACGGCGGCGGGCGTCGTCGCGCAATCCGACTTCGCAGCGACCGGGACGGCCTTGGCGGACGTGGTGCAATCGGAAGCCTTGGCGGCGACGGTCTCGGCCTTGGCGCTCTCGGGGCACTCGATCTTCGCGGCCACGGTGGTGGCGGTCGCCGCGGGCTTGTCGCAGGAGAGCAGCGAGCAGGGTGTGACGCCGGTGACAAAGGAGGCGCCGACGGCGGTGAGGCCGAGGGCCACGGCGATGCCTGTGAGCGTGGCGGTGGTGATTTCAGCGCGACGGAACATCATGCGTTGTTCTCCTGCTTTGAATGGAATCTCGGATTCGGTTCTACAGAGTAGACGCAAGGGCGGAGGAGCGGTTCGGCTCTCGAAGGGTTTCTACCGGCGAGATTTGATTCGGAGGCGGGAGGGGCTCGATTTTCGGCGGATGTTCGAGGGTTTCCCCGCCGCTCGGCTCGGCGCGGGGCTCAACCGAAGGTGATTCCTTGTGCGAGGGGAAGCTGGGCGCCGTAATTCACGGTGCAGGTCTGGCGTCGCATGTAGGCCTTCCAGGAGTCTGAGCCCGACTCGCGCCCGCCGCCGGTGTCCTTTTCGCCGCCGAAGGCTCCGCCGATTTCGGCGCCCGAGGTCCCGATGTTGACGTTGGCGATGCCGCAGTCGGAGCCGTCTTCGGCCAGGAATCGCTCGGCGGAGCGCATGCTGTTCGTGAAGATGGCGGAGGAGAGCCCCTGATCAACGCTGTTCTGCAGCGTGATGGCTTCGTCGAGCGTGTCGACGGAGAAGACGTAGAGGATGGGGGCGAAGGTCTCATTCTTCGTGATCTGGGGGATCTTGCCCTTTGGGACTTTGATGATGGTCGGCTCGACGAAGTGGCCCGGCTTGTCCTTGAAGCGGTCGAGGCCGGGGAGGCCTCCGGTGAGAACTTCGCAGCCGTCCTTCACCGCGAGCTCGATGGCGTTGCGCATCGCGTCGACGGATTGCTGATTGATGAGCGGGCCGACGAGCGTTTTGGCGTCGAGGGGGTCACCGATGGGAACGGAGCGGTAGGCCGAGATGAGTGGGGGGAGGATGCGGTCGGCCGCGTCGCCGACGCAGAGGAGTCGGCGCGTGGTGGTGCAGCGTTGGCCGGCGGTGCCGACGGCGCCGAAGAGGATGGCGCGCTTCGCGAGTTCGAGGTCGGCGTCGGGGGTGAGGATGATGGCGTTGTTGCCGCCGAGTTCGAGGAGCGTGCGGCCGAGACGCGAGCCGACGACTTGCGCGACGCGCTTGCCCATGCGGCAGGAGCCGGTGGCGGAGATGAGCGGGATGCGGCGGTCGTGCGTGAGGGCTTCGGCGATCTCCATGTCGGCGCCCATGATGAGCGTGAAGACGTCTTCGGGGTTCACACCCGCGGGCGGCTTGAAGAGGTCCTGCTCGCGCATGACCTTGTGGGCGATGCGGGTTGCGGCGATGGCGGTGAGGGGCGTGGCGAGCGAGGGCTTCCAGATGATGGAGTCGCCGCAGACGGCGGCGAGCATGGCGTTCCATGCCCAGACGGCGACGGGGAAGTTGAACGCGGTGATGACGCCGATGGGGCCGAGGGGGCGCCACTGCTCGAACATGCGGTGATCGGGCCTTTCGGAGGGCATCGTCATGCCGTAGAGCTGGCGTGAGAGGCCGACGGCGAAGTCGGCAATGTCGATGCACTCCTGTACCTCGCCCTTGCCCTCGGGGAGGATCTTGCCCATCTCGAGGGTGACGAGGGCGGCGAGGGAGTCCTTGTGCTCGCGGAACGCGAGGCCGATGCGTCGGACGATCTCGCCGCGGATGGGGGCGGGGAGCTTGCGCCAGTGGAGGAATGCGGCCTCAGCGCGTTCGGCGGTGGATTCGTAGTCGGCGCGGGTCATGAGCCGGACCGCGGCGATGGGGAGGCCGGAGGATGGGCTGTCGGAGATGGCGGCGTGATCGCCGGCTTTGTCGGGGGAGAGGACGAGGGGATCGTTGTGGAGGTTGAGGGCGCGGAGGATCTCGGCGGCGCGGGGATCGGTCTTTGTGGGGGCTGAAGTGGTCATGATGGGAGGATAGCGGGACCAAACGGAGGCTCGCTCGTTCAGCGATTGAGACGCGTGCGGGTGGCGCGGCGTCAGAGGATGCGGCGCGCGCGGGGGTAGGAGCCGAGGACGGTGAGATCCTTGCAGTGGCGCTTGGCGCGGGAGATGGCACGGGCGACGCGCTCGTCGGAGTGGTGTCCCTCGGCGTCGATGAAGAAGGTGTATTGCCAGTTCGTGCGCTGCGAGGGGCGTTTATCGATGTGAGTGAGGTTGACGCCGGCGCGTTTGAAGTCGGTGAGCACGTCGGCGAGGGCGCCGGGCTTGTTGAGGGTGGAGAAGAGGATGGAGGTCTTGTCGTCGCCGGAGCGTTCGGCGGGGTTGGGGGCGACGACGTAGAAGCGGGTGATGTTGTGGGGATTGTCCTCGATGCGTTCGTAGACGACGTTGACGTCGTAGAGCTCGGCGGCGAGTGAGGAGCCGATGGCGGCGATGGGGGGGCCGAGACGGCCTCGGGTTTTGTTCGAGGCTTCCGCGACCATCTGCACGGCGTGCGAGGAGGAGGGCGCGGGGACGAGTTCGGCGTGGGGGAGGTTGTCGGCGAGCCAGCGGCGGCACTGGGCGAAGACCTCCGGCTTGGAGTGGACCTGTTTGATGCGTGTTGGAGCGCAGTTGGCGAGGAGCGCGTGGTGCACGGCGACCTGGATCTCGGCGCAGACGTGGACGCGTCCGGCGTGTTCGAGGAGTGCGTCGAGGGTTTCGGTGATGCCGCCGAGGATGGAGTTTTCGATGGGGGCGAGGGCGTAGTCGGCGTGCGTGCGGGCGACTTCGGTGAAGAGCGCGTTGATAGCGGTGAGTGGGGCGTGCTCCACGGAGGAGCCGAACTGCGCGACGGCGGCGAGGTGGGAGAAGGAGCCGGCCGGGCCGAGGTACGCGACGCGCAGCGGCTTTTCGAGGGCGAAGGAGCCGGACATGATCTCGCGGTAGATGCCCTCGATGGATCGTTTGGGGAGCGGGCCTTTGGAGAGGGCGTGCACGCGCGCCAGGACGTGTGATTCGCGGTGTGGCGCGTAGATGGGGATGCCGGCGGCGCGTTTGAGATGGCCGATGGATGCGGCGGCCTTGGCGCGGTCGTTGAGGAGGCGGACGAGGCGCTGGTCGATGGCGTTGATCTGATCGCGGAGCGCGTCGAGACGTGGGGCTTTGGGCTTGGAAGCGGCGGTTTTATGCTTGGCGGGCCTGGCGGCGCGCGGCTTAGAAGTGGCGCGGGTCTTCTTGGTGGAGCGCTTGGCCATGGTGGCGGTGGATATCGGCTGATGCGGGCGTCGGGCTCGCGGATGGAGCGTCAGGGCTTGTGGCGCATGGGGTTGGACGCGGCGTTGGCTCCCATGGCCTCCAGTTCGGGAACGTCGCAGGCGTCGTTGAAGTAGTGGAGGATCCAGGTGAGCTTGTCCTGGCGGAAGAGCCGATCGAAGGCCTCGACGGCCTCGGCGCAGTAGCGCGTGCCGATGGAGCGGTGAAGCTCCTCGAGGGCTCGTCCTGCGGCCTCGGGCCCGACGTCGTGTCGGTAGGGGCGGATGGAGGTCAGCGCGTCGAACGTGTCGATGACGGCGAAGAACCGCGGGCCGATGGGGATCTGGTCGCCCTTGAGGCCGTCGGGATAGCCGAGCCCGTCGACGCGTTCGTGGTGCCAGCGGACGAGGTTGAGCGCGATGTGATCACCGATTTCGAGTTCGAGGAGACGCTCGTGGCCGGTGACGGGGTGGGACTTGATGACGTCGAATTCGTTGTTTGTGAGCTTGCCGGGTTTGAGGAGGATCTCGTCGGGGATATCGAGTTTCCCGATGTCGTGAAGCGCTGCGGCGAAGGAGATGCGGTTGATGGCGTCGTGGTCGACGTCGGCTTCTTCACAGAGGAGGCGCGTGTAGAGGGTGACGCGCCAGGTGTGGGCGGCGGTGTGGCCGTCCTTGCGTTCCAGCGCTTTCAGATGAGGGAGCGCGACGGCGAGGTTGATGGGGTCGCCCTTGAGATTGGGGTGCTTTGGGAGGGAAGATTCGAAGCGTGGGGCGCCAGGGCTGGGCATGCCCGGATCATAGGGGCATGGTCAAGTGGGGCCGGGGGGCGGAGCCGCGGGAAGAGGCGGGAGCGGCTCGAGATCGGGCTCGATGAATCGGGCCTTGGCCTCGGCGGACGTGAGGCGTTCGCGCGAGTAGTGCTTGAGGAGCGCGGCCTTGGTCATGAGATCGGGGCGGGCGTTGCAGAAGGAGTCGGAGTCGGTGGAGGGGGTTTCGGCGCGCGCGGCGTCGATGACGCGCAGGAACGCGAGGGTGATGGTCTCGTGATAGCCGCGGGTGAGAGCGTCGGGGACGTTGTGCGAGGCGTTGAGGATGTGGAGGCCGTCGCGCATGCGCTGGAAGGCGAGGTCGAGGCGTGCGGGGGGCGAGGCGGCTTTGCTGGATTCGAGGAGGAGCCAGGCGACGCGGACGTGGGCGCGGTGAGTCCATTCCTTCTCGGTGAGGGAGGGCGCGAGGAAGCCGGCGAGGAGTTCGGAGTCGGTCACAGGATTCGGATGAGCATGAGGGATTGGTCGTCGGTCTGCGGGCCGTGGGATCGCGCGGCGCTCAGGAGCGCTTCGGCCAGTTGCGGGAGCGGGAGTGCGGCGCGGGCCCGGAAGGACTCGCGGAGGCGTTGCGCGCCGAAGAGTTCGCCGTCGGGTTTCGCGGCCTCGGTGAGGCCGTCGGTGTAGAGGAGGAGCGTGTCTCCTTGTGCGCACGCGGCGGTGCGGAGCGGAAAGCGCTCGTCGGCGTCGATGGCGATGGGGAGCGAATTGGCCTCGAGTTCGGCGAGTGAGTTGTCGGCGGTGCGAAGGTGGAGGATGGGGAGATGGCCCGCGAGGGTGAATCGCGCAGCGCCGGGCTGGGCGTGCTCGAAGCGCACGGCCGCGAGCGTGGCAAAGACGTCGGGCTCGGTGAGATCGGTGAGAACGCGGTTGAGATCGGCGAGGAGTTCGTCGAGTGGAGCGGGGGCGAGCGAGCGGGTGCGGAGGGAGGACTTGATCATGCCCATGACGACGCCGGCGCGCACGCCGTGGCCGGAGACGTCGGCGAGGATGCAGTCGGTGTGATCGGGGTGGGCGAGGATGTCGACGAGGTCGCCGCCCATCTCGGCGGAGGGAGCGGAGACGGCGTAGATCTCGAGGTGGTCCGTGCGCGAGTGGAGGGTGGGGACGAGCGCGTTGTGGATGCGCTGGGCGAGGGCCATCTCGGCGGAGAGGCGGATCTTCTGCGTGGCTTCGCCCTGCACGAAGACGACGAAGAGGACGTAGCCGAGAATGATGAGCAGCATGGCGCCGATGGCGAGCGAACCCGTGGCGAGCTGGAACGAGGGGCGCGCGACGGGGACGCCGGAGGCGTCGAAGAGCCAGATGAAGAAGCCCATGGGAAAGAGGAAGGAGAAGGGGATGACGAGGAAGAGGAGGCGCATGGACCACATGGAGGCCATGGCGTAGCCGATGGCAACGCATCCGCCGAAGACGCCCATGACGATGGAGACCCACCAGGGCTTGAGGGGGTAGAGGCCTGCGAAGGAGGGGAGCAGGACGATGCCGGAGAAGATGCAGAAGATGGCGGCGAGGAGTGTGAGGCGCGCGTGGGGCGAGAGGGAGCGGAAGAATTCGCGTCGCGAGTGCGTGGCGGGCATGAGGAGAGATGGTGGCGTGGGAGGGGGCGGAACGCAATGCGCGCGGCGGACGGCTTTCGGGGGCGTGGCGCAGGCGGCGCGTCAGTTCAGAGTCGGGGGATGTCGTCGCGCGTGCGCTCGTTGCGCACGTCGCCGGTGTTCAGCGTGGAGGCGGGCTCGACGAGGAGGATGTGGCACTCCTCGTGCGCGACCGGGCAGTGCTGCGTGCCTTTGGGAATGAGGATGCACTCGCCCTCGTCGAGGACGATCTCGCGCTCGTGGGGATCGCGCACGAGCATGTGGAGTCTGCCCTTGAGGATAAGGAACAGTTCATCCTCGTGCTCGTGGGCATGCCAGATGAAGGCGCCTTGGAGTTTGGCGAGCCGGACGTGGGTGTCGTTGACCTGCGCGAGGAGATGGGGGGACCAAGGCTCGGAAATGCGGGAGAGGGCGGAGGAGAGGGAGGACTTGGTGAGCATGCGCTGCTCTCAAACTCAGGACGCGCGGCTGCCCGAGCGCGCGATGAGCCCCTGTAGTCTCTCAAACGACTCCCTCGCCGGGCCGACGAGTTGCTCGACCTGCATGTCTGCGTGGTAGGAGGAGCGGACCATCGGGCCTGACTCGACCACGGCGAAGCCACGGGCGAGGCCTTCGGTGCGGTAGTGCTCAAAGGTTTCGGGGGTGACGAAGCGGTCGATGGGGAGGTGGTTGCGCGTGGGCTGGAGGTACTGACCGATCGTGAAGATGTCGGTCTGGGCCCGCGCCTGGAGATCGGTCATCAGGGCGAGGATTTCGTGGTCGTGCTCGCCGATGCCGACCATGATGCCGGACTTGGTGACGAGCCCGGCGTCCTTGCAGCGCTTCAGGAGCTCGACGCTGCGGTCAAACTTGGCCTGGGGGCGCACGGCCGGGTACATGCGGACGACCGTCTCGAGGTTGTGCGCGAGGATCTCGGGCTTGGCGTCGATGACGAGTTGGAGGGCGTCCCAGTTGCCCTCGAAGTCGGGGATGAGGACCTCGATGGACATGCCGGGGCAGGCGTCGCGTGTGCGCAGAATCGTCTCGGCCCAGATCGATGCTCCGCCATCGGGAAGCTCGTCCCGGTCGACGGAGGTGATGACGATGTGCCGCAGGCCGGCCTCCTGATGCATGATGCGGAGGGACTCGGCGACGCGACGGGGTTCGTCGGTGTCATAGATGGGGGGCTTGCCGGTCTTGACGTTGCAGAAGCCGCAGGCCCGAGTGCAGGTGTCGCCGAGGATCATGATGGTGGCCACGCCGCGGGCCCAGCACTCTCCCATGTTGGGGCAGGAGGCCTCTTCGCAAACGGTGTGGAGTCGGTGGGTGTTGAGAATGTTCTTGAGGCGGAGGTAGCCGGGGCCGGCGGGGACCTTGGCCCGGATCCAAGAGGGTTTTCGCTTGACGGAAAGAGTGGAGGGAGAGGCGTTGTTGAGCACTCGGTCGGAGAGGGAGATGATGGGAATGGCGGCGTTCCGGAGGGGGTCTCCGCCGAGGGGTCTTGGGTGTCGTGGGGAGGTCGAGGGGGGCATGGGCCGGGGAGTGTACGGGGGTGTCGCGGGAGTTGGGCGTGAGAAAGTGGGGTGCTGGGTTGAATGAGGGGGGGCGAAGCGGTCGATCGTGAGGTGGGTTGTGAATGTGGGGGGGCGGCCACTCGGCGGAGCCCGGGTTGCGTTGACACCGGTTCGCAGGCTGATAGGTTGCGGGCCGCACGGGCGGCGGAGACGAACCCAACAGGGTCGGCGGTCGAAGCAGCGGGGCGGGCGGAGGCCCGGTCGTGTTTGTCAGGGCGTCAGGATGACGGCGAGGCACTGAGATCAGGAGCCAGGGCGTGAGTCGCGACGTGAATTCGGCGGTCGGGAATGTGACGCGAAACCGGGCTTTCTTGGTGCGCGTGGCCGCGTGGGGGAGCGCCTGTGGGGCGTTGCTCGCCTCGCAGGGGTGCGGGCTGAGCGAGACGGACGGGTGGCTGTGGGACCCCAGCATCGTGGGCCGCTGGGAGCACACGCCCACGGTGGTGCCGATCCTGGACCGCATTGATTTGATCGAGCGGTCGGAGGGTGAGTTCGTTGAAGTGACGGGTCCGACGTCTGAAGACCTGATTCCGGTGGTACAGGAGTACGAGATCGGCGCGGGTGACCTGATGCGCGTGTCGATTCTGGATTTCCTCGCGCAGGGCGACGTCTCGGAGTTCGAGGTGGAGGTAGATGCAACGGGGGCGGTGGAGCTGCCACAGCTTGGGAGGGTGCTGATCTCGGGATTGACGCCCGACGAGGCGAAGCAGCGGATCGCGGAAGAGACCGTGGCCAAGCAGATCGCGGTGGAGCCGCCGATCGTGGCGATTCAGTTCCTCCGTCGTCGGCAGTCGGCCTTTGCGATCTACGGGTTGCTGCAGAACGTTGGTCGATACCCGATCCCGTCGGCCGATTACCGGCTGATCGACGCCATCACCGACGCGGGAGGCATTCCACAAACGGTGCGCAAGGTGCAAGTGATCCGGCAGGTTCGACTGTCGGAGGAGTTCAAGCACGGGCGTGGCGTGATGCCGCGCGCGACGAAGCCGGGCCAACCATCTCGCCCGGGCGATGCTGAGAAGCAGGGCAAGGACCTCAAGGACTTGATCGAGGAACTCACCAAGCCTGAGTCGGGCGGCGGGATGTTCGGGGCATTCTCTTCGGCGCAGGACGGTGGGCAGCCGCCCGCGAAGCCGGTCGAGGAGCCGCCGATCGATCTCGTGGAGAGCAGCGAGTCTGGCGCGCAGCCGACGCCGGCGCAGGCGGCGGGCGCCCAGAGCGCGTGGATGTTCTTGAACGGTCGGTGGGTGAAGGTGACAAGTGGTGGAGCTGCGAGCGAGGCCGCGGGCGCGAGTGTTCCGGCGGCGCCGAGCAACAGAAGTTCCGACGTGTCGGACCTCGTGACGCAGCGCGTGATCGAGGTGCCGACGGGCCCGCTGTTCAAAGGGCTCGCTCAATACAACGTGGTGGTGCGGCCTGGCGACGTGATTCACGTTCCGGGGCCGGAAGTGGGGATCGTGTACATCGGCGGGCCGGGCATCAATCGGCCGGGGTCGTACGACCTTCCGACGTCGGGTCGACTGACGTTGAAGCAGGCGGTGACGGCGGCGGGCGGGCTGAGCGTTGTGGCGATTCCGGAGCGAGTCGACTTGATTCGCCGGATCGGTGAGAACCGGGAGGCCACGATGCGCCTGAATCTGCGGGCCATCGCCGAGGGAACGCAGCCGGACGTGTTCATCAAACCTGACGATCAGATCAATGTGGGAACAAACTTCTGGGCGACGCCGCTGGCGGTGATCCGGCAGGGCTTCCGCATGACGTACGGCTTCGGCTTCCTGGTCGATCGCAACTGGGGTAACGACATCTTCGGCGCGCCGCCGGTCAATCAGTTCGGCCAGTGATCGGGTCGCCGCGGCGAGATCATCGTTCGGGCGGAGCCCGAACCCGGGACACGGAGCGTCGTAGGGAGAGGGCGGGGCGCGCGCGTGCGCGGCCATGGAGCGGCGAAACTTGAGCCGAGCGAGGGCAGAACGGATTGACGGGAGCGGCGACGAGCGGAGCGGGCGGGATGGCGATTCCGTCGAAGGACGGGAACGGCTCCGGCGCGTTCGTTTCGCGTCTGTTCGCGGCGCCCAACGTCGTTTCGAGCGTGCTGCTGCTGGCCGGGTTGATCGGGCTGTTCTGGGAGTGGTTCTACCGCCAGCATCGATTCAGCTCTGAGAGCCCTGAGGACTGGGGGCACGCGTACATGGTGCCGCTGATCAGCGCGTATGCGGTGTGGGCTCGGCGTGAGGAGCTCGCGAAGCTGCGCGCGGAGGTGTATTGGCCGGGGATCATGCCGTTGCTGGTGGGGATCGGCGCGCACTACTTCTGGTCGTTGTCGCCGGCGCCCGGGACGCACATGTTCCAGGGCGCGGCTCTGGTGCTGTGTGTGGCGGGGCTGTCTCTGCTGCTGCTCGGTCCGAGGTTCTTCGGGATTCTGGCGTTTCCGATCGCGTACCTCGCGTTCGGCGTGACCATTTCCGAGATGGTGATGAACAAGATCACGTTCCAGTTGCAGATGGTTGCGACGCACGGCTCGGCGTTGCTGCTGCAGATGCTGGGCTTCGCCGTGGACCTGCAGGGCAACACGGTGACGATGACGCTGAGCGACGGCACGTCATTGCCCCTGAACGTGGCGGAAGCGTGCTCGGGGATGCGCATGGTGGTGGCGTTTGTCGCGCTGGCCGTGGCTGTGGCGTTCCTGTCGACGCGGCACTGGTGGCAGCGGGTGGCGCTGGTGCTGCTCGCAACGCCGGTGGCGGTGCTGACGAACGTGGTGCGCGTGGCGTCGTTGGGATTGGCGGGGATCATTGACCCCGGGCTCGCGGCGGGCGAGGCGCACGGGCTGATCGGCGTGCTGTGGCTCGTGCCGGGCTTCCTGCTGTTCATGGGGATCGGGTGGGCGCTGAAGAAGATGGTGCGAGCGGACACGGCGCCGAAGGGGGGCGCGTGATGAACGGATGGCGACGATTGATCGGCCCCGCGTTCGTGCTCGCGGTCGTTGCGCTCGTGGGGGCCGGTGTCGGCCTTCGCGCGGCGGCGCACGCGATGGGCGCGCATCTGGTGAAGCTGCGGATCGATCCGCCGGACGGGTTGGCGTTCCACACGCTGCCGAAGGAAGCGAACGGCTGGCAGTACTTCCCTTCCGCTGCGGATCAGCCGCTGAGCGCGGAGGTGCTCGATGAGCTGGGCACGCCGAACTATCTCTCGCGTGTGTACACGAAGGAGATCGGCGGTCGGAACGTGTTCATCGAGGTGCACTGCGCGTACTACACGGGGATGGTGGACACGGTTCCTCACGTTCCGGAGCGTTGCTTCGTCGGGAGCGGCATGGCGATCGTGAGCGCCTCGGAGGAGGTGCGCGTGCCGCTCGATCTGGATCGGTATGTGCGGGACGCCGACGTGGATGAGTCGCGCATCGGCGGGCCGGTGCGCAAGGGGTTCGCGGGCGTGCGGACGGTGCGGATGCCGGTGGGCATCGAGAACCTGCGCATGATGGTGACGCGGTTCCGGGACGCGGCGTCGAATCGCGAGACGTACGCCGGGTATTTCTTCATCGCCAATGGCGGCACGGCTCCGAGCGCCGACGACGTGCGGCTCCTGGCGTTCAAGCTGAAAGACGACTACGCGTACTACGCCAAGGTGCAGTTCACGAGCAGCTTCGCCACGTCACCGGAAGACCTCGCGGCGATCGCTGCGGATTTTCTGGACGGCATGTTCCCGGAGATCATGCGGCGCGTGCCGGACTGGGTGGAGGTGGTGGAAGGCCGATATCCGTCGAACAACCCGCGTCGTGCGCGGTCGGCGGGCGGGGTGTGAGCAACGAGGCTGGATTCAACTCAAGATCGGAATGAGAGACCCGACATGGCATCGAAGGTGAATACAAAGTTTGTCGTGACGCTCGGCGCGGCGCTGGTCGCGGTGTTCGTGGGCATCACGGGCCTGGCGTACGTCGTGCTGAACAAGACCGGGGACACGCACGCGCGCAAGGGCGACAAGCTGCTCGCCGAGGGGAAGTTCGAGGAGGCGGCCAAGGCGTACGGGCGGGCCGTGGGGCATGAGCGGGGCAATGTCGAGTGGCTGGAGAAGTGGCGCGACGCGTTGACGCGGTGGACTCCTGCGACGGAGCAGGAGTACCTCGAGGCGTACCGCGATCACTACCTCGGCATTCTGCGGCAGCTGGCCACGGTGCAGGACACGAATCCCGCGGCGCAGCGCCAGATGCTGGAAGCGTTGTTCGAAGAGGTGCAGACGACCGGCGGGCGTGGGAACGCGTGGGAGTCGCTCATCACGCTGGCCGATCAGTCGCTCAAGCGCCTGGACCCCGCGGACGCCGAGACCAAGAAGGTCCGACGGTATCGGGGCTTGTCGCAGGTGTACCGGATGCGATCGATCGAGGTTTCCGCGGAGCAGCGACGCACCGCTATGGAGGATCTGGAGGCGGCGATCGAGGCAGATCCGACGGACATCGAATCGCGACTGGCGATCGTGGAGTGGATCACGCAGGAAGCAAACCGCGAGCGTCGTTCGGGTCGAGTGGATGCGGCGGCGGAGGTGATGGCTCGGGCGCGCGAGGTCGTGGCCGAGGTTGTCGCGGACTTTCCGGCCGACCCCCGCGCGCTTCTCGAGGCGTGGCAGCTGGAGCAGGAGCGCACGCTGCGCGTCGCGCAGACCGTGAACATGGCGGAGCGGCGCAGGGCCATCGAGGGATTGGGCGGAGCATTGGACAAGGTGGTGGCGGTGGCTGAGCAGGCGCCCGCCGAGGCGATGACGCAGGTGTTTCTGGGCGAGCTGGCGGGCGCGTTGGCGCAGGCCAAGCCGGACGACGCGTCACGCATCTGGTTGCGGGTGATCGAGGCGGCGATCAACAAGAATCCCACCAACTCGAGGCTGATGCTGCTTCGCGGCATGGGTTTCGCCCAGATCGGCGAGCACCAGGCGGCCATCGATCAGTTTCAACGAGTGATCGACCTTCCCGATATACCCGTCAGTCTCGAGGGGATCCGCCTGCGTGACTCGCGTCTCACGGCGCTGCAGCAGCAGGTGGAGCGCACGCTCAGCCTGTGGGAGATCGCCCAAGCCGGAGAGCGTCCGGCGCTCATGGAGCGGGCGAAAGCCAGGCGGGGCGAGTTGGCCGCTCGCCTGGGCTCCCGCACCACGCCGCTGCTCCGGATCGACGGCATGATCGCTGCTCTGGAAGGACGTCACGGGGAGGCCGTGAAGTGGTTTGCCGAGCTGGACCGAGTGGTCGGCGGCGCGGATATCGAGACGATGTACATGCTGGCGGCGGCGCTGCAGCGGAACGGCTCCGACGGGGCGGCGTTGCAGACGTACGACCGCATCCTGGGGATCGACGGCAATCAGATCACGGCGCAGCTCTTCGCCGCGGAGATTGAGCGGCGGATGGAGCGCCCGGAGGCGATGAAGGCGCGGGCGGAGCGGGTGCTGACGGTTGATCCGGAGAATGAGGCCGCGAAGAACATGCTCGCCATCGCGCGTCGGGCGATCGGCGGGGAGCAGACGTCGAACGGAGAAGAGGTGAAGGACCCGGTGGTCCGTGCGCTGCTGGACGCTCGTCGACTGATGAACGACTCACCGCCGAACCCGGCGGGCGCCGCGCGCGTTCTGGATGACGCGCTCAAAGCCAATCCGGACGATCCTCGCCTGATTCGCGCCCGAGTGGTGGCCGATGCGCAGTTGGGGAAGCCGGAAGAGGCGTTGGCCCGGGCGAGAGGCGCGATCGAGCGGTGGCCTGACAATGTGGAATTGAAGGCGCTGCTCATCAGCCTCGAGGAGCGCGATCCCGTCAAGGCGCAGGTTCGACTGATTGCGGAGTCCGAAGCGCCGGAACTGGAGAAGCAGCTCGGGCTGTACTCGCTCTACAAGACCCATCGATTGAACACAGAGGCCGCCGCGGCCATCGCCGCAGCGGCGAAGCTGGCGCCGGAGGATCGGCGCGTGATCGAGTTTCTGTTCATCGAGTCGTTGGAGAAGGCGGACCTCGGGTCGGCGCGGGAGCTCGCGGGGCGGGCGGCGCGAGCGAATCTCGATCAGGTGAACGGGCTCACCTATCAAGCCCGAGTCGAAATGGTTGAGAAGAACTTCGACGCAGCCGCTGCGACTCTGGATCGGGCGACGCAGCAGATGCCGTTCGAGGCCTCGACCTGGAAGCTGATGGGCCAGGCGTTGATCTCTGCCGGCAAGGTGGATGAGGGCCTGAAGGCGTATCGGCGGGCCGTGGAATACAAGCCGGACGACGCGGGCACGATTCGCTCGTTCGTCGCGGCGCTCATGCAGTTGCAGCGCGCGGAAGAAGCGCTGCAGGTGACGCGTCAGGCGGTGAAGCAGATCCCGGGCGATCAGACGATCGGCGAGGCGTGGTTACAGCTGGAGGAGCAGATCGGCGATCCGGTGGTGGCCTTGGAAAAGCGGAAGGTCCGTCGAACGGTGGATCCGACGGATCAGACCAACAACATCTCGCTCGCGCGCCTGCTTGTGGGGGCCGGGCAGTTCAAGGAGGCGCAGGAGATCATCGATTCGATGCGCCGGGACGGTGAGACCAATCTGGTGGCGGCGTTGCTGGACGCCCGGCTCGCCGTGGTTCAGGGGGACGCCGAGAAGGGCGTGCAGAAGATGCGCGACTTCACACAGACTCTTCAGAAGACCGAGGACAAGCTGAGCGCGACCCTGGCGCTGGGCGACCTGCTCATGGAGATCGGCAAGCCTGAAGAAGGGATCGCGGCGTACGAGGCGGCGCGCGAGTTTCAGACCAAGGAAACGATGGACGCCGATCGGCGGCTCGGAGACTCGTACTTCCAGCGAAACAAGTTCGATCTTGCGGCGGGAGCGTATGAGCGCGTGCTCGCCGCGGGCGCGGATCAGGATGAACTTGTGGCCAAGCGGTACGGGGAGGTGCTCATTCGATTGGACCGATGGGCGGACGCGCGCAAGGTCATGGAGGGAGTGGAGCAGCGAACCAGGCGCGATGTCCAGACGGCGATGCTCTTGGCCGAGGCCGCGATGGGGATGGGAGATTATCGACGCGCGTCGGAGCTGATGGGTGACGCGGCGCAGCTGGATCCTGCAAACCCGTTGCCCTTGCTTCGCCGAGCGCAGGTGTTTTTCGATGAGGATGCGCAGTATGCGATGGTGATGCGGGACACGGAGCAGGTGATCAAGCTGCGGCCGGACCTGACCCGGGCGCGCGAAATGAAGGCGCAGCTTCTGTTCCGAAAGGGGCGGGAGCGTGAAGCGGCCGCCGAGCTGGCGCAGGCCGTGCAGGTGGCGCCTCAGGACGGAGCGCTGCGTCAGCGATACATCCGCTTCCTGGTCACGATCGGGCGCTGTGACGACGGACTTCTCTCGGCCCGGGAGGCGGCCGAGAAGTTCGGCGCGGACAACCCGGAATGGCACGGCTTTGCGGCCGAGGTCGCGGCGTTGTGCGGGGACAATCGCAACGCGCTCGCCTCGTACCAGCATCAGTACCAGGCCGACAAGACGGTGTTGAATCTCAGCGCGCTCGTGAACGCCATGCTCTCCATGACCCCGCCCCAGGCCAACGAGGCGAAGCAGGCGATCGATCGCTTCCCCAAGGAGGCCTCGCCCGAGCAGGTGAAGGCGGGCGAGGTGGCCATCATGTTGCTTCGGGCCGTGGTCAGCGGAGC
This sequence comes from uncultured Phycisphaeraceae bacterium, assembly GCA_964638515.1. Classification (GTDB taxonomy): domain Bacteria; phylum Planctomycetota; class Phycisphaerae; order Phycisphaerales; family UBA1924; genus CAYPGJ01. The sequence continues at coordinate 84,561 of CAZWZL010000002.1, forward strand.
TTCCGGTCAGCCGTCGGATGCGGAGAGGCACCTCACCGACGCGTGGCCGAAGGTGAAGGATTCTCCCGCGGCCGTCGCGGTGTGGTTTGACCACGCGGATCGGGCCCTGCTTGGTCCGGCGCAGTCGGTGGCCATGCTGGAGCGAATGGGGATCAAGTTCGAGACGCTCCCGGCGTTCATGCGAGTGATGGTGGCGATTCGTCTGGCGCGTGTTCCTGAGAAGTGGGGGCAGGCCATGGGTCTGCTCGACGGTCTGGAGAAGGAAACGAGCGATCCGAGCGCGCTGCTGGCCGCGCATCGCGTGCGCGGTCAGGTGTACTACTTCACGGAGGAGTACCAGAAAGCGGTGGATTCCTACCGCGCCGGGCTGGTGATCGTTCCGGATGATCCGGAGTTCAATAACAATCTGGCGTACACGCTGGCGCGCCACCTCAACGACGTCTCGGGGGCGGTGGTGTACGCTGAGAAGGCGGCGGTGAAGGACGCCGGGAACTCGGGGGTTCTTGACACGCTTGGATGGCTGTACCTGCAGACCGGGAAACTGCAGCAGGCCGAGGAGAAGCTGACCCGGGCATTGGAACTGGCCCGGAGCGATGAGCAACGGATCCCGGCGTTGGTGCACATGGCGCAGCTTCGAGTGCGTCAGGGAAAGAAGGCAGACGCCCGCCCCCTCGTGGAGGAGGCGCAGGGTCTGGTGGAGAAGAGCCCCGTGTTCGGCGCCCCGTACAAGCCGGACATCGAGGCGGTGATGCGGGAACTTTGACGAGCCGAAAGTAGAAAAGCGGCGTTGATGAGCCGAACGGAACACGAACACCATGTCGACGAATAAGCCGATGCCAGGACCGACGAACAAGCCCGCGGGAGGAGCCGGAGGGCCCGCGCCCGGAGGCGGTCTCGGCGTTCCCACGATTGATCCGATCAGGGTCGCGAAGCAGTACTACAAGGTGCTTGTGGCCTCGGTGGCGGCCGGGATCATGCTCGGCGTGGCCGTGCACTTTCTTTCGCTGCGCTTCGTGCCCAAGTACACCGCGCAGGTGACGTTCAAGTGCAATCCTCAGCTGGAAGAAGCGGGCAAGACGGCCGGCACCATCCGGGGCGGCGATGCCGGCGGCGCGGAAGAGATGGAGCGATTCATCGCCACGCAGGTGCAGGACCTGATGATCAAGTCCAACCTCGAAGACGCGGCGAACGATCCCAAGGTCAGGGACGATTCGACGTGGGCCAAGCAGTTCTTCCGACGGGGGTCGTACGACCGGGTTCGCGCGGCCAAGGAGCTGGCGGAGGACGTGGTATGGGCACGTGCGATTCCCGACACGGTGTACATCGTGCTCTCCGCGTCCACGCGCAAGCCGGAGGACGCGTCGGCCGTGGCCACGGCCGTGGCCGAGAGCTACATGGCGCGCCTCGCGCAGGACACGAATCGTCAATACTCGGATTCGCGTGAGGCGCTGACGCGACAGTTCCGGCAGGCCGAGTCCGACAAGCAGGCGCTCGAGCGTCGCGGCACGCGTTTGATCGGCGATCAGGCCATCGAGTCGGTGAAGTTCGAGCAGACTTCCGCGGCCAAAGAGGTGTCGGAGCTGAGCGAATTCATCGTGGCGGCTCGCAACGCTATCGAGAAGAAGCGCCAGCAACTCTCGCAGTATGAAGCGTCCATGACCAACGCCGCCGGGCCGTCATACCCGGACTTCCTCCGCGTCGAGGTCAAGAACGACACGTCGATGCAGGTTCACGAGCAGCAGCTGGCGACGATTCGCACGCAGCTGACGAGCGCACGCGCGAGGTTCGGGCCCGCTCATCCCGACGTCCGTCGTCTGGAGGCCACGGTGCAGGCGTCGGAGATCGAGCGCAACAAGGAGGAGCAGCGGCTCCTTGCCGAGAAGTTCAGCGCGCTCATCGAGCTGACGCGGGAGGACATCCGAGGCGTCGAGGCGCAGGCCCGCGACTCCATCGAGAAGCTCAAGGCCGCGTCGCTCCGTGCCACAGAGATGACGCAGCAACTCGAGGAATACGAGAAGATCAAGAAGGACATCGAGCGCAAGGCGGAAGAGATCCAAAAGCTGCAGGAGGAGCTCTCCAACCTGCAGGCGCTCATCGATCGGTCGGCCAGCCGACGTGTGACGATCTACGCGTCCGCCAGCCGGCCCGAGTTTCCGTCGTTTCCCAAGGCCAAGTGGGTGATCCCCATCACGGCCATGCTCACCATCGGGATCGCGGGCGTCGGCGTCCTGCTGCGCGAGATGCTTGAGCAGCGAGTCCGCGCCCCGGCCGACGTGCTCCTGGTTCCTCGGACCAAGATCCTGGGCGTCATGGCCGACATCAGCGAGGATCCCTGCAAGCCGTCGTCGGCGGAGCAGGTGATGCGCGAGTGCGCGCACGGCGTCATCGCCGAGCAGGTGCGCCAGCTGCGCAGCGCGGTGCTCAAGACGCTCGAGCCCAAGGGGCCATCGGTGCTGGTGGTCACTTCGGGCCTGCCCGGGTCGGGGGCGACCACGATCGTGTCCAACCTGGCGCGCGCGTGCGCCTCGACCGATTCCAAAGTGCTCGTGATCGACGCCAACCTGCGAAGGCCCAAGCTCCACAGCGTGTTCGGCGTGTCGGAAGGGCCGGGGCTGGGCGAGGTGCTCGCGGGCAGCGCGACGCTCGAATCGGCCGTGCAGTCGACCGACCGTCCGAACCTGCGTGTTCTCTCGGCCGGCGACAAGTCCTCCCGCGTGTACGAGCGGCTCAATTCCGAAGCCATGACCAAGGTGCTTCAGGAAGCTCGGCAGTTGAACACGCTGGTCATCGTCGATGCTCCGCCCATGACCGTCGCCGGCGACGCGTTGGTGCTCGCCCAGCGGTCCGACGCCTCGGCCCTTGTGGCCAGAGCCTATTGCGAGACGCGGGGGCTCATCGCACGCGTTCGCGGCCAGCTGGCCGATGCGAACGGCGAGTTCCTCGGCGTGGTCGTGAATGGCGTGAAGTCGTCCGCGGGCGGATACTTCCGCAAGAACTTCCGCATGTCGCACGAATACCACGGTGAAGGGCCGAAGCCGGCAGCGGGTCCGAAGCCGGAAAAGGCCAAGGCCGGCGTGTGAGCGAGCGTTTGCGGTCTGTTGTGCGCGGCTCGGTCCTCGATGTCCCAGTCGCGTGAGGGTGTGAGCGGTGCAGGATTCGGCTTGGAACAACCTGATCTCTGGCGCAGGCTCGGATGGGCTCTTGCGCGAGGGCTTGGCCGAGCGCGTCGAATCGCTCGGGCGGGACCTGCATCGAGTCGTGGAGGAGCACGCGAAGCTGCAGGAAGCGGTCACGCAGGCCACGGGCGCATCCGAGGCCGCGACCGAGGCATTGACGCGCTTGCAGGTGTTTCACCAGTACATGGCTGTGTTCGTCGTGGCATTTCTGGTCGCGCTGTTCGCGACGCCCATCATGCGTCGGCTCGCCGTGGCCAACGGCATCGTCGATCGACCCAGCGAAGCGCGCAAGCAGCACCGAACGCCCATCGCGTATCTCGGCGGCGTCGCGATCTTTCTCGGCATCATCGCGGGCGTGGCCTTCAGCTATTTCGCGCCGGCCATGGGGCTGGACCTCATCCAGTTCCACGTTGACAACCCGGCGCCCATGCCCGTGGCGATCCTCGGCGCCATGACGGTCATCGTCGTGATCGGACTGGTGGACGACGTCTGGAAGATCGATCCGCGCCTCAAGATCGGCGGCCAGTTGCTCACGGCCGCCGTGCTCGCGTTCAATGACATCGGCGTGAAAGTCGCGGCGGGTGTGCTGGCGCCGATCGGCGGGTTCTTCGGCAACGAGCGGATGGTGTTCGATTTCGCGATTCCTGACTCCTTCCCCGTGATGAGCGGGCATTACCAGTTTGACCTGATCTATTGGGCCGGCACCGCGACGATCGCCATCTTCGTGCTTGGCGCGTGCAACGCGTCCAATCTGCTGGACGGGCTGGACGGGCTGTTGGCCGGCGTCACGTCCATCGCCATGTTCGGACTGCTGTTCGTAGCGTTGAGCATGGCGGTGCTCGAGGACGGGCCCCTCGACACCGCGCGCCTCGTGCTGATCCTCGCCGCGCTCGGGGCCTGCCTTGGATTCCTGCCCCACAACTTCAACCCGGCCAATATATTCCTGGGGGATGCTGGATCGATGCTGCTCGGCTTCACGACCGCGGCCATCATTCTTTCGCTGGGCGATACGGGCAAGACGCATCTGGTCGTGGCGGGGCTCATCATCTACGCCGTGCCGCTGATCGACACCGCGCTGGCCATCGTGCGACGAAAGCTCTCCGGAGCGTCTATCAGCGCGGCAGACGACCAGCACCTGCACCACCAGCTCAAGCGCAGCCTCGGCGTCAAGGGAGCCGTGCTGACGCTTTACGGCATCGCGGGCGTGTTCGCGGCGTTGGGCGTGGGCATGAGCCTGGGCCGCGGGCGCGTGATCTACGCCATCGCGCTCGTGCTGGCGTCCTTCATCGGGGTCATGGCGTTCAAAGTGGCTCGGCGTGGCAGAATCGAGCAGGAGATCGCCATGTCCGAGGCACGGCGTCAGGCGCGGCTCAGGTCGATCGCGACGCCCGCTCCCGCCGCCGCCGTCCCGGAGCCGCCCTCGCCCGCCACAAGTGCGCGGTGAAGGGCCGCAGCGCGATAGCATGACGTGGTTGCCCGGGGCGAACTGCTCCCGGCCGGAGAACCGCCGTCATGCCCCGACGAACGATCCAGCAATTCCGCGAGGAGCGGGCCCTCGGCAACGAGCGACTGCTCAGCACCGACCATCTCGGCATCAAGCGGTTTCTTTCGCTCGATACCGCCGCGTACCGCGACGGGCCATTGCCCGCGCGCACCAAGGAGCTGCTCGGGCTGGTGGCTTCCACGGTGCTGCGGTGCAACGACTGCATCGATTACCACCTCGAGCAGTGCGTGAGCGCGGGCTGGACGCTGGAAGAGATCGAGGATGGTCTGAACGTCGCGATCATCGTCGGAGGGTCAATCTGCATCCCGCATCTTCGCCACGCGCGAATGTCCCTGGACGAATTGTTCGCGGAGCGTGCGCGTGAGCCGGGCTGAGCCGCTCAGGTGGCGGGTCGGGAGCAAGCGATGGCTCGTGATGGATCGTCCGCGCCTCATGGGCGTGTTGAACGTGACGCCCGACAGCTTCTCCGATGGCGGCCGCTTTGCAGATCCGGCCCAAGCCGTGCGCGCCGGGATCGACATGCTGCGCGATGGCGCCGATATGCTCGATGTCGGGGGCGAATCGACGCGCCCGGGCGCCGGCGGCGTGTCCGCACACGAGCAGCTGGGCCGAGTTCTCCCCGTCATCACGGGCTTGCGCCAGAGTGGTGTCACGGCCCCGATCAGCATCGACACCACCCGGGCCGAAGTCGCCGACGCGGCGCTCAACGCCGGCGCGGATGTGGTGAACGACGTCAGCGCCGGCCTGGACGACCCGGACATGCTCAACCTGGTCGCCAAGCGGCAGGCCGGCCTGGTGTTGATGCACCGGTTGCAGCCTCCGGCGATCGATTCCTACTCCACGTCCTACGCCCGATCGCCGGAGTACGACCTGCAGCGCGGGGGAGTGGTGGGCTGCGTCGCCGAGATTCTTGCGCAGCGGTTGTCGGAAGCCGAGCGGGCGGGCGTTGATCGTCAGGCCATCGCGCTGGACCCCGGGCTCGGCTTCGGCAAGAGCGTGGCGCAGAACTTCGAGCTGATCGCGAGGATCGGCGAAGTGGCTCCCGACGGGGTGATCATCCTGGCCGGGGCCAGTCGGAAGAGCTTTATCGGCGCGGCCACGGATGAGCCCGAGCCGGGGAGACGAATCGCAGGATCGGCGGCCGCAGCGGTGGCGTTGTGCCTCGGCGGGGCCCATGTCGTGCGCGCACATGATGTGCGAGAGCACGTGGCCGCCCTCGCGGTGGCCGGTCGCGTCAGGGCCGGGCGTCCTGCCCGCGACGGGTTTGCGGCAAGCGGACTATGATGCTCGCCACAACCGACTTCAAGAAACGAACGAGGAGACGAATCGGCATGGCTGGCAAGCACACGAAGGAATTCACCGACGCCAACTTCGAGGCGGAGGTGCTCAAGTCGGATGTTCCGGTGCTCGTGGATTTCTGGGCCGAGTGGTGCATGCCGTGCCGGATGATCGCGCCCACGATCGACGAACTCGCGGAGGAATACTCAGGGCGCGTCAAGGTCGGCAAGGTTGACACCGACGCGAATCGCGACACGGGCGTGAAGTACGGCATCTCCGCGATCCCGACGATCCTGCTGTTCAAGAACGGGCAGGTGGCGCAGAAATTCGTGGGCCTCACCAAGAAGGCGGACTTCAAGGCCGCGTTGGACACGGCCGCCAAGTAATTCAGGGCGCGAGCGGGGAGCGACCCCAGCCGCCGAGCGGCTCGCGTTGCCTTCGCGCGACCGCAACGAGCATCATGGCCCCGGCGAGCACCATCCCGGCGCTCAACCATTGGCCGTAGGAAAGCCCGCCCGGCGTGGCGCCCATCGCGCGCTGGGCCAGTTGAGCGTCCGGCAGGCGCCAGAGCTCGGTCGCGATGCGTCCGATGCCGTACAGCACGAAGAACCAGCCCGCGATGAACCCCGGGCGGCGAGGACGACGCCAGAGCGCCCATAACGCCAGCGGAATCAGCAGACCTTCCACGCCGGCCTGATACAGCTGAGAAGGGTGACGCGCGGCCAGCAGCGGGCTCAGCTCATTGGCCAGCCCGCTCGTGCCATGCTGAATGTCACGAACGAGCGTTCGCGCTGCCGCGCCGTACGGCTCACCCGGCGCAATACGCTGGAGCAGCGCAAAGAGCCTTCCTTCCTGTTCCGGAGTGAGAACGGGGGCGTGGCTGTCGAGCAACTCGCTCGGGAATCGCACGGCCCACCACGGAGCCGGCTCGCCCGGCGCCGCGACGATTCGTCCAAGCAACTCCCCGTTGATGAAGTTCGCGATGCGTCCGAGCAGCACGCCCGGAAGCCCAACGAGCGCGAGCGCGTCGAGCACGTGCAGCATCGGCACGCGATGAGATCGGGCCGCCCACCACGCCGCGCCCACCAGCCCCACAAACGCCCCGTGCGACGCCATCCCGCCGCGGTTGATCGCGAGCACACCCCACCAGGGCGGCGATGAAGTGATCTCCACGAGCAACGAGCGGTCGTACACGAGCACGTACCCAAGCCTGCCCCCGACCAGCACACCGATGATCAGCGTGAAGATGACGTCCGCCGCGCGCTCCGGGCTGATTCGCAATAGGCCACGCCGCCCGAGCGCGCGAAGCAAAGCCCATGCGATGGCAAACCCGGCGAGATACGCCAGCCCGTACCAGCGCAGACCGACCCCGGGCGTGATCTCCACGGCGAAGGGCGAAAGGGTGTGCGTCCAGGCTGCAAGCGTCGGCATTCGGGCGTTCCGGTTCGCCAGAATACTCGCCCCGCGCCGATACACTGGCCGCATGCTCGGAAACGTTCTGACGATCGCGAGTGGCGCGGCTCTCATCGTTCTCCCGGCGGCGCTCTTTGCCGCGGTGCTGCGCCAGGCCAGAGTCTTTGGAAAAGGCGGCGATATCGCGGCGGCGGTGGTGGGGGGAGCCATCTGGGGCGTGCTCGTCGGCCCCGGCGTGATGGGCCGGTCGTGGCCGGACATTCACCAGCGGCTGTTCGTCGGAGGAGAGACGCAGCGCGAAACGCTGCAGCGGGTGCGGCGGGATCAGGCCATCGATCTGGCCGTTCTGCAGAGCAGCGGAGCCACCCCGGAGGCCGTGCACGAGCAGCGAGCGCGCCACGCTTCGGACCGGACGCACGTCGAGCGGGCCCTCGACGACGCGTTGCGGTCGAGAGCTGAGACATGGAACGCGTTCGGCGTCTGGGCCGCCGTGACCTGCGTTTTCCTGGGGCTCCTCGCGCGGCTCGGGACGCGCGCCCGCTGCCCCGCCGCCGACGGGCGGCCGGCCCTGGTGGCAGGGCTCTGCTCCAGCCTCGGACCGGGTTTGGTGGGAGGAGCCGGTGTGGCTGTAGGAACCGGGTCGGGCGCGTGGGGAGGCGCGGCCTTCGGAACGGCCGTCGGGGTGGGCTGGCTCGTGCCGAGCGTTCGCGCAAGGCTCGCGGGCGCCAAAGGACGGGATGGGACTCTCGACACCACCTGCACAGCCGCAGCGGGCGTCGGGTGGCTTGCCATCGCGACGACGGGACGAGCCATGTGGGCCGCGTTCGCCTGTATCGGGACGTGGCTGGCTTGGCGTCAGACGGTCGGCGGGTGGTCCCGAGCCAAGCGCCGCTCGGCGCGAGCGCTGCTGTACGGCGTCGCGGCCCCCGCCGTCGCGACCTGCACCGTGTTCCAGGTGGACCCATTCATCGTCTTGGATCAGGGCGCGTTCTGGATCGGCGCCGGAATTGCCATCGTGGTCGGCGGAGATGGCCGGTGGACGGCGGTCTTCGCGACGTGGCGAGCGATGCGTCCGCGCGAGTCTTGGCGTTCGGCCGCGGATCGAGCCTCGGCATACACCCTCAGCGGCGTGGGGCTGGCCCAGTGCATCGCCATCGTCGCCATCACGCCGAGCGGCCTGCTGCGAAGCGTCGACATCGCGGCGCTCGCGCTCGGTGCGGTAGCGATCGAATGCGCCGCGGGGCTATACCGCGTGGTGGCGCTCGCGCCGGAGAACGGTCAGCGTGAGGGAGTGGCGTCGGTTGAGGTCGAGCCCGGCGAGCGCGTTTCGCCCAGCTGACGGTACTTCTCGCGGTACTTCTCCGCCAAATGCGTCTGCTTGTTCGAGAGATCGAGCTGACGTCCCTGAATGAACGCGGCTTCGACGATCGTTGTCACCTCGAGCGGGTCGCCGTCAGCGATAAACAACGTCGCGTCCTTGCCCTCGTCGAGCGAGCCCACCCGATCACCCACGCCGAGAAGCTCAGCAGCCGAAAGCGTGATCGAGCGCAACGCCGCATCGTTGGCCAGCCCGTGCGCCACGGCCATGGCCGCGTGATACGGCAGATTCCGATCATTGCCGAAGCCCGTCAGCCCGCCGGTGGAGAGCGCCCACTTCAATCCCGCGGCCTCCAGCTCGGCCGGAAGTCGATAAGCCTCGTCGTAGTTCGCGTCCGACCGGCGAGGCATGCGGTGCGTCCCCGTCACCACGACGGCAACGCCGTGCTTCTTCAGAAGCTCAGCCGCCATCGGTGCGTCCCGCCCGCCGATGAGAATGACGCGCAGCGATCGCTTGGACGCCCACGTGACCGCCGACTGGATCTGCTCCAACTCCTGCGCCTGCACGAACACCGGCTTCTCGCCGCGCAGCGTCGGTCCGAAGGCTTCCCAGCGAACCGAACGGGGAGTCGACGCGTCCGCCGCGCGCGCCGCGAAGTAGGCCTCGGCCGAGACAAACGCCTGTTCGATCCGCTCCAACCGCTCTTTGATCTGCTTCTGCTGCTCCTCGTCGGAACGCTCGATCCACCGCGAGCGAATCGGCCGAACGTTCGGCCACGACACCACGAGCCCGGCGTCGTCCAGCACCGTCATGTCCTCCCACGTCCATCCGTCGAGCTGAAGCACCGACGCCCGACCCGGGATCACCCCGCCGCTCGGCGTCACGCCCGCGATCAGCACGCCGTTCGCGCGAGTAACCGGGAAGTGCGTCGAATCCGGGTTGACCGCCACGGCAGCGCGAACTTCCGGCGTGACATCGCCGTACTCCGTCGCATCCTGCGTGGCTCGCACCGCGCCGATCTCCGAAAGCCCCAGCGTGGTGACGCTCGAAATCAGCGACGGGTAGACCCGCTTGCCCTGCGCGTCGATCGTGCGCGGGACCACCCGCTCAGGCAGCCGGAGGGCATCGCCTTCACGTCCAACCTGGCGGATCTTGCCGTCCACGAACAGCACGAACCCGCGCTCAATCGGCGGCGCCGAAACGGGATACACGCTCGCGTTGCGGATCACCACCGGCTCGCCCTGCGGCGGGGACTTCACGCCCAGGTCCTGCGCCGCAGCGCCGGCCGAAAGCGTCACAAGGCTCAGAATAAACGCGTTGATCGTGCTAATGGGTGTGCTCATGGTGATCGTGGTGAATCGAAAGTTGCCGGAGACCGGGCCGCCATCAATGCTCGTGAAGCTCCATCGTGCCGCAGTCGCCGCAGTCGTGCCCGTCCGGATCAAGCCCGGCGCGAAGACGATCGAAATAGCGGCGCTCGAAGGCTTGCAGCAGCTGCTCGTGACGGAGTTCCTCCGCCGTCGGCGCGTCCGTGCCGGGTCGGCGGCGACCCGCCGGCCGTTCGCCGGCGGCCGGCGCATCGCCCGCGGCCTCGGGCTTCTTGCCGCCCTTGGCCAAAGCCTTCTGAATGATCCGCTGACGCTCGCTGGTGTTCCGCGCACGGAGCGCTCGGTCCTTCTCCAGCGAGAAATACTCCCGTCCGTCGATCCACGTCGACTCGCAACGCGACAGCGATGAGAGGGGATCGCCCGACCAGATCGCCAGGTCCGCGTCCTTCTTCGGCTCGAGCGATCCGACCAACCCCTGCACCGCGAGCTGATACGCCGGGTTGTACGTCACAAACTTGATCGCCTCGGTTCTCGCAACGCCGCCGTACTTCACGGCCTTGCCGGCCTCGACGTTCAACCGACGCGCAAGCTCGTCGGAGTCGGAATTGAACGACACCGACACTCCAACCTCGTGCATGATCGCGCCGTCTTCAGGAATCGCGTCGTACACCTCAAACTTGTACGCCCACCAGTCAGAGAAGCACGAACCCCCACGCGCCGCCTTCTTGATGGCCTCCGCAACCTTGTATCCCTCCAGCACGTGCTGGAAGGTGCCGATCGTGAACGAGTAGTCATTGGCCACGCGGCACAGCATGAGAATCTCGTCCTGACGGTACGAATGGCTGTGCACGAGGCGAGTGCCCCGGAGAATCTCCAGCATGGCCTCGCGCTCAAGGTCGGGTCGGGGCGGCTGCAGACCACGCCGCTGCGACGCCGACATCCCTTCCCATCGCGACATTGCGTCGGCATACTCACGACCGCCGTCAAACGCATCGCGAATGATCGCCTCCACGCCCATGCGCGACTGCGGGTACCGCGAACCGGCGCCGCTGCCCCAGTTGGACTGCTTCACGTTCTCACCGAGCGCAAACTTGATGCCGCCCGGTGCTCCCTCGAGCCGCATGTCATCCGGATGCGCCGCGCCCCACCGGAGCTTCACCACCGAGTTCTGACCGCCGATCGGGTTGGCCGAGCCGTGCAGCTGATTCACCGCCGTCACCCCGCCCGCCAGCTGCCAATACCAGGAAACATCGTCAGGGTCGATCACGTCGAAGATCCGAACCTCTGCCGTGATGGCCTGCGTGCCCTCATTCACACTCCCCGAGATGCCCGTGTGCGAATGACAGTCGATGATGCCCGGAGTGACATGCCGCCCCGCAAGATCAACCACTCGCGCGCCGCCCGGAGTCTTTAACCCCTTCCCCACCGCCACGACCTTGCCGTTCCTCACGTGCAGAGAGCCGCCCTCGATCGTGCCCTCCGGGCCGCCGGTCCAGATCGTGCCGTTGGTGAAGAACACGTCCTCCTGCGCGGGAATCGAATCCACCGCGTACGGGCCGAACGGAAGGCCGAGCTTCTCCGGGACGTCTGGAGGCGCACTTTCGTTCTCTTCTTTCGACGCCTCCTTCTTCTCGTCGGGCTTGGCCGGCGCCTCGCCCCGAACCGCAGTCCAGCCGTGACGCGCGCCGTCGCTCAGCACGACGATGCCCGTCATCGCATCACCCTCGATGATGGCGCTCACCGAGATCACGCCCTCGCTGCCGACGTCCTTCCCATCAACGAGGTACGAAAGCCGATTCTCCACAAGGCGCACGCCGCGAGCATCGACCTTCTTCGGCTTCGGTTCCTTGGCTTCCTCCCCCTCGGGCTTCTCGGCCTCTTCCGGAGGCAGCATCAGCGACACCTTATTGCCCTTGTCGATCACCAGCGTGACCGGCGACGACCCCTCCGGCGCGCCTTCCATGTTCACCGTCCAGGATCCCTCAGCCTTCACGCTCGGCGCCGCGCTCACCTCATACCGCTCTCCGTCCACCCACACGTCCCGAATCTTGCCCTTGGCGTCGAAGAGCGAACCCTCCACGATCACGAGATTCGCGGAAAATCCGGGGGCGACCTGCCCGAGCCGGCCCTCGAGCCCGAACAACTTGGCCGGCGCGACGGTCAGCATGGCCAGAGCCCGGTCCTCGCTCAACCCGTGCTTCACGGCCTCGCGCAGGTTCTTCCAGAAATCATCCTTCTTCTTCAATCGATCCAGCGTGAGCGCAACCGTCGCCCCGGCCGCGTCCAATCGACGCAGGTTCGTCGGAGCCTGTTCCCACAACATCAGTTCGCGGAGGTCCACACTCTCCTGATCCGCGATTGATTCAACCTTCGGCGTCTCCGGGAACGCAACAGGGATGATCAGCGGCAACCCCGTGCCGACCACCGCGTCCAGCCGACGCAGTTCCGTGCCCGAACCCACGATGATGGCGCTCCGCGAAAACTCCTTGGCGATCTTAGCGGCGCGCAGGATCTCCAGCTCATCGCCCGCCGTGAACAGCAGCGGCGTGTGCTGCGTTCGTGACGGCAGCAACGCGTCCAACGCGTCCATCGGCAGCGGACGTGACCGCTTCGACGAGTCCTCCCGGTACGACGCAAGGTCAGCCTCGCGCCACGCCGCGTCAGCCAGCGTCTGGCGGATGAGCGCGATCGCGCCCATCTGCGAGGACGGATACCCGCCCCCGCCGAAGCCGCCCGTCTCAAACGCCAACGCCTGAAACACACCGCCCCGAATCGCCGACGGCTTCGATTCGCTCTCGGCCGCAGGGTCGGCCAGCGACACCAAGGCGCCCTCTCCTCGAAATACGCCGCTCTTCGGCGCCAGCGCGGCCGCGGTGAACCCGAGATCACGGGACGCCTTCCTGGACTTCTCATCCAGACCCGGCCCATCGAGCACCGAACGCTGCGGCGTCACCTTGGCGTTCCAGTGCGCGCCGGGCGACTTCGCGTCCGGCGCTGGAGCGTCGACCGGCAAGTACGCATCGATCAACCCCGGATACACCATCAGCCCCGTCGCGTCCCAAACTCGAGCCCCGGCCGGCGCATCCGCGCCTTGGCCGACGGAAACAACCACCCCGTCGCGGATGACGATCGTGGCATCCTCCACCCGCTCACCGGGCCGAGGGATCAGCGTCGCATGGGTGATGACATGCCAGCCCGGCGTGATCCCGCGCGGGCCGTTCGGCGGCGCAGGTTGCGCGAGCACGAGCGGCACGGCGAGAAACGAGGCGGCGAGGAGGGACGGGGCGGCCAGCGCAGCCCCACGAGCAAGCCGAAGGTTCCTCATGGCGAGGCCGTTATACCGCCCAGACCCCCACGGATGCACGCGGCATTCTGAAATCTCTGACAGCCCGACCCACGTCCAAGATGAAGATGGACTAGTCCGGAATCAGTTGCCACCGGCCGCGATGATGTCGTCAAACTTCTCCACTTCACCCCGGCCCATATCGATGACCGGCGGGGACGCCGCGCTGTCGAGGAACCCGTACATGATCTTCTTATTGGCGTCCGGGTCCATCGGCGCGGCCGCGTCGAGTGCGGGGTCTTGCTTCCGCATGAAGTACACGCTGTCAGGTCCGGCCGAGATGACCACGATGTCCCCTCGTGCCGAACTCGGCATGGCATGGTTGCTGGCATCCGGATCGGCGCCGCGCGACGGATCCGCCGGGAACGCCGGGCTGCCGAGAATCGCAGAGAGGCTCGCGCGAAGGAACGGGTCCGAGTTGCCGAACCCGATGATGCTCGTCTTGACGTCCGCGTCCACGTAGGACTGCCGGAATCGATCGGTCTCCGACCCGAGCCCCGTCGAGGCGAGATAGCCCGAATTCGACGCCCAGTAGAACGACCCGAGGGTCGGGGTCGAGCCGCTGCCTGTGTCCACTTGCGCGAATCTCGCGTTCGGATCGCCCGCGGCCGATTCATCCCGCGTCCACACCAGGAAAGGCATCCCGAACGGGTCCACCAGGTCCACCATGCGAAGCGGATTGGGGGACGCCCCGGCCTGGCCCTCGACCGCCACCAGGCTCTTGGGATCCAGCTTGAGGTAGCCGCCGCCGGTGCGCTGAGTGCCAACCAACGCGTTGTTCACGCGCACCTGGCGAGTGCTCGTCGTGAATGGGCCGACGTCCGCATACAGGAACTCCGGGCTCGTCGGGTCGGTGGGATTCGGGGTCGGCTCATTGCAGTTCGAAAGGTCCTCGCACACAATTCCCCCCGCCAGGTCCAGCAGAACGTTCTCGTTGTTGGTAAACCCGACCCCGCCGCCCCCGGCGTTGTCCGCTTTGTTCGCAATCGCGCCCATCTCCTGGGCGCTGAAATAGCCCGGCATGCGCCCCGTATCCGTGCGGAAAAGCGTTGCCGCCGAAACCACCTCGTTCGCCAGCGACATCGCCACCGTCTTCCGCGCGCCCTGACGCACCGCGCCGAGCACCGGAATCAGGATGCCCACAAGCAGCGCAATGATCGCAATGACCACCAGCAACTCAACGAGCGTGAACCCCCGACGACGATTCCAAGCCACCGTTCGCGACTGCATGTGCGTCCTTCTCCTTCACCCGGCTGCGCCCAAACGCCTGCCCGGCGTCAAGACGCGGCCACAGCCAACGCCCGTTCCACACGCTCATTCGTCCGAAGAGACGCAGCGGTTCCGCGCCATCCTCAGCTCACGCCCCTTCTCCGGGGGAGCCGGAAGTCTAGCCGGGACAACCCTCCTCCAGCCCACGCGCGCAAAACCACGCCGGCGAATCTTCACCGGCGTGCGATCTACCCCAAGTTTGGTGCAGCGAGCGACCGCCGGTCAGCAGGCCAGCCCGAAGTTGGACAGCACCAGATTCAGATCGGCGAAATTCACCACATTGTCGCCGTTGACGTCCCCGGCAAGCCCCGGCCCGGTCTGCCCGAACTGACCGAGCACGATGTTGAGGTCGGCGAAGTTCACCACGCGGTCGCCGTTGGCGTCCCCGGGGCAAGGGCTCAGCGCCGTGTTCACGATGAACTGGTACATCTGCGGCGGGAGCGTGGCCTGAGCCGTCGCGCCCGAGCGAACCACCATGTAGAACACACCCGCGGGCAGAGCGAAGCCCGTCAGGTCCTCGTTCTGTCCGAAGCTCGTGTTGTCCACCGTCGTCAGCACGGTCGTCCCGTCGGCGCCGATGATGTCGAACGCCAGGTTCAGAATCGATTTGGAATCAATCGTGTTTCCCGTCGGGCACGAACCCCCGCTCTGAGAAGTGCTCATGTACGTGAACCCCACCGGCTGGAGCTGGATGGTCACATCCGCCGCGCTCGGCAGCGTGAACTGGTACCAGTCCACGTCCAGGTTTGCGCCGGCCACCTGGTTGTCGATCGAAACGTCGCGCTGAATGAACGCGTTGCCGATCGTCAGCGTGCCCATGCTCGTCGCCTGTCCGACGTTGTTGTTGTTCTCGAGCGTGTCCCCGTAGTGGCGCTGGAACGCGCGAGTGTCGTCGTGCTGAAGCCCGTCGAAGTTCGTGTTCGCCGCAGGCTCCATCAACTTCGACCCGTTCTGCGGGCACACGTGCAGAACGCCCATCCCGTGCCCGTTCTCGTGCGCCACCACGTTGCGGAAGAAACGGAAGTTGTTCGACGTGTTGCCGAAGTTGTCGGCCGAGTCGATCACCATGTCGCCGTTGTTCGGGAACGAATTGAAGGCCAGCACGTTGCCGCCGCCGTCGATCGTGATCGACACGATGCGGATGTCGCCGCGAGTGGCGCTGCCTCCCGAGCCCCACGCGGCGTTGTCATCGGTCACCTCGATGTAACGAGCCCCCGACAACTGCTCGTGCCGGTCGAACACCTGGCGAAACAGATTCTTGCCGTTCTGCACCGAGCCGAACCACGCCGTCATCCGCGCGTTGAGCACGTTCTGATTTGTCTGCCCGCCTCCGATCCCCGTCAACGCATCCGACGGGAACGAGTACGTCACCGTAAAGGGCGTGCCCTGGAACGAATTCCCGTTCCAACGCGATGTCGTATTGAAGTCCAGCAACGGATCGATCCCCTGCGCCAGCAGGAACTCGTTCCAGAACGCCTCCATGTACTCCGGCGCCGTGCCCGGCGCGTAGCACGCGGCCGCGGTCTCCGGCGTCACGCCGGGACGAAGGCACGCGCCGACGGGGTCGATCCCGACAAGCCCCGCGCCGCTGGCCAGCGATCCAGCCAAAGCCACCACTCCCAGAGCCGCCCACGTTCTCGTCGTCATGTTCATCTGTGCTGTTCTCTCGATCACGAGCCATGGTTATCGCGGCATCCGGGCCGACCACGCGCCGACAGTTCCGAGCCGCCCACGAGAAAGGCACGCCGAACGCAAACCCACCCCAGGCGCGCCGGCGCAACTCCACCCCTTCACTTGACCACACGCACCCCGTTCGTCAAGCCAAAACCATCATATTAGGTCAATATTAGGGCTTTCGGCCCCCTGAGAAGGCTCCTCCCTCGCGCCGTCTCAGCAAACGGTCCCGAAGAACGAGAGCACGATGTTCAAGTCCAGGAAATTGACGACGCCATCGCGGTTCACATCGCCCGCAACGAACGGCCCCGTCTGGCCGAAATTGGTCAGCACGAAATTGAGATCGGCGAAGTTCACCTGGTTGTCCCCGTTCGCGTCTCCCGGACACCCGGCGGGCGCGAAGCTGATCTGGAGCCCGTACATCTGCACCTCGTTCCCGCCATTCGCCGGGCGCTCTCCCAACGACCGGACCCGCACGAAAAACGTCCCACCCGCAGGGATGGTGTAGTCGATGCGTTCCTCCACCCCCCACGTCCCCAGATTGCTGCTCGCGAGCACCGTCGTCCCGTTGGACGCCAGCAGGTCCAAGGACACGTCCTGCACGTCGCCAGTGATCTGAAACCCCGGCGGACAATTCGAGCCGGCCTGCGCCCCCGTGAAATACGTGCCGCCCCTCGGCGTCGCAACGATGCTCAGCGGGCCCGCCGAACTCGCCGTGAACTTCAACCAATCCACATCGCCCGCCGCGTCCAACGACAAGTCGGGAAACGATCTCGTGCCCTCCAGCACCCCGAGGTTGTTCGCAGCGCCGCTCACGTCGTTGGCCTCGAGCGCATCGCCGTAATTGCGTTGAGCGGCCCGCACATCATCGATCTGCGGGCCATCGAATCCCGTCTGCAGGAACGGCTCCATCAACTTCGTGCCATTGACAGGGCACACGTGCAGGATGCCGATCCCGTGGCCCGCCTCGTGCGCAACCACATTGCGGAAAAACCGGAAGTCGTTGGCCGCGTTCGCGTAGTTGTCCTGCGAATCGAGCACCATGTCGCCAACGTTCGGAAAGAAATTGAAGGCCAGCACGCCGCCACCACCGTCGATCGCGATGGAAACGATCCGAACGTCCCCCCGGACGCCCAGCAACCCATCCGTGCCCCAGGGCGCGCCATCGTCCACCGTCTCGACGTACCGCAGCCCGGACAATTGCTCCCACCGATCGAACACCTGCCGGAACTTCGCCTTGCCCGCCGCGACGCTCCCATACCAATCGATCATCTTCTGGTTGAGAACGTTGTTCCCCGCAGGGCCGCCCCCGATGTTCGAGATCGGCCCAAACCCGTCCGCCGGATACGAGTAGGTGAGTGTCACCGGGTCGCCCTGCAGCCCCGTGCCCGCCGGAGCGGTGGCCGTCTGAGACCACCGGTTGTTGAGGTTGTAGTCCGGCTGACCATTCGGGAACGACTGCTCATACACCCATCGGAACACCGCGTCCGCGTACTCCGGGTCCGTCCCCGGCGCCACCACGGCGCACGCGACCGGACCCATCGGCGCCGCCCCCGGCAGGCACGATCGCACCGGATCCACGCCCGCAAGGCCCCCGCCGCCGAGCGCCCAGCCCGAAGCAACCGCCATCGAAGTCAACCCGCCCACGAGATCGCGCATGCCAAGACTCCTCCATCGTGCCGCCCGAAAACCGCCGCAGCCTCGAACACTGCCCCGGTCTCCCCGAACAGTCAAGGGCCGTGTTCCGAATCCGCCCGTTTCCGGCCGCGCCAAGGGATTCCGCAGTCCCAAAAAGAAGAGCCCCCCGGCCGGTCGGCCGAGGGGCAAAGGGTCAATCATCTTCGACCGACTCGCTCAGCAAACCAAACCGAAGTTCGAAAGCACGATGTTCAGGTCGCCGAAGTTCACGACGCCGTCGCCGTTCACGTCGCCCGGCAGACCGACGCCGACCTGCCCGAAGTTCGACAGCACGATGTTCAAGTCGGCGAAGTTCACGATCCGGTCGCCGTTGGCGTCGCCCGGGCAAGGCGCCACGCCGCCCGTGACCACCAGTCCGAAGTCCACCTCAAGCACGCCGGGGTTCTCAACGCGACCGGGCGCGTTCACTTCCGTCGCCGTGACCATCACCGTCCAGTTGCCCACTTCAGGATTCTGCACGAACACGTTCTCAACCGTGTTCCGCCCGTCCGGCGTGCCGCCCGTGGCCGACCACATCTCGAACGCGCCCTCACCCGAACCCGTGGAGCTGCCCGTGTACCGTCCCAGGCCCCAGTTGCCGTTGTACGTCGCGCCGCTGGGCGACATCACGGTCAGGTCCAGGTTGTTCACGCGATGCTGGCTCTGATTGATCGGGTTCGGCGCCGGGTCCGCGTACACCATCGTCACCTTGAGCGCCGGCTCGCCCGCCGCCACGTTGATCGTGTACGTCCGATTCTGCCCCTGCGTCAGCACGTGAGCCTCGTCCACAAAGAACGTCTTGTTGCGCAGGTTGTAGGCGTTCGCGGCGTCCGCGTGGCCGTAGCCCTGCTTGTTGCGCGAAAGGTTGGCCAGTGAGCCGGAAAACGCCCACTGACGCGCCGTGTTGATCATCAGCGCCTTCATCGTCGTGAAGTGCGGGCGAGAGTCGAACACCGACGCGCCCGTCGGATTGCCGAACAACCCGTTGTGCCACATCTGGTGGAACAGGCCCGAATAGCCGGCCGTCATCGGCGTCGCGGCCGACGTCCCGCCGAACGAGGACGTGTACGCCGTGTCGTTCGTCGACGTCGTCGTCAGAATGTTGTCGTAGTAGAACGCCAGGTCGGGCTTCACGCGCCCATCGAACGCCGGCCCGATCGAAGCGCCGCTCCAGCTGTCGTTGCCGTAGTTCGTGTCGTTGCCGTGGTTGATGCCGCCCACCGACACGATGTTCTTCGCCCACGCCTGCGGACGAGAGCTCTGGTTGTTCGTGTTCGACTGCGACTGGAAGATCAGGATGTCATTGATGAAGATGATGTCGTCCATCTGCTGCGAGATGTTCGAGTAGGTGGTGATCTGCGCGTTGCCCGTCGAGTTCGTCTGGAACACGCCGCGGTAGATGCCGGCCGGATTCACCAGCTCTGCCGTGCGCGTGTAGCGAGCCGCGGCGCCGCCGAGGACCTCGCTCGACTCGAGGAAGATGCCCTGCGCCGCCGGCAGCAGTCCCTTGCCCGACGGATTCACCGTGCCCCGCCCGAAGTTCTGGCCGTACACCGACGTGCCGTGCGACCCGATCGGAGCCGCATTGTGCATCAGCGCGCCCGTCAGATCGACGTGCGTCTGACGAAGCCCCGCGTCCGCGACCTCCGCCCGCACGCCCTCGCCGTTGTAGCCCAGCGTCGTCGTCAGGAAATCGGCGCCGCCCACGATGCGGACGATGTTCATATCCACGCCCATCGGCGTGATCGGGTCGATCCACAGCGTCTCGTCCATCGACGCGACCTCGAGCACCTGCTCGGGCGTCAGGTTCGCCTGCAGCAGCAGGCCGTGCGCCGAGGGCTCGCCGATGATCGTCCCGCCGATCGCGAGAATCTTCCCGGCGAGCGCGTTCTTCACGCTCAGCTCGCGCCCCGTCACCAGGATGTTCATCGGCTCCGCGCCGACGCCGTCCTGCTCCATGTACCACGCGCACGACACGTACCCGCGATCGTCACCGAAATGACGGGCGAGAATGTCCGTGTCGATCCGGTACGCCGGCTCCATCGCGCCGACCCAGCGCACGAACGGAAGGGCGCGAACCGCCTCCACCGACGCCGCCGGAATCGTCGCCGTGTACGCGAACGAATTCACGTACGACGTCGTCTTGCCGCCCAGCGCCTCGATCTCCTCGACGTACGCGCCCAGCGGCTGCGTCGTGAACTGCACGATGTACGAATTCCCCGCGGCCCGCGCCGTCAGGTGCTGAGGCAGCGCGGGAGCGCCGTGCACCGGATCAAAGGACCCGTAACGAAGCCCCAGCTCGAACGACGGATTCACCACGGTCTGATAGTGCTCGCCGTCCGCCGTCGTCGAGAACGCGCTCACGCTCGTCCCGTCGGCCCCGACCTCGGTCCACGTGATCGCGCGGGCCGTCTTGCCCGCAAACTCCACCACGTTCACGTTCACGATCGACGCGCTCGTCACGCGAAGCACGCGACCGTCCTGCAGTCGAAGCTCGCTCTGCCCGGCGCTCGACGCCAGCACGACGCGCCCTTCAGGAGAAACAGACACGCTCGTGGTCGTCGCAGCAACGGCCGCTCCCGCGAGCGACAGCAGGGCGGCAACCGTAAAGGCGGTGCGGTGCGTTCTGGTCATGATGCTTGGCTCTCCAACGCAGCGGTGTGCTGCCTCGTTAAGGGTTCGCGTCGCGACATCTCTCACTCCGTTTTCCGCACGCGATCCGCCGCGCGCGATGAGACATCGCGGAGCACCCACGACCACCGCGGCCTCGCCGCGCGCCGTGGATCACTCTGCCACAGATTCTCTCACACGATCAACCACGGTCAACGCCCAAATGCCGCTTTCCTCCCCAATTCCGGAGCAAGAGAGCCCCCTTTATCTCCCCCCTGCGCCACGGTCCAAGAAAAACCCTCCCCGAAGGGAGGGTGTCGCGTTCCCGATCACGGCGCGTTCTCGGGGCTCGTGCGATCCCCCCGGCCGCCTCAGATCACCGGCACGATTCCTCCCAATTGTTCAGCACCGCATTCAGATCCGCAAAATTCACCTGCCCGTCCCGATTCACGTCCCCAGGCACCCCGGTCCCGCTCTGGCCGAAATTGCTGAGCACCAGGTTCAGATCGACGAAGTTCACCACCCGGTCCCCGTTCGCGTCAGCAAACAACCCCAGCGTGCACACCCCCCGGGGCGCGGCCAACGCCGCCTGGAAATTCGGGTGCTCAATCGCCGTCCCCTGATTCGAACCGCCCGACGAACTGCACCCGGCGTGAGTGTGGATGCCGATCGCCAATCCCGTCGTCTCGTCCACCACCGGCGAGCCCGAATTGCCTCCCGTGGTATCCGTCGCGTACCGAATCAGCGTCCCGCTCTTGCTCACGTACGGCCCAAGATGCGTCTTCTGCACCTGATTCATGATGCCGATCGAGGACGTCCCGTACCCAGTAATCCGGATCTGCTGGCCGGCCACCGCCGGCGCGGCCGGCGCAAGGGTATACCCCTGACGCCCGTACGCCTCCCAAGGCGTCATGCCCGTCGTCGTGTTCCGATGCACCCCGAAATACCCCCAGTCGTTGCCCGTGCCGCCGCCCGTCTGTTGCCTCGAGGAAACATCCACCGGGTACTGGTCCTGCGGCGGAGGATTCTGCACCGTCCCGCCCGACAACGACAGCGGGACATTGAACTGAATCACCTGCAACGACGACGTCGAGCAGTGCCCCGCCGTCACGAAACATCGCGCGCAATCGTCGATCATCCACGCCGTGCAGCCGATCGGCATCGCCCGACCCTGGCGATTGTCGAACGACAACACCCGATCGTCCGAGGGTCCGCAGATCGAATCGAAGCCCGCATCCAATCCCGCCACGAGGTCGAGCATCACCACGCGGTTCTCGCCCGTCCCGGGATTCGCGATGATCTCCACGCGGAGCGCTTCACCATTGAAGTACGCCGAGGTGTTCCCCCACACGCCCAAAGCGTACGCGTCCAGCAGCTGCGAATAACCGTCCTTGAGCGACGTCACCAGAATCGCCGATCCCGGCGCCAGCGTCACCTCCGCGAACTGCAGCCGCAGCCACGGCGCCTCCGGCACCCGCACCACCGTCTCAAACACGCTCGCGCGCGCCGCGCCGCGATTCAACACCACTCCCGAATCCACCACGTAGTCCATCTCGATCTGCGGGATCGGACGAAACGCAGGCTCGACGTGAACCGCTTCATCCGCACCCCCCGCCGCCGCCGTGCCGCACAGCACGCCCGCGCCGACCAACCCCACCGCGAGACCGATTCGACCAAGACCGCAAGACCATCCAAACGGCGCAGCGTGCGTCATGCGTGGCAACTCCCACAAGGACGCCACGAAGCTCGCGGCGCCGAGTCCTAGCGCCGCTCCTCGCATCTCGCCGCAGCGGCAGGACGGACGGGCGCATCCATTCCCAGACTCCCGCCCAGGCGCAGCCCCGTCAAGAGCCAACTTCCGATTTCCCATCCTCCAGCGGCGTCTCAGCACGCCGTGCCGAAGAAGCTCAAGACCAGATTCAAGTCCGCGAAGTTCACCTGCCCGTCACCCGTCACGTCCCCCGGCAAACCCACCCCGACCTGCCCGAAGTTGCTCAAAACGATGTTCAGGTCGCCGAAGTTCACCACCCGATCTCCATTCGCATCTCCCGGGCACGGGCTGTCGCATCCGAGCCATGCCGCCACCCGACTGGCCGCGCCGCCACCCGCTCCAACCCCGTTCCCAACGTCGAGAAACGATCCCGCCAACACCACGGCAGGCCGTCCGCCCAAAACGTGCTGAGCCACTTTCGTTCCGTTGTCCGCCATCCCTCCCCCGACCTCCTGCCACGCCGCGCCGGTCCACCGCGCAAACCGCCGCACCGTGGTTGCCCCGCTCGCCGTGAAGTTGCCCGTGGCGTACAGCCGCGTCCCCGTCCCATCGTCCCAGATCTCAAAGTCGCGCACCTCGTTGGGCATCGGGAACCCGTCCCCCACCGGTCGCCAACTCACGCCATCCCACTTGGCCACGGCCGACGTCACATTGCCGCTCCCGCGATCAAACCGTCCTCCCGCGTACAACCGTTCCCCGCTCCCATCATCAAACACCGTGAGCGCCTGCACCTGTGAAATGATGCTCGTCGAGCGCGTCAGACCCGTGTCCAGCGGGAACCAGCTCGTTCCGTCAAACCCCATGATGTTCGCGCACGTCACCAGCGGGTTGTTCGGGTCCACCGGGTCCGGGTCGAACGACGCGAATCGTCCCCCGAAGTACAGCACCGGGCCCGACCCCTGATCCCACACCGTCATCGCCATGATGATCGGCGCCACCGGCCCGGCGAACTGATCCCCGACACTCGTCCACGTCGTCCCATCCCAGAACACCAGCGAAGGCTTTTGCGCGGCCCCCACACCCTCGCCCGTGCCGCCGGCCACCAGCCGGTTCCCCATCTTCGTCATCGCCCACACCGACGACGTGATCCCGCCCGCAAACGGCAATCCCGGAATCGCCTCCAACGCCGTGCCCGTCCAACGCACCAGCCCCCGCGTTCCCGCGGCGCCTCCATTCACACTCGAGAACGCGCCGCCCACGTACAAGTCCGGCCCGTTCCCGTCGTCGTACACCATGAAGTCGTTCACAAATCCGTCTGTCGCCCCGCCGTCCATCGCCGTCACGACGCCGTTCTCAACGCGAGCCATCCCGAAAGTGCTCGCCACTCCGCCAAACGAGGGAAACGAGCCGCCCACATACAACGCGCCGTTCCATGTCCCAAGCGCCGATGCGCTGCCCGTCGCGCCAGGGTTGCCAAGCGACCGATCCCACTCCGGCGAACACGCCGGCCCGCCGAACGCCCCCGAAGAAACCAGCACGCCCGCCAACGCCATCCATCCAATCGCACGCATCACGTCGCTCCTCCTGCACCGTGGCTCACCACGCGCGCCCACACCGGCCGCGCTCCTCTCCCCACGAGCCCGCGACCCTACCCCGACGCACTTCCTCCCACAAGACGCAATGGTCCAGAATGTGCCGCCCCTCAGCACGCCACCCCGAAGAAACTCAGCACCAGGTTCAGATCCGCAAAGTCCACACGACCATCCCGAGTGACATCTCCCGCCAGATCACCCGGCAGCCCGACCTGCCCAAAGCCGCTGAGCACCAGGTTCAGATCGGCAAAGCCCACCACCCGATCCCCGTTCGCATCGCCCGGGCACACCGCCGAAGGCGCGATCGAATCCACGCCCGCAGTCGGCAGCAACCCCTGCACCAGACCGCCCCCCGGCAGCAGCACGCGATCCCCCAGCGACACCGCGGCCAGCCCGTGCCGCGGAATCGGCATCGGCGCCCTCGTGCACCACGTGCCCAGCGCCGGATCAAACACATCCACTCGGCTCGACAGCACCGGAATCTCCCCACCCATCGCGTACAGCAGCCCATCAAACGCGGCCAGACCCATCGCGCTCCGCGCCGCCGGCAGCGGCGCCAGCACAGACCACGAATCAAGCGCAGGGTCATAACGCTCATTCGCACCCGTCGCCGCGCCGGCGCGGCCGCCGATCACATAGATGAATGCCCCCAGCGCGACCGCGTTCAGATGCTCTCGCACCGTCGGCATGTCGGCGCCGCTCGTCCACGAATTGGTGGCCGGGTCGAAGACCAGCGTTGTGCGCGTCGTGCCGCCAGGCCCGACTCCCCCGAACACGTACACCTTCCCGCCCCACTCCGCCGCCCACGCGGCCCCGCGCGCCTGCGGCATCCCCGCTCGAATCTCCCACTGCCCAGTCCCCGGATCAAACATCCAGACGTTGTTCTTCGCCGTGAAGTCCGCGTTGTACCCACCCATCACCAACAGCCGACCATCCCAGGCCGCCACCATCATGTGATCCCGCGCCGCCGGCATGCTGGGCCCCATCGACCACGTCCCGCTCGCCAGGTCCAGCACCTCCATCGACGACGTGGCCGACAACGGCGATCCGGCCAACAACCCACCGACGACGTACACCCTGTCCCCGACCCGCGCCGCCCCGCACTCCTGCCGCGCGATCTGCATCGACGGCTCGCTCCGCCACGTCTCCGTTGGACACGCGCCAAACGCCATCGCGCTGCTCACCCAAACCGTCATCCCCGTCAACTTCGCGCAACCGTTCATGCCGCAACTCTATGCGCCGCATGAACGGCCCCCAACGCACGTTTCAACTCGTCGTCCAATCCGCGCCCCTCACGCCACGCCCCCGCCCCCATCCCCTTCACGCTCACCCCTGTCCCCCTCCGGAAACGGCCGGGCCTTCGCCTCACCCAGTCCCGGCGACAGATGCGCCGCCGCCCTCCACACGTGATACGCCACACGATCGATCCACCGAGTCGCCTCCAGCAGCTCCTCCGCGCGCCGCGCCGTAATCTCGCCGTTCGCGATCCCCTCCAGCGCCAGCGCCCGTGCCGCGCGCCGCGCGCCCGCAATCTCCAGCGACATCGCCTCCGCCCTCGCGCTCGCTTCCGCGCTCCCCGCCTCCTCCCCGAACCACGCGCCCATCTCACCGAGCAACTCCGCCACGCGTGACCGCATCTCGCTCAAGCCCTCCCCCGTCCGCGCCACGCTCGCCGGCTCCATCTCCGAAAGCGCCTCGCGCATCCGCTCCAGGTGATCCTCCGCGTGCAGCACGCTCAGGTGCCGCGCGCGATCCGCGCTCCGAGCCTCCGTCCGGATGCCCTGAAGGAACAACTCGAGTTCCTCCAACGCGCTCGCGATCGTCGGCAGTGGGGGGGCGCCGCGCCGCGCGCCCGTCAGCCGCTCCAATCCCGCCGAGCACAACGCCGACGCGATGTCCCGCGCCGTCCGCGCCGCGGCATCCACCGCCACCGATCCCACACTCAGCACCGACCGATCCAACCGACGCGTCAACGCCGCGCCCCGCTCGCGCACCACCGCCCGAACAAGCCACGCCACCGGCTCCACCAGCGGCAGAAACAGCGCCGCCCCAACCACGTTAAACGCGCTGTGAAACACCGCAAGCCACAACTCCGACGTGTCCGCGCCCGCCGGATCTGCCCCACGCGCGGCCACCACAAACCAAGGCGCCAACACAAACGCCACCCCGCCCGTCGCCACGTTGAACACGATGTGCGCCGCCGCCGTCCGCTTCGCCGCCGTCGTCGCCCCAAGGCTCGCGATCAACGCCGTCGCCGTCGTCCCCACGTTCTGCCCGATCACCAGCGCCGTCCCCTCCTCCAGCCGCAACGCCCCGGCATGCATCGCCGCGAGCGTGGTCGCCATCGCCGCGCTCGAAGACTGCATCACCACCGTCATCCCCGCCCCGATCCCGACCAACGCCAGACGCCCCCACAACCCCCACGTCGCAAACCCCACCACGCTGAATCGCTCCGCGGCCTCCCCCATCCCATCCTTTAAGACATCAATTCCCGCAAAGATCAGCCCAAACCCAGCCACCGCCAGCCCAAGCGCCCCGTGCCGGTCCCGCGACAACAGCTTGATCAGCACACCCACACCGATCATCGGCAACGCCGCGCTCCCGATGTCCGCCTTGAACCCCAGCACCGACACGATCCACCCCGTGCTCGTCGTCCCCACGTTCGCGCCGATCACCACCCCGATCGCCCCCGGCAGCGACATCAGCCCCGCGCTCACCATCCCGATCGTGGCCACGGTCGTCGCGCTCGAAGACTGCACCAGCGCCGTCACCCCCGCGCCCGAACAGAACGCCGACCACCGATTCCCCGTCATCCGCGCCAAACCCACGCGCAGCCGCTCCCCCGCGAGCGCCTTCAGCCCGTCCGTGAGCAGCGCCATCCCCAGCAAAAACATCCCGATCCCGCCGAGCAAGACAGCAATCATGCCGCCCAGCCTACGTCCGCGCCACTCCCACCGCGCGCGCCGCCTGACCCTGCGCCGTCGCGCTCAGGCCCATCACCGCCAAGCACGCCGCCATCCTTCCGATTCGCATGTCACGTTCCCCGCAAGTCGCTGAGACGCCTCATCAATTCCCCGTCCCGAGCACATGCCGCTACCCGGGACGGACGCCACCGCCATATCCGCACCCTGCCCCGCGCCGATTCCCTCGGTCCAGCCGCCTCAGCACGCCCCCCCGAAGAAACTCAGTATCGCATTGAGGTCCAGAAAATTCACAACCCCGTCCCCGTTCAAATCCCCCGACAGCCCCGGCCCCACCATCCCGAACTGGCTCAACACCACGTTCAGATCAAGGAAGTTGATCATGTCATCCCCGTTCGTGTCGCCCGGGCACGGATGAGGCAGCCGCGCGATGAACGTCCCGCCGCCGCCACCCACGAAGCTGCACGAGAACGCCACCTCCCCACGGTCATTGATGCTGATCTCGCGCCCCGTGTCCGGACTGTTCCACGACCAGCAGAACACAGAGATCACCGTCCGGAACACCCCGGGCGACACCTCCAGCATGTCGCCCGACGCCACAACCTTCTGCAATCGCCCAACCCGTCCCGCAAACAAACCGTTCGCCACT
This sequence comes from uncultured Phycisphaeraceae bacterium, assembly GCA_964638515.1. Taxonomy (GTDB): domain Bacteria; phylum Planctomycetota; class Phycisphaerae; order Phycisphaerales; family UBA1924; genus CAYPGJ01. The sequence continues at coordinate 112,024 of CAZWZL010000002.1, forward strand.
GTGCTGTTCACCATGTAGCTCATCGACCCGTTGATCAGCGCCTCGCCACGATTGTTGAACGACACGCCCCCATTGCTCACGCTCGTGAGCAGCGTCCCCGCCGGCATGCCCGGAGCTTGCGCATTGAGCAACTGCAGCAGCGCGGGCCCCTGCCCCGCCCGCGCGATCCACACGCCCGCGCCCTGCGCTCCCGCGCTCAGATTCGCATAGAAGCACACGTCCCCGTTCCGATTGATCATCGGCGAAAACCCCGTGAACTGCGCCCCCGCCTGCGCCCCCGGCGCCTGCACGTTCCCCCGAGCCACCAGCTCAAGCGCACCCGGCGCGCCGCGCCACACACCCACCGACACCGGAGATCCCCCCATCGACACGCCCCCCGCCACCACGAACTGCCCGACATCATTGAACATCGGCGGCCCGCTGTTCTGCCCGACCAGCGACGAGATCACGTGCCCCGCCGGAAATCCCGCCGCGGGCTCCCCCGCCTGCACCGCCGCCTGCAACGCGCCTCCGCTCGGCTTCCACAGCAGCACGAAAAACGGCGCCGCATTCAGATTTGAAAAGAACGCCACGTCCCCCCGCCCGTTGATCCCCGGCGACGTGATGAACGTCATCGTCGGTCCGCCCGGCAACGGCGACGCCGATCCCTGCTTTGCCACCAGCGAAATCGTGCCCGTCGACGCGTCCACCTCATAGATCGCGCGTGGATTCGTCACCCCAGTCAATGGCGCGATGCACACGATCCTCCCCGAATCGTTCAACGCATACTCCGAGATTCCGCCGATCCCGATGTCGCCGATCAGCGCGCCCGGAATCCCAACCGCCGTCATCCCCTCCTGCACCGCGACGCCCGCCGTGCCGCCCGCCGCGCTGTAAAAAATCGCCCGGTCCGTGCTGAACGGCGCCTCCATCGCCCCCGCGAAGATCGAGCCGCCCGCCCGATTCTGAATCGGAGAACTCACCAACGTCCACTTCCGCGCGCCCATCCCCGGCACAGCCACGTTCTGCAGCGCCACCATCGAAACGCCGCCCGCCGACGCCTGCCACACCCCCGTGTTGTCCAGTCCCGGGTTCGGCGTGTTGGTCAGAAACGCCATCACCGCCGCCATCCCGTACGCCTGGCACGTCGGGTTCTGCGGCCCAATAAACGTCCCCGTCGCCGACCCCGCCGCCGCCTGCCCCGGCACGATCACCGGCGTAATCACCACCGGACCCGACACCGCGCCCGCGGCGCACGCCACTACCAACGCAGCCACGCCCATACGATCCGCGCCACGCATGCTCCGCTCCTTGTTCGCGCTATTTCCCCCGCTGCGCGCCGCACACAGTCTCCCAACCGCGCGCTCACGACACAATCCCGAACCTCACCCGAATCCGACCGCCTTTACCCGTGAATCTGCCGACCCTCGCTCGCCAGCGCGGCCTCGTGCAGCCCCTCGTACATCGTCGGGTGCGCATGCACCGTCACGATCAGCTCCTCCGTCGTCGCCTCCAAACGCCGCGCCAGCCCCAACTCCGAAATCAACTCCGTCGCCTGATACCCCACGATGTGCCCGCCCAGGATCTCGCCCCTCGGCAATCCCCGAATGATCTTCACCATCCCCTTCTGCTGGTGCGCCGCCGTCGCCTTCCCGTGCGCCTGCCAGTTGTACGTCCCGATCTCGTAATCCTCGCCCCTCTTCAGCCCCTGCTCTTTCAGCGCACGCTCCGTGTACCCCACGCTCGCCACCTGCGGATGGCAGTACGTGCACCCCGGGATCACCGAGTAATCCATCGGGATCGGGTCATGCCCCGCCAGCCGCTCCACGCACAAAATCGCCTCCTCGCTCGCCACGTGCGCAAGCCAGGGCGGTCCGATCACATCACCCACGGCATACACGCCCGCCACACTCGTCGCGTACGTCAGCGGTTTCGGCGTCGCAAACTCGCTCGCCTTGTAGTCCGTGACGATGTGATCCTTCTCGATCTTCAACCCCAGCGATTCATCGCACAGCCCGTCGCTCCGCCCCTTCACCCCGATCGCCAGCAGCACCTTGTCCGCCTCGATCGTCTCCTTCTTTCCCTCGTCCGCCTTCCCGTCCTTCACCGGCGCGATCGTCACCTTCACCCCGCTCGCCGTCTTCTCGACAGCCGTCGTCGTGTGACCCGTCCGGATGTCCATCCCCGCCTTCTTGTAGATCTTCTCGAGCGCCGCCGACGCGTCATCATCCTCCACCGGCAGAATCCTCGGCAGCATCTCCACCACCGTCACCTTCGTCCCGAACGAGTGGTAGAAGTACGCGAACTCCATCCCGATAGCCCCCGCCCCCACGATCACCAGGCTCTTCGGCTGCTTCGCCAGGTTCATCGCCTCCCGCGCGCCGATCACCCGGTCCCCGTCAAACTTCGCAAACGGCAGATCGCGCGCCACGCTCCCCGTCGCCACCAGCACCGCGTCCGCCGTCAGCGTCTCGCGCGCCTTGCTCGCGATGTCCGCCGGCGCCGGCGTAAACGTGTCCTTCACCTTGCAATCGAACACCTGCACCTCGCAGGGCTGATTCCCCTTCTTCCCCCTCGTGATCTTCGCGTGCCCCGTCACGTGCGTGATCTTGTTCTTCTTGAACAAGAACTCCACGCCCTTGCTCGACTTGTTCGCCACGTCGCGAGACCGCGCGATCACCTTCTCCCAGT
>CAZWZL010000003.1:0-33726 GCA_964638515.1 uncultured Phycisphaeraceae bacterium
CGAGCAGCGTCTTGCCCGAGCCGGTCGGGCCGATGAGCAGGATGTTGGACTTGTCGAGCTCGACGGCTGCGCCCTCGGCGCCGACCTGGGAGAGTCGCTGGTAGTGGTTGTGCACGGCCACGGCGAGGCCCTTCTTGGCCTGATCCTGACCGATGACGTACTGATCGAGGAATTCCTTGATCTCGCGCGGTGCGGGGATGGCGCCGAGCGTGGTCTTGCCCGCGGAGACGCGCCGGCGCTCCTGCTTGAAGATGTTCTGGCAGAGGTCGGTGCAGTTGGAACAGATGTAGACCTCGGAAGGGCCCTCCACCATGGGGCCGACTTCGCGCGAGGTCTTGCCGCAGAATGAGCAGGTGGTGACTTTGCGGCCTCGGAATCCTCCGCCGTCTCCACCGCCACCGCCGCCACCGCCGCCACCGCCGCCAGCTTGCGGCGGATTGGTTCCGTTGCCTGCCTGGTTGGCGCCCTCACCCGCGTCGATTCTGTCCTTGGCCATGCGACTCCCGTGGTTATAGGGCGACAAAGGCGGCCGGGGCAGCCACGACCGCCGCACCGCCGCCAGTGTATCGGCACGCGGGCCCTCAATCCTCATGTCTGTGTGCAGGATCGTGCGTTATCGCAGGTCCGATCGCGTTATTTGGGCGACGAGTCGGTCCCGAGGGAGCCGGAAGAAGTCGTCGGCTCGGCGCCATCCCCATGCGACCCCCGATCTTTCCCGAACGGCGCGCGGAGCATGGCATCCTTTGCCTTGGCGAACTCTTCGTCGGTGAGCCGCCCGTCGGCGCGCAGAACGCGCAGGTCGTGGAGCGTGAACGGTGGGGACGCCGGAGCGTCCACATCGCGTGTACGGCGACGGATCCAGGCCGCCGCAACGATCATCAGCAGGGCCGCCCCCACCAGCGCGCCCGCCCACATCACGATCCCGAACATGGCGGACGCCGCCAGGACCATCAGGGGAGGCTCACGGATCTTCCGCTCTTCATGACCAGCGCGATGCGCTGCATCGCGGAGATGTCCTCCAGCGGATTGCCGGTGACGGCCACGATGTCCGCGGACTTGCCGACGGCGATGGTCCCGATCTCCGCCGAGAGGCCCAGCAGATCAGCGGCGTTCACGGTGGCGCTCTTGAGGGCGTCCGAAGGGGTCATCCCGGCGTCGACGAGCAGCATGAACTCGCGCGCGTTGTCTCCGTGCGGGCCGACGCCGCAGTCCGTCCCGAACGCGATGTTGACACCCGCGCGATACGCCCTGCCGAGCGCGGCCTGCATCTTGGGGCCGACGGCAAGCGCCTTCTCCCGGACGGCGGGGAGGAAGTATGAGTCCTCGGCGGAGGCGATGGCGGCCACGGTCATGCCCGCGTGCAATGTCGGCACGAGGTAGGCGCCGGAGGACTTGAAGAGCGCGATGGCTTCGTCGTCCAGGAAGGAGCCGTGCTCGATCGAGTCCACGCCCGCGCGGAGCGCTGCCTTGATGCCGGCCGTGCCGTGGGCGTGCGCGGCCACCTTGCGGCCCAGCAGGTGGGCCGTTTCAACGATGGCGCGGAGCTCGTCGTCGGTGAACTGCTGTTCGGTTCCTGCGGCCGTGGCGGAGAGCACGCCGCCGGTGGCGGTGAGCTTGATGACATCGGCGCCGCGCTTGATCTGGGAGCGGACGGCCTTCCGGCATTCGTCGGGGCCGTCGGCGACGCCCTGCATCGCGCCGGGGACGTGGAAGAGGTCGTCGCGGTAGCCGAGCGTTCGATCGGCGTGGCCACCGGTCGGAGTAATGGACTGGCCGGCTTCGAGAATCCGAGGCCCCTCAACCTGGCCGCGCTCGATCGCGTCGCGCAGCGCGAACGTCGCCCGACCCTGCGAGCCGACGTTTCGAATGGTGGTGAACCCGGCGCGGAGCGTGCGTCCCGCGTAGACGAGGCCTTGCAGCGCGAAGTCCGCGTCGGACATCTCCACGGCCTGCAGCCGCTGGGCGGGGTTCATTTCCCACGTGATGTGGGTGTGGCAATCGATCAAGCCCGGTAGCACGAACGAGTTCTTGAGATCGATGACGGCCGCATCGGCAAAGGCCGCGCCGAACGTCGCGGGTTCGAGATAGCCCCTTTCGATGCGCACGATGCGTCCGTCGAGCACGACGACGGTCATCTCGCGCACGGGGTTCCCGGCGCCGGGCTCGGCCAGGAGCATGCCGCAGTGCAGCACGGACGCGTCGGCGCCCCGAGCGGCTCGGTGGGCGCCGAGCGACAGCAGGACGATCAACATCCAGAACACGGGACGGGTGCGCATGCGGGAGCCTCCATCGGGGTGCGTCGTGGCCACGCACGCATCGTACCGGGTCGAGGCGCCGCTCCGGGCGGAGCTACTCCGCGCCGACGGACTTGGTGAACTCGCTCTCCGAGACCTCTGTCACCGTCGCCTTCGAGAGCAGCGCATCCATCGCCTTGTGCTCGCGCACCTGCTGGACGAGCATGCCGACCTGGTTGTTGCGGATCAGCTCGTTGCGCAGACGCTCGGGCTTCTCGCCGCGATCCATGGCCATCTGCACGATGCGCTGGTTGACCTCGTTCTCCGTGACCTGCACCTTGAAGTCCGCGGCAACCCGATCGAGGATGAAAAACATCTTGAGTTCTTTGGCGGCTGCGTCGGTGGACGCGGCGCGCATCTCGGCGATCTGCTGCTCGACCTGGAGGGGCGGGAATCCGCGGTACATCAGCTCCATCCGGCGACGCTCGAGATTCCGGGCCGCCTGCTTCTCGGACATCCGAGTGGGCAGTTCCATCTGCACGCTCGCGAGGAGATGATCGGCGATCTGCCGGCGCATCGCGGCCTGCTGGCGCACGTTGGTGCGCAGCTCCAACCGTTGCTTCACCGCGTCGCGGAGGCGCGTTTCCGATTCGAGCCCCAGGCGCTCGGCCAGATCGCCCAGCGGCACCGGCTGAATCCGATCCACGCGGGAAATCGCAAACTCGATCGTGATGGGCTTGCCCTGGATCGACACCACCTCGTGATTGGTCGGGCCCTTCGCCTTCACCTTGACCGTCGACCCGGCCTTGGGCGAGCCGATCTGCTGAGCGAAGTCGTCCACGAGCACGCCCATGATGGCGCCCTTGCCCTTGGCCTTCTCCGAGGGAACCTGGATCACGGCGCCGTCGATCTCAAGCACGTTCTTGCCGGCGTCATCAAGGATCGTGCCCTTGCCGGTGCAGTAGTCGCCGGCCTCCGCCGTCTCGCGCTCGACCAGATCCCCCTCGTGCGTCGCGATCCGCTGCAGTTCCTCCTCGAGCAGCTCGTCGGACACCTGGAACAGCGGCTTCTTGACCGGGATCCCTTCGACCGAGGGCAGCGTGAACTCCGGCGCGACTTCGACTTCCAGCGTGAAGGACAGCGCCTTGGTCGGTGACAACTCGGCTTCCGCGAGATCGCTCCCTCCCTCGGGGTCCCCCACCACGCGCAGCTTGTGCTGCTCCATGGCTTTGGCGTACGCGTTCGACACGAGGCGATTCCTGGCCTCCTCGCGCGCCGTCTTCCCGAACATCCGCTCGATCAGACCCTTGGGCGCTTTGCCCTTGCGGAAGCCGGGGAGCGCGGCGTTGGTCGAGTACGCCGCGAACGCGGACTCGAGCGCTTCCGCCACGGCGGGCGCGGGGATTTCGAACGCGAGTTTTTTGCGGCAAGGCCCCGCGTCGGCGAGCGAGATTTTGGGGTCTGCGGTGGTGGTGGCCATGAGAATCCTCGTTGGGGTGGGAGGACGGGGTGCGATCGGGGGAGAGCGATATCGGCCGACCTCGGGGGCCGGGCGAAACGGGGCAGGGTACACGCCGACGGGGCAGGGCGTCCAGCAGACAGAACCCCCCCATTCGTTCCGTATTAGAGGACTTCCACCCAAAAAGCGTTTGTGTGGGCTTCGGGAGGGGGTATGGTGGGTTGGGGTCGTTTGCCCCACCCGCAGGCCTCGTGCCGGTCGGGTTTTGTGCCAGTCCCGATCGGAACCCTCAAACTGCAGTGGGGAAGTACGCCATGACAGAGATTCGTCGCTGCCGCCTTGACGCGGCCACGCTGTGCCTCGCCGCCGGAATCGCCGCGCTTGCGGGCACGGTTCACGCGCAGGTCGTTGCACCCGTCAACAACATTATCGAGCCGGATGCGATCACCGCGCCCGATCGATTCACGATCGCGTTCCCGGGCGAACGGGTCCGCACCGAAGGCGGCCGTCCGGCTCGTTTGAGCGCAATGACCGAGGGTATGAACGCGGGTGATCTCGTTTCGAAGCGGTTTGCCATCCAACTCGATGGTCCGATCACGCCTGAGCGCCGCGCGGCGCTCGCCGCCGCGGGCATTCAGCTCGGCGATTACCTCCCGGCCAACGCGTACGTCGTGACGGTCGACCCGCGGGCCCGCATGGCGGAACTCGACGCCATCGACTTCGTGCAGTGGGGCGAGGCTCTGCGACCTGAATGGAAGACGGACACGCGGATCGGCACGCGTCCCTATCTGTCGCCGGAGCGGATCGAGATTTCGGCGCGTGGCGAGGTGGCGCTTTGGGCGCACCTGTTCGCCGGCGAGCGAGGCGAAGATGCCGCGGCGCAGATCGCCGCGATGGACGGCGTTCGCGTGCTTTCGACGTCGACGGAGTCGGGTCACACGATCGTGGCCGTGACCGCGCCGGCGAACGCCGCTCTGGCTCTGGCCGCGCTGGACGCGGTGAGTTATGTGGAGGAGGCCCCAGAGGCCACGCTTCGCAACGCGACGTCCCGGACCATCGTGCAGAGCGGGGCCGTGGGTCCCACGCCGTTCTACGACAACGGGATCACGGGCATCGGCCAGGTCGTGGCGGTGCAGGACAGCCGTATGGACCTGAATCACTGCTCGTTCCGCGACACGGTCGCTCCGGGGCCGACGCATCGCAAGGTGCTAGCGTTCAACGCTTCTTCGGGGTCCGCGTCATCGCACGGCACGCACGTCGCGGGCACGATCGCCGGCGACAACGGGGACCTGACGGACACGCGCGGTGTCGCGTACGGCGCCAAGATCGTGTTCAACCTCACGCCGAGCGATGTCTCGACGGGCACGACCTTCCTGAGCCGCCTCAATCAGCACCATTCGCAGGGCGCTCGCGTGCACACGAACTCGTGGGGCGCCGACAACCGGACGGACTACAACGGGTGGGCGTGGGCGATTGATCGCTTCTCGCGCGACAACGAGGACAGCGTGGTGGCGTTCGCGGTGACGAATCAATCGGTGCTGTACACCCCGGAGAACGCCAAGTCGTGCCTCGCGGTCGGCGCTTCGCAGGACAACGCATCCATCAACAACCATTGCTCTGGCGGGCAAGGCCCGACCGCTGATCAGCGTCGCAAGCCGGAGATTTACGCGCCCGGATGTTCGACGTCGTCGTCCTCTTCGGGGACGACGTGCGGGCTCCGCAGCCTGACGGGAACGTCGATGGCGTGCCCCGCCGTTTCGGGCGCCGTGGCGTTGTTCCGTCAGTACTTCACGGACGGGTATTACCCGACGGGAGCGGCGGTTTCGGGCAACGGGTTCGTTCCGACGGGCGCGTTGCTTCGCGCGATGATCATGAACGCGGGCGTGGACATGACGGGCATCACGGGATATCCCAGCAACCGCGAGGGCTGGGGCCGTCTGGTGGGCGACGTGTCCGCACACTTTGCGGGGGATGCTCGGACGCTCATCGTGCGCGACATCCGTAATGCGTCGCCTGAGTCGCTCACCACGGGCGGATCGCACACCTGGAACTTCGATGTGGATGGATCCGCTGAGCAGCTCCGCGTCACGATGACCTTCACGGACGTGCCGGCAACGCTCGGCGCCACGTTCACCCCGGTGAACAACATCGACCTCGAGGTGGTTGCGCCGGACGGCGTCACCGTCTACAAGGGCAACAACTTCAACACGTCGACCGGCGTCTCGAACGTGGGCGGCTCGGCGGACGCGATCAACTCCACCGAGCAGGTGCACGTCACGAACCCGGCCACGGGCACGTGGACCGTTCGGGTGCTCGGCACGGCCGTCAACCAGGAGCGTCAGGGCTTCGGGCTCGTGATCACCGGCGACGTGTCCGAGGCGGGCGTCGCCTGCTACGGCGACGTCAACGGGGACGGGACCGTGAACTTCGCCGATCTCAACGTGGTGCTCTCGCAGTTCGGCTCGAGCGGCGCCGGCCTGCAGGGCGACATCGACGGCGACGGCACGGTCGGCTTCTCCGACCTGAACATCGTGCTGAGCAACTTCGGCCAGTGCAATCCGGCCTGAGTCGGCGACGCAGGAATCGCGAGCCTGTCACAACGAACGCCCGCCCCACTCCGGGGCGGGCTTTTTCATGGCGTTGGGCCGTTTCATGGATGCGCGGGGTCGAGGGCCGGCGATCTCTCAGCACGCCTGACCGAAGAAGGAGAGCACGATGTTGAGATCGAGGAAGTCGACGAGCCCGTCCGCGTTCAAGTCGCCGTTCGTCCCGACCGGCACCGGCTGCCCGAAGAAGGAGAGCACGATGTTGAGATCGAGGAAGTCGACCACGCGATCACCGTTCGCGTCGCCGGGACACGCGCCCGCCGCGCGGATCTTCACGGCGTTCGGCTCGTACACCGCTTCCCAGCTGCCGCCCGGGAACGCGCCGGTCACGCTCGAGAACGTGCCGACCCGGCTTGAGGCGGTGAGGATTGTGAAGGTTGAGCCCGCATTAGGAACAAAGCCGTCGATCGCGGTCACATGGAGCGTGCCGCCGAGGTTGGCCACGCCGGTGACGGCCAGCACATCGTGCTGCGTCCCGGGAGACGCGCCGCCCACGTCGATGCGCAGCGTGCCCGCGCTCGTCTGCGTGTACGTGCCCTGGATGGTCAATTGACCGGCGGGAACTGCCGGCGAGCCGGGCGAGACGGACCCGGCGTTGTTCACCGGGGCCTGCACGATTGAACTCCCTCCGAGTGTGCCAGCGGGCCCGATGCGCACGTTGGGCGCCGCAACCGTTCCGCCGGTGAGCACGCGCAGCGTTCCCGTGCCTCCGGGGAAGTTGGACGGATCGAGCCCAATCCGCAGGTCACCGGTGCATGTCCATGAAGACCCCGTGCCCGAGATCTCCGCAAGCCCGACGGACGAGGGGAGCCGACCGACGTACCCGAGGCTGGAGGTAACGGCGCCGCCGTTCTGCACGCGCAGCGTTCCGCCGGCGGCCCAGCCGACCGCCATGGAGCCGCTTTGGACGGTCCACTTCGAGCCGGCGCCGGTGACTGTGGCCGTGCCATTGCCGGCGCCCTGGAGGCCGATAATGGCGCCGGTTTGCGATGGGGAAGTGGACCCGCTGGAGCGCACTTCTCCGCTGTTCTCGATCACGAGCGCGCCGACACCGTCTCGTCCCACCTGCATCTGGCCAGCGGGAAGCGACACGAGCGTTCCGGCGCCTCGGACGGTGAGCGTGCCGTTGCTGCCCGGTTCCACTCCGACGAATCCGGCCTGTTCGGGGAGCACCTGTGCGCCGCCGTCGATCGTGGCGACGCCCGTGCCCGCGGCGCCCACCTGAAAACTGATTCCCGGCTCCCAGCGCGACGCTGCGCCCGTCATGGTCACGTGGCCCATGCCGCTGCCGAGCAGGGACCCGACGCGGCTGACGTTGGATCTCAAGCGCCCGCCGTTCGAGACGTTGATCGTGCCGGTCCCGCCTTCGCCGATATTCAGATCGCCTGACGCCTGGAAGAGCGCATTGACTCCCGTCACGTTCACGGTGGACTGGGAGGTGAACTGGGAGGCCAGCCTCAGTTCGCCGCACGTCGCCGTTCCGCCCGCGTCCACGTTGACGGTGGCGTCTCCGCCGAGCCCGATGAACAGCAGCTGCGCCGTCGTCCAATTGCCCGCGGAGCCGACGGTGATCGTGGAGCTGGTGGTTCCCGCGGCGCACACCGTGGCATTGGCCGATTGGAGTGTTCCGCCGGCGACGTTGACGTTGCCGACGCCGCGCTCCGCGATGGTGAGGTGACTGCTGACGAGGAGCGCGGCGCCGTTGCCCCCGGACACGTCGAGCGTGGCCGTGTTCGCATCGAGGAGCGGGAACGCCATAGCGATTGTGGAGAGCGCGCCGTTGCGGATGCGCAGCGTCGCCGGCGGCGCGACCAGATCGCCCATCTGGATCTCCACCGAGCAGAGATAGGAAGTCATGTTCTCGAACGAGAGCGTGACGTCCCCGCGACCCACGATCATCCGTGAGGTCACGGCGTTGACCGGGAACGTCACGACATACGTGCCGACGACGTCGAAAATCGCGCGGTCCGGCGGTCCTGGCGCCGCGACTTCTGTCCAATTCAGCGGGCTTCCGAAGACGCCTCCGTTGAGGTTGTTCCAGTGGCGATCGGCGGCGAGCGACGCCCCGGAAAGCGCCAATCCGGCAATCATTACGATAGCGCGTGCGTTCAGATCTCTCATCCCCAAGTCTCTCCTTCAACCGCCATCGTACGCGCTCGATGCGGCCGCACGAACCCCGCTCGTGTCGGTCCGAGAACGCCCGCGCGGATCGGCGCCTCCTACTCATTCGCGTCCGCGCCGATCCGGTTCCTCGGCCGGTCAGAATCGAAGCATCACCGCCGTGGCGTCATCCGCCAGATTCGGCGTCCCCCCATGCTGCTCAACAGCGGCCAGCAGACCCTCGAGGGCGCCGACGGCGCCGCCATCACGCAGCCAGTCGCTGACACGATCCATTCCAAAAAGCTCCCGCCTGCCCTCCGCCAGGGATGGCTGCTCCACGACGCCGTCGCTCACCACCAGCAACGAACTTCCGGCTGTGAGCGGCGCCGTGGCCGCGCGCCACATGTCGCGATCGGGCGACACGCCCACCGGCAGCGCCTCGCCCTCGTCCAGACGCATCACCTCGCCCGAAGGCCCGCGCAGCAGGGCGTACCCGTGCCCGGCGTCCACGTATCTCGCCTCGCCCTTGGCCACATCGAACACGCCGAGCCACAGGGTGAGAAATCGGCTCATGGGCTGCCGGCGCGCGACGAAGGCGTTCAGCTCGGCCACCGCTCGGGCGGGGTCGCCATGCTCGGTGAGCTGTGAATGCAGGAACCCCTGCGCCGCGGTCATCAGCACCGACGCCGACACACCCTTTCCAGTCACGTCGCCCAACGCGACACCGACGCGCCCCCCCGGCAGCGCCACCACGTCGAAGAAATCGCCTCCGATGCCGCGGCCCGGGCGGCAGATGCCCTCGTAGGCAAACGCCCCCACCGTGCCTGATCGAGGCGGAAGGATCCAACGCTGCGCTTCCTCCGCCGCGGCCATCTCGGCGTCGTGCGACGCCTGCCGGCGCTCCAGGTCCATGCGACGCAGGTTCGCAAACGCCAGAGACGCCAGCCGGCCCAGCCCCACCGCGAACGCTGTGGCCTCGCGCTCAACCCCCTTGGTGTCCGTCCTCCGAGCGCCCGCGCGATTGTCGAGATACAGAAACGCGCCGACGCTCGGCCCGATCATAAGCGGCACGCACAGCGCCTCGTCGATCCCCAGCTGCGCGATGCTCATCGCATCCCCCTCCATCTCCCCTGACGCCATCAGCAAAGCGGGAGAACCCAGCGCCGCTTCCTCTATCAACGTGCGGCTCACGGGCAAACTCCCGCCGTCGATCACGCGCCCGAACGCGTTCCCCCTTGACGCCACGACCGAGATGTGCCCCGACGCATCGCGCGTGCGGAGAATCGCGGCGTTGGCAAACGACGCCCCGGACACCGCGGCGGTCAGCACCGCTTCCGCCAGTTCCCGCTCCGACGAGGCCGCCTGAATCGCCTCCGCGCAGTCGAGCAGCAGCCCGAGCCGCTCCGCCGGACGAGCCGCCTCCGGACCGATCCGACGCACGATCGTTCCCATCGCGGAGTCATCGATCAACGCGTAGGTCTGAGCGGCCACTTGTTCCACGGCCGCGCGATCAACGACTTCAAACGCCCATGGCGCGAGCACGAGTCCGTCCCCCGGGCGAAGCGGGCACGCGCGCCCCGGCGTGAGCCGAACGCCATTGACCCACGTGCCGTGCCGGCTGGAAGAGTCTCGAACGCTCCACGATCCGCCCCCCGTTCCCCGATCATCGGCGTGGAACTCCAGCACGGCATGGTCGCGCGAGACGTGATCATCTTCGGGGAGCGAAAGCGCGTGGGTCGCGCGGCGACCGATCGAGAGCGGTCCCGGGGCCACCAATTCCAGCGTCACCGCGCGTGGCCCGGCCACGGAAACGAGCGCGATGTCACTCATGCTGGCGGTCGTGGTGGCGTTCATCGGCAACCCTCAATCGAGCCCGACGATCCTACCCCCACCCATCAGGGCTTGCCCTCGCCCCCGTCGAGCCTCACGCGGGAGCCGGCGCCCTCGCGCACACGAACGTCCACCGTCCAGGCAACGCTGCGGGGCGCGCACAGCTCGCGGTCCTCGTCGGTGCAGATCGCAAACCGGGCCACCACCCGCCACGCCCCTTCCTGAGCCGACGATGACGGCACAACCACTTCCACAGGAAACGCTCCCTCACGGAGCGTTCGTTGCGCCATCGTCAGCCCGTCCCGTTCCACGCGCACCGACACGGGCGCATCCCCATTGACGTGCGCTCCCGCCGGAAGCGGCGCGCGGATCTCCAGAGTCACGGCCGCTTTCCCCTCGATCGCGACACTCGCGCGCAACTCTTCGTCCACCCGCTCGGGCGCTGCGCCCGGCGCGCCGTCCAGACCTTGAAGCGCCACCTCCACCCAACCCCGCGTCGCCGGATCAACCATCAGCACTCGATGGTTGTTCGTGTCGGCCACGAACAACCTCGCGGCGTCCCCTTTTCCGGACAGGTGCAACCCTCCAGGCTCGTACAACATCGGCCCGTCCGTTTCGCCGCCAAGCCAGGATTCAACTGTCAGCGCGGCGGTGTCGATCCGGCGCACCTTGTGGTTGTACGTGTCCGCAACGAGCAGCGCCTCTCCCCACACCGTCACCCCCAACGGGTGCTGCAGACGCGCCACGCGATGATCGCCGTCCTGATCCCCGAATTCGAACAACCCCTTACCGACGATCGTGCGAACCTGGCCCCTGGTTAAGTCCACCACCCTCACCGCGGAGACTTCCGAGTCGGCGAAGAACAGTTCGCGCCCACGGAGCGCCAGCCCCGAGGGCTGCGCCAACGCCGCGGTCTCTATGTCACCATCCACGATGTTCTCGATCCCCGACCCCGCGTACGCGGCGATCGTCCCCTTGGCCAGATCCATCATCCAGATCTGGTGAGGGCCGGCCATGGCGATGAACATGGCCTCGCCGTCCACCACCAGGTCCCAAGGCGAATTCAGCGCCTGCATTGAGGCCCGTCCTCCGCCTCGCCGATCCCTACCCTGCACCCCCGTCCCAGCGATCGTCGTCACGAGCCCAACGCCGAGATCGATCGCGCGAATCGCGTGGTTTCGCCGGTCTGCCACGAACAGTCGAGTCCCGTCGTCACTCAGCGTCATTCCCTGCGGCTCGTAGAACCGCGCCGCGTCCGCCGATCCGTCCACGAACCCCGACACCGGTCCGCCGAACACGCGTCGCACCACGGCGCGCCCGTTCTGGTCCGGCCAGCCCGCTTCGACCACCCGGTGGCGCCCGGAGTCCGCGATGAACAGACGGCCGCCCTCCGCGTCACCGAGCACCTTTCCCGGGAAAAGCAGCCCGCTCGCGCTCGCCACGCTCGCGTCGCGCCGAATCTGCGGCGCCCGCGCCGCGAGCGTGCCGGCGCGCCGCCCCTCTTCGATCGCCGCGCGGATCGCCCCCTCGAGCAACTCGCGGTTTCCTTCACCCGACGTCGTGCCGATCACACGTCCATCCGGCCCCACCAGCACCAGCGTCGGCCAGCCCCGCGCCCCGAACCGGCTCCAGATCTCCATCTCCTTGTCCACGACGACAGGATGCGCGATCTCGTACCGCTGAACGGCGGTGCGGATATTCCTGCGATCGGCCTCGTTGTCGAATTTGGCCGAGTGCACGCCGATCACGACGAACGGCTCATCGGCAAACGTCTGCTCCAGTTCCTCGATCTCATCCAGCACGTGAATGCAGTTGATGCAGCAATAGGTCCAGAAGTCGAGCAGCACGACCTGCCCGCGCAGGTCTCCATCGAACCGGAGCGGTCGATCCGTGTTCAGCCAGCCGAGATTGGGTTCGAGTTCCGGCGCTCGCGGACCCGCAAACATGTTCGCTCCTTCCTGCGTTGCGCCGGCTGTCACCAGCCCGCGCCCGGCCAGCGCGAGAACGCTTATCGCCCCGGCCAGCGCCATCGTCGCCACACGCCATCGAACGGACAGTCTCACAAGACTCCCTTCTTGCGAGCACCGGGCCCACGCCCCCGATGGTCGCACCGCTGACGGTAGGCCGCTGGCGTGACGCACGGTTCCGCAGCACAATCCGGCCATGAACGCACGTGACTATCCCGCGATCGCACGCCGAGTCGCGCTCGAGCTGCCAGCGAGCGCGAATCGCGATCAGCGCATGCGCGCGGCCGTCGACCTCCTGTGGGATGCGCTCCACCCCACCGGCGTTTCGTGGGCCGGGTTCTACCTCGACGCGCACGACGGGGAATCCATGATCCTCGGGCCGCGCCGTGACAAGCCCGCCTGCTCGCCCATCGGGCTGCACGGGGCGTGCGGCCGCTGCTTCATCGACCGGCGCAGCCTCGTCGTGCGCGACGTGGCCGAACTCGGTCCCAACTACATCGCCTGCGACCCGCGTGATAGATCCGAGGTGGTCGTGCCGTGCCTGGACCCGGACGGCTCGGCCTGGGGCGTGCTGGACCTCGACTCCCACGATGTGGGCTCATTCAGCAACGCCGACGCAGAGGGCCTCCGTTGCGTGCTCCTGAGCGCGGGGCTCACACGCAAACACACCCCCTGAGCACGGGCGCGAATATCTGCGTGGTCTGAATCCGCTGACGCGCACCCGCCGAAGGCTGCCTATGACGGCGCGGTGATGCAGGATCGCCGCCGATTCAGAAGCAGGCGCGCATCAAGGAGTGCATCTCATGCGGATTCTCGACGTTGTGGCGGCAACATTGCTGGTGATCGGTGGTCTTAACTGGGGCTTGTGGGGGCTGCTCGAGTTGGATCTCGTGGCGCTCGTGGCGGGCGGCAACACGGCCATTCTCGCGAAGATCGTCTACACCCTGGTGGGCCTCGCGGCGGTGTACCAGGTCGCGTCGCTCCGCGCGATCCAGTCGCGCTGGGGCGTCCGGCCCGCGATGGCCTGACGACCAATCCGCGCGACGGCGCGGAGCGCGGTGGATGGGTCACGGCACAAAACAAACAAGAGCGGCGAGCCCGGGGGGCCCGCCGCCTCTCGTTGACGTGCCGGAGCGCAGATTCGCTCCGTAAGACAGTGTCCCGGCTCAGGCCGCGTCGCGGCAGAGGCCGGGGTTGGTGTTGGGCTGATTGGTGATGCCCGTCGGATACGAACCGCCGCCGACGTTCTGACCGTTGGACGGTGCGTAGTACGGCGTGTTCGTCGTCGTGAACGCGCCGGGGTTCACGCCGGAGAAGAAGGCGGGGTTGAACGAGGGGGTGTTGGCGAATGCGTTCGCCCAGAAGAAGCCCGGGTTCGCCCCGAACGTGTTCATGAAGTTCGGCGTCGTGTTCCAGCCGGGATTGGCGGTGAAAAACGTGTTCGTGTTCCAGTTCCAGGGCATGTTGCCCGTGTTCCAATTCCAGGGCGTGCTGTTCGTCCACGGGGTGGCGCCGAACGGCGTCTGGAACTGGCCGTTCCAGGGGAACGAGCCGTAGAAGTTGGTAGTGGCCGGGCTGAAACCGTTCGTCCAGCCCGCGAACGAGTTGTAGCCGGGGAAGGAGGGGGTATTGCCGAACGAGGGCGTGTTGAAGTTGGGGTTCCCGCCCGTGAACGGGTTCGCGTTCGTCCAGCCGAACGGCGTGTTCCAGTTGTTCCAGTTGTTCCATCCGCCGAACGAGCCGCCGAATGGATTGAAGCCGAACGAGTTGGTATTGGCGGGGAACGCGCCCGTGCCGTTCCAGCGATTAGGCGTGGAATTGGTCCAGCCCGTGGGCGTGCTCGCGTAGCCGAAATTCGGCGTGCCGCCCGTGTTGATCCAGTTGCCCAGCCCCGGGCCCCACGGATTCTGGAACATCGGGCCGAAGCCGCCGGGCGTCGGACCGCCAAACGTGTTGTTCACGCCGGGGAAGCACCCAGTGCCGCACGATCCGAACGCCGTGGGGGTCGCGAAGGCATTGGTAAAACCAAACGGGTTAGATGCGGTGAACGGGTTGCTGTACTGGTTCATTCGTGTCTGGCTCCTGCGCGTGCGATCGCACGACTTCAGTGGGAAAAAACTCCCCCTCGCGAGGCGCACCGGCGCTTCGCTCGAGGTTGGTCTGCTCGCTGGTGTCCGGCCGGAATGGGGCGATCGCCTTGAAGGCCGCCTGGTCGCATCGTTCCGTCCCGTCCCGTACTCCTCGGGGCCCCGTTCGACGGATCGACGCCGCGTCCCGACCCCGACTCCACGGGGCCGTCCGACGTTGCAGACCTGTCATCGGCCACCCAGAGCCCGCCCGTTGAGCCCGACCATCGGATTTTCGGGACAACCCTCGCGCGTTGAAGGTCGGAAAGTGGCCGGTATACTCCCGCCGTCTTCCGGGCGTGTAGCTCAGGTGGCTAGAGCGCACCCCTGATAAGGGTGAGGTCGCAGGTTCGACTCCTGCCACGCCCATTCGCCAACGCACGGCCTCGTGCGGGCGCCCCCGGGAACGACGCCGGCAGCGAGGCATGGCCAGCCCCAACCCTTCCGAATCCCGACCTACGCCGACCGCCGACGCCTCGGAAGCGACGCGCGCCGCCGCTCAGGCTTTTCGCGATGACTACGCCGCCGTTCGAACGCAGATCGAGCGCGCCATCGTGGGCCAGCGCGAGATCATCGACGGCGTTCTCACCTGTCTCTTCGCCGGCGGCCACGCGCTGCTCGAAGGCGCTCCGGGTCTGGGCAAGACCCTGCTGGTGCGAACGCTCGCTCAGGCCGTTTCGCTCAAGTTCTCGCGCATCCAGTTCACGCCCGACCTCATGCCCGCGGACGTGACGGGCGCGACCATCCTTACCGATGCGCCGGAAGGCCGCCGATTCACGTTCCAGAAGGGCCCGATCTTCGCGAACATCGTGCTCGCGGACGAGATCAACCGCGCGACGCCCAAGACGCAGTCCGCGCTCCTCGAAGCCATGCAGGAGCGATCGGTCACCGTGGGCGGCTCCACCCACCAGCTCGAAGCCCCGTTCTTCGTCATGGCGACGCAGAATCCCATCGAGCAGGAAGGCACGTATCCCCTGCCCGAGGCGCAGCTCGACCGCTTCTTCTTCAAGCTGCTGGTGGGACACACGTCGCGCTCAGAACTCGCCGAGATTCTGAACCGCACCACCGCCGGCGCACAAGATGAGCCGAAGCCCGTCATCGACGGCCCGGGCATCCTGAAGCATCAGGCTCTGACGAGACGCGTGGCCGCGGCGCCGCACGTGCAGGACTACGCCGTGCGTCTCACTCTGGCCACTCAGCCAAATCCCGACGGGCGGGCCAGCGAGTCGTTCGCGACCCCGATGGTGAACCGGTTCGTTCGGTTTGGAGCGAGCCCGCGCGCCGCGCAATCGATCACGCTCGGGGCCAAGGTCCGCGCGCTGCTCGACGGGCGCGCCGCGATCTCCATCGACGACATCCGCGCCGTCGCCACGCCGGCGCTCCGCCACCGGCTCCTGCTGAACTTCGAGGGTGAGGCCGAGGGAGTCACCACCGACGCCATCGTCGAGAACCTCCTCGCCACGCTTCCCGTGAAGCCCGCGTGACGAGGCAACCGCCGTCCCCATCGCCCCGAACAATCATGCACCGATGACGCCGTCGAACCACATGGGCGACCGCGCGCGAGCTCGTGCAATCCTGGCGATCACGCTCGGCTTGATCGTCCCGCTCCAGGCCTGCGCGCCGGGCCGCGCCGACCGTCCGGCCCTCTTCGACGAGTCGTTCGCCCACGCGCTCGCGCCCGCGGCCTCCGTCGAGCACGCCACGCCCGGGAGAGCGCTGGTCATCCCGCTCCGAGCTCCGGCTTCCACCACCGACGCGCCTCCGTCGGTGTTCGCGTCCATCGACGGAGGCGATCCGATCCCGGGCGCGATCTACCGACTCATCCCCCCCTCGCCCGACGCCGACCCCTGGCTGGGCGGCGTGGGCGCATGGCGCGCACTGCCCGCGGGCGCCGATGAACCCAGCGAAGTCACGTCAATCGGTGTCTGGGTCGCGGTGCTCGTGATTCCGCCCGAGGCGCGCCCCGCCTCGATCACCATCAACGCGCGCATCGTGCGGCTTCGCTGGCTCGAGCCTCCGGCGCGATCCACCGATTCCGCGTGGAGTCAGATCCCGCAGTCGCTCGAGCGGTTTCTCGCCACGGTGCGAAACGATCCAACGCAGCGATGGCGGGAGCGCCTGATCCGCGAACGACTCGTCGCCCCTCCCTCGCGCGATCCCCCCCTCTCTCATCCCGCGCTCGAACTGCTCGCGCTGCAGACGGAGGACCGCTGGCGCGCGGGGCTGCAACGCCTCCGGCAAACGTGCGGCGAATCTCTCGCGGACGCCGCGCTCCGCTCACTGACCGCGTTCGTTATGAGCCGCGATGGGCCCATTTTTCCCGTTTGGCCGACGGACGCCGTGGCGACGAGCTCGCTGCTCGACGCGTTGTTGGACGAAACGCTCACCGCTTCGGCGCTCGAATCCAGAGTGCGCGCCTATCTCGCCGCGTTTCCGCCGGCCACCGCGTGGATGCGGGACGATGCCGGCTCCCCGTCCGGCGCCATCGTCGGGCTGGCCGATCTTTCCGGCGCAGCATCCGCGGCCACGCTCGCGTGGCGCGCCGCCCCCAACTTCCGCCCGGAAATGATCGCCCTCTCAGCCTTCTCCACGCAGTCCGTTCCGTTGCACGGCGCCGCCGATGCCATCGACGCGCGCATCGGGACGTGGACCACCACGCTTCCAACGCTCGCGATCCCCATTGCTGCACGACCACCCGGCGTCACGCTCGGCCCGCTTCGCGCCGATCACACGCTCGAATCATGGCGCTCGGGCGCCGAGCACGCCGCGATCCCCTCCGCCGCCGCGCTGCTCCGTCCTGCGATCGCCGCGTCCGGCTGGGAGCTCTATCTCCAGTGCTCCGGCGCGCCGGCAAAGGACGAGTTTGTTCGAATCTACCTCGGCCCGACAGACGCTCCTACCCACATCCTTCGCGTCACCCCCGACGGCTCGCTGATCGATGAGCGCTCCCCCGTGACATCCTCCCGCATCGTGCTCGCCAAGCACGACGCCGGGTGGAGCGCGATCATCCCGATCCCCGCCAGCGGCGTCGGCGCCTCGGAAGACCCGCTCCTGATCGCCATCGAACGCGTCGACGCGCGATCCCGCCGGTCTGCATGGCCCCGCGCGCTGCTCCCATGGCAAGCGGCGCCCGGCCGCGCCGCCGTGGATCTCTCCGCCTGGCGCGCCCCTTGACCGAGCATCAAAGCTCCGCGGCTACCACCACCAACACTCCAGCCAACGCCCGCTCCGCAATCTCCACGGCGCTGATCACTGTCGGCTCACCATCCTCGCCCGACACCACCACCCCCATGGCGCGCAGCGCGATGAGCGCCGCCTGCTGCTCCGCCTGCTTCTTCGACCCGCCCCAGGCCGATCCGAATCTGCGCCCCCCAACCTCCACACACACCTCGAACGTCTTGGCGTGATCCGGCCCCTTCTCGTCCAGCACAACGTACATCGGCGACGCCTGCAGGTGCTGCTGCGCCACCTGCTGCAACACCGACTTGAAATTCTGCTGATGACCGCTCTCCGCCGCGCGCGCGATGATCGGCTCCAGCTCGGACATCAGGAACGCGCGCGTGGCCTCCAGCCCGCCCTCGAGATACACCGCGCCGATTACCGACTCCAGCACCGCCGCGGACACGCTCGAAGGCAGCCCCTCGCGCACCTGCATCCCCTTGCCCAATCGCAGCAGCTCGCTCAGCCCCAGATGATCAGCCACCACCGCGCACGTCCGCCTCGACACCACCGCCGACTTGATCTTCGTCATGTCGCCTTCGAGCAGCTGCGGGTACACCCGGAACACGTGCTCGCACACCAGCATCCCGAGCACGGCGTCCCCAAGAAACTCCAGCCGTTCATTCGACGACTGCCGCGTGTCCGCGATGGACGCGTGCGTCAACGCGCGAACCAGAAGACCCCGATCCGTAAACCGCCATCGGAGAATCTGCTCCGCTCGAGCCAATGTCTGTTCGTCCACGCCGCTCGTCCTCACGTCGCGCCAGGCCAGCGCTCCGCATCCCGGGCCGCGGCCATCCGCCGCCACGAGACACACCGTCGAGGACGCGTGGGCTGATCGGTCGGGCCCCACTCCAGGGGACGGCCGATGAGCACGCGCATCCTGCCAATTCTCCGCCCCGGCCACACGCCGGGACGCTCGGTCCAACCATACATCGGCTCCTCCCCGAGTCCACCCAAAACCAGCCGTACGCCCGCGAAAACCACCCCCCCCACCCCCTCCACTAGCCAAACACCAACTCCCCGGCTATATTCCCCGCCCCCAGGCCCCATCCTCCGATCGGGCTCGGCACACGACCAAGGACTTCCAGCGAGTTCGCCATGCATTATCACCGACGTTGCAGCAAGATCACCCGCGTCCGCTCCATCGGGTTCCGCGCGCGGATGAAGACCAAGAATGGCCGCAAGATGATCAATCGAAAGCGCCGCGTCGGTCGCTCGGTCAACGTCCAGAAGAAGTCCTGACGCACTCACTTCCCCGGGCCGCGCTCGCAGTCTTCCGGCCACAAAACCCGTCATAGCGATTCGGCCCCACGCGCACGCTCTCCCCGCGCGCGCTGCGCCATCCGCTATCCTCTGCGCCCCATGAAGATCCACGAGCATCAGGCGCAAGAACTCCTCGCCTCGGCGGGCATACCCGTGCCCCCGGGCCACCTCGTCACCTCCATCGAAGACGCCGCCCGCGCCTACCGCGAAGCCACCTCCGCCGCCGGAACCACCCTGGCCGTGGTCAAGGCGCAAGTCCACGCCGGCGGGCGAGGCAAGGCCGGCTTCGTCAAGCTCGTGAAGTCCGCCGAAGAAGCCACCGCCGCCGCGCGGTTCATGCTCACCAACCGCATGAAATCCCCCCAGACCCCCCCCGAGGGGCTGGACGTCAAGAAGCTCCTCATCGCGGCCGGCGTCGACATCGCCAAGGAGTTCTACCTCGCCATCACCACCGATCGCGCCACCCGACGCAACGTGCTCATCGCTTCTGCAGAGGGCGGCGTCGAGATCGAGGAAGTCGCCCACCGCAACCCCTCAGCGATCAAGAAAATCCTCATCCATCCCACGGCCGGGCTCCAGTCCCATCAGGCGCGCACGCTCGCGTTCGATCTCGGCTTCAAGGGCAAGCAGGTCAACCAGGCCGCGAGCATCATGCTCGCGCTCGCGCGCCTGTACGTCGCCAAGGACTGCGCGCTCGCCGAGATCAACCCCCTCATCGTCACCCCCCCCACCGGCGCCCACCCCGACGGGCAGGTGCTCGCGATCGACGCCAAGTTCAACTTCGACGACAACGCCCTCTTCCGCCGCCCCGACATCCAAGCGCTCTTCGACCCCGCCGAGGAAAACCCCCTCGAGATGCGCGCGGCCAAGTTCGATCTCAACTACATCGCTCTCGACGGCTCCATCGGCTGCCTCGTCAATGGCGCCGGGCTCGCCATGGCCACCATGGACACCATCAAGCACTTCGGCGGAACCCCAGCCAACTTCCTCGACGTCGGCGGCGGCGCCAGCGAGGAGGCCGTCACCGAGGGCTTCCGCATCATCCTCTCCGACAAAAACTGCAAGGGCGTCCTCGTCAACATCTTCGGCGGCATTATGCGCTGCGACATCATCGCGCAGTCCGTCGTCAACGCGGCCAAGGAGATCGGGTTCAAGGTCCCCCTCGTCGTCCGACTCGAAGGCACCAACGTGGAGGAGGGGCGCAAAATCCTCGACGACGCCCGCTCAACCATCCCCACCATGCAGAGCGCAACCGACCTCGCCGACGCGGCAAAGAAGGTGTGCGGGGCGGTCAACTGAGCTCGGGCATCCGGCGGCCTCAGCCATCCGCTCCCAACGGCCGGATGGGAGAGGCGGCCCCGCGATCCGCTCCACTTCGTTCACCCCCCCACCACCTCCGCCTCCACCCTGATCGGCACGCTGCACGAGTTCGCGATGAAGCACACGTGATGTGCCCCATCGTGCAACGACTTCGCCTTCTCCACGTCCGTCCCCGCCGCCACCCGCACCCTCGGCCGCAGCACCACCTCCGTGAACCTCCCCCCTCCACGCTGCAACTCCATCTTCGCCCAGACCTCATCCTCGTAACTCAGCACGTTCACCTTGTACTTCGCGCACAGCGCGAGGTACGAGAGCATGTGGCACCCCGCGATCGACGCGAGGAACAGGTCCTCCGGGTTGTGCAGCGTCGGGTCCCCCTTGAACATCGGGTCCGCCGTGCCCGTCAGGCTCGGCTTGCCCTCAAACTCGATGCGGTGCTGCCGGCTATACGCCGCGTAGTCCAGCGTCCCGACCTCGGCGTCGCCCTCCCACACCAGTTTCGCGTTGTACTCGTGCCCGCGCCCCGCTGCACCCGCCATGCTCGCCTTCCTTCCTCATGCTGCCCCGTGCGCCTTCGTCCGCGCCTTGCGTCGCACGGTACGACCTCGCGCCCTCGCCGACAATGCAGGCCCGCTACCCCGTCCAAGACCGCCATCTCCCCTCATACATCCCCCTCTCGCCCGTCTCAAAGGTCGCCCCGCAATACCACGCCCGCTCGCTCGTTCTCCTCTCGTCGTGGGGGCCTCGTCAGCCCCTTTATTCAGGAGGTTTCCCATGAAGATGCGCAGCACGATCCTCACCGCAACGATCCTCACCCTGGCCGGGGCGCTCGCGGGCGCCGCGGCCGACAATCCCGCCCTCTCCAACGAGGCCGCCCCCGAGAAGGGCCACCACGCCCGCATGCGCCACCACTTCGCCGGTCACGGCCCCATGACCGACGGCAACATCGTCCGACGTGTTCATCAGCAAGCCATCGAGCGGTTTGACGCCGACGGCAACGGCGAACTCAACGGCGATGAGCGCCAGGCCGCGCACAACGCATTCAAGGACGAACTCCCCCCCCGCGCCCGCAAGGCCATGGGCCGGTTCCACAAGCACATGCTCGAAGAGTTCGACACCGATAAGGACGGCGCGCTGAGCGAGAGCGAGCGGGAAGAAGCCCGAACGACGATGAAGGCCCGGCACGAGCAGCGCAAGGCCGAGATGATGAAGCGCCTCGACACGGACGGCGACGGCGAGGTCTCCCAGGCCGAGAAGGAAGCGTTCCGCGCACAGATGAAGGAGCGCATGGGAGAGAAGCGCGAGAAGATGCGCGAGCATCACGCCGGGCTCGTGCAGAAGTTCGACGCCGACGGCGACGGCGAGCTGAGCGCGGAAGAGCGCAAGGCCGCGCACGAGGCCATGCGAGCCCACAAGGAGGCGCAGCACGCCAAGGTCCTCGATCGCTTTGACGCCGACAAGGACGGCGCGCTCAGTCAGGAAGAACGACGCACCGCGCGCGAGACGATGCGAGGCGAGATGCGCATCAAGCACGCCACCAAGTCGCTCGACACCGACGGCAACGGCTCGCTCAGCGACGCCGAGATCACGGCCGGAATCCAGCGCATCAACGAGGGCGATCGGAAACTCGATCTCAACGGCGACGGGCAGGTGAACGAGTCGGATCTCGCGGCCCTCATGCGTCTCGCCGGACGCTGAGCCCGTCCCCTCGATTTCCCCTCGACCGGCCCCGAAACCCGGGCGCGAGCCCGCGGTACAGTGGGTCGAATGAGCGGCGCACTGAACGTCAATACCGCCAGGGTCCCGGATCGCCGGGACCTTGTCTTTTCAACGCTGGCCGAGGTCGAGGCCGACATGGATCGGATCCTCGACGCCGAGCGGCAGGGCCGCCTCCGACAACTCGGCAACTGGACGCCCGGACAGGTGTTCTGGCACGTCGGCGAGATCGTTCGGGGGTCGCTCGACGGCATTCCTTTTCAGGCCGCGTGGTTCATCCGCATATTCGGCAGCGTGCTCCGCAAGAGCCTGCTGAACAGCCCCAAGCCGTTCAAAGCGGGCATCGCCCTCCGCGGGCCCTCCGCGTCGATCATCCCATCACCCGACATCACCTCCGAGCAGGGCGCCGCCTATCTGCGAGCCCAGATCGATCGCGTGAAGCAAGGCGAGAGAATGACCCAGCGCAGCCCTTTTCTCGGGCCCATGTCGCACGAGGATTGGCTCGTGCTCCACCAGAAGCACGCGTCGCTGCACTTTTCCTTTCTCAAGCCGGAGTAGTGGCGCCCCGCCCAGCCCCGATACACTTGGCGGTCCACTCGAGCACCCGACGGAGCCGCCCGATGTTTCGCACCGCCGCCGCTTTCATCACCCTCGTCTCGATCGTCGCACCAGCGCTCTCCGCGCCGATCAACCTCGCGCCGACATTCGAGGTCGGTCGCACGATGCGGTACCGATACGCAAGCCAGACCGAGCAGGTGTTCTTCCTGCAAGGCCAGCCACAGGGCTCCGGCGCATCGCGCTCCGACACGCAGGCCTCGATCACGGTGGAATCCGTGTCCGATGACGGCGCGGTGCTCAGCGTGGTCTTCGACGGCGCCGTGATCGATTTCGAAGGCGCCGGATTGGATATCGCCTTCGACAGCTCGCTCCCTCCGGAAAAGGACCCTGATTCGCCCGTCGCGCCGGCGTTCCGCTCATTCCTGGGGAAGCCCGTCCGCTGCATCGTGACGCCCGCTGGGAAGCTGGTGCGCGTGGAGGGCTCGAGCGAACTCGCGCCCAAGGAGGATCCGGCCCGCCGGCTCGCACTCCAGTACCTCGCTGAACCGAACCTCCGGTGGCTCATCGAAACCGCGTTTGTCGCGAAGACCGATCCCCCAACCGCTTCCGTCGGAGAGTCCTGGGACGCCTCGCGCGTCGAGCCGCACTTGCTCGGAACGCTGCAGGTCGAGCAGACGATGACGCTCGACGCCGACGACGCAGGCATCGCCAAGATATCCATCAAGGGCACGGACCGCGTGCAGAAGCTCCTCGGCGTCGGCGCGAGACCCGGCTCGGAAACGGTCGAACATCTCCCGGCACAGATCATCGGAACGTTGCGTTGGGACACGCACCGCGGCCAGGCCGACCGCTTCGAGCTCGTCACGCGCTCCGTTGACATCGAGCAGCACGCGCAGCACGGCGAGATCCGAAAGCAGATGATGCAGACCATCATCGTCGAACGCCTGAACTGACCCCGAGGGCCGCAGGAGTCGTATGAGTCAGACGCAGGGGTACGTGCTCGGCGTCAACCCGGCCGAGCTTCAACGCCTCGGGCTCCAACACCAGCTCTGGTCCGAGCAGGCCCACGCCCTCTGGGAGCGGGCGGGAATCACGACCGGCCAGGTCGTGCTCGATATCGGCGCCGGCCCGGGCTACGCGGCCTGCGATCTCGCGCAGATCGTCGGCCCCGACGGACGGATCCATGCCGTCGACGAGGCCCCCCTGTTCCTCGAATACCTCCGCCGACAATCACAAGCGCGGGGGCTCGCAAACATCTCGGTCCATGAGTCGGACGCGCAACACATCACCTGCGTCGAGGCGGGCTCGTGCGACGCCGCGTACGCGCGATGGGTGCTGTGTTTCGTGCGAGACCCCGGCGCCCTGATCGCTTCCGCGGCCCGGGCGATCAAGCGCGGCGGCGCGCTCATGATCTCCGATTACTTCAATTACGAATCCCTCACCCTGGCGCCGCGATCCGACGTGTTCGATCGGGTCGTAGGCGCGGTCGGGCGATCCTGGCGGGATCGCGGCGGCGACCCCGATGTGGTGGCCAAGCTGCCCGCGCTGTTCGATGCACACGGGTTCGACCTGCGCGATATCCGTGTCGTGGTGCGCGTGGCCCGCCCCGGCCACCCCATGTGGCAATGGCCCACCTCGTTCTTCAGGAATTACGTTCCGGAGCTTGTGAAGTCCGGCCATCTCAGCGCATCCGACGGCGAGGCTTTCGCCCACATGTGGACCCGTCGCTCCGACGACCCGCACTCATTCCTTCAGACCCCGCCCGTGTACGACATCGTGGCCGTTCGTCGCTGAACCCAGCGCAACGAAAAACCCGGCGAGCGTTCTCGCCGGGCTTCGAAGTGTTCCGAGGATGACCGCCGTCGTGCTAGGCGTGCGAGCCCTTCTGCAGACGCGTGTACCCGTACTTGCGCCGCAGGGGCTTGACCACATCGCCGTTGCGGATCGACTTGGTCGAAACCAGCAGCCGAACCTCGCTGCCGTCGACGAGCGCGCGAACCTTCTGCAGGTTGGGGCGGAACGTGCGCTTCGTGATCCCGGTGGGCTTCAGACCGAAGCCGCCCTTCTGGATCGACTGGCCGCGATACACCCGCCGATTGCCGACGGTGGTTTTCTTTCCGGTGATGGCGCAAACGCGTGGCATAAGTCTGTTCGTCTCCCGTGAGGTGGGGAAGCAGGATAGCAACCGTGGCCCGGAAGGCAAATCGCATCGCCCGGGCCGGGTGTAGGGTAGGGCGAGCCGGGCCTCCCTCGGCCCCGGCGTTGCCCGCTCAGGATCCCGCTCCCATGCCCCATTCGAACCGGCTCGCCCGTGAAACCAGCCCGTACCTCCTCCAGCACGCCCACAATCCGGTGGACTGGTTCGCCTGGGGCCCGGAGGCGTTCGAGGCCGCGAGGGAGCGGGGCGCGCCCTTGTTTTTGTCGATCGGGTATTCGACCTGTTACTGGTGCCACGTGATGGAGCGGGAGTCGTTCGAGGACCCCGGCGTCGGCGCGCTGATGTCCGAGCTGTTCGTGTGCGTGAAGGTGGACCGGGAGGAGCGGCCGGACGTCGACGACATCTACATGGGGGCCGTGCAGGCCATGACGGGTCGCGGCGGGTGGCCGATGTCGGTGTTCCTGACGCCGCCGGGTGCGCGTGGGAAAGAGGATGCGGGATTGGAGCCGTTCTGGGGCGGGACGTACCTGCCGCCGGAGCCGAGATGGGGGATGGCGAGCTTCGAGCAGACGCTGCGCTCGATCCGCAAGGCGTGGGACGAGCAGCGCGCTGAGGTGCTGGAGCAGGCGGCTCGCTTGAGCGCGCACGTGCGCGACGCGTTGGGCGCGGAGCGCGCGGCGCCGGTGGCAATCGGCGAGCGCGACGTGGAGAAGGCCTCGCGCGGCCTGCTGAGCATCTACGACCGCGTGCACGGCGGGTATGGCGGCGCGCCGAAGTTTCCGCAGCCTGTTTTCTGCGATTTTCTGCTGGATCGGCTCGATGCGACGATGAACGAGGATGAGCGTCGCGCGATCGAGACGAGCGTGCGGCACACGCTGGAGCGCATGGCGCTGGGCGGGGTGTTCGACCAGATCGGCGGCGGGTTTCACCGGTACAGCGTGGATGAGCGGTGGCTTGTGCCGCACTTCGAGAAGATGCTGTACGACAACGCGCAGCTGTTGTCGCTGTACGCGCGGGCGCAGGAACGGTGGAAGAGCGAGCTGTTCGCGCGCGTGGTGCGGGAGACGGCAGAGTATGTGCTTGCGGAAATGACGGGGAAAGAAGGGCTTTTTTGGAGCGCGCAGGACGCCGAGGTGGATGGGAAGGAGGGGCTGAACTACCTGTGGACGGCGGAGGAGATTGAGGAGGCGATCGGGGACGGGGAACTCGCGGCGATTGCGAAGCGCGTGTTCGGCGTTGACCAGGGGCCGAACTTCCGGGACCCGCACCATCCGAACGAGCCGGCGCGGAACGTGCTGTTCCACGTGGAACGCGTTGAGGCGGGCGAGCCGCGCGGGGGGCCGATGTTCGCCGAGGGGGGGGTAGTGCGGGACCGTGTGCGCACGATCCTTGCGAAACAGCGCGCGCGGCGAGCGCAGCCGAGGCTGGACGACAAGGCGATCACGAGCTGGAACGGGTTGATGATCGCGGGGTTGAGTGACGCCGGCTGCGCGCACGGGGAGCGTCGGTGGGTGGAGGCGGCGGGAGACGCTTCGGAGGCGGTATGGAACTTGCTGCGCGACGAGCGTGGGGGGCTCTTGCGGACTCGGCGCGGCGGGGTGAGCAAGACGGCGGGGTTCCTCGAGGACTACGCGTTCTCTGTGAGAGGCCTGCTGGCGCTGGATCGCGCGGAGCTGGCGCTGGGGATGGAGCGCAGCGCGGATCACGTGGGGCGCGCGCGGGAGCTGGTGGACGCGGCGATGGATTTGTTCGGTGACGAGACGAGCGGCGGGATGTATGACACGCGCGCGGGGGAAAGAGATTTGATCGTGCGGACGAGTTCGACGCATGACGGGGCGGTGGCGAGCGGGCAAAGCGTGATGGCGCACAACCTGATGGAGCTGGGCGCGATGGAGGGTGGGGAGCGGTATGCGGAGCGCGCGGAGGGGTTGCTGCGCTCGATGAGTCGAGCGATCGCGATCGCACCGGTGAGCGTGATCGAGGGGACACGCGCGCTGCAGCGGGTGCTCGTTGAAAGGAAGGATGTGGCCGCGCGGCTGGCGGAGGGGGAGGAGGTCAAGGCGCCCGGCGCAGCGCGGTCGTCGGAACAGCGCGAGTCGCCGGTGGAGGTGTACGCGAGCGATGAGCGGGTGAGCGTGTCAAAGACGAAGCCGGGTGTGCTGGGGCTCGAGCTGCGGATCGCGGAAGGCTGGCACATCACGGCCCATGAAGCGTTCGAAGCGGATGAGGCGCGGAGAATCGAGGGGTTGGTTGGATTGGAAGTCTTTGTGCGTGGTGGGAAGGGGGTGAAGGCGGAGGTGGAGTACCCGGAGGGGGAGGCGTTGCGGATCGGGGGCGAGGAGGCCGAGCGGGCGGGCCTTCCGGCGGTGCGGGTGCATTCGGGGCGCGTGCGGCTGGAGGTGCGGCTCGCGCGGACGGAGGAAAAGTGGGAAGGGAGGCCGCTGATCTACGTGCGGCACCAGGCGTGCACGGATCGGGAGTGCTACCAGCCGATGGTGGTGGAGCTGGATGTGGCGGTGGATGGGGAGTGAGGGGATTGCTTTACGTTGCTTGAAGGAATGAGGCGGGGAGATGAGAGAGGCGAAGTACACGCTCCCTCCCGGTCGCGTCTCGTTATCGACGCGATGAGGCGGAACACGCCCAGAATTGATGAGGTGGGGTGCGCGGGGAGGCGGAGAGGAGGACGAGGCCCCTCACCTGTCGCCTGCGGCGACATCCTCTCCCTCGGAGGGGAGAGGAGCGACGCGGCAGCCCTCACTTTCTTCCAGTCCCATTCGACGCCGAGATGGCGTCGGACGGGAGAGGAAGGGCGAGATTGCGGCTCGCTGCGCGCGCGTGGCGAGCGGGGATCAGCAGGCGTGGCCGAAGAATGAGAGGACGGTGTTGAGGTCGAGGAAGTCGACGGCGCCGTCGCCGTTCAGGTCGCCGTTGGTTCCGGGCGCAACGGTTTGTCCGAAGAAGGAGAGGACGATGTTGAGGTCGAGGAAGTCGACCATTTGATCGCCGTTGGTATCGCCGGGGCAGGGCACGGAGAATGGGAGCGGGCCGCGCACGAAGACGTCGGATGCGGCGTTCGTGTCGCCGGGCACGAGGTTGGAGGCAAAGGAATCGAAGGCGACGAACCGGCCGTCGGCGGAGATGGAGGCGTTCTGGGACGCGTTGTTTCCCTGCGCCCCGGCGTGCGAGATGCTCACGCGCGACGTTTCCTCCTTGAGCCGGTCGTGCATGTGGATGTCGACCGCGCCATTGGTGTCGTCGGGGACGAAGATCGCCTGCGAGTCGAAGACCGTGAAGCGGGCGTCGGCGGAGATGGAGGGCCTGAAGGAGGCGCCGTTGACCTCGCCCCCGGAGGAGGTCACGCTCACGCGCGAGGTCTGCGCTGTTTGCCTGTCGTGGAGGAAGATGTCGAAGCCGCTCAGGGTGTCGCCGGGGACGAGATTGGAGGCTAGCGACGCGAACGCGACGACCCGGCCGTCGGCGGAGAACGAGGTGTTCAGGGACCAGCTGTTCGCCTGTGCACCGGCGGACGACACGCTGACGCGCGTCGTCTGCGCGGACTGCAGGTCGTGCACAAAGATGTCGGTGTGGTTGTTCGTGTCGTTGGGGACGAGGTTGGTGGCGAGCGACTCGAACGCGACGGCGCTGCCGTCGGCCGCGATGGTGGGCCGTTGCGACTGTCCGTTCGCCTGCAGACCGGCGGAGGTCACGTTGACGCGCACTGTCTGGTTCGTGTCCCGATCATGCACGAAGATGTCCCGCGTGCCGTTGGTGTCCCCCGCCACGAGGTTGGCGGCGAAGGATGCGAAGGCGACGTAGCGGCCGTCGGCGGAGATGGACGGTCCCTCGGAAGCACCGAGCGCCTGACCGCCCCCGGACGCCACGCTCACTCGGGATGTCTGCCCGGTCTGCAGATCGTGCACGAAGATATCGACGCTTCCGTTGGTGTCGCCCGGCACGAGGTTGTTTGCGAGCGATTCGAACGCGACGAAGCGTCCGTCGGTCGAGATGGACGGGACCATCGAGCGGCTGCTCCCCTGCGCGCCCGCGGAGGACACGCTCACGCGCAAGGTCTGTTCCGTCTGCCGGTCGCGCACGAACACGTCTTTCGCGTTGTTTGTGTCGTCGGGCACGAGGTTGGACGCGGTAGATTCGAACGCGACGAATCTGCCATCGGCGGAGATGGAGGGGAGTTGCGACTCGCCGTTGCCGATCACGCCCGTTGACGAGACGCTCACGAGCGTGGTGGTGGGCGAGACCGGCCCGGCCGCCTGCACGTGAGTCGCGGCGAGGCCGGCGAGCGCTGCCGCGGGGATGAGCGCGACGATGCGGGCGGTGGGGTTGTTCGCGAGGGCCATCGCTCCAAATGCGGCGCTACGGCGAGGCTCGGTCTGCGAGCTTTGCATTGTGTGGCTCCTGCATTCTGGTGATTGAATACAGGAGGATTGTACTTGCCATCATGTGATGAATCAACACTTTGAGATCACATTGAACGACGCGCAGCGCACGGTGCATTTACGACGGCTGAATACGCTGCACGAGTTGTGTGAGAGATGCCGCTCGCTTTTGACGGTGTCTCCGTTGCGCGTTTGAGACCACGATCAAGTGAACGCGGGTTCGATGCCGGCGCGGCATTCGCCGAAGCCGATGCGGCGGAAGCCGTCGCGCTCGCAGTAGCCCTTGATGATGACTTCGTCGCCGTCTTCGAGGAAGGTGCGTTTTTCGCCGGTGGGGAGTTCGATGGGTTTGCGGGGGAGAGGCTTCCCGTCGGGACCGTTGCCGCACCAGGTGAGTTCGAGGAGACAGCCGCGGGAGTCCGGCGCCCCCGGAATCGTTGGGCCGGAGACGGTGCCGGAGGCGAGGAGGTCGCCGGGTTGCATGTTGCAGCCGTTGGAGGCGTGGTGGGTGAGCATCTGCGCGATGGTCCAGTACATGTGTTTGAAGGAGCCACGGGAGAGGAGGTGGGGCGACATGGAGCGATCGCGCATTTGCTTTGTGGCGAGGTGGACTTCGAGTGTGATGTCGAGGGCGCCTTGCTGTTGATCGCGTTCGGAGCGGAGATGCGGGAGAGGCTTGGGATCGGAGGCGGGGCGTTCGAAGGCGGCGCAGCGGAACGGCGCGAGTGCTTCGAGGGTGACGATGTAGGGTGAGATGGTGGTGGCGAAGGACTTGGCGAGGAATGGGCCGAGGGGCTGGTATTCCCATTTCTGCATGTCGCGTGCGGACCAGTCGTTGACGAGGCAGAGGCCGAAGATGTGGTCGTGGGCGTCGTTGATGCTGACGGTGTCGCCCTGGTTGTTGCCTTGGCCGACGAAGAAGCCGACTTCGAGTTCGTAGTCGAGGAGTTTGCAGGGTGCGTAGACGGGGGCCTGTGCGCCGTCGGCCATGAGTTGGCCCTTGGGGCGGCGGACGGGGACGCCGGAGACGTTGATGGAGGATGCGCGGCCGTGATAGCCGATGGGTATCCACTTGTAATTGGGGAGGAGGGGGTTGTCGGGACGGAACATGGAGCCGACATTTGTGGCGTGGTGGATGGAGGCGTAGAAGTCGGTGTAGTCACCGATGGTGGAGGGGAGGAGCAGGTGGAGGTCGGAGACGGGGCGGAGGCACTTTTCGCGCAGTTCCTGGTCGTCCCGCAATCGCCGCTCGTCGGCGCGGAGGAGGCGGCTGACTGTTGCGCGGACGGCGGCCCAGGTCTCGGGGCCGTCGTGCATGAGGGTGTTGGCGTCGATCATGAATGAAGCATCGAGATCGACGCCGGTGAAGATGTCGGCGTTCCAGAGCTCCCAGAGGTCGAGGATGAGATCGCCGATTCGGACGCCGACGCGGGGAAGGTCGTCTTCGTGCTCGAACGCGACGAACGGCAGGTTCTGGATGGGAAAGTCGGTGTGGGGATCGTTGGCGGACTCGACCCAGGACTTGAGGTTGGGGTCGTGGGTTTCGTTGATGGTGTGCGGCATCGGGTGCTCCGGGATACGGGGAAATGAGGAGGGAGGATAAGGGGAAGCGGGAGGTGAAGCGCCCTCACCGTCTCACGCTTCGCGTGAGCCACCTCCCCCGGATTCCCCGCGCTGCCCCGCTCTGAAGAGCGGCTTGCTGAGGAAGTGGTTGCAACGGCGCGAACGACACGCGCGATCCGGGCGGGCGAGACGCCCGCCCCACTGCTCATTGCATGATCAGAGGAGGTTGAGCGCCTTGAGGTCTTCGACGGGTTCGGTGAAGGAGCAGGAGCCGAAGGAGAGGGCGAAGGACTCGCGTGCGCGGGCGAGTTTTTCGGTGGAGATGCGTCGGCCTCGCCAGTCGACGCCCTGGTCGGAGAAGACGAGTGATTGTGGATCGGTTTCTTCGAGGAGTCGTGTGGCGTCGGCGATGGACATGCGGTCGGTCGCGACGAACGCGGCGGCGAGGAAGACGTTGAGGAAACCGAACATGGTGTGGGAGGGGGCGTTGTCTTCGTAGGTGAGGCGGAAGGGCCCGCGGAGGGGGTGGTGGAGCCCGGCGGTGGCTTTGAAGGGGACATCTGCCGCGGCGCAGGTGACGAGGAATCGCGCAAGGTGGTTGGAGGAGGGGAAGAGGTTGGGCGTGACGCCGCCGGTGCGGACCTTGGCGCCGACGCCGGGCTCTCCGGCGAGCGCGGTGATGAGGCCTCGGGGGTCTTTATCGATGGGGATCTCGAAGAAGGCGTTGAGGCCTTCGGGGAGGTCGTCGATGGCGGCGTCGATGGCTGAGGCGTTGTCGGCTTTCAGTTCGATGCAATCGACGAGGGCGGCGGGGTCGGCGTTTTCGTCGGTGTCGTGGGCGTCGTTGAAGGCGAGGATGGCGTCGATGTCGGTGTGGAAGGCGGGGTCTCCGGCGGGGGCGGTGAGTGCGGAGATGCGCCAGCCCTCGCCGTCGCCGGAGTGCGGGAGGAGTCCGTCGGCGGCATCGCAGAACTCATCGAGGCGAGCGACGGGGACGATGATGCGGGAGAGCATCGGCGCGCAGGCGTGCTTGCGGTATTGCGCGAAGTTGCGCGTCGCGGTGGGCATGTCGAGCGCGGCGGGCGGGAAGAGCCCGGCGTAGTCGATGGAGGCCGAGATGAGAGTCTTGAGGGAGCGCATTGGCGTTGATCCGACGAGGGGATCGTACACCGTACGCGCGTTGGGGTCTTAGTTGGCGGCTGATGCGAGTTTGTCGAGCGCTTCGGTGGCGCGTTTGCGGACGAACCAGTCTCGATCGTTGAGCGCGGCACGGATGGACGCGGCGGCTTCGGGGCCGAGGCGTTCGAGGGCGGAGACGGCGGAGATGCGCACGCCGAGTTCGCGGTCGTTGAGCGCTTCGGCGAGATCGGGGAGGGCGGGGAGGGCGGCGCGTCCGAGCCGGCCGATTCCTTCGGCGGCGACGGCGCGGACGGAGCCGTCGCGATCGCGGAGGGCTTTGCGGAGTGCGCCGAGCGCGGGCTCGCCGGCGGCGCGGAGCGCGCCGGTTGTGGCGACGCGGACGAGGGAGTCGTGATCGTCGAGGGCGGCGGTGAGGGCGGGGAGCGCGGCGCGGGCGAGTTCGCGGGACTTGCCGAGGTCCTGAGCGGCGATGGCGCGTTCGTAGGAGGAAGAGGACTCGAGTTTGCCGAGGAGTTCGCGTGCGCGGGCGGGGTTGTTGGAATCGCGGCCTGAGGCTGCGTCCTTGAGACGTTGCGCGGCGGCGTCGGCGATGGAACGGACGAGGGCGGACTCGTCGAGGGCGGCGCGTTTGACGGCGTGGAGCGCGGTCGGGCCGAGACGTTCGAGGGAGGCGACGACCCTGGCGCGGACGATATCGGATGGGTCCTGGAGGGCGAGGGTGAGTGGGGAGAGGAGGTCTTCGGGGCGTGCGCGCGTGTTGGGGAGGGCCGCGGCGACGGCGGCGCGGACGCTCTCGTCGGAATCGTTGCGGAGCGCGATGAGGAGTGTTGGGAGGCCGGTGGCGCCGAGATTGGCGAGCGCGCCGGCGGTGACGACGCGAACGAGGTGATTGTCGTCGCGCATGGCCATGGTGAGCGCGCCGAAGGCGGGCTCGGCGTCGCGGCCCATGTTGCGCAGTCGGGTTGCGGCTTCGATGCGATCCTGGGAGTTGGTCGACCGGAGTTGGATGGCGAGTTCGGAGGCCGTTGGTTCGCGCGCGGGGGGAGCCTCGCGCGAGCACGCTGTGAGGGAGAGCAGGATCGTGAGCGTCAGGAGGCGGCGTGGCATGACCGCGGCGGGCTCCTCTCGCGGTTTGTTCTCCCCGCGCGGACGGCGGGCCATGCGGCGCGTGCGCGCGGAGCGTGGCTGAGAGGGCTATCGGTCGGCGGGGGGAACGAGGTGAGGGGAAAGCGTGCGGGAGCGAGAACTGGACGGCGGAGTGGGGCGTAGAAGGAGGCGAGTGACACGCGAAACACCCGAACAAGCAGGAAGGAGGACGGCATGCGGATCGAGATGTGTGGGACGGGGGCTCTGCGGAGCGAGGCGGTGGAGCGGTATGCGGGGAGAGCGTTCGGGCGCGCGCTGGGGCGGGTGGGCGAGCGCGTGCGGGGGGTGTTCGTGCGTGTGCGGGACGTGAACGGGCCGAGGGGCGGCACGGACACGGAGGCGCGCGCGGAGATCGTGCTGGAGCATCGTGGCGCGTACGTGGTGTCGGCGCGCGGGGAGGATGCGTATGGGGCGATTCGGGCGGCTGCGGTCAAGGCGAAGCGCGCGGTGTATCGCGGCATGGATCGCCGGCGGGCGCACTGAATTCGGATCGGCGGGCGTTCAGGAGAGCGCGGCGAGGCAGCGCTGCACGGCGTCGGCGATGGGGACGAGATCGCCCTTGGTGGTGGTGTCGCTTCGGCGCTTGAGTTCGACGGAGGAGGCTTCGAGGGCCTTGTCGCCGAGGGTGAGGCGGATGGGGAGGCCGATGAGATCGGCGTCCTTGAACTTGACGCCTGGGCGTTCGTCACGGTCGTCGATGAGGACGTCGAGGCCTGCGTTCGAGAGCTGCTGCGCGAGATCGCGCGCGGCTTTCATGTGTGGGGAGTCGGCTTCGACCTTCATGGGAACGATGTGGACGTGGTAGGGCGCGATGGCGGCGGGCCAGACGATGCCGTTGTCGTCGTTGGCCATCTCGACGCAGGCGGCCATGGTGCGTGAGACGCCGATGCCGTAGCAGCCCATGATGACGGCGCGGCGCTGCTG
>CAZWZL010000003.1:33826-37296 GCA_964638515.1 uncultured Phycisphaeraceae bacterium
GTGTGGACCTTGGTGAGTTCGCCGGTGGGCTCGGCGTCGAAGGTGTGGGGGCGGGGGCCGGTCTCGCACTTCTCGACGTTGGCCGCGTAGCCGGTCGTCGGGCAGGAGAGGATGGTGTCTTCGCCGGACTCTGCGTTGACCATGAATTCGTGCGAGGCGGAGCCGCCGATGGGTCCGGACTCGGCTTCGACGACGGTGAAGGAGAGGCCGCAGCGCGTGAAGATGTTGGTGTAGGCGCGGTGCATGGCGTCGTAGGCTTCGTTGAGGCCGCCGGGGCCTTCGACGGAGATGTGGAAGGAGTACGCGTCCTTCATGATGAACTCGCGGCAGCGGAGCAGGCCGGAGCGGGGGCGGGCTTCGTCGCGGAACTTGGTCTGAATCTGGAAGAGGTTGAGGGGAAGTGAGGTGTAGGAAGAGACGGCGCCCTTCATGCACTCGGTGATGACTTCCTCGTGTGTGGGCGCGAGGGCGCTCTTTCGGTTGTGACGATCCGTCAGCTGAAAGAGGTTGTCGCCGTAATCGATGTGCCGTTTGGTGCCGTCGAAGAGCTCGAAGGGCTCGAGGGCGGGCATGAGCATCTCGGAGGCGCCCGCGGCTTCCATTTCCTCACGGACGATGGTGGAGATCTTCTGGAGGGTGCGGAAGGCGAGGGGGAGGTAGTCGTAGATGCCGGCGCCGACCTGGCGGATGTATCCCGCGCGGACGAGGAGCTTGTGACTGATGGCCTGGGCCTCGGCCGGGGCTTCCTTGGAGGTGGGGATGAGAGTGCGGGACCAGTGATGGATGGCGCCGCGGGCGGTTCGGGGCGTGTTCATGGGGCGGGGAGTGTAGCGGTGGCGGGGTGAGCGCCGGCGACAGCCAGCTGAGGAGGAGCCGGCAAGCCCACTCCTGAAACCGGCGGGTTGCCACTTGATTTGGGGTACGCGTTATTGGACAATGGGAGCGCGGCGGGCTCGTGCTCGGCGCGATTGGAAGAAACACGCCGCGGGGGTCGGGGCTGGCCTACGGATGGCCCGGATGTGCGGGCCGCAGCCTGCTCCACGCGACGTGCGGGATTGATCGAGGGGTCTCGGGCTCTGTTGCGCAGAGGGCCGAGGCGTCTTGTGCACGCTTGCTAGGAGAAGAAACATGTCGAAGGGATTGATGGCAGGGCTTGCTTTGGGCGTGATGTCGGGTTTGGCCATGGGGCAGGTGGCATGGTCGATCACTGATGGCGACTCGATGTTCGGGATGGCGGCGAGCGCGCTGGGCGCGCCGGGCGGGAACGCCAACCGAACGGGCACGGGCGGCGGGTTTGCTGCGAACTTCACGGTGGACGGGAGCGCCACGGACCACTTGTTCCAGAACTGGTGGTGGTATCGCGTGGGGAACGGCACGCGTGAGCACGCGTTCTCGAACTTCGTGAGCCAGTCGGGCGTGGGCAACAATCACACGCTGAATTACGCGGAAGTGGACGGCGTTTCGGCGTCGATCAACTACGCGATTCAGGATCAGGGCATCGGCGCGATCGTGACGCAGCGCGTGGTGCTGACGAATACGAGCACGGCGGGCCCCCAAACGATCAACCTGTTCAATTACGCCGACTTCGACGTGGGCGGCACGGCGGGGAGTGATTCCGCGGTGTTCAACGGCGTCAATCGGATGCGCATCACGGACGCAGGGGGAGCGTTTGCCGAGTTTGAGGGCGTTGGCGCCAGCGCGTATCAGGTGACGACCTTTGCCACACTGCGCACGCTGCTCTCGAACGGCGTCGTGGACAATCTGAACAATACAGGCATGCCGTTCGGGCCCGGTGACTGGACGGGCGCGTTCCAGTGGTCGTTCAACCTGAACCCGGGCGAGTCGGTGACGGTGATCGAGCGTCTATCGGTGAACACGGCGGTTCCGACGCCTGGGGCGGCGGCGCTGCTGGCCCTCGGTGGGGCGTTCGGGCTGCGTCGTCGTCGCTGACGCCTCGGGTTGCGAGTGCTTCCCAGAACTGTGAGCCGCGTCTGCCTGCAAGGGCGGGCGCGGCTTTTTTCGGCCACGCCCGGGCGCATTCCCTCATTTCCGTGTGCGGACACTGGGGGGCTTTAAGTCTCATAAGTGCATGTCTTGTCAGAATTTATGACTGTTTCGAGGGTTGAGCCCTTGCGTTCGAAACCGAGTGCTGCACAATGCCCTCGGCCCGCACGTCGCGGGCTGTTGGGAAGAAGCATGTCGCACCAAACATTTGCCGAGATGGCGTCTGTTGGCTCACGAACGAGCGTTTGCGCTCGTGAGGCGGGCGGGGTGATCACGCTTCCAACGAGTTTGGCTGTTTGGGCCGCCGCGTAGTCACACGGCGGTCTTTGGTGACTTCTTTTCTGCAGGAAAAGGGAAAGGGAAGAGAACATGAAGAAGGTTCTTGCGATGACGGCTGGTCTGGCTTTCGCGGCGGGCGCGATGGCCAATCTCCCCTCGACGGTTTCGGGCCTGGGCGGCGCGATTCCGGACGCCGGCGGCGGCTCGTTCACGTCGAGCGTGAGCTTGGCGGGCGGCGCGGTTTCGATCCTCGGCGTCTCGTTCAACGGGCTGTCCCACACGTGGGCGGGCGACCTGGTGATGGAGCTTACGGGCCCCGGCGCCGGCAACACGTTCGCGTTCCACTATCGTCCGGGTTGGACGGGCGCGGGCTTCGGCAACTCGGCCGATTACGTGGCGTCGAACTCCTACGGGTTCTTCGACGGCGGCACGCCGTTCGGTTCGCCCTCCGGCGTGATCCCCACGGGCAACTACGCCCCGGTGGCGGGCTCGGGCGCTCCGGCCCAGTCGATCACCTCGTTCGGCGGCATGACCGGCGCGGCCGGCACGTGGACGCTGACGATCACGGATAACGCCGGCGGCGACACCGGCTCGCTCAACGGCTGGACGCTGCACTACAAGGCGATCCCGACCCCGGGCGCCGCGGCTCTGCTCGGCCTGGCCGGCGTGGCCGGTCTGCGTCGTCGTCGCTAAGTTCTGACGGCTGATCCGGTTGGGCCTTGAGCCCAGCCGGTGCGAATACCAACG
The DNA here is from genome assembly GCA_964638515.1 of uncultured Phycisphaeraceae bacterium. GTDB lineage: Bacteria > Planctomycetota > Phycisphaerae > Phycisphaerales > UBA1924 > CAYPGJ01. Next base: position 36,857 of record CAZWZL010000003.1, read on the forward strand.
CGGCCCTGGGCTCTCGAGCCCGGGGCCGTTGTTTTTTTGGGGGCGATTCCGACTGAACATCCGCTGGGCAGAATGCCAGTAACTTGTGCTGAATCAGATACTTATGTGCTGCGGACGGCATGGTTCCTCCCCGAATTCCACGGGAACCCCCTTGCATTGAGGCCCTCACGTGTGCGATACTGCGGAACGTCGGGAGGTTCCTTTAAAGGGCTTCCCCGGGAAGAATCATGTCAAAGCAGCCCTCATTGCGAGCCGCGTTGGTCCGAAGCCGGCGTTCGTGCGCGCCGTGGAGTGGGGCTGGCCTCATCAAGAAAGCTCATGAGACGTTGACGGCCTCTCGATCGGTTTCGAGCCGCCGCGACGTTGTGTTGTGATTTTGCAGGAAGAAAGGGAAGAGAACATGAAGAAGGTTCTTGCGATGACGGCTGGTCTGGCTTTCG
>CAZWZL010000003.1:37396-114275 GCA_964638515.1 uncultured Phycisphaeraceae bacterium
GAAAGGGAAGAGAACATGAAGAAGGTTCTTGCGATGACGGCTGGTCTGGCTTTCGCGGCGGGCGCGATGGCCAATCTCCCCTCGACGGTTTCGGGCCTGGGCGGCGCGATTCCGGACGCCGGCGGCGGCTCGTTCACGTCGAGCGTGAGCTTGGCGGGCGGCGCGGTTTCGATCCTCGGCGTCTCGTTCAACGGGCTGTCCCACACGTGGGCGGGCGACCTGGTGATGGAGCTTACGGGCCCCGGCGCCGGCAACACGTTCGCGTTCCACTATCGTCCGGGTTGGACGGGCGCGGGCTTCGGCAACTCGGCCGATTACGTGGCGTCGAACTCCTACGGGTTCTTCGACGGCGGCACGCCGTTCGGTTCGCCCTCCGGCGTGATCCCCACGGGCAACTACGCCCCGGTGGCGGGCTCGGGCGCTCCGGCCCAGTCGATCACCTCGTTCGGCGGCATGACCGGCGCGGCCGGCACGTGGACGCTGACGATCACGGATAACGCCGGCGGCGACACCGGCTCGCTCAACGGCTGGACGCTGCACTACAAGGCGATCCCGACCCCGGGCGCCGCGGCTCTGCTCGGCCTGGCCGGCGTGGCCGGTCTGCGTCGCCGTCGCTAAGGACGGCGTTCCCGTTGACTGCGGGAAGAAGTTGAAGAAGTGACTCGACGGCCCCGGACGATGCGTTCGGGGCCGTTGTTTTTGCGCCGCGTCGGGGCGTGGGCCGTAGCATGGAACCCAAGGTGTTGACGGGGCCTTTCGCGGACGATGGAGATGTTCATGGCGGGAACGAATTGCGAGGCGTACGACGTTGCCATTATCGGGGGCGGCCCGGGTGGATCGACGTTGGGAGGCATGCTGCTGAAGCACGACCCGAAGCTGCGGGTGTGCATCCTCGAGAAGGAGCGGTTTCCGCGCGAGCACGTTGGGGAGAGCCAGCTGCCGCCGATCAGCGGGGTGCTGGCGGAGCTTGGGTGCTGGGAGAAGGTGGAGGGGGCGGGATTCCCGATCAAGATCGGGGCGACGTACACGTGGGGTGACACGAAGGACCCGTGGGATTTCGAGTTCTTGCCGCTGGAAACGATTCCGGCGCGGACGGAGCGGCCGGGGAAGTACGAGGGGTGGCGTGTTCAGACGGCGTTCCAGGTGGATCGCGCGCGGTATGACGAGATCCTGCTGGATCATGCGAAGGAGCTTGGTTGTGAGGTGCGCGAGGGGACGCGGGTGTCGCGGGTGGTGAAGCAGGGGGACAGGGTGGAGGGGCTGGAGCTGGAGGCCGGGGAGATCATCACGGCGACGCATTACGTGGACGCGAGCGGGAACGCGGCGATTCTGCGTCGCGCGATGGACGTGAAGGTGGATGCGCCGACGCTGCTGCGGAACGTGGCGTTCTGGGGATACTGGGAGAATGCGCCGTGGATTGATCGGATCTCGACGGGGGCGACGCGGGTGCACATCCGGAGCCTGGGGTATGGGTGGCTTTGGTACATCGCGCTGAGCGAGACGCGGGCGAGCATCGGGCTGGTGACTCCGGCGACGCACTACAAGAAGGTGGGAAAGAAGCCGGACGAGATGTACATGGAGGCGGTGCGTGGCGAGCCGAGCATCGCGAGGCTGATCGAGGGGGCGGAGCGGGATGGCGATGTGCTGACGACGACGGACTGGAGCTATGTGGTTGATCGGCTGGTTGGGGAGAACTGGTTCCTGGTGGGCGAGTGTTCTGGGTTTGCGGATCCGATTCTCGCGGCGGGGCTGACGCTGACGCAGACGGGCGCGCGGGAGCTGGCGTACACGATTCTGGAGATGGAGCGCGGGGAGATCGATCGCGGTTGGTTGATGTCGACGTACAACGAGACGCAGCGCCGGAGGGTGATCCAGCACATGCGTTTCGCGGAGTACTGGTATTCGGCGAACGGATTCTTTGACGCGATTCGGGAGCACTGCACGGACATTGCGAAGGATGCGGGGCTCAGGCTGGATCCGGCGGGGGCGTTTCAGTGGCTGGCGCAGGGGGGGCTGGGGGATGACGCGCCGGGGCAGGTGGGCGTGGGCGGGCTGGATGTGGCCGGGATCAAGCAGATCATGGCGCGGTTTTCGGGGGCGACGGCGCCGACAGCGTGGTCGATCTCGGGAAAGAACGTGTTCAAGCTGAATCTGGCGAATGCGAAGACCGCGTGGGCGGCGCGGTACGTGGGGGGACGGGTGGAGCGGGTGACGAGCCACGTGCGCGGCGAGAAGCAGCTGAAGCATCTCGGGGTGCAGGGGATGCTCATCGACGCGCTGCAGGAGTCGTCGGACGTGGAGCGGATCATCGCGTTCCTGCGCGCGAGGTTTGCGTTGGAGATGCCTCAGGAGCACATCCCGGTGGCGATGCAGCACGCGATGCAGACGCTCGAGGTGATGGTGAATGAGTACTGGGTGCTGGCTTCGGTGAAGAAGGGGAGGCCGACGCTGGACCTCCGGACGCCGCTGGAGGGGAAGAACATCCGGACGCGAACGGAGGCGCTGACGCCGAGGTAGCACGAATTGGCGAAAAACGTCCGAAGAAACGCGGCAGCCCGGGGGAATGGCGCGGAGATTCCGGGACGCGCCTGAACATTCGGCACTTGTTTGCCGCTGCTCGATCCTGAACGCATGGTCTGTGTGCACAGCAAACGCACACGGGAATGTCCCGTGTCGGACACGGACGGGAGAAGGAGCAGACATCATGACCAGAACGGTTGCGGCGTTGATGGCGGGCATGGGAGCGGTTGTGGCGAGCGGCGGCGCGCAGGGCGCCGTGACGTTTTTCGGACCCGGGGCGGGCGGCTCGGCTCCGCTGATGGCGGCGGGCACGCCGGGGACGCTGCAGTCTTCGATCACGCTGACGGAGTCGTCGAGCGTGCTGAACGTTCATGTGCTTCTCTCGGGGCTGGTGCACGCGTGGCTGGGCGAGTTGTCCGCGTCGCTGACGCACGTGCCCTCGGGGCGGACGGCGTCGCTTTTTGATCGGATCGGGTACAGCGTGGGGACGCCGCAGGGCGACTCGACGGACTTCGTGGGTCATTACACGTTCGCGGACGGCGGCACGAACCTGGTGACGCTGGCGATCCAGCTCCCAGGGCACACGGCGATTCCGACGGGGACGTACGCGGCGAGCGGCGCGAGCGGGAGCGGGGTTTCGCTAGCCTCGGTGTTCGCGGGGGTTTCCGCGGCGGGCGAGTGGCGGTTGACGCTGAAGAACTTCGGCGTGTCGGACACGGCTGCGATCAGCTCCTGGAAGGTGGGAGTGGAGATGGTTCCGCTTCCCGCGCCGGGCGCGACGACGCTGGCGCTTGCCGGCGGCGCGTTCGCGGGGCTGCGACGGCGTCGAGTGAACTGAGGCGCTCGCAGCGCAACGATCGTCGCTCGATCAGGATTTGCCCGGCGCGAGGAACGCGCTGAGGAGCGACGACGAGGAATGGCGGTCAGGGACGGACGATTGGTGAGTGGCGCGGCGATCGCGGGAGCCTTGCTCTCGCGATGCTGCGTTGGGGGGATGGTTTGTGTGGGGCCGGTGGCCGGGGGATCGATCCGGGTGGCCAATGTGAACGGCGCGGGAGTGTTTCAGTCGTCGGTGGTGGTGACGGACGCGCGAATCGCGGGCCGGGTGTCGGCCCTGGTGTCGAGCCTGGTGCATGCGTGGCTGGGGGAGCTGTCGGCCACGCTGACGCACGTGCCGTCGGAGCGGGAGGCGTCGTTGGCGGAAGCACCCCGGGCAGGATTCGAACCTGCGACCTGCGGTTTAGAAGACCGCTGCTCTATCCAGGCTGAGCTACCGGGGCGTGTGGTTTGAAGGAGCCTAGCGGGAGGGCGTGGGTGGGGCCACGCCGCAGCCGCGCTGGATTTGGGGGGTATGAGGGAGGGTATCGGGTAGACTCGGGGTCGGTCGGGTCTTTTTCACCCTCAGCACGGAGCTTGGAGAGCATGCAACGATTTCTGGTGATGGCGGCGCTGGGTTGCGCGATGGCGCTTCCCGCGGCGGCGCAGAAGGTGCAGGTCGAGGAGTTCACGCTCGACAACGGCATGAAGTTTCTGCTGGTCCCCCGGAAGGACCAGCCCAACGTGATCGCGGCGGGTTGGGTGGCGAAGGTGGGCTCGGCGAACGAGCGCCCGGGGATCACGGGGATCTCGCACTTCTTCGAGCACATGATGTTCAAGGGGACGACGACGATCGGGACGAAGGACCCGGCGGGCGATCGCGAGTTCAATGCGAAGCAGAAGCAGGTGCGCGACCGGCTGATGGAGCTGCAGCTGGGTCAGCAGTACACGCGCTGGCGTCTGGGCGAGATCGATGATCCGTGGAGCCCGAAGAACGACACGGAGGAGATGGCCAAGCTGCGGGCGGAGCTGAAGGACCTGATGGACCGTCAGCTGAAGGAGACGACGGAGAAGGACGAGTTCGACCGGGTGTACACGAACTTCGGCGGCTCGGGGATGAACGCGTTCACGACGTATGACCTGACGTTCTACTTCATCAACGTTCCCTCGAACAAGTTCGAGTTGTGGGCGTGGATGGAGTCGGACCGGCTGAAGGACTCGGTGTTCCGCGAGTTCTATTCCGAGCGGGACGTGGTGCACGAGGAGCGTCGTCTGCGGACGGAGTCGACGCCGACGGGGCCGTTCGAAGAGCAGTTTGATGCGATGTTCTGGATGGCTTCGCCGTACCAGTGGCCGGTGATCGGCTGGACGACGGACCTGAACTCCTACACGCGCGAGCAGGCGCAGGAGTACTTCGACATCTACTACCGCCCGAACAACCTCGTGGGGGTGATCGTCGGGGACTTCGACGCGGACTACGTGAAGCCCATGGTGGAGAAGTACTTCTCCCGGCTGGAGCGCGGGAAGATCGAGCCCCCGCCCGTGGTGACGCTGGAGATGAAGCAGCTGGCGGAACAGCGGATGTACGCGGAGTGCGATTGCCAGCCGCAGGTCGAGGTGCGGTATCACACCGTGCCGTTTGACCACAAGGACTCGTTCGCGCTCGAGGTGATGGCCGAGGTGCTGAATGGGCGCACGGGCCGGCTGTACAAGTCGATGGTCGAGGGCACGAAGGTCGCCTCGTCGGCGAGCGCGTCGGCGGGCGGGTTCGGGGCGCCGAGCAAGTACGCGGGCTTCTTCTCGTTCGGGGCGGAGACCAAGGGCGACGCAACGCCCGAGCAGCTGGAGAAGGGGTGGTACGCGGCGATCGAGGAGTTGCAGAAGAACCCGGTGTCGGACCGGGAGCTGCAGAAGGTGAAGAACCGGATTCTCGCGAACTCGTACCGTCGGCTGCAGAGCAATTTCTTCCTGCTCGTGCAGCTTGGAATCTTCGAGGCGCAGGGGGGCTGGGAGTACATCAACAACTCTCCCGCGAAGCTGGCGGCCGTGAGCTCGGCGGACATTCAGCGGGTGGCCAAGACCTATTTCGACAAGACGAATCGGTCGGTGGCGACGTACACGCGGAAGGCGGGGGCTTCGGAGGAAGACCCCATGCTGGCCGGCCTTTCGGCGCGGGCCAAGCAGATGGTCAAGCAGGCCGTGTCGCAGCTGGAGAGCGAGACGGACGCGGGCAAGCTGGAGGAGGGTCTTGCGCAGATGGAGGCGCAGTCGGCCATGGTTCCTCCGGAGTTCAAGCCGGCGTTTGAGATCATCATGACCAAGGCGCGTGAGCGTCTGGCGGCGCTGAAGGCGTCGAGCGGCAACTGACCCCCCCACTCTTCACGACACACACTCCCACACGGAGCACGGATACTCATGCGAACCCATCGATTTCTGCTGGCGGCGCTCACGCCGACCATGCTTGTCTCGGCGGCGCTGGCGGGCAGCGCGTCGACCCTTCCCGAGCGGCCCGAAAAGATCGAATTCCGCGCGCTCGAGTTCACGGCGCCCAACGCCAAGGACTTCCGCACGACGCTGTCGTCGGGCGTGCCGGTGTACCTCGCGCCTTCATCGGAGTTCCCGCTGGTGCAGATCACCTTCTCCTTCCGGGGCGGGGACTACCTCGACCCGGCGGACAAGGTTGGTCTGGCGTCGATGACGGCGGCCATGGTGCGGCGAGGCGGCACAACGTCGATCCCCTCCGACGAGCTGGACGAGCGGCTTGATTTCCTCGCGGCGATCGCGTCGGTGAACGCGGGAGAGACGTTTACGACGGCGTCGCTCAACTGCCTCGCGTCGAACCTGGACGAATCCCTCGGCTTGTTCGTGGACATGCTGCGAAACCCGGGGTTCCAGGAGGACAAGACGGCGATCTATCGCGATGAGGCGCTGGAGCAGATGAAGCAGCGCAACGACGACGCGAATCCGATCGCGGCACGTGAATGGCAGGCGCTCATGTACGGGCGGGGCCACTTCGAGGCCCGCCAGACGACCAAGGCGTCGCTGGAGTCGATCACGTCATCGGACATGCGTGCGTTCGCCACGAAGGTGCTGCAGCCGGGGAACCTGATCATCGGCGTGACGGGCGACGTGAAGCGGGAGGACGTGCTCGCCCGGCTCGAGAAGGCCATGGAGGGGTGGGCCAAGGGCGAGCGAATGTCGGCCCCGCCGGCGCCGACGGAGCAGATCACGCCGGGCGTGTACCGGGTGGAGAAGGACATCCCGCAGGGCAAGGTGTTTCTGGGTCACCGGGGCATCTCGCGCGACCATCCGGACTACTTCCCGATTCTGATCATGAACGATGTGCTTGGTGGCGGAGGGTTCACCTCCCGACTCATGTCGCGCATCCGCTCGGACGAGGGGTTGTCGTACGGCGTGCGCTCGGCGTTCGAATCGCCGGTGGAGTACCCGGGCGTGTTCTCGGTGACTTACGCGTCGAAGAACCCGACGGTCGCGCTGGCGCTCAAGATCTGCCTCGAGGAGATCGAGAGGATCCGCACCACGGAGGTGCCGGAGTCGGAGATCGAGACGGCGCGGGCCTCGTTCATCGAGACGTTCCCTCGGACGTTCGAGTCCAAGCAAGCCATGATCGGGGTGTTCATCAATGATGAGTGGACCGAGCGGCCGGCGGACTACTGGACGAACTATCGTGAGAACGTCCGGAAGGTGACGGCCGCGGACGTGCAGCGGGTGGCGCAGAAGCACATGACGCCTGAGAATCTGGCGATCCTCGTGGTGGGCAAATGGTCGGAGATCGCGCCGGGCGATGTCACTCCCCAGAAGCCGGCCCGCGCGACGATGGCGGAGTTTTTCGGCGGAGCGTCCACGGCGTTGCCGTTGCGAGATCCGATGACGCAGGAGCCGATCGCGGGCCATTGAGGCCCGGGATTCTGATCTGAAGGCGCTACACGCGAGGGCGGTCCGGATTCGGGCCGCCCTCGTTTCGTTGGCGCGCGGGCTCGTCACGTCGTGCGTGGCGCCATATCCTGTCCGACCGGAAAGGCTGCTGCCCAACGCGAATGAGCGCCGTGGACACTTCCAGCACGATGATGGACGAGCCGAGGGGCGCTGACGCGCGGCGGGCGGCGCGTGACCTGATCGAACTGAGCAAGCCGGGCATCACACGGATGGTGGTGATCACCGCGGCTGTTGGCTTTGGAGTGGCGTACGCGGCCATGCCGGGACCCGCGCGGCCCGCGGGAATCGGGCTGTGGCTGTTGCTGCTCACGGCGCTGGCGGGGACAGCGCTCTGCGCATCGTGCGCCAATGCGCTGAACATGTGGATGGAGCATCGGCGTGACGGGCTGATGCGTCGCACGTCGGGGCGGCCGATCCCGTCGGGGCGGATGACGAAGGGCCGCGCGCTCGGCGCGGGGCTGGGGTTCGGGATCGCGGGCACGCTGCTGCTCGCGCTCGCGGCCAACCCGGTGAGCGCGGGCGTCGCGCTTGCCACGATCCTGACGTATCTGCTGTGGTACACGCCGCTGAAGCCCGTGTCGTCGCTTTCGACGCTGGTGGGCACCATTCCGGGAGCCTTGCCGCCGCTGATCGGGTGGACGGCGGTCTGGCCTGCCGGTGGCGACGGGCTGCACGGGCTGCTGGAGCCGGGGGGCTGGTCGGTGGTGGCGCTGATGACGGTGTGGCAGGTGCCCCACTTTCTCGCGCTCGCGTGGATGTACCGGGAGGACTATGCGCGAGGCGGGCACCGGGTGCTGCCCGTGCTTGACGCATCTGGCGCGATGACGGTGCGGGCCACGCTCTCGTGGACGATCGCGCTCCTGCCGGTGTCGCTCGCACCGCTGTTCGCGATGCCGAGCGTGGTGGGCCTTCCGTACGCGATCGCGGCGGTGGTGTTGTGGGCGGTGTTCGTTCGCCCTGTGGCTCGGCTGGCGCGCTCGGCCACGGAGCCGAACGCGCGAAAGGTGTTTATCGCGTCGGTGATCTATCTGCCACTGACGCTCGGCGCGCTGGCGCTCAATGCGGCATGGTCGGTGCTGGCGTGAGCGACGCGGACGGCTGGGCCCTCGAGGTGGAGGGGCTGAGTCGGACGTATGAGGGCTCGCGCCGACAGGCGCCACGCGTCGCGCTCGACGGCGCGACGTTCCGGGTTCGGCGCGGGGAATGGTGCGCACTGCTCGGTCCGAACGGCGCGGGGAAATCGACGCTCATGCGGATCGCGTGCACCCTGGAGCCGGCGCGCGAGGGGCGTGTTCGGGTGCTCGGGGTCGATCCGGCGGGCGACCTTTCGGGGATCCGCCGTCGGATCGGCGTGGTGTTCCAGCGTCCGGCATTGGACGGGCTGCTCAGCGTGCGTGAGAACCTGATGCTGCACGGCGCGTTGCAGGGCGTTTCTGAGTGCCCGAGGGCCGTCGAGGAGATCGCGAGGACGCTGGGTATTTCGGAGCGGCTGGACGATCGGGTGGACACGCTTTCCGGGGGGCTGGCCCGGCGAGTGGACCTCGCCCGGGCGCTGCTTCACGGGCCGGAATTGATGCTGCTGGATGAGCCGACGGCCGGGCTGGACCACGAGGCCCGCATGCGGTTTCTGGGCGACCTGGAGACTCGTAGATCGACGACAGGCCTGACGGTGGTGCTCAGCACTCACATCATGGACGAAGCCGAGCGAGCCAGCGTGGTGGTGCTGATGGCTGATGGGCGTGTGGTCGGGATGGGCACGCCGAGCGAACTGCGAGCCGGGCTGGGGGGTGCGGTGGTGCGCGCGAGACGGGATCTCGCGGATGCGCTGCGCGACGCTGGGCTTGATGTGTCCCCCACTCCGGATGGCGTGATGGGCGTGGCCAGGGACGGGGATCCGGCGTCGGCGGTGTCGCGGTTGGTCGCGAAAAGCGTGGGCTTTGAGTATGGCCCCCCGACGCTGGGTGACGTGTACGTCTCGATGACCGGGCGCTCGCTGGGGGGGGAGGCGTCATGACGGCGAATGGGGCGCGTGCGCTGGGCTGGCTGCTCCGACGCGAGGTGATTCGGCTGGTGCGCCAGCCGAGCCGCGTGATCGGAACGTTCGGGGCCCCGGCCCTGCTGTGGGTGTTTTTCGCCGCGGGATTCGGGAGCATGTTCGCGCGGCAGGGTGAGGGGGCCTCGTACGCGTTGTTCCTGCTGCCGGGAATGGCCACGCTGGTGGCCATGTTCAGCGCGATCTTCTCGGCGATGTCGCTGATCGACGACCGGCACGCCGGGGTGCTGCAGGGCGCCATGGTTTCCGCGGCGCCTCGATGGTCGGTGGTGGGAGCCAAGGTGCTGGGAGCGGGCTTGGTGGCTTCGGCGCAGGGCGCGGTGGTGTTGCTGGGCGCGCCGCTGGTGGACGAGGGTGTGGGCGTGATCGGCGTTCTGGTCGGTGTGGCGGGGTGCGGACTGGCGGGGGTTGGAATCGCTGGTCTGGGGCTCGCGGCTGCGTGGAGGGTGGACAGCTCGCAGGGGTTCCACGCCGTCATGAACATGGTGCTGATGCCCATGTGGCTGCTCAGCGGAGCGTTCTTCCCGGCGGAGGGGGCTTCGCGTTGGATGGGCTGGCTCATGATCGTGAACCCGCTTCGCTGGAGCACGGACGCGATCCGTGGGGCATTGCTGGGTGAATTCGCGGGGTGGGCCTGGATCGGGTCGGTGGCGTTTGCGGCGACTATGACCGCATTGGCGTGGGCGGCCATGGCGCGAGGCACGCGGAGGTAAATGGGATGACGGCGCGAAGGGGACGAGGCAGGATCTGGATCGGGGTGGTGCTCGTGGGCGCGGCCGTGACGGCGGGATCGACGTACGTCATGGCGATCCGCAGCGGGCTGGAGCGGCGCGCGGAGCGTCTGGCGCTCACGCCGGACGCGGGGCTTGAGGGGCTTGAGCTGGTCGAGTTTCGGATGCGGGATCAGCGGGGGCGCGATCGTTCGCGCGACGACCTTCTCGGCGACATTGTGATCGTGGATTTTCTGTTCACGAACTGCCCGTTCATCTGCCCTTCGCTCAGCGCGAACATGCGGGCGCTGCAGGAGCGATTGGCGGGCGTCGAGGGGGTTCGGCTGGTGAGCGTTTCGGTGGACCCGGAGCGCGATACGCCCGAGGCGCTCGGGGCCTACGGCGAGCGCATCGGGGCGGACCCGGAACGGTGGTGGTTCCTGACGGGGACGTTTGAGGACGCCCGGAGGCTTTCGGAGGAGGGGTTCCGGCTCGCGCTCACGATCGATCCGCAAACCAGGGTGCCGCTGGGCGACGGGAAGACCATGGACAACGTGATCCATTCGGGCAAGCTCGTGATGGTTGGGCCGGATGGGAACGTGATCACGATGGTGTCGGGGCTGGAGCGGGCCGAGGCGGAGGGCTTGGCTGAGCGGGTGGCCAAGGCCGCGAAACGGATCGGCGCCATGCGTCAACACGGGCGCGAACCTTGAGCGGACGCGTGTCGTAGGAATCGCTGCAGCAGATCTCTTCTCTCCTCCAGCCCGGTCTCCCGCAAACGCGGGAGGGCGGGCTTTTTTCTCGCGGGCTGAGCCGGAAAACGTGGTGTAACGGCTGTGGCGGGGCTGTGGAATGTTTGCGGTTGCTCCGCGCGAGGGGGGGTCTAAAGTGATCGTCGGAGGGGGGAACTTGTGGTTCCCCCGGACGGGGTAAAGACCTCCGGACGGTTACTCCTGGCCGTTCGGAGGTTTGTTTTTGAGGACGTGAAAACACCTTTGAGTCGTGACGGTGTCGGGGATCGGCGCGGTTTTCAACGGCTTGTGCGCATGCGTCACGAGCGCGGGTGGATGAGTTTTTTTTGCGGGCGCAACATCCCATCGGGACAAGGGTTTTGCGCGCCGCGCGCCGTCGAGACGACAATGGAGGCTTGAGCGCGGGCGACGTGTTTCGTACCTTCCGCCGACGGTTACGGAATGACCGATCGAACGACTCCTTGTGCCGGCTTCTGACGAAGACGGCTTCACACACGACGCGACGACTCACGGCTGGAGTGTCGCCCTGCTCGAGGGTGGCGGGCTGTGGTTGCGTCGGCGGTGAGGCTCTTTCCCGGCGCTGCGTTCGGGTTCGAAAGGACTCGAGATCTGAGGCGAGCCGCGCGTGTGCGCGGCGCCGACGACGCGGCGCTCTAGGGAAGGAGTGTGCGGTGCGCGGAACCACAGCGAGCGGCGTTTGGCGGGTGGAATCCCGGGTTCGTGAGGCGGTGACGAGCGCCCGATGGAAGCGTTACCTGCAGCCCGGAGAAACGATGCGCTACGACGCCGGCACGCTCGACGTGGTGGCTCCCAGCGCCTGGGTCGCGGATTATCTTCAGCGCCAGTTCGGTGAGGACATGCGTCGCGCGGCGCGGGAAGCCTCGGGGGACGCCGAGGTGCGTGTGTGCTTCCGCGTCGCTGAAGGCGGCGAGCAGAATTGTTGCGATGCCTCAGGCGAAGAGAGCGCGTCGGAATCGCCGACGCCCGCCGCCTCCGCACGCGTCGCTCGCGTTCGCGCGCGGTCCGAGGCGTGGCGCCGATTGGAGGAGTTCGAAGTCGGCGAGTCGAATCGATTAGCGTACGAGATCGCGCGGCGAGTGGCGTCGGGTGAAGCCTTGGTCGGCGTGAGCCCGGTGTTCTTTCACGGCTCGTGCGGGGTGGGCAAGACGCATCTGTTGCAGGGCATCGCGCAGCACCGTCGAGACGCCGGCGCGGGCTCGCGCGTGCGCTACACGACGGGCGAGGCGTTCACCAACGGGTTCGTGCAGGCGATCCAGGGAAATCGGCTGGATTCATTCCGACGCGCGCACCGGGAGATCGACCTGCTGTGCGTCGACGACGTGCACTTTCTCGCGAATAAGACGGCGACGCAGACCGAGCTGCTGCACACCCTCGACGCGGCGCTCTCGGGCGGCGCGACGGTGGCGCTCGCGTCGGACGGCCACCCGCGCGAGATCGAGCGGTTTGCCGAGCGGCTGGTGTCGCGGTTCCTCGGGGGCATGGTGGTCCGTGTGGAGACCCCGGACGAAGCGACGCGCGAGCGGATCGCGAGTCGTCTCGCGGAGCGTCGCGGGCTGGCGCTCGAGCCGGGCGCCGCTCGATTGATCGTGGAGCGCTCGGGAGTGTCGGTGCGCGAGCTGGAGGGCGCGGTAGCGCGGGTGGAAGCGATCCACCGGCTGCTCGGCAGCGGCGTGGGCGCGATTGGCTCGATCAGCGTGGAGCGCGCCCTGGGCGGCGGAGCGCCGGCTCGCGTGCGTCGACCGGTGAGCGTTCGGGACATCGCCGCGCGGGTGTGCGCTCGACTGGGCGTGCCTCCCGAGGACGTCTTCGGTCGGAGCAAGCACCGACGCGTTGTGCTCGCCCGCTCGCTGACGGCGTATCTCGCCCGTCAGCTCACGACCCGGTCATTCCCCGAGATTGCGCGCGAGCTGAACCGCCCGAACCACTCCACGGTCGTCACGGCCGTGGGCCGATACGGAACGCAGATCGAGCGGGAAGAAACGGTGGATGGCGGCGAGTTGGGCGTCATCAGCGCCCGGTCGCTCAGTGACACGCTCAAGCGCGAGGTGCTCGCCAACGCGGGTTAGCGCTCCTTGCCAGCTCCTCCGCGGCCGTCGCTTCGATAGGACGTCGGGGCGGCGGCCGTTGTCTTTTTGGAGGTTCGGGAAGCGGGCGGGATGTCGAGCGGCTCGCGTCGCGAAGCGGATACAGTGTCAGCGTGAATCCCCGAATCCAACGCGTGTTTGTGGCGGCCCTTGCGGCGCTGACGCTTCTGATCGCACCGAACGCCCGAGCGGACGCCAAAGCGCTCACGCAGTGGCTTCGTTCGCAGATGTGGGGTTCCGGGGTGGTGGACGATCTCTCGCTCTTCGCGCTGCGGGAGCTTCGCGACGCCCGCCTGCGACCGTTGTTCGCGGCGCAGGCCACGGGCGACGACGTCGGCAGGCGGATGATCGGCATGCTCGCGCTGGCCGAGATGGAAACCCCGCGCCGGCTCGACCTGCTGCTGCTGAAACACGCGACCAGCGAGGGCGAGCGGCTTGAGTTGGTTCGGCAGGGCGCGGACCGCGGCCTGCTTTCCGTCGAGGACGAGCGCGTGCTCTCGGAGGGGGAGAGCGGCGTCGGCGTCGAGGTGTGGGCGTTGCTCCGGAGCGCGGGGCGAGGCGAGCCCGTCGATGCGGCACGAGCCGAGAAGCTGGCCGCGGAGTCTTCCGACGCGCTGTCCGGAGCGGGGGCGCTTCTGCTTCTCGCCGCCGGCGAGCGCGCCAAGGGAGACGCCGCGCTGAGCGCGATGCTCCCGGTTCGTTCCGATGCGGGACGCGCGCGGGTGGCCGACCTGCTCCGCACCGCGGCCCGGAACAACATCGAGCCCGCGAGTGGGTTCGCGCAGCGCGTGCTCGAAGCCTCGGAAGACGACGCGGCGCTCGCGGCGGAAGCGGTCGGCGCGCTGCTCGCGCTTCGTCCGGATCGCGGCGTCAAGGAGTGGAGCAGGCTCTACGACGGCGCCGCCAAGGACCTCGCCGGACGCATCCGGCTCGGGCTCATCGCGCTCGAGCGGACCGATGTGGACCACGAAGCGGTGACGAAGCGCCTGCTCGCGGAATCCTCGAGTTCGCTGCTGCGGTCCATGGGCGGCGTGATTCGTGCTCGGGGCGGAGAGGGCATGGGCGCCGCCCTCGCCGGGCTCGCACGGGAGCGGCACGGCCCGAGCCTCGCCTGGCTCATGCATCAGGCGGACCGTTCCGCCGGCGCCGCGTGGATTGAATCTCTTGCGGCCACGGCGGCATTGGACACGGGCAGTGAGCGGCTCAGCCCGGCGCTGCAGGAGTTGTGCGTTCGAGCCGCGGCCTCGCTCTTCGAGCGTTCGCCCGAGCGCGCCATGGCTTCGCTGGAGGAAGCTCTTGGAGCCGGAGAATCCCGCCGCGTGCAGACGATGCTTCTGGGAGCGTTGCGGGGCGGGACTGGCTCAGGGGGCGCGGGGGATAGGACGGAGGGCTGGCCCGATACGGAATCGGAAGCACTGGCCGCGATCCTGCGGGCTCGAGATGCCGGAGCGCCCGACGCCGCCCTTGCCGAGCGGCTGGAGCGGATCGCGTTCGGGTGGGGCGGTGTGTCGAGAGGCCGGCGAGTGCAGGCCGCGTGGCTGGCCCTGGTGCACTTGGGGCGGGAGCGTGGCGCGTTGACGGAGCTGCTCACGCGTCAGTGATCGGGCAAGGGGTGTGGGGTGGCGGGCGCATCGGACCGATAAGGTGGGACGGCGGTCGACGGCGCGGGTGCGCCGGAGGTCACGTCGGCGGTCGAGGACGGAGCGAGCACCTTGGAGATCCCTCTCAGTCATCCGGACATCACGGACCTTGAAGTAGAGCGGGTGACGAGGGTGCTGCGCTCGGGCCGGCTCTCCATCGGGCCGGTCGTGGAGGAGTTCGAGGCGCAGGTGGCCCGCGCCACGGGTCGGCGGCACGCGGTGGCCTGCTCGAGCGGCACGGCCGGCCTGCACAGGGTGCTCGCCGGGATGGGGATCGGTCCGGGCGACGTGGTCATCACCACGCCGTTCTCATTCATCGCTTCATCGAATTGCATCCTGTTCGTGGGCGCGACGCCCGTGTTCGTGGACATCGATCCGGCCTCGCTGAACATGTCGCCGAAGGCTGTGGAGGCGGCCATCACGCCGCGGACCCGCGCGATCCTGGCGGTCGAGGCGTTCGGCAATCCGACGCACATGGATGAGTACCGGCGGATCGCGGCTCGCCACGAGATCCCGCTCATCGAGGACTGCTGTGAGGGGCTTGGCACGACGTGGCGGGACCGCCCGGTGGGGAGTTTCGGACGCGCGGGAGTCTTCGGTTTCTATCCCAACAAGCAGATCACCACGGGTGAGGGCGGCATGGTGATCACGGATGACGACCGGCTCGCGGACGTGTGCCGATCGCTCCGGAATCAGGGAAGGGCCATCAACCCGACCGGCTCCACGGGCGCATGGCTCGCGCACGAGCGGCTCGGCTACAACTTTCGGATGCCGGAGATCAATGCCGCTCTGGGGACGGCGCAGATGGCGCGGCTGGACCAAATCGTCAGCATGCGTCAGCGGGTGGCGGACCGCTATCTGCGCCGGCTCATGGACCACCACGATCTCATCCTGCCGAACGTGTGCGAAGAAACTCGCATGTCGTGGTTCGTCTTCGTCGTGCGGCTCACGGATCGGTACACGGAGAACGAGCGTGACCGGGTCATCGCCGGGATGCGCCGTCACGAGGTGGGAAGCTCCAACTACTTCCCCTGCATCCACCTGCAGCCGTTCTATCGCGAGCGGTTCGGATTCAAGCCGGGCGCGTTCCCGATCGCGGAGCGCATCTCCGCCCGCACGATCGCGCTCCCGTTCTATAACCGGCTCAGCGAGACCGACCAGGACCACGTCATCCGAACCCTCGACCTGATGCTCTCGCGCGAGAACCTCTCGCGATCGTGAGATCAGGGCTGCGCCGGCGGCACGATCGGCCATTCGGGATCGGGCAGGAACGTGTAGTCAGGCGTCGTGTTCTGGTTTCTCCGCACGTCCGGATCCGTCAGATCAGGCGCGGGCACGGGCAGGCGCAATCCCACATGCAGATCGACGAACAGCAGGTTCGCGCTGATGCCCTTGAAGTGCCACTCGGCCTTGCGGTCGCCGCCTTGATTGTAGTTGTAGATCGGCTGATCACCGATGACCCACGTGAGCGCGGGCGTGCGGATCTCGGGCATGCGCCCGTCGCGGGCGCGCGAGCCGTTCTCAAAGACCGGCACGAGTGTTGGGATCTCCGGAGCCTGCGGGCTCGGCGCGAGGGGGTCGAGGGCGTGATCGTTGAGCACGTAGGAAGCGCCGAGCAGCTCGTACGCAGAGTCCTTCGCATCCTCCGAGCCCGGCGGGAGAAGACTCTGGAGGATCGGATCGGAAATACCGGCGTCGGCAGGGCAACGCATCACGGGGATGGCGTACTTCTCGTCCCCGTGAAGGCCCACCTGCGACTCATCGGTCGGCGCATCTCTCGCGCCGAGATAGGCGTTGAGCGGCCGACGCTCGCCGCCGATCTCATCGATGCCGTAAAAAGGCAGGTCGCCCGTGACGCCCGCGAACAACTGCCCCACATGGATCGCGTTTGGAGAGGGCGCGACGATCGTCACCGGCGACTGCGGCTGATCGATCCACACCTGCGGCAGACGTTCGTCCGAGTCGTTCAGGAATGCGCGGAGCGCGGCGCCCTGCGACTTCAGATTCGCCCCGCACACTGCGGCCTGCGACGATCGGCGAGCTGAACTCAGCGTGGGGAGCAGGATGGCGACCAGGATCCCAATGATCGCGATGACGACGAGCAGCTCGACAACCGTGAAGGCGTAGCGGGACTTGGGCAACGGGTGGCTCCAGGAAAAGTAAGGACGGCGGACGACGCGTGAGCGCGCGGCCACGACTCTCGTAAAGAGCCGGGACGCTGATGGTAGGGGGAAGTGGGGGCGGCTGGATTCGAACCAGCGAAGGCGTTAGCCAACAGATTTACAGTCTGTCCCCTTTGTCCACTCGGGCACACCCCCGCCGGAAAAGGACGCAGAGCATAGGGGAGGAGCCCCGGACCTTCAACACGCGCGGGTCTGCAGCCCAAGAGCCGCCGACAGGAGTCGAACCTGCAACCTGAGCTTTACAAAAGCTCTGCTCTGCCAATTGAGCTACGGCGGCGATTTTGGATCAGGATAGCACCAGCCGACCGTCGCGCGATCAGGGCTCGGACGGCGCGGCCCCGGCGATCACCGGAGGAGCCAGGCTCGCCCAGCGGGACGCTGGACCCAGCGCTCGCTCGGCGATCACGAGCGGATCGGCTCCGGCCGGAGCGTCTCGGAACGCCTCGAGGCACGCTGCGAGACGTCCCGGTTCGCGCGCACGCAGCGTGGCGACAAGCGTTCGGCTCTGGTCGTACAGATCGTGCAGGTCCGAACGAAGCACCCTTCCCGAGCACCCCAGCGCAAGCAGGTCGCGCGACGGTGGAGCGGAGTGCTCCGACGCGTGCTCCGGCCCCAGAATCTCGTCGACGAACGCCTCGGCAAGGCCCTCGGTCAGCCAGAGGGGGTACTCGGATTCACGATGCTGCAGCCCGGAGTTGAAGGAGAGCAGGTGAGCCACTTCGTGCATGGCCTTGCGAGCCGTGGCGCGACGGGCGTCCGCCAGCACCGCGCTCCGCAGCGCCATCCCGGAATGATCCTCAGGGCAGCGGGCCAGCAGCGCGCGAAACTCGGGGCTGTCCGCGTCGTCGTAGAGCACCACCCGGTTCGACACGGCGGCGTAATAGCCTCCCATCCATGAAGCGTCGATGGAGTCCGCATCGCGAGCAAAAGTCAGGAAGTCCTCGTGGCGCGAGAAGAGAAACACGTCGAGCGAGCCCGACGGCCTTCGTAACGCCATGCCCAACGGTGCGACCCACTCCACGAATTCCCGCTCACAACGCAATATGGCCTCGCGCACCAGCCCGATGACGTCGGGGGAAGCGTCGGTGTGAAGACGGATTCCCGAGACTTCGATCTGGCGAAACCCGGCGGGAACGGCCGGCGCGGCCGAGATCCTCGCGGCCATGGCCGCCGGAGGATGCCAGGGGGCCCAGCACACCACGGCCAGCAAAACGACCGCGAACCCGATCCGGGCTTTCAAGGGCCGTGCTCTCTCGCCTCCCAGCACGAAATCTGGGATCGGCCCGCTCCCGCGCAAAGTGTGGCGCCGCGGGTGGTTTCACCGACGCCCGGGCCGGAACGTTCCGTGCGGACGTTGCGGCCCCCACGGACGGCATAGCCGGGACCGGCGGAACCGGACACGCCGGTCGGGAGTACCATGGGCTGGTCAAGTCGTCGGCTCCTTGGGCCGAAAACGTCGTGGCGGAAACTCCCATGCTCTGGCGCATCGCCATCCTTGCAAGCCTCATCATGCAGCCCCTGTTGGGTCTGGGTGGCCCGGCCCGCACGGATGCATTGAATTGCGCGGAGCAATTCGCGGTAAATCAAGCCCCGGCGTGTTGCGCTCCCCAAATTGCGGAGAGCTGCTGCCCGACGCTGGACATGTCGCCCACCGACTGTGGGTGCATCGCTCCCAGCCGGCCACCGCCCGAGCCGACGAAGGTCGTTCGTGTGGTGGAGCGCACCGAGGCGATTGTTCCTTCCGCGGCGCCCACAGCCGTGTGGATCTCGGTCCGCACGTGGGGGTCCATCGGCGACACGCTGCCGCAAACAGGCAGGGCGAAGCCGGCGCTCGATCGACTGTGTGTCTGGTTGACCTGACGTCGGGCTTCCGAGCCCTCGGTGCGCGCCGAGGGTGAAGGACATCGTGGCGCCTTGCGCGGTGGATGCTGCGCGGCGCCGATCGATCTCTCCAACTCCACCGACAGACGGACACATGGCAATGACGAGGCGCAGATGGTCTTGGCCCGCGCTGATGGCAGCAGCGGCTTTGAGCGCTCCCGCGCTCACGCAGTCCGCCGATACTCCCGAGCCGGCCCGCAGCGTGGCCATGCCAACCGTTCACGCGGGCAGCACGCTCGACGAGCTGGTCCGGTTCGCGTGGACGAACAGCCCTGAAGTGCGCGCCGCGGAGCAACGCTGGCGCGCGGCGCAGGCCCGTCCCGATCAGGACGCGGCGCTCGCCGACCCAGTCATCGACTACATGCTGGACTTCGACGACTCGAAGATCCACGAGCAGGAAATCACGCTCATGCAGAGCCTCCCCTGGCCCGGCAAGCTCGATCGACGGCGCGACGCCGCGACGCACGCCGCCTCAGGGGAAGAACAGCGCCTCGAGGCCGTTCGTCAGGCCGTTCGCCAGCGCGTAGCCGACGCGTATTTCGAGTTGGCCTATCTGGCCCGCGCGATCGTCATCACCCGCGAGGCCACCGGCTACCTGCGACAGGCCGAGCAGGCCGCCCGCGCGCAGTACCTCACCAAGCCGGAGAACGCCTACGCCGAGGTGCTGACAGCGCAAGTGGAGTTCGCGCGCCTCGAGAACGACCTGGCCACGCTCGAGGCTCGAATCGCGCCCGTGCGCGCCCGCCTCAACGCCGCGCTCGGACGACCCGCCGCATCCCCGGCCGCCGACAACGCCTCCACCCCCGACTCGGTGCTCAGCCTGGAAGACGAGCAGGTTCTCGCTCGCGTCCGCGACAAGAGCCCGTCGCTTGCCGCGTTCGCCGCCGACATCGCCGCGCGGCAGGCCTCCGAGAGGGCCGCCCGCCTGGAAGCGTTGCCCGAGTTCGCCCTCGGCGTCGGCGGTGACGTCGCGGAAGAGACCGTGATCCTGAAGGCCGCGATCTCCATCCCGCTCTGGAGCGGCAAGAACAAAGCCCGCGTCCGGGAAGCCGTGGCGAACCGACTCTTGGCCGCGCACGAGCGCGAAGCCGCCGCGAACGATCTTGAGGCCACAGCGAGCCGGCTCCTCTTCGAGCATCGGGACGCGGATCGGCAGGCGCGCCTGCTGGAGTCCATCATCATTCCCAAGGCCGACGAAGCCGTGCGCTCAACGCTCGCCTGCTGCGGCGCCGGCACGGCCTCGTTGCTCGAATCCCTCGACACGCAGCGCACGCTGCTCACCATGCAGCTGGAGCATGAGCGCGCCCGCGCGAATCGCGCCCAAGCCCTCGTCGCGCTCGAAGCG
This sequence comes from uncultured Phycisphaeraceae bacterium, assembly GCA_964638515.1. GTDB lineage: Bacteria > Planctomycetota > Phycisphaerae > Phycisphaerales > UBA1924 > CAYPGJ01. Next base: position 57,359 of record CAZWZL010000003.1, read on the forward strand.
ATCGTTGGAGAGCCGCTCCCCACGCTGCCCCATCCCGCCCCAACTCCCTCGACTCCCCATGGAGCCCATCCATGACCTCATTCATCACGCGCATCTCCCGATGGCTCCCTCGCATCGGCTGGACCGTCATCACGCTCGCCCTCGTCCTTGGCGCGTTCATCGTGGGGCGCGGCATGGAATCCGGCGCCATGCGGGCCTCGCCCTCGGCGGCCGGAGCCCCCCCCGGTTCCGAAGATCGCCCGCAGGTCTGGACGTGCTCCATGCACCCGCAGATCCGCCTCCCCAACGCCGGGCCCTGCCCGATCTGCTTCATGGACCTCATCCCGCTGCGCGCCGGGAGCGACGGTGATCCGACCGCCCCCGTGCTCACCCTCAGCCCCTCGGCCCGCACTCTTGCAGAGATCCAAACATCCCCCGTGCTTCGCAAGCCCGCGTCCGTGGATGTGCGGATGGTCGGGCTCGTCGAGTACGACGCGACCCGCATCCATAACGTCGCGGTGCTCTCCGAGGGTCAGATAGACCGCCTGTTCGTGCAGTACGCCGGCGCGCGCGTCAAGCAGGGCGAGCATCTCGCGACCTTCTACAGCCCGCAGGTGCTCACGGCCGGCAACGAACTGGTGGCCGCGCTCTCGTCGCCCCGCCCCGTCGGGCTCGCGGGCGAGATGAATCTCTCGGACGTCGCGCAGCAGCGACTCAATCTGCTGGGGGTCCCCCAGGACCACATCGATCACATCCTGCGGACGAAAACGAATCCCCGAAGCTACACCATCTACAGCCCCATCGACGGCGTGATCCGCTCCATCGAAGTTCATCAGGGCCGCTGGCTCGAGACTGGCGGGGACCTCGTCGAACTCGTCGACCCGTCACGCATGTGGGTGTTGCTCGACGCGTATGAGCGCGACCTGCCCTTCATCCGCTACGGCCAGCACGTTGAGCTGCGCGTGGACGCCCTGCCGGGGCGCACCTTCGAGGGCTTCGTCGCCTTCATCCCGCCCGAACTCGACCCCCGCACGCGCACCGCGAAAGTGCGCCTCACCGTCGCCAATGCCGACGGCGCGCTGCGCCAAGGCATGTTCGTGCGCGCCGCGCTCAAGGTCGGCATCCGGGCCGACGCCTCCGTGTTCGCCCCGGACCTCTCCGGCGTCTGGTTGTGCCCCATGCACCCCGAGATGCAGGCCGCCGAGCCCGGACACTGCGACATCTGCGCCATGAGCCTCGTCGCTGCCGCGACAAACGGCCGTTCGGACACAAGCCACCCTCTCCTGATTCCCGCCACGGCTCCGCTCGTCACCGGTCGTCGCGCCATCGTCTACGTCGAGCGATCTCCGGGCGAGTACGAGGGGCGGGAAATCTCGCTCGGCCTGCGCGCCGGAGACGAGTACGTCGTGCTCGACGGGCTGCAGGAGGGCGAACGCGTCGTCACCCGCGGCAACTTCAAGATCGACAGCGCCCTGCAGATCGAAGCTCGCCCGAGTCTGATGAGCCCCACCAGTGCTCCACCGGACGAGCCCGCCCTCCCCACCGCTCGCCTGCCATCCAGCCCCGAGGATCGCGCCGCCGCGAGGCCCATCTGGGTCGCGTCCGTCGCGCTCGCTCGAGCGCTGGCCGACAGCAACCTCGAAGCCGCACGGGCCGACGCCGAGCGCCTCGCCCACGCGCTCAGGCACGCCTCGAGCCCAAACCGGCCGATCCACGACGCTCTCCGGTCCGCCGCCGACGCCGTCGCGCCGACCATCGCGCACGTGCAACACATGGATCTCGATGCGCTCCGCACCGCGTTTCATGAATGGACGGGCGCGCTCGTCCGGCTCGCCGATCAGCTCGGCCCGCCCGATGACCTCACGCTGTACCTGCAGCACTGCCCGATGGCCTTCGACAACAAGGGCGGAGACTGGCTGCTCGACCAGGACGAGATCCTGAACCCGTACTACGGCGCCGCGATGCTCCGCTGCGGTGAGACGCTCCGGACCATCGCCCCCGCGTCGGGAGCGGAGCCATGAGCACACCGCGAGGCCCGCTCTCTTCCCTGTTTCGTTTCTGTCTCGAGCAGAAGGCGCTCGTCGCCATCCTCGCGGCGATGCTCGTGTTCACGGGGCTCTATACCGCCCCGTTCAACTGGTCGCTGGGCGGCATGCCGCGCGACCCTGTTCCCGTCGACGCCATCCCCGACATCGGCGAGAACCAGCAGATCGTCTTCACCGAGTGGCCCGGCCGCTCCCCCCAGGACGTCGAAAACCAGATCACCTACCCGCTCACCACCGCGCTGCTCGGCGTGCCGGGCGTCAAAACGGTCCGTTCCACGTCGATGTTCGGGTTTTCATCGATCTATCTGATCTTCGACGAGAGCATCGAGTTCTATTGGTCACGCTCGCGCATCCTGGAGAAGCTCGGCAGCCTTCCCGCCGGCACGCTCCCGGCCAACGTCGCGCCCGCGCTCGGGCCGGACGCCACCGCGCTCGGACAGGTGTTCTGGTACACGCTCGAAGGGCGCGACGAGCAGGGCCGGCCCACCGGAGGCTGGGGGCTCGACGAAATCCGAAGCGCGCAGGACTGGACCGTCCGCTACGCGCTCCTTTCCGCGGAAGGCGTCGCCGAAGTCGCCTCCGTCGGCGGCTTCGTCCGCGAGTATCAGGTGGACTTGGACCCCGACGCCATGCGCGCGTTCGACGTCTCCATCGAGGACGTCTTCGACGCCGTGCGCAAGTCCAACATCGACGTCGGCGCCCGCACCATCGAGGTGAACCGTGTCGAGTACGTCGTGCGCGGGCTCGGATACCTCCGCTCCACGGACGACCTCGAGAACACCGTCATCCGGCAGACATCCAACGCGCCGCTCCTCATCCGCCACATCGCTCGCGTCGCCCTCGGGCCGGCGCAGCGATTCGGCGCACTCGACAAGAGCGGGGCCGAGGCCGTGGGCGGCGTCGTGGTCGTTCGTCACGCGGCCAACCCGCTCGAAGTCATCAACAACGTCAAGCGGAAGATCGAGGAGATCGCCCCCGGACTCCCGTCCAAGACGCTCGATGACGGCCGGGTGAGCCGGCTGCACGTCGTCCCCTTCTACGACCGCACCCAGCTCATCGAGGAAACCCTCGACACCCTGAGCACGGCCATCGTGGAGCAGATCCTCCTCACCATCGTCGTCGTCATCGTCATGGTGAATCACCTGCGCACCGCGGCCCTGATCAGCGCCGTGCTGCCCGCTGCCGTGCTCTCCTGCTTCATCCTCATGCGATTCGCCGGCGTCGACGCCAACGTCGTGTCGCTCGCGGGCATCGCCATCGCCATCGGCACCCTCGTCGATATGGGCATCATTCTCTGCGAGAACATCCTCAAGCACCTCGACGAAGCGCCACCCGAAGAATCGCGCCTCGACGTCGTGCACCGCGCCACCACCGAGGTGGGCTCCGCCATCATCACCGCGGTGGGAACCACCCTCATCGGGTTCCTCCCCGTGTTCGCCATGTCGGGATCGGAAGGAAAACTCTTCCGCCCGCTCGCCTTCACCAAGACCTTTGCGCTCGCGGCGTCCGTCGTCGTCGCGCTCACCATCATCCCGCCCGCGGCCCATCTCCTGCTCGGACGCAAGACCCCCGGAAGACGCGTCCGGCGTGGCTTCTACACCGGGGTCGTCGTCGCGGGGCTTGTCATCTCCATCACCGTCTCCTGGTGGGCGGGCGGCCTGCTCGCGCTGGTCGGCGTCGCACGGCTCGCGCAGGAAACCCTCAAGGGAGGACTCGGAAAACTATGCTCTCTCTCCGTCTCGATTGCCGTCGGCGCGGCCGTGTGCGTGTGGCTGAGCGAACGCTGGGCGCCGCTGGGCGTGGAGAAGGGCTCGCTGCTCAACGCGATCTTCGTCGTCGGGCTGATCGGCGGCCTGCTGATGCTCTACGTGCTGTTCGAGCGGCTCTACGGGCCCATTCTCCGATGGTGCCTCGATCACAAGGCCCTGTTCCTCACCGCGCCCATTGGCATCGTCGCGTTCGGACTCTCCGCATGGATCGGATTCGATCGCGCGTTCTCCTTCATCCCCGCCACGTACGCCCGTCTCGGCGGAGACCCCGCCGCCATCCGATCCAGCGACACCTGGATCGCCGCGCGCCACGCCCTCCCGGGGCTCGGCAAGGAATTCATGCCACCGCTCGACGAGGGGTCGTTCCTCTTCATGCCCTCGGCCATGCCGCACGCCTCCATCGGAGAAGCCCTCGACATCCTGCAGAAGCAGGACCGCGCCATCGCCGCGATCCCCGAAGTCGAGACCGTCGTGGGCAAGATCGGGCGCGCGGAGACCGCGCTCGACCCCGCGCCGCTGCAGATGATCGAGACCGTCATCACGCTCGCCCCGGAATACATGCTCGACGCGCAGGGCGCGCGGCGACTGTTCCGTTTCGATGACGACACCCAGTCGTTCTCCCGCGACGCGTCGGGCGAGCTCATCTCCGACGAACGGGGCAGGCCGTTCCGTCTCTGGCGAGACCACATCCGCTCCAACGACGACATCTGGGACGAGATCGTCCGCGCCGGAGACGTCCCCGGCGCCACCTCAGCACCGCGCCTGCAGCCCATCGCCGCGCGCCTGGTCATGCTCCAAACCGGCATCCGCGCGCCCATGGCTGTGAAGATCAAGGGGCCGACGCTCGAAGCCATCGAGCGGGTCGCGCTCGACGTCGAGCGGCTGCTCAAGCAGGTTCCCGCCATCGAGCCCGCCGCGGTCATCGCGGACCGCGTCATCGGGAAGCCATACCTCGAGATCGAGATCGATCGAGAGCGCATCGCCCGGTACGGCCTTTCCATCCAGGACGTACAGATGGCCATCGACGCCGCCATCGGCGGCTCCCCCATCACCACCACCGTCGAAGGGCGCGAGCGATACCCCGTTCGGGTCCGCTACGCCCGAGAGCTCCGGGATCAGCCCGAAACTCTTTCCGGCGTGCTGATCGCCGCCATGCCCGAGAACGGCGGCGCGTCGATGAACGAGCCGACCGGCGCCGCGGATCGCCGCGCCCACATCCCGCTCGGCGAGCTGGCCGAGATCAGGTCCGTCCGCGGCCCCGACATGATCAAGAGCGAGGACACCTTCCTCGTCGGCTACGTGCTCTTCGACAAGCGCCCGGGCGTCGGCGAGGTGGACGCGGTCGAGCAGGCCCGACGGTTTCTCGACTCCAGCCTCGCCGCCGGCCAACTCACGCTCCCCACGGGCGTCAGCCTCTCCTATGCCGGCACGTGGGAGAATCAGGCTCGCGCGCAGAAAACGCTCCTCATCCTTGTGCCGCTCGCGCTCTCCCTCATCCTTCTGGTGCTCTATCTCCAGTTCCGCGGAGTCCTCATGAGCCTCATCGTCTTCTCCAGCGTGGTCGTGGCCTGGGGAGGCGGCTTCACCATGCTCTGGCTCTACGCCCAGCCCTGGTGGTTCGATTTCGAAGTCCTCGGACGCAACATGCGCGAACTGTTCCAGTTCCACCCGATCAATCTCAGCGTCGCCGTGTGGGTCGGCTTCCTCGCGCTTTTCGGCATCGCCGAGGACGACGGCGTGTTGATCGCCACCTACGTCCGCCAGAGCATGGCCGAGCGCCGACCGGGCACGATCTCCGAGGTGCGCGCGGCCATCCTCGCCGCCGGCCTACGACGAGTCCGCCCCTGCCTCATGACCACCGCCACAACGGTGCTCGCCCTGCTGCCCGTGCTCACGAGCACCGGGCGAGGCTCGGATCTCATGATTCCCATGGCCATACCCACCCTCGGTGGAATGACAGTGGCGATGATCACGATGTTCGTGGTCCCCACCCTCTGCTCGCTGCTGGAGGAGACTAAACTACGTCTCCCGAGGCACGCGGCCTCGATCCCCTGAACCCGTTGGAGGAACCTGATGAAACGTTCTCGTGTTGCAGCTCTCGCATCCCTTCTCGTGACGGGCGCCGCCGCGATCCTCGTCGCCCCGGCATTCGCTGGCGACACCAAGGTCTGCCCGATCTCGGGCGAAACCGTCGAAGCCGGCTCCCCCACAGCCACGTTCAACGGCAAGACCGTGGATTTCTGCTGCAAGAAGTGCCTCCGCAAGTGGGAGGCCATGGATGACACGCAGAGGACCGCGACGCTCGCCAAGTTCACCGCCGCCCCCAAAGCGGCTGAAGGCGAGGATCATCACGCCGACGCGGGCACGGGCGACCTCGCCCCCGCGCACAACAAGGCGTGTCCCGGCTGTGGCGAAGCGATGACCATGCCCGCCGCCGCAACCGTCTCGTTCAAGGGCCTTTCCATCGGCCTCTGCTGCAACGGCTGCGAGTCCAAGTGGAACGCCATGGACGAGGACGCTCGGTTCGAGTTCCTCCTTGCGCATGCCGACATGGGCCCCGTGAACGACACCTGCCCCATCGGCAAGGAGCCCATCGATCTCGCCACCAAGACCACCATCATCCTCGGCAAGACCGTCGGCTATTGTTGCGCCGGCTGCGAGGAGAAGTTCGCCAAGAAGTCCGAAGAGGACCAGCAGGCGTTCCTGGCCAAGTACGACAACCTCGAGATCGCCAACACCTGGTGCCCCGTCGGCAAGCACGAAGTCAACGCCGACGGCGGAACCTTCGTGTTCAATGGCAAGAAGGTCCAGCTCTGCTGCCCGGACTGCATCCCCGGCTGGATCAAGATGTCCAACGCCGAGCGTCAGTCCGCCCTCGACGCGGCCCTCGCCGCGGGCAAGGCCAATGCCGAGAAGCACTAACCCCCACACGCATGACGCCCTCGCGAATCCAGGAGCAATCCCGGCGTTCGCGCGGCGCATGATCTCGCTGGCCACGGCGCTGCTCGCGCTGTGGCTCGCTTTCGCCTCCCCCCTTGCGCTCGCGAGCGACACGCCCGACGCAAGCGCCAACACGATGTGCCCCGTCATGACCGACGAGCCCATCGACCCCGATCTGTCCCTCCTCCACGAGGGAAAGACGATTTACTTCTGCTGCGCCAAGTGCCGCCGCAACTTCGAGGCCAAGCCCGCCGAATACCTCGCGCACCTGCCCCAGTTCGGCGGCACGCCCCCGATCGCCGCGCCCGTGGCCGACGCGCCGACCCTGACCCAGCCCAAGCCGGTCGAGCCCATGCAGCGTCTGGGCCGCTTCCACGTCGTGACGGTGCACTTCCCCATCGCGCTGCTCATACTCGCCGCGCTCGTCGAGCTCTTCCGCCCGCGCAAGGACGATCACCCCGCCGAGTTCACCGTCCGACTGCTCGCCTGGGCCGGCGCCGCGTCAGCACTCCTCGCCATGACCCTCGGGCTCATCCACGAGGAAGCCGTCGAATCCACGCTCTCCGGCACGGCTCTCGAAACGCTCGAACTCCATGAGTGGACCGGCATCGCCGTCGCCGTCGCGGCCACCCTCGCCGCCATCGCGCTCCAGGCCCGCGCAGCGCAACCCACGACCGTGGTCGCCAAGCTCGCCGCCCCACTGCTCTACATCATCGCCGTCGCGATCGCCTTCAACGCACACCTGGGCGGCACGCTCGTCTACGGGCGCGGATTCCTCCTGCCTTGGTAAGAATCACTTCCCGCCGGACGACGCCAATCGCTTGAACTCCGCAATCGCTCGGCGCCGCGCCTTCGCGTGATCCACGATCCGATCCGGATACTCGACGCCCGAGCGAACCGCCGCCGGCGCCTCCCAGGGCGCGTGAATCAATCTCGCGTTCAACGACTCCAGCTCCGGAACCCACCGGCGAATGAACTCGCCGTTCGGGTCGCACTTCCGGCTCTGGCTCACCGGGTTGAAGATGCGGAAATACGGCGCCGCGTCCGTCCCAGTGCTGGCGGACCACTGCCACCCCCCGTTGTTGTTCGCCAGATCCCCGTCGATCAAGCGCCGCATGAAGAACCTCTCCCCGACGCGCCAGTCGAGAAACAGGTCCTTCGTAAAGAACATCGCGACGATCATCCGCAGCCGGTTGTGCATCCAGCCGGTCGTGGCCAGACACCGCATCGCCGCATCGATGATCGGGTATCCCGTCATCCCCTCCTCCCACGCGCGCCGGTGCTCCTCATGCTCGCTCCATCGGACGCGTTCCGTTTCCGTCCTGAACGGTCGGTGCATGCACACGCGCGGGAAGCCAACCACGATGTGCCGGTAGAACTCCCGCCACACGAGCTCCGACACCCACATCGCCACGCCCCGATCCCCCCCCTCCCACTTCCCCCCGTTCGCCGCGAGCGCCGCCTCCAGACATTGCCGCACCGACACGGCGCCGACCGCCAGGTACGGCGACAACGCGCTCGTCCCATCCTCACTCACCACATCCCGCGCGCCGTCGTACGCCCGGATCTTCCCCGCCACAAACCGCTTCAATCTCCTCTGCGCTTCCTTCTCTCCTCCAGGCCACAACCCCGCATCCACCTCCGATGCAAACCCCTCGACGCGCTCTGGCGGCTCCGACGCTGTAACCTCAAGTTCCTTCTGCTTCCGGATCGCCCCCACCACCCCCGGAACCCCATCCTCCGCAAACCGCTTGTACACCGCCTTCCGAAACGGCGTGAACACCGTGTAGTACGTCCCCTTCCCCGTCATCACGCTCCCCGGCGCAAACAGCACCTGATCGTGATGCGCCTCCACCTCCAGCCCCGCCTTGCGCGCGAGCCGCTCCACCTCCTCATCCCGACGCGCCTCGTTCCACTCATACTCCCGATTGAACGCGATCACCCCGCACCCGCACGTCGCCGCCTCTTTCACCACCGCGCCCGCCACGTCCGTCGCCCGCTCCGCCCGCACCACCCGCAGCGCCACCCCCCTGCCCGCCAGCGCGGCCCCAAGCTCCCGCAGCGTCCGCAGCGTGAACTCCACCCTGCACGCCGCCGTGTCGTGCCGCGCCCAATCCCCCGGCGACACCACGTACACCCCCACCACCTCACCCCGCTCGGACGCATGCCAGAGCGCCGGATGGTCCGCCACCCGCAAATCCGACCTGAACCACACCAACGTCCGCATCAGCCCACACCTTCAACGGCCTCGGCCTCGCAAATCAGCGTCGCGCCGAAAAGCAGCGCCGGCGACACCAGGTGCCGCAGCATTTCCCGGTACGGCGCCGCCACGCCCGCCCCCACCTTCCCCTCACCCGCCAACCTCGCGAACTTCCGCTTCGCCCCCTTCTGCGATCGCCACGTCGCCAACCACACCAGCGGGATCAGCGGCGCGAGCAGCAGGCTCGTCGGGCTCCAGTTCGAGTTCACCAGCCTCGTGATCCGAAACCCGCAATGGTGCAGGCTGTACCGCAACTGGAAATACGAGATCAGGAACGCGTGCCCGTGGTACGTCCGCGTCCCGTCGTCGGACCTGCCCCACACCGACGTTTGCTCGTCGATGTAGCTGCTGAACGCCCGCTGCCCCGCGAACGCATACGCCACTCTCGCCCGCAGGCTCAGCAGGTTCGGCGTGGTGATGAGCAGCCTCCCGCCCGGCTTGAGAACGCGCCGCAGCTCCTTCAGCGTCTTGTGACGATCCACGACATGCTCGATGCCCTCGACGCACAGCGCCACGTCGAACGACCCGTCCCCAAAAGGCAGCCGCGCCTCCATGTCCGCCGGCGTCGCGCGAGCGTCCCCCTCCCGCTCGGGCCCCTCCCCGGCGTCGTCGTACAGCGCCAGCCGCAGCCACACCGGCAGCTTCGCCCCGGTCTCGCCCTCAAACGCGTTCACCACCGGCTCTCCCCGCCGCTCCGTCGCCGCCCTCTCGAGATACTCGGGAAACAAATCCGCGCTCGTGACGTCATACCCGGCCGCGCGCAGCGGAAACGAGAGCAACCCCGAGCCCGCGGGCAGATCCAGAACGCGCATCGCGCCCCGCGCATCCCGCCGACCTTCCGCAAAGTACGCCAGCACGCTCGGGTACAACGAGCGCGACCGCAGGCTCAGCGACGGCTTGTCGAGTCGGCGCGCCATCAGGGCCGGAGCATACCGCCCGCCCCGCGCCCGCGCCTCACTTCGCGCCCACCGCGCTCCGCTCCAACACCTCCGCAAGACGCATCCCCTTGCGCCCCTTCCACTGTCCGCGGTGATACGCGTCGCTCGCCAGCAGCGGGAACAGCGTCGTCGCCTCTCCGAACACCATCTGCTCGTGAACGACGTCCACCTTGCCCCACGAGCACGCCTCGCGCAGCGTCGAGCCCGAGAGCGCCCCGTCGCGCGAGTCCGCCACCGTGATCTGCACCGCATACTTGTGCATCGCCGCTTCCTCGCCCAGCAGCTCCGCCGCCACCACGATGTCCTGCGCGAAGTTCTTCGGCACGCCGCCACCCAGCATCAGCAGGCCCGTCGTCCCGCAATGCACCTTGATCGCCGTCAACTCGCGGAAATCCTTGCCCGAATCGAACGCCACGTGCGCCTCCGGCCGCTGCACCTGGTGCAGCACGATCCCGAAGCCCGCCGAGCAGTCCGAGAAGGCCGGAACGAAGATCGGCACCCGCTTCTTGTGGGCCGTGAGCACGATGCCGGGGATGCCCGGGTGGTGCTCCGCCAGATATGCGCCCATCGCATCCACCAGCTCGCGCGACGAATACGCGCCCGGCGCCAGCGAATCGAAGATCTTCTTCGTCGTGTCGTCGCAGAGCCGCAGCTCGTCCTCGTCGATGTACGTGTCATAGATCCGGTCGATCGCCATGTCCCGCAGCGTCGGGTCGTCCACCACCGGCGCCTCGGGCGTGCCCGGCGCAATGTAGTGCCGGAACCCCAGCCCCTCGAAGAAGTCCTGGTCCACGATGTTCGCGCCCGTCGACACGATCGCGTCGATCATGTCGTGCTCCAGCATCGTCACGATCGCGCGCTTCATCCCCGCCGAGATCAGCGAGCCCGCCAGCGTGAGAATCACCCCGCACTCCTTCTCGCCGAGCATCATCGACACGATGTCCGTGGCCCGCGCGAGGTTCCTCGCCTGGAACGCCGTGCCCCGGTACGCCTCGATGATCGGTCGCGCGTCGAACGCCGTGACATCCACGTGCTCCACCGGGCGGCTCAACAGTTCCTGCTTCGTGGGCTTCTGCATCGTCTCTGCTCCCTGAACGCCGACATCCTCGCGTCGACAATTGACTCTTCGATCAACCCGCACCGCTTCCCGCGCCCGTGGGCCGGGCGTTACTCCTCCAGGTACGTATACCCGTCCAGCCCGGCCTCGTAGAACCGCATCAGCTGCGATGACTCCGACGCCGTCAGCAGCTTCGCGCGCACCGCGCGCTCCACATCCCTCCGCATCGCGCTCCGCAGATCCTCCGCGTCGATCTGCACATACCGCAACGCCTCCGCCACCGTGTCACCCTCCACAACCTCGTCGATCGACACCTCGCCGTGCTCGTCCACCGTCACGTGCACGGCATGCGTGTCCGCCAGCAGATTGTGAAGGTCCCCCAACGTCTCCTGATACGCGCCGACCAGGAACGCCCCGAGAAAATACGGCTCGCCCGGCTTCACGCCGTGCACCTCAAGCGTCTTCTTGACGTCGTGCCGATCGACGAACTTGTCGATCTGCCCGTCCGAATCGCACGTGATGTCCGCCAGCACCGCGCGACGCGCCGGCTCCTCCTGCAGCCGATGAATCGGCATGATCGGGAACAGCTGGTCGATCGCCCACGAGTCCGGCATCGATTGGAAAATCGACATGTTGCAGAAGTAGATGTCGCTGAGAATCTCCGGCAGGCTCTCGAACTCCTCCGGCACCTCCCGGAGCTTCGCCGACCGCTCCAGCACCCTCCGCCCGATGCCCCAGAACAACCGCTCCGAGATCGCCCGCATCGGCAGCGTCATGTAGCCCAGGCTGAACAGGCTCAGCGCCTCGTCCCGCGCCTGCATCGCGTCGTGATGGCTCTCCAGCAGGTTCCGGTCCGTCAGGCCCTTGAACGTGTTCAGCAGATCGATCACCGGCTGCGGCGGGTCCGTCTCCAGCGCGAGCGCGGCCTCCACTTCCTCCACCGTCGGCGCCGCGTCGAACTGCGACGAGCCGATCACGTCGAACACCAGCACGCTCGAGTACGCCGCCATCGCGCGCCCCGACTCCGTGATGATCGTCGGGTGCGGCGCCCCGGCATCGTCGCACACGCTCTTGATCCGGTACACCACGTCCGCCGCATACTCCGCGATCGTGTAGTTCATCGACGATGAAAAACTCGACTGCGATCCGTCGTAGTCGACGCCCAGCCCGCCGCCCACGTCCACGATCGACAGATTCGTCGCGCCCAGCCGGCGCATCTCCGCGTAGATGTGCGTCAGCTCGTTGATCGCGTTCTTCAGATTCCGAATGTCCGTGATCTGGCTGCCGATGTGGAAGTGCAGCATCTGCAGGCAGTCCAGCATCTGGTGCTCGCGCAGATAGTCCATCGCCTGCAGCAGCTCGGAGATGAACAGCCCGAACTTCGAGCGCGCCCCGGCCGACGACTCCCATCGACCCGAGCCCTTCGCCGCGATCTTGACGCGCACCCCGATCTTCGGCCGAACCTCGTACCGCTTCGCGTGCTTGACCAGCAGCTCCAGCTCGCTGAACTTCTCCACAACCGGGATGATGTTCCGGCCGATCTTCGCCGCCAGCACCACCATCTCGATGAACTCATCGTCCTTGAAGCCGTTGCACACGATCGGCATGTCCTGCCGACCCTCGCTCATCCCGAGCACCGCCAGCAACTCGGGCTTGCTGCCCGCCTCCAGGCCAAAGCCCAGCGGGCCGCCGATGTCGCGAATCTCCTCGACCACGTGCCGCTGCTGATTCACCTTGATCGGGTACACGCAGCGGTACTGACCCTTGTACTCGTGATCCGCCATCGCCTTCTGAAACGCCCCGGCCAGCTCGTGCAGCCGATGCCGCAGAATGTCCGTGAAGCGGATCAGCACCGGCGTGCTCAGGCCGCGCTCTCGAAGGCCCTCCACCAACTCGCGCAGATCGATCTTCCGGCCCTGCGCGCTGCGATCCGGCAGCACGAGCACGTTGCCCTGCTCGCTCACGCCGAAGTAGCCCTGGCTCCAGTCCTGCAGCCCGTACAGGCGCGCGGAATCATCCGTCGTCCACCGCCCGTGAAGAAACGCGTTTTTCAACGACTGCGAGGCGATCGTTGCCATCTCAGTCCTTTGCAACCGGAGGAGCGAGTCGGAGCGTGCCCGTCCACCACCGCCTCAAAGGCGAGCGACCAAGCCGCACAAGAGGCAAGTATAGATCACTCCGCCCGCCCGCGACCCCTCGCCCGCACGCCTTTCTTCCCGCCCGCCTTCCGGCCCGCTCCCTCTTCCTTCCGGAACGCCGCCGCCGTGAACGACGAGCCCACCTCCTCCCGCTCCCACGTCCACGACGGCCCCCGAAGGCCCTCGTACCACGTCCATACCTCGAACCAGTACGAGCGGAACCGGTGCCGCCCGAACCCCTCGTAGTGCTGCTCCAGCCGGCGCGTCACCTCCGAGTCCGTCCCCTCTATCCCCAGCACCGTCTTCCCATGCCGGATCGACTCGGTGTCGATCGCCAGTCTCGAATACCGCCCGAGAAGCTGCAGCACATTGGCCGCGCTGTACGGCCCGATCCCCGGCAGCTCCAGCAGCGCGTCGTACACCTCCTCGTCACTGTTCCCCGGGTCCTCAAACCACTCCGCGCTCGCTTCCCCTCGCGCCACCAGCCGCGCGAGCTCCACCATCCGCTGGTCGCGGTACCCCACCCCGCAGCGCCCGCGCAGCGTGCTCGCGCGCGCCCGAGCCAGTCGCTCCGCGCCCGGAAACGCCGGGCCGAACACCTCGCACAGCCTCCGGTTCATCCGCACCGTGCTCGGCCAGGCCACGTTGCAACTCGTCACCGTCTTGATCAGGTCCTCAAAGAATGTCGGACTCCGGAACAATCTCCCCCGCCCACTCCCATTCCCCTTCGCCTTCGGTGACCACCGAGGGTCCACCCGGTGAAACTCCCCCACTCCCTCGTCCGTAAGGCTCAGCATCCGCGCAATCTGCCGCTTCGCCTCCCCCTGCTCCCTCTTCGACAGCCCCCGATCCGCCTGCATGGTCAGCCGACCGCCAGCTCCGCCCGTCTGCCCGATGCGCACCGTCGCCGGGCCCTCGGGAAGCCCAAGCACGCGCGACAACGTCGCCGTCTTCGGGTCCCACCGATTCGGCGCCAGCAGGAAATAGCCGTACGAGCACACGTCCCGCGCGAGCACGTAATCCCCCGGCGGCGAGATCGTCAGCCGAGTGCCCAACCCCTCACCGCGCGGCCGAAGCCGTCGCCGCGGGAATCGACGCCGGCCCCGTGGCCACGTCGCGCCCCGATGCGCCACGGAACACCCGCGGGAACAGGCACGTCACCAGATTCAAACACAGCCGATCTCCCAGCCGCGCGAATCCCGCATACTGCGCATCGGCCTGCCGCAGCACCTCCTCCGCGCTCGTCCCCGCCTTCGTCAGGCATTCACCATCCGCGCGAACATGCGCCTCGAGCCCGGCCCGATCCACCTCGAAGTGATACTGAAAACCGTACGACCGCATCCCCGCTCGGAACGACTGCACCTTGCACCTCGCGCTGCTCGACAGCCCCGCCGCCCCGCCCGGCAATCGCTTCACCTCGCGCCCGTGGCTCTGAAACTGCATCGACTTCCACGCAATCCCCGCCAGCACAGGGTCCGTCTGCCCCAAAGCCCCGATCTCCACCGCGTGAAACCCCATCTCCGGCCCCTGCCCGGGATCAATCGGCCCCACCTCGCCCCCCAACGCCGCCGCCAGCATCTGATGTCCAAGGCACACCCCGATCACCGGCAACTGCCGCTCGTGCGCCCCCTTCAGGTATTCCATCTCCCCGGGCATCCAAGGCCACTTCCCCACGGGGTCATCCACGTTCTGCGGACCCCCCATGCTCACCACGCCCTCGACACCGTCGAAGTCCGGCGGGATCGCCTCGCCCCGATCCGGCCGGATCACCCGCAACTTGAACCCGTGATCCCGAAACGTGAGCCCGAGCCGCCCCGCCGTCCCGATGTCGTGATGCTGAAAAACGATGATCGCCATGCCCCTAGCCTACCAATCGCGCGCGCCTCTGCCTTCCTCTCCCGCGAACGAAGTGAGTGGGAGCGGACCGAGATGAGGGCTATCGCATCGCTCCTTGTCCACTGCGCCTCAACAAGCCGCGACGCACATCCGCGCTCACTCCCGATCAACGTGGCTCTCGGCTCTGCCTCACCGCACCGACGCCTCCGTCTCCACCGGCCTCGCAATCGCGTGTGTCTCCGCAACCACTTTCCACATCGTTTCAACCTCCCCCACGAGGTTCACGAACGCCTCGCGCTCCGCGCGCTTCCTCGATTCATCCACCGCGTCCTCCGACGTCCATGCATTGGCCGGCTGATGCGCCTTTGACGTGGCCTCGGCCACTCCATAAATGAACCCCGACCGCGTGTCGATCAGCGCTGCCGACGCCGTCGACGTCACCCGCGACTCCCGATCCGGGAACAGCCCAAGCGTGATCAGACCCATCGCGGGAATCTTCGTCGTCACCCCGAACCGCGTGTCGAACGTGTACAGCAGCACCATGTCCGCGTGCACCGACGCCGCGGCCTCACGCAGGTCCTTCTCCGTGTTCAGCCACTGCGGCAGCACCAGCCGATTCATCGTCGCGATCCCGCGCACCATCGGAAGCCCCTGCAGGCGGGCCATGTCCTCGTCCGTCTCCGCCTCGCGCCCCGTGAGCACCGTGAAGTTCCCCTCCCCATACCCCTGCGCCGTGTGCGACCGGTAGTTGTGCGCCTGCACCCGAATCACGGCGATCGACGCCGGAAAATCCGCCGCGGGCTTGCGGCTCATCTTCTCGAGAATGTTGGCGTCCGTCCGCGCGATCTGCTCCCCGCGCGAGATCCCCATCGCGTGCAGGTCCGCCGGCCCCCCCGGCGTCGTGTACGACGCGCACCCCGAGAGCACCGCCGACCCCGCCATCACCGACCACATCCATGCCGCCAACGAGCCGCGCCGCCTCATGCTTCATCTCCTGTTTTGGTTTGAGCCGGCTCCCCGCAGCAAATCCTATTCCCGCCGCCCCTCCCCCCACATCGCGATCGTGGCGTCATGCCCGCCCGGGAAGTAGTCCGTCCGCACCGCCACTTTGGCAGTCCGACGCATCGCCCACTCCACCATCCGAACCGCGTCGTACCGTCGCGCCGGCGCCGTGGGCTGACGCCGAAGCGCCGGCGCGCACCGGTCGCTCAGGAAGTTGAACACCAGCGCAACGCGGCTCGCCGCCCACGCCTCTCCCAGAACGCGCTCCGCCGCGCGCTGCTCCAACGTGTTCAGCGACCCCGAAAAGACAATCACGTCCGGTTCCGACTCTCCCAAACGCTCCGGTTCACGAACGAAGTCGTATGACGCCATCCGTGCGCGCGCGGGCAGGAGATGAGCCCCCGCGGCGGAAACTTCGGGTAGCCCTTCAACCCCTTCGTACGACCGGAACGCCACCCCCCGCTCCTCGAGAAAATGCGCCAGATCCCCGCGCCCGGCGCCCGCGTCCAGCACCGAAAGCCCCGTGAAATCCACCATCTCGCACATCACCCGAAACCGCGTGGCCTGGTATTCACGACTCGCCCACAGCGTCGCCTCGAACACCGGCCCGTACCGCTGCAACGCCTCGCGATACGGCGCGAGATACGCGGGCTGATCGGCTGAATCACGTCGTGCGGCCATGCCGAGATGGTACCCGCGCGCACGATGAACCTACGATCCGCTCGATGCCGGAAAAGACGTTGACGCCGACACCATCCAATCGCCTGGGGCTCGACTATCGCGCCGAAGCCGCGCGATTGGGGCCGCCGGCGGCGCCGATCATCGACGCTCACGCGCACATCAGCGGCGCGCGGGCCGTGGAGGTGTATCGCGAGGCCCGCGATCTATACGGCGTCACGCAGACGTATTCGCAGACGCGCATCGAGGACGCGGACGCCGTGCGAAACGCGCTCGGGGAGACCATCCGCTTCGTGGCGGTGCCTCGTTGGATGCACCCGGATCGTCGATGGGCGCACACGCTCGGGTATCTCGAGGATCTGCCGGTGTGGCGCGAGCGGTACGGCAGCCGCATGGCGAAGTTCTGGACGGCGCCGAGGCTGCTGGACTACACGCGCGAGATGGGCGAGCCGAAGCTGCTTGCGCTCGACGGAGAGTGGCGGCGCCGGCAGATGCGCCTGGCGACGGACCTGGGCATGATGATCATGGTGCACGTGGCGGACCCCGACACGTGGTTCAAGACCAAGTACGTCGACGCGTCGGTCTACGGGACGAAGGAGAGCCAGTATCTGCCGATCGAGCGGCTGACGGATGAGTTCACGCAGCCCTGGCTGCTCGCGCACATGGCGGGGTGGCCGGAGGACCTCGATTTCCTTGACGGTCTGCTCTCGCGCCATCCCAACATCATCATCGATACCTCGGCGACCAAGTGGATGGTGCGCGAGCTGAGCAGGCACCCGGCGGGCCGGTTCGGCGCGTTTCTCGAGAAACACGGCGAGCGAGTGCTGTTTGGTTCGGACATCGTGACCATGGACCAGCATCTGGCGCCCAAGCCGACCGACACGAGCGGCTCGCCGGCCGCGAGATTTGCCGAGCAAGCGGATTCCGCGGATCAGGCCTTCGACCTGTACGCGTCCCGGTATTGGGCCCTCCGGACGATGTTTGAGACCGGCTATGAGGGGGACTCGCCCATCTCCGATCCGGACCTGGCGCTGGTCGACCCGGACCGCCACAACGCCATGTCGGCCCCGAGGCTGCGGGGGATGTCCCTCAGCCAGCCCGCGTTGCGGCGGCTCTACCGGGGCGGATGCGAGGCCACGCTGGGTCGATGGTGGGAGCGGCAATAATCCACGATTCCCTGCAGGTATTTCCGAGGTATACGCTTGTCAGAACGCGCGATCTCGCGCAGGATTCCCGGAATCCCGGGCGTGAGACGCGTCGTTCTTTCAACGGAGTTGCGGCATGCGAGGATTGGGTCTGGCGTTCGGTATGGTTGCCTCGTTCGGGATCGCCTCGGCGGACCCCGGCACGGTCGGGGGTGAGTGCCCGCAATCGCTGAGCCCGGGGGAAGCGGCCATGGCCCGCGCGCTCCTGGACGCGGGCGTGTACGACTTGCAGCGCGCCGGCGCGGGGGCGGATTCGTTCATCTACGTGCCGCTCACGTTCCACGTCGTGCGTCGGTCCAACGGCACGGGGGGGCTGCCTCCCGAGCGGCTCGATCAGGCGTTGATCGACGCCAACACCGCGTACGCCTCCATCGGCATCGCGTTCTGCCTTCCGGGGCCGATCGACTACATCGATTCGGACGCCTTCTACCTGAACGTCAACACGATGGGTGAGATCGACCAGCTGCGCACCACCAACGTCGTCCCCAACACCATCAATATCTACTTCACCGAAGAGCTGTTCATCGGGTCCTCGTCGCTCTGCGGCATCTCGGCCTTCACGTTCTCGAGCGTGCAGGGGATCGTGATGCGCAACTCCTGCACGGCCACCACCACGAATCATTCGACGTTCCCTCATGAGATCGGGCACTACTTCGACCTGTACCACACGCACGAGACGTCGACGGGGCGCGAGTGCGTGAACGGTTCCAACTGTGCGACAGCGGGCGACCTTGTGTGCGACACGCCAGCCGACCCCACTCTCGGCGCCAGCAACGTGAACACGTCGTGTCTCTACACGGGCACGTCCAACGGCACGTGCGTCGGGGATGGTCCGTACGCCCCGAATCCGCGCAATTACATGTCGTACTCCCGCAAGGAGTGCCGCGACTACTTCTCGCCCGGACAGCTCGCGCGCGCCAAGGCCACGATCGTCAACCTGCGTCCGGAACTGGTGAACATCCTCGCGGGGGACACGAATGGCGATGGGATGGTGAGCTTCCTCGACCTCAACGTGGTGCTCAGTCAGTTTGGGCAGACCGGTTCGGGCCTGTCCGGGGACGTCAACGATGACGGCGTGGTGAACTTCGGCGACCTCAACGCCGTGCTTTCCACGTTCGGCGCGTTGGCCTGCCTCTAAGCCTTCTTCCGAGCCTCTCCCGGTCCGGCCCGGTCGGCTCGCGTTTTCGGCGACGGATCCGGAACCATCCGCCCCGACCGGGGCGTATCCTGTCCGCATGTCGGCTTTGATCGTGGCGCAGGAAATGGAGCACGCTTCGCAAGCCCTCCGGGTGGGCAACGCCTGGGTGGTGTTGCTGGTTGTGGCACTCACGGCGTTCGGGCTGCTCGTGGTGGCGGCCCGGGCGCTGCGTCCGAGCCAGAACGCCGGCCGCTCAGATCGGGCGGAGGGACGTGGGGACGAGATTGACCCGTGGGAGGAAGCGGGCCGGCGCATGCGGATGGACAGTGACGACGGGACCATTCGTCACGATGGGGTTCGCCATCCGTGAACGAGTCCTGGAAGAAGGCGGGGTCGGGCTTTGACGGAGGCCGGCCGATCGCGCTTGTGACGGGCGGCGCCAAGCGGGTGGGTAGGGCGTTGTGCGAGGCGTTCGGGAGCGCCGGTCTTGACGTGCTGTTCACCTTTCGAACCAGCGAACGCGAGGCGAGCGAGTCCGTGCGCGCGCTGGAGACGCTCGGCGTTCGAGCGGGCGCCGCGCGACTCGATCTGTCGGACATCGATGAGACGCAGGAGTTTGTGAAGACGACATCGGCGGTGTTGCCTCGATTGGATGTGCTCGTGCACAACGCGTCGATCTACGGCCCGTCGGATGACGGGCGTGCTGTCGGGGACGCCGAGCGACACTTTCGGATCAACGCGCTCGCACCGTTGGCATTGAGCGTTGGATTGGCGCCCCTGTTGCGTCGCGGCGAAACGGGCGGCAAGGCACGAGGCGGCGCCATCGTCGCCATGACCGACATGCACGCTCTGGGACGCCCCCGCAAATCATTCGGGCCGTATGCGATGTCCAAGGCCGCATTGCACGAGATGGTTCGGAGCCTCGCGCGGGACCTGGCGCCCGAGGTTCGCGTGAACGGCGTGGCGCCGGGGGTGGTGCTGTTTCCGGACGAGGGGTACGAGTCGGACGAGGCCTCACAGCGCTCGTATATCGCGCGGGTTCCGATGGGTCGGACGGGCACCGCGCACGAGGCCGCGGAGGTGGTTCGGTGGCTGGCGATGGATGCTGGCTACGTGACGGGAGAGGTCATCCGGGTGGATGGCGGGCGTTGGCTGGCCTGAATCCCGAGCGTGCGGACCGTCCCGAAGAGATCGCTATACTCCCGCCCTTTCCCACTCGCCCGGGTGGCGGAACTGGCAGACGCGCTAGCTTGAGGTGCTAGTCCTGGCAACAGGGTGGAGGTTCGAGTCCTCTCCCGGGCATTCTGGATCTGGACGGGGAACGGGGGTCAGGGCTTGGCATTGGCGATGGTGTGGAGTTCACGTCGCAGCACCTTGCCCGTCGGCCCTTTGGGCAGCTCGGCCATCACGCGGATGCCCGTGGGCACCTTGTAGCCGGCCAGCCTTGCGCGACACCATGTTCGGAGTTCGGATTCCGGGGGTGGCGCGGCGCCCTCCTTGAGTTCGATGAAGGCCACGGGCGTCTCTCCGCGAAGATCATCGCGATGGCCGACCACGCCGGACGCCTTGACGCTGGGATGGGCGTCGAGCACTTCCTCGATCTCGCGCGGGAAGACGTTTTCGCCGCCGACGATGATCATCTCCTTGATGCGTCCCGTGATGTAGAGGTGTCCGTCGGCGTCGAATCGGCCCATGTCGCCTGTTCGGAGGAACCCGTCCGGCGTGAGAGCCGAGGCCGTTTCGCGGGCCAGATGCAGGTACCCCTGCATGATGTTGGGCCCGGCGATCCAGACTTCGCCGTCCTGCCCGGGCGGGAGATCGGCGCCGGTGGCGGGATCGACGATGCGTTCGATGACGTTCGGGAGCGGCTTGCCGACGGAGCGCGGCCGGTATTCGTGGGGGCGACACCAGTTCGTGACGGGCGAGGTCTCGGTGAGCCCGTAGCCCTCGTTGATGGTGACGTTGAATCGATCTCGAAACGCGCGCGCGACGGGCTCGGAGAGCGGCTCTCCCCCGGAGACGACGAAGCGCAGGGAGGTGAAGTCGTCGGGTCCGGCGTCCTTCACCGCGAGCAGCGCGTTGTACATCGACGGGATCGCGACGAGCGCGGTGGGCCGGTGCTCGCGCAGCAGGCGGACGATGTTCGCCGGGACAAACCTGGCTGAGTAGACCACTCGACAGCCTAGCGTCATCGGCAGCAACGTGAGCACCGTCATCCCGAAGGAGTGGAACTGCGGCAGAACGCCCAGGAGCGTGTCGTGGCGTGTGAACCGGACCCAGTCCACGCATTGCCGGATGTTCGACGCGAGATTGCGGTGCGAGAGCATGACGCCCTTGGGCTTGCCGCTCGTGCCGGACGTGTACAGGAGGAGGGCGAGATCGTCGGCGGTGTCGCCGACGCCTCGAAGCGAGGGCCAGCGCACGTCCGGAACACCCCGAAACGTCATCGAATCCAATCGCACGAGATTGGCGACACGCGGGTCTCTTCCTCCGACGGATCGCATGTGCTCGAGGAGCGGCTCGGCCGTGAGCACGATGTCCGTGCCGCAGTCGTCGATGACGTACTGGAGTTCGTCGGGCTTGAGCAGATAGTTGAGGGGAACAACGGTGCGGCCGAGCATCCATGCGGCGAGCGCCGCCATGGGCATGGCTCCACCGGTGGGGAGCAGGACGCCCACGGTGCGTGATCTGGAGCGTGCGGCGATGATGTCTGCGAGGTGGGCCGCGCCAACGAGCATCTCGCCGGCGCGCCAGGAACGACGGTCGTCGATGACAAGGCGCGCGCCGGGACGGGTGAGACAAGTGCGAATGATTGGCCAGTGCACGCTCATGGTCGGTTCTCAGAGAATCTGGGGAGCGCGGGCGGAACGGGTCGATGAGAATGTCGGGAGAGGGTACCCTGCCCTGCGTTCCCGAGACCACGACCCGCGGAGGCCTTGAATGTCCTTTCGGCAACCCCAGACACGAGCCGCCCGGCTCGCTCCGCTGTTGCTTCTTTTGGCGTTCGGGCTGGCCGGGGGGTGCCGATCCGGCGCGCGAGGGGAGGGGGGCCCGACTCAACCCGCGGCCCGATCCTCGAACGGCTCGGCTGCGTCCGATTACGAGGCGGGCTTATATGCGTCGGCGTTTACGAAGGCTACTCGGGAGGCTGAAGACTCTTCCGGCAGCCGGCGTGAGCGCGCCGCGCTGATTGCGGGAATGTCGGCCCACGCTCTGGATCGCAACGACGAGGCCGAGCGATGGGTGGGCCCGCTGACGGCTTCGCAGGACCGGGAGATCGCGGGGCGCGCATCGGCGACACTCGGGCTTATCGAACAGAAGCGTGGGCGGCACGCGCGCGCGGTCCAATTGCTGCAGGATGCCGCGGGCAAGCTGAGCGGCGATGAAGCGGCGCGTGCGCGCGCTGCGGCCGCCATTTCGTCCAGGGCGATGGAAGGCGGGAGCGTGGCCAGCCTGCCGAGTGCGACGCCTCGCGGGTCGCTCGGGCCGTACACCCTGCAGCTGGGAGCTTTCTCGAACCGTGGCAATGCTGATGGCATGGCGCGCACGGCGGGCGACGCGGCGCGCCGGGCCGGGCTTGGCGAGCCGCAGGTGACGATCGATCAGGATTCGAAGGGGCGCTCGTTGTGGGTGGTTCGGGTGGGGTCGTTTCCGTCGCGGGCCGCGGCGATGCGGGGCCAGCGGTCGTTTCCGAAAGCGGTCGTGGTTCAAACATCTCGATCGAATTGAGACTGCGGGAGAACCCGGGAGCCGAGACGGGAACGGTTCCGTACCATGCTTGCATGCGAGCATTCGTGGCGTGCATGGCGGTGTTCTGGTCAGCTTGCGGCGCTTCGGGCGGGGGTGAAGAAACTCCCGCGGCCAGCGCTGTTGCGCCGCCGGGAGCAGACGCGGCGGGCGAGCGTGCGGCCTTTCTCCGAAGCGTGCGTGACCTCGAGCGATCGCTCAATGCAATCCGGGCGCGTCACTTCGGCACGGTGCGGGTGGCTGATGTGCGCAACGAGGGGCTCCGCCGGGTTCGAGCCACGTTGGACGAGTTTGCGCAACCGCTGCCGGGAGAGGCCATTTCAGCGGCGATCGGTGTGTTTGAGCGCGAAGCGAACGACGTTCGTGTGGCGTTGCTGACGTACATCGCGGAAGAAGATTCGGGGCAGGGCGATGCGGCGTTGGCGTGGACGGCGTGCTTTGATCGCGATTCGACGATTCGCGAAACAGCGCTCGGGATGCTCGTGCAGCGGGCTCAGGTTGACGGCGTCTCGCACGGAGCGAAGTTGGCGCTCGATCGTGCGCTCAGGAGCGGTGATGACGCGCACGCCGCGGCGGGCGCGAAGGCGATTGACGCTTTGACATTGCTCGAGGCCATCCCGCTGCTCATCAGCGCTCAGGTATCGACGCCCGGGCAGGGAGCCGCGGACGCGGGCGGGGTCCGAGCGTTCATCCTCGTCGGACAGCAGCAGACATTTGTTTCGGGGCTGACGCCGGTTGTGGGCAACGCCACGGTGGCGTTTCAGCCGGAGATGTCGACCCTGACCACGGGATCGTTGCTTGTGGTCGGGGACTCGCTGGTGACGTCGTATCGAACCGAGGTGCACGAATCGCTGGTGCGGTTGACGTCTCGGGTGTGGGATCACTCCACGGCGTATCTCGGCTGGGACACGGACGGGTGGCGGCGATGGCACCGCGAGGTTTTCGTGCCCTTCCTGGCGAACCGGGATCGGGCCTCGCTGCACGGTCCGTCGGCCGAGCCGCCGGTTGATCGCTGACCTAGACGCGTCGGGGGGACGGCAGGCGCGCGCCGATCGATCGGAGGGCGTCGCGGTCGCCCTCGCTGAGTTCATCCGGCTTCGGGGGCACGATGCGGACCACGGCAAAGAAATCGCCGCGGCGGCCCGGTGCGCCGGCGCGGGCGTCGGTTTCGAAGCCGCGAGCTCGGATGCGCAGGCGCGCGCCGCTGGGCGTGCCGGGGGGCGCGGTGATCTGCGCGGTCTCGTGTCCGTCCGGAGGGAGCGGAACGCCGACCTTGGCGCCGAGCGTTGCTTCGACGATGGTGAGCGTGACGTCCGTGAGCACGTCGAGCCCATCACGCCGGAAAGTGGGGTGCGGGAGGAGCCGGACTGTGAGGATGAGATCGCCCACGGAGCCCCCGCGGCCCCGGCGCCCCTTGCCGCGCAGCCGGAGTTTGGCTCCGGTATCGACGCCTCGCGGGATGTTGATGTCGATGGTCTCCTCATCTCCGTCGCGCGCGATCTGGATCGTGACCGTCCCGCCGTCGTACGCGGTCTCGAACGGGACGTCGATGGTGTGGTGAATGTCGGCGCCCTTGGGTCGAGCGCGCGTTCGGGGCGTTTCGCGCTCGGCCCCGCGCGCACCGGGTCCACGACCTCCTCCGAAGAACTCCTCGAAGATTGAGCCGATGTCCTCGGGATCGAAGCTCACGTCGCCCGGCGTGCCGCCGATGTTGGTCCACGTGTACGTGCCGCGAGGCGGGGCCCCTGAGCGCGCGTGCGGGACGCCGCCGGTGTAGGCCCCGTGACCGACCCGGTCATAGGTGGCCCGCTTGTCGGGATCCGAAAGAACGTCGTACGCCTCCTGCACTTCGGCGAACCGGGTGGCGGCGTCGGCCTGTTTGTTCACATCGGGGTGGAGTTCACGGGCGAGCTTTCGATGCGCGGAGCGGATCTGGTCCGCGGTGGCGCCCCGGGGGATCGACAGAACCTCGTAGTAGTCGCGTTTTCTGGCCATCCGTAGTGTGCAATGATCGGAATGAGGCTTCGCCCGCCTTTCGAGATTGTACGGCGAACACCCAAAGGGTCAGTGCGGATGCGTTGGATCGCGCCATGCGGCTAGCGCGGCGCGAGCGCCGAGTTCGGGGTCCGGCAGCCCTCGCAGATCGAGCGTGACGAATTCGCGATACCCGCCCGTGACGAGCGACACGCTGTAGGCCAGAACGTCCAAGCGCGAACCGGGGGCGCCGACATGAACGCGCCCGGCGGGCCCGGCGTCAGAGAGTCGGGCGGCGGAGAGTCGGCCTTGGCGCAGCAGTGTCGAGGCTTCCCGGGCTGGATCGGCGTCGGCCAGAAGCAACATGGCCGGGTCGAGCCCGACGTCGAAGCCGCGCGCCGCGAGAGTACGAACGGGCCGTGCGTGATCGGCCAGGCCGGCGCCGAATCGTTCAGCCGCGGCGGCCAGCGCGGACACCACGCCTTCGAGGGGCTCCGGTGGCAGGAGTATCGAGACAAGCGGAGCACTCGCGCCGCCGCACCCTCGCGCGAGATCGACCGCGAGCCCGCATGCCGCGGCCACCGCGTCCGCCGCGCGATCGGCGTTCGCGGGGCTGGTGAAATGCTCGGGGGGGATCCACAGATCAAGTCCCGCGAACGCGAGTTCCGACCGGCGGAGCAGCGATGCGAGATCCCGTCGGGCGGAGGCATCCAGCGAACGAGGGCGGGTCTCGGGGTGGGTGGCGTCGATCGCCACGGCACGGAAGCCGGCTGCGGGGACGCCGTCGATCAGCTTGCGCACTCCCGCGGGCGTCGGAAGTCCGGTCAGAGCCAGCGCCAGAGGGGGCAGTTCGAACACGCGCGAGGTTGTACCACCGAGCCGTGATTCGTGCGGGTAGGATCGGGAAGTGGTCAAGAAGCAGGTCCAGCGAAAACCCGTGAAGCGTGCGGATTCGGTCGCGGCCCGAGCGAAGGAAGCGTCGCCGGGCGCCGTTATTCCGTTCGAGTTGCCCGTCGTCACCGCAGCGGAGAAGCGCCGGGCCGCGGCGTTGCTCGACGCCCTTCGTGCCCGATACCCGGACGCCAACTGCGCCCTGGAGCACACGCGTCCGCACGAGCTTCTCGCGGCCACGATTCTGAGCGCCCAATGCACGGACGCGGCCGTGAACCGCGCCACACCCGCCCTCTTCGCGCGATTTCCCATGCCGAGGGATTACGCGCGCTCCAGCCCGGAGGACATCGAACCGTACGTCCGCACGCTGGGGTTCTTCCGCAACAAGGCCAAGTCGCTGCATTTGTCCATGAGCGACATCGTGTCGCGGTTCGGGGGAGAGGTTCCCCGAACGATGGATGACCTGCTCTCCCTGCACGGAGTCGCGCGAAAGACGGCCAACGTCGTGCTGGGCAACGCGTTCGGAATCAACGTCGGCGTGGTCGTCGACACGCACGTGCAACGGCTCTCGGTTCGGCTCGGGCTGGCGCCGGAGGGCGCGAGCGTCGCGTCCATCGAGCGCCGCCTGATGGCGCTGTTTCCGCGCGAGGCATGGACCGAACTCAGTCACTTGCTCATCTCACACGGGCGAGCGGTGTGCAAGGCCCGCGGCGCATCCTGCGGAGACGACGCGATCTGCAAGAAGTTCTGCTCGAACGCGGCTCCGGCCCCGGCCTCCGGTTTGAAGCCCGCTCGCGGCGGCGCGGGCCGCCAGACTCGCGCTTCGGCGCGGTAAACTCCGGGGATGTCCCGCATGGAACAGCTGCGGCGCCTTCTCGCGCTCGACGACGCCGACGCCGATCTGCACTACATGATCGCACAGGAACACCTCGGCGCCGGAGATCACGATGAGGCGGTGAAGCACTTTGATCGTTGCCTCTCGCTCGACGCGGGCTATCTGTACGCGCATTACCACAAGGCCCGCGCTCTCGAAGAAGCCGGGCGAGCGCCCGACGCCGTGACCACCCTTCGGGCGGGTCTCAAAGAGGCGCAGACTCGTGGTGATCTGAAGGCCATCAGCGAATTGCGCTCGTACCTCGATGCGTTGGAGCCCTAACGTGCCCGCTCGCGCTGATGGATCCGATGGCGGTCTGTTCGGCGGAGACGCGACGGCGCTGATCACGGCGCTGCGGCCGCTCGCGTCTCGCCCCGGGCTCGTTTCGATCTTCGTCGGCAAGAAGAGGGTCGGCCAAGCTCGGGAAGGAACGGTCATCGAGCTCGGGCTGCACGTTGGAGGAGGCTGGACGAGCGGTCTGGCTCAGCGCGTGGAACGCGCGGCACGCGCGGACGCCGCGGAGCGTGACGGCGCACGTTTCGTCTCGCGCCGAGCGAGATCCGAAGCGGCGGTGCGGGCCCACCTTCAGGAGAAGGGCCACGACGAAGAGGCCGTGCACGAGGCGATACGGCGACTGCGATCGATCGGCGCGATCAATGATGCGGCGCTCGCGCAGGACCTCGTGCGGGCGATGGATCGGCGCGGGCCGAGTGCTCGCCGGGCGGTGGCGGCGCGAGGCGAGCGAGCGCGGCTCCCGTCCGAGTCGATCGATGCCGCCATCCGGGCGCGCGGCGAGATCGCCGATGCCGATCTGGCCGTGCGGCTGGTGCGCGATCGGCTCCCGGCGTGGCTGGAAGCGCACGGACCGACCACCGCGGCGAGGCGCGCTCTCGCGCTCCTGGCGCGACGCGGCTTCGCGGAGGAGGAGGCGGATCACGCGGTTCGGCTCGCGCTGCGGGAAGCCGGGGTGTCTTCGCTGGGTCCTGAAGAGTGAATCTTCGGACGGACCCCGTTACCATGCGGAACATGACGGCCTTTCACCTATCCTCGCTCCGTGTCGGAATCCTGATCGCGGCCGGCGCGGGCGTGCTCGCGGCGTGTTCGAGCGAGTCCAATGAGCGTCTCGGCGTGGGCCAGGAGCGGCTTTCGTCGTTTCGCACGAACGCCGAGCCGGCGAGCATCCCTGCGGACGACGCGCCCTCTCCCGGCGTGGCGGACCGGTCGGGCTGGGAGTCGGTCGCCATCGTCGTTCCTATGGATGCCACGGCCCATCAGCCGAGCTATCGGCTTCCGCCGTTTGGCGCCGACGAGGCCCTCAACGCGCGCCAGCGCGGCGCGTACCCCGATCATGCGTCGTGCCTTGAGACCGCTGGCAACCCGGGGGCACGGGCGGCAGAGGGCGTGGTTGCGCCGCTTCAGGCTGCGGGCGAGATCGTGCTGTTCCCGTTCGCGTCCATCTTCGGTTCACCGCCGTGGGCGCGCGCAGCGAGCCCCGCGCTGGCGTATGAGCGATCTCGTCAGCCGGGCAAGGCGCAATGAGCGGGAACGGGCTGGACGAGCGTGGGCTTCCGGCGGGCTTGCTGCTGAACGAGGATTGGGAGATCACGCCTCGCCAGACGCGGGACCTGCTCGCCGACGCGGGCGCCAACGCGATGCTCATCGATTGCCGGACCCGCGAGGAGCACTCGCTCGCCCGCATCGCGGGCGCCTTGCTCGTTCCGCTGCACGAATTGGCCGAGGCGTTGGACGACCTTCACGAGCACGCGGATCGGACCATCGTCGTCCATTGTCATCACGGGCGGCGATCGCTCCAGGCCGCGGCCATCCTTCGGCAGGCCGGGTTCGGCAACGTCCGGTCGATGGCCGGGGGCATCGATCTCTGGTCAATTGACATCGATTCGCGCGTGCCCCGATACGACAAATAGTCGACGCTTAGTTCGGCAGCTCGGTGAACAGCAGCACTCGGGGGCGGTCCGTCGGCTTGCGGACATTGGAACGATCGAACACGGCCAGCCATCGCGATTCGTGGGTGGGCTCGAGATGGTTGAGCAGCTGGGCGCGTTCCGTGGCGTTGGCCCCGGCCGGGATCTCGATTGCTTCGATACGGCGCGGGTCATACCCGCGCACGACAAACCACGCCGTGAACACGTCGCTCCTGGTCGTCGCGATGTTGGAGATCGCGCGGAAGATGGCGAGGCGTTGCTCTGCGTCGTTCACGGGGTCGTAGACGCGCGCCGTAGCGCCGCCCGAGCCGCTTGGGCGCACATCGAGGACGGAATCGACCTCAGCCACGCCCGGCGAGGTGGGGGTCGTCGCCACGCCAGCGTTGGGCTGCAGCGCGCCCGCGAGCGCCAGGTCGGCGAACGTGCTGTACTGCACGCCGGTCGTGAATGCCCCCACCGTGCCGCTGAGGGGCGCAGCCTGTAGCCCTCCGTGCCAGAGCGAGAGGTTGGCCACTTCTCCGATGTAATGGAAGCCGAGCGCCGGAAGACCGGCGTTCGGCGGCTCGCCGACGGTGCGCAGGCCGGGATAGTTCAGCTTGCCCGTCCGGCTCTGTCCGCCGGTGAGCGTGCTGAATTCGCCCAGGCCGTCGCGGTAGTCCGAGATCAGCGCGGCCCGATCGGTCAGTTGTGCGATCGGCGAGCTCGGTCCGCCGCTGGTGGCGTCTGCCAGCGAGTTAGCGTATGTGGTCGACACGCTCACGTCGTACCAGGGCGAGACGAACGGGAGCATCCTGATCGCTTTGAGCGGCGCCGTGTTGATGTTCACGCGCCCCTGCGCAAGATCGCCGGGGATATCGAGCACCTCGAACGCATCGAACACGCGGAGCGCGAGGGGCGCCGCCAGCGCGTCCGGGAGGTTGGCCACGGAGGCCATGCCGGTGGGCGGCGTGTTGCCCAAGTAATTCAGCGTGTAGCGAGACGGGTCGAGGGTCCCGAGATAGGGATTCGGCGGGCTCGTGCCGCTGCCGTCGTACTGCGTCTCCGCGGGGTCGCCCAGCTGCTCGCTCACCGTGCGCCAATACCCGCCTGTGGTTGGGTCGGCCATGCCGAAGAATTGCGGGATGGCCGTGGGCACGGCGGCGCGATCGATGCGCGGCGCGAGTTCGAGCGGGTCGACCGACCGATCGCCGTGCACGTACATGTGCGCAAACGTGCAGAGCATGTGCAGCTCGCTCGTCGCTGCCAAGGAACCCAGACGGTCCGTCTCTTCTCGCTCTGCCTGCGTCGGGCTGCCGATGTCGCGGGAGGGGGGGCGGTTGGGCACGAACAGCTGAAAGGCGGGGAGCTGAGCCGCCGCGTTCATGTGATCGAACGGTTCCTTCGCTTTTCCGAGCAGGTCTTGCAGCCCTCCCGTCGGGTATCCGATGGCGATCCCTCTCAGAAGGTCTTCCGGCGGAGGAACCGTTGGAGAAGGGATGTCCGTCCACCAGGATTGGTACCAGATCGATGCCCCGCCGCTGCCCGTGTTCGACGGCTCCATGCGACTGACGTTGTTTTCGGCGCGTTCGATCACCCATGCCGGCGAGCCCTCCGCGGCCCCGGAGCCGTGCTCGGTCGGGCGGCGGACGCCAGTCACGCAGACGATTCGTCCGCTCCATTCCGTCTCCGGAGGCACGAGATTGAGCGCCGGCGGCCGCGTAACCTGCACATTGCCCTGGAAGGTCCCCGGGAACACGTGCGTGGTCTCGTTGCGCTTCCAGAGGCGATCCACGAGCGCGTTCACGCCGCTCACGGTGCGCCACAGCGTGACAACACCCATGCCAGTCTGCTGGCCCGGCGCCTGCGCGATGGGCTGGAAGATCACGGGATCCACGGGCGTCGTCGGCCCTGTCCCGCCCGTGAGCCACAGTTCGAGGGTCGCGGGCGCGGCGGAATCGAAGTGCACCGAGGAGGCGATCTGCCCCTGCACGATGGCCGTCCACTCATCGCGAACGGGCGTCCATTCGGAAGCGCTGCGCCCGACCTCGCCCCAGATGATTCTGGAATGGCCCACATCGATCACGCCGGTCAGCGGCATCTGCACGTATCCGGC
Source organism: uncultured Phycisphaeraceae bacterium (assembly GCA_964638515.1). Classification (GTDB taxonomy): domain Bacteria; phylum Planctomycetota; class Phycisphaerae; order Phycisphaerales; family UBA1924; genus CAYPGJ01. The sequence continues at coordinate 87,865 of CAZWZL010000003.1, forward strand.
CGGGGTCTGCAATCGAACGATGTAGCCGGAAATGTCCAAGGGCTGCGGCCAGGGGTTGCCGACCTCCACGGCCACGATCGAGCCGAGCTGGCGCGCGGGATCCGTGGGATCAATCTCGATGTCCGCCTGACCGTTGGGGTCCGCGTCGTAATACGCCAGCGTCCACGCTTCCATGAGGAACGGCTGGCGGTCCAGCCCGATCAGCGTGACGCCGTCCGAAGGCCGACCGACGAACCGTGCGGGCATTCGCACATCGTCGCTTTGGTTCGTGGGCGGCGCCGCGGCGGACGCCGGCGGAATGGCGATATCCCCGTGCGAGAACCGCACACCCATGGGGATGACCCCGGCCTGGAATTGCGGGTCCAGCGCGCTCAGGTCCGGCGTGTTGGAGTTCAGGCGCCCGGTGGACGAGGGATCGATCTCGGGGATGTTGAACAGCCGTGCGACCGTTGGTTGTTCGGCGGTGGGCGTATTGACATCGGGGATCGGGTCGGCTTCGTTGTCCACGGCGTCAGCGAGGTTCACCGCGAGCGAGGCCGCACGAAGCACGGCGTAGGAGGCGCCGAGGTCGTTCGGGCCGCCCAGCGCTTGCGAGACCTGCCCGAACGTGTACGCGGGGCTGCCGATGTTTCCACCGTTGTTGGGCGGTGCGGCTGTGGACGAAGATCCTCCGCCGTAGTGATAGTCATGCCCGCGCCCCGTGGCGCCGTTGCGCGCATCGAGGATGTCCTGCCGGACCAGAGGGGGATTCAGCGGCTCGTTGGTGGCCAGGGGCGCGAGCGCCCACGTGAAGGCCCCGAAGCTACGCCGGATCAGATCGGCCTTGCGATTGAACTCCGGACCCGTGGCGCCGACGCTGCCGCGCGGGAAGTCCGACACGCGGATCTTACGATTGGCGTACCGACCCTCGTAGATGGGACGCCCGCTCATCGGTCCGGACACCGTGACCACGGCCGGGTTGAGCACGGGCACGGGGCTCGCATCGCTCGCGCCGCTGTACGTGGTGAGCAGGTGGCGCACGTCGTCTTCAACTTCCTGCACCGTCGGGCGGCCTCGACGCGAGTTGCCCGGCCGTTCGATCTGCTGCAACGAACGCTCCATGCTCGTCGGACGCGCGGCACGGAGCGGGCCGCCCAGCCGGCCTCGAAGATCGGCTGGGCCTGACGTCCGCGTGCCGGCCTGCCCGGGCAGATATCCGAAGTCGAGCCGGCGCTCGAGCTCGCTGAGCGTGCGATCGTCGTTGCTGGCCCAGAACGTGCGAAGATCCAGCTCGTCGGAGATCGGGTACAAGCGGCCTCCGATATCGGCCGAAGCGCCGCGCCCTCGATCGGCCAGGAACGCTCGATACGCCACGGCGCGCTCCTCGCGTGTGAAGCGCCAGTTGAGATCAGAGTTGAATGGATATGGGGCGTTCCCGGAGGCGCGCTCGTACGCGCGATTGATGAGCGAGGTGAGCCCGAGCCCGCGATCGAGGTGCTCGCGGAACGCGGAGCGATAGGAAAGGAGGCTCGGCACGCCGGGGGAACTCGGGCCGATGTCGAAGAACGACGGCTCCGAGGCGTTGCGCGTGAACCCCGTGATCGCAATGTCCAGCCACGCGCCGTTTGGCGCGGACGCGTCCTGATTCGGGCCCTCGTTGGCCAGGAACAGGAGGCGGAAGAGGTCGACGTCAGCCGGGGTGCGCCCATCGGTGAGGAACAGGCCTGAAGAAGCGACCGGCGTTGGGAGAATGTCCACGTCCGGCGCGCCAGAATCCAGCGCGGTATTGACGTTGATGAGCGCGGAGTTATCGATGATGCGCGCCGCGGCCACCCACTTGAGCCCGAAGAGACCATCGAGCGAATCGATCGTCTGCCAACGCGAATCCGGGCGAAGGTCCCCGTCGGCGTCGGCCCAGAAGCGCCCATCGGCGCGATCGAACGGGCGAGGGCCGTTGTTGGGGTCGGCCTGATTGAGCCCGCCGAAAGAAGAGTCCCCGTCTGCCAGCTCGCGCAACGAGTTCATCTGGTATCCGAACACCCGCTGCGACAGCCCGCGCTCCGGCGAGTTGCGCTGCGGGCTCACGAAAATCCCGAAGTCGAGGATGGTGTCGGGCGCGAGATCCGCCTCGCTGTCTCCTCGACCCGACGACTGCGCACGATTCGTGAGGAACCACTGCCCGAGATCGGCAAAACGCCCGTCCGCGCGAACCCATCGCCCGACGGAGCCGAGATCGGCTCGCCACCGGTAGCCGTCACGGATGTTCGAGATCTGGGCCCAGTAGCTGTCCTCGGGGCTGTTGCGGACGAAGAAGGGCTCGGTCGTCGAGAGCCACGCGTCATCGCGCGAGGGCGTGGCGATCGGCGCACCGACACCGGTGGGGTCCAGCACCGCGCGGCTCGAGGGCGGGTCCCAGGGGCGATTCAGATTGAACATCGTCGTCGCGAAGTCCCCGTCAACAAACGGATAATCGCTGTACTCCCCGTCCTCGAACATGCGGGGCCAGATCCGCGTCTGGAAATTGGCCGGGTCGTCGTACTGCGGCACATCGGACGTGGTGATCTTGTTGCCGAACAGATCGGCCGCGAGCAACGCGCCGATCTCGTCGCGAACGCGCTCGGAAGCACGCTCGTATGGCGCCGCCTGCGCCACGCGCGTCGCGCTCGCCCGCTCCGAGCCGACGTTGGCCAGATAGATCAGCGCCACGATCGCCAGCGTGGCCAGCACGCCCACGGCCAGCAGAATCGTGCTGCCGCGGCGCGACGTGAAGCGTCTTCGCATCCGAGTCGATCTCTTCATGTTGTCTCCCCGCCCGTTCACAGTCGTTCTCCCGCCCCGGCCCCCGTGCCGATCTCGAACACCCACTCGAAGGTCTTTCCGCCGGGCAGGCGGAACTGCGCATCGTGCAGCGTGGCCCGAACACGGATGAATCGCGGCTTGGGCCACGCCCGTCCCCAGTTGCCGTCGCCCGTCGGCTCACGGAAGCCCCAGATCGCGAATGCCTCGTGCTCCGGGTCCGGCGCGCCGCCCGTCACCGAGCGGTAGTACGCCATTGGGAAAATAGGATTGGTCTGGTTGGATTGCAGCAGGAGCGACTGGCCCGACGATCCGGACGTCCGGTCCGGCATGATCTCGGGCGCCGTCGGCTCAAACCCGGGATCGCCGGAACGGAACGCCACGCCACCGTTCGCGCCGAGCACGAAGTAAAGGTCGAAGTACGACCGACGCATCGTGCGTCCGGCGAACGTCATGGGCAAGCCGTTGGGGCGCAGCACGGGGGTGTAGTCAAACCACACGAGTTCGCCCGCCCGGAGGTCCGGCTGTCCGTCGCCGTTCAAATCGACCCCGTTCGGATCCACGACCACCGATCCATCCGACCACGCCACCTCGAACCGGCTGCAACGCGGCGCGAACGCGGCGTGCAGGTCCATCAGCGCGTCTTCGGGCGCATCGATGGGGGGATTCGGCGCGGGCTGCCCCAACACCGTCGGCCAGATTCGAGTTCGTCCCTTGTTGCCCGTATCCACCTGCAACCGTTGCAGCGTCCCGGCCAGCAGCGAGCGCGCCATCACCGTGTTCTCGTACACGACCCGATCGACAAACGGCGGAGGCGCCCAGGGCAAGCCCGGCGTGGCGCCGTTCTGCGGGTCGGCCCGCCACCACAACGGGCGCACGAACGGCTCGCTCGAAAGCGTCTGGGGAGGATCTCCGAAGTGAATGGGCGTGGAGCCAAGCCAGCCGGCCCGATAGGGCTGCCCCGAGTACGGGCCGACGCTAGCCATTGTCGCGCCCGGCGCCTGCCCTTCCACCATCGATCGCACGTCAATCTCATCCTGCGCACAGATGTCCACGCGTCCGCCCCCGATGGAGCGCGGATCGCTGAACAGACGATTGTCGCCGAGCCCCTCGACCTGAAAATCATCGCGCGGGCCGAGCCCGGCGCGGACGGGCTGCAGCCCGCCGAACACGGAGCCGGGTGAGAAACGGTTCAGGGAAACGATGTCGCTCAGATACGGCGCGTACTCCCGGTCGCGCCCGATCGGGGCGTCCACCTGACCGCTCAGCGGATCAGCCGACCCGGTCGCCGAGCCCCCGTAGAGCAACATCGTCTGTCGGGCCAGCGTCCAGTCCCCGGCGTACTTGTTGCGCCCGGACGGAGCGAAGGTCGAGTTGTTGACGTTCTGCCCGTTGATGTTGTTGAGCGGCGTCGCGTAGTTTCGCGCCGAGCCCGTGTACGAACGAGGGCCCCACCCGAAATCGCCGTCGGGCACGAACTCGCGCTCGGGCGTCGCGCTGCTCTGCTGCGGACGGGGGCGGAGCGCGTGGCCCCAGTAAATCCTGGCCGCGCGGGCCGTGGGAGCCCGAGCGCCCTCGATGTCTCCCTGCACCTGCACCGAGCGGAAGGGCGCGTCCGGCGGCGCCAGCCCCAGGAACGCGATCTCGTCGATGCGCGTCGTGACAGCCCGGCTCACCACCTGGTTGCGCGTCCCGGGGTTGAGCGTCTGATACGGAGCCGCGATGCGATCCTTCCGATCCAACTCCTCATCGCTCGGCGCGAGGTAGACCTCTTCCTCGTTCGCGCTCAGGTCCGCCGAGCCGTCACGATCGAGGTCCCCCACTTCGCGCCACCGGATGGCCACGTAGGTGTTCTCGGCGCCGATGCGATTGAGCGCGTCGAAGTCGACGCGGAGCCTTGCCTCCATCTGGCGGGCCAGCCCGTCCACCTCGGCAAGGGCCGTGCCCACGCTCGTCAGCTTGGACACGCTCGCGAAGATCTGCCCGATGGCCACGGTGAGCAGGCCCACCACGCCGATCGCAACCACCAGTTCGGTCAGTGTGAAGCCGTTTCGAGTTGTTCCCGTTCTCCTCGTCATCTGCAAACCCCGCTCTTCTCCCACTACCGGACGTCCACCACTCGCCCATCGATCGGACGAATCCGCCACACTCGCCCATCCTGCGACAGGCTCCGAACCTGCGGCGCCATCGCCCACACCTCCACCTGCGCCGTCGATGACAGCGACGACGCGAACCCCGTCGGCACGCCCAGCGCGCTGGGCCACACCATGGGCGCCCCTCGGTCCCGCGGCGGACCGTCGAGGAACCCGGTCACGCGCCCTCCCTGGCCGGGCACGGTGCGCACCACGCGCACGAACGATTCGCTCCCCGGCTCATTCGGCGCGCTGTTCGGGTTGTTCCCGTCACCGGCGATCATGAGCACCTGCCCGGTCGCCAGCGCGAACGCGCGGTCGTTCTGATTGGTCCACAGCGTGTACCGCCCCGCGCCGCGGTCGTAATCGAGCGTGAGCCGCACCTTGCGCCAGAGCCGATCGTTGCCCGGCCCGGACTCCGGCGGGATGAACGGCGTTGCGGGTCCGCTCGTGGTGGGCTCCGCGATGTACGCCGCAAGCGCGAGCTGATGCTCTCCCCCGCGCCCGCGCCGCCACAGCGCGCTGACGCCCGTGACCGTGCCGTCCGGATTCGGAAATACGCGCTCGCCGAGCGTGAGCAGCCGATCCGATCGGCGCATGCCACGCTCCACCACGATGCGTTCGATCCATTCGCTCGCCTGCAGGCGGATGCTGAACGCGATCACGCGCGACCGTGTCTGGCCCGTGAGAGCGGACTGAAATCCGCCGGCCGGATCCAGCCCCCGATCGAACATCAGCCACGACTCGCCGTCCGAGCCCATCAGGCCGTCCGGCTGACCGATCGGAGCCGGCTGGCCGTCGTCGTCCGCGATGTTCACGTCATCAACGTCGTCCGCGCGGGCCGCATCGGAGAATCGGACACTCCGACGCTGCACCACACGAAGGCTCCCCACCTCGGGGCCCTGCCTGGCAATCTCAAAGCGCACGCGCAGCTGCCCGGGGTCGATATGGGTGAAGGGGAGATCGCGGATTCTCGGCCCGACGCCGCCCGTCCAGTACGGGCTGTTCGGGGGCGGCGCACTACGGATGTCAAACCCCTCGTCCTGCGCCGCCGACGGAAGGCTCACGGAAGAGCCGTAATTCGTCGGCCGCACAACCCCAGCGCTGAACTCCGCGAGCGGGTCCTCGTAGATGGATACTTCCGGCGTCTCCACGAGCAGGAACGTCTCGAGCTCGGATTGCGTCGGATCGCGCGACGGATCCACCGTCAGCGCGTGCGACGGATGCCCGGTGTTGTTCCGATCGTCGTACGCGCTGAACGCGTGCCACACCGTCGCCACGCCCGGAACCGTGATCCCCCCCGGATACTGGCCGTTATTGAACGCGGAAACGTTGTTCAGCAACCCCTTCGAGACCCCGCCGAAGCGAACTCTCGCGGCCTCTCCCGCCCGATCGATCGCCTGCGAAGCACGGGTGAGGCGCGTCGTGTCCACCTGCGTCTTGGCGGCGCCGGCGAACAACGCGCTCAACCCGAGCACGCCGAGCCCGATGATGACCGTGGCCAGCATCACCTCGATGAGCGTGAATCCTGCGCCGCGCGGCGCGACTTCCAAACGTCGGCGGGTGGGCATCATGGCTTCACCGCCTTCCCGGTCTGACGCGTGAATCCGACGATCTCCCCGAACTCGTCGATCCACCCATTGATTTTGAACAGCGCCTCGCTCATCACGGTCGGGTCCGCCTGCCACTGCGTCTTGTCGCTGGGAAGCGGGGGCGCCTGCGAGCCGGACACCCGCGCCCGAACGAACCTCGGCTCACGCACGCCGGTCTCCGCGGCCAGCCGATTCAGATCCACGACGGCGAGCAGGTCGGCCGCGCGCATCCGAACCTCCGGGTTGTACACCCACCGCGGAGGCGACTGTGAGTTGTCCACCTCATAGTCAAACGGATCAAACGACCACGCGCGATCCGTGATGTAGCCCGGGGAGTTCGGCGGAACGCTCGGGTCCGCGCTGTGCGGCAGATCGGCGTACTCCATGTACGCGTCCCGAGGCCCCGGCGCCGACGAGCCCAGCATCTCCCCCCCGGCGGAGAATCGGACGAAGAACGTCTGCGCGTACGCCCAGGGATTCTGGCGCGGCGTCGCGTTGGGGCGCGAGTCACTGAACTGCGTGGGATGTCGAGAGTCCACCACGTTGGGGTCGTAGTTCTCCAGGAAGAACTGCACGTGATTGCGAGGAAACAGCCACGAGTTGCGCTCGATTCGCGCCGGCAGGTTGCCGGTCGGATTGGACTCGAACACAACCTCGCTCTCGTACCAGCGCGCCGGACCGGGGTACGGCCCCGGCCAACCGCCATCGAACGGGGGTCGGCTGTAATCGTCGTGCGCGAACGACATGCCGTACACGCCCATGCCCGGCGGCAGCTCGACGTCCGCTTCGCCGGGCACGGGTCGGAACGCCGCCCCCGAGAGCGCGACGTCGCCGGGTCGCTGATTCGCCACAGGGTCGTACAGCAGCGCGTCGTCCGTCACCCACTCCACCAGCCGCAGCGTGTATCGCTTCGCGTGAATGTCGTAGAGAAACACCACCCCGCCCTCGCGCCCGGCGCCCGCGGCCTTGCGCAGCGTGGCTTCCACCGCGTTGACGGCGTTGGCGTAGTTGTTCGACTCGGTCATCCGCACGAACGCGGGCAGCACGAGCGAGAGCCCGATGGTGATGATCGACACCACCACGAGCAGCTCGATCAACGTGAATCCGGGATGGCGACGTGCGAGATTCAACGCAATTGCCCCGAAAACGTGCCCGAAAACGACCCCGAGTTGCTCAGTGTGGCGGCCGGCCCGACCGGCGTCGAGAACAGGTTGTCACGCAATGCCGCAACCGCGCGCGCAACGTCGGCGTCGAGCGACATGCGCGAGCCGTCTCGCGAGAGCTGATTGGTCGCGCCGTACAGACGATCCTCCCCGGCCGACATGAAGTAGGCTCGACCGTTGAGGCACCTGCCGTACATCTCCTGCGCCAGCAGGTTGGACGGGTGCACGAACAGGATGGGCACTCCGCCAAAGAGCACGTAGCCCTCCGTCCACGCCGGGTCCGTCGGACCCCAGAGGTCAAGGACTGACGGCGTGCGATCCGTCTCTTCCGCGGGCGCCCCCGGATCATCCGAAGTCGCGGTGATCACGACGTTGCGATCCGGCAGCGAAGCGAGCGTCGCCTCGCCGACGCCGGCCGCGAGCGCCTGTCGCAGGAACACCGCCGCGTCGGGAAACCGCGGATAGTCCCGCGACGATCCGCCGGAGGCCGGGTACTGGCTGAAGGCCTCGTCGTTGGCCGAGTCCACCGTCTCGTTCTTGCCGTCCGCGAGCAGCGCAAGGTCGGCGCCGGGAACGCCGGCGTAGTCGTTCACGTCGAAGCGGGGCTGCGCGCCACCGTTGCTCGAGAGAAAGTCCTCGTACACGCGATCGAGCGACCGCAGCATCGATTCCGTGCCCGATGCCTTCTGACCGCCCAGCACCCTGGGCCCGATCGCGAGCACGATCGCCGCGAGCACGGCAATCACACCCACCACCACGATCAACTCGATGAGGGTGAACCCGCGCGATCCCGTCGATTGGCGTGTGTTCCTGCTCACGGGATATACCTCATGTTGTCCGAAATCCGGCGCAGCACCCGCTTGCGCGGCTCCGATCCCAGCGGGCCATTGACTCCGATGCCGTTCGTGCCGCCCGCGGTGAGATACCTCGGCGTCTGTGGGTCGACGTTGGACGTTTCCAGCTCCCGATCCCCGAAATACCCGTCAGGACCTGCGGACAAGAGCACGTACTCCGCGTTCAGCAGCGGCAGATCCACCGTCGGCGAAACCGCCTGCGTCGAACCCGCGAACTCCTTCGCGGCATCCGCGGTTAACAGCTCCGCCGGCACGAGATCCAACGAAGGCTGGTTCGCCGTTCCGGTCGGGAGGTGCCGGTAATACCGGATGGCCGAACCCCATCGGTCGTTGATGACCACGGCGCCCTCGAGCCGATGCAGCGAATCCGCCGTCTCGTCGGCCGCAACAAGCCGTTTGATGGACTTCGTATTGGAAAGATTGACGTAGGGGCCGAACACGCGTCCTTCCTGCGGCGGCAGCGGTCGATCGGGCTGCGACGCGCTCTGATTGGCCTGCGGGCGCCGCAGTGCACCGCCCCAGGACTTGTCCGGCCCCGGCGCGCGGATGCCCACGCCGTTCACGCCGTCGTCCAGGTTCTTTTCGCCGATGGAGGCGTTGTACTCCTCCTTACGATCATCATTCAGATCACCCACTCCAATCAGGTACGCCGCGAGCGAGATGTCGCTGCGATAGTTGGCGCGGAACACCGGATCCTGCCCGGCGCCCGAGAACGCCCCGGGCAGCGCTTCGCTCACGAGCGCTCCCGGCTCGGAGCCCGTGGGATCCGGGTTGAGCAGCGGCGGGAAATACCCGTGATCCGCCTTGAACTGATCGAGCCCCTGAGCGATCGCCTGCAGCAGACGATCCGTGGCGCTCCGCTTGGCGCTGCCGAGCGCGGCGTTGCCGGCGGTGAGCCCGATCGCCAGCAGCGCGACGATCACGCCCACCACCACGAGCAGCTCGATGAGCGTGAACCCGCCCCGCCGATCGACGTTGGCCCTGGTCCGCGTCATTTGCTGCCACCGCTCAGCGATTCGATCATCTTCACCATCGGGAGGAACATGGCGACGACGATCGTGCCGATGATCCCGCCGAGCACGAGCACGAGCATGGGCTCGATGAGCTTCACCAGCGAGCCCACCGCCACCTCGACCTCCTCGTCGTAGTTGTCGGCGATCTTCATCAGCATCGAGTCCATGTCGCCCGTTTCCTCGCCCACGTCGATCATGTTGACCACGATCGCGTCACACACCTTCGTCTCGCGCAACGGCCCGGCGAAGCTCTCGCCCTGCCGGATCGAATCGTGCACCTTGCCGAGCGCGCGCTCAAACACCCAATTGCCGCACGTGTCCCGCGTGATCGTGAGCGCTTCCAGAATCGGCACGCCCGCGTTGATCAGCGTTCCGAGCGTTCGCGTGAACCGTGCGATCACCGTCTTCTTCGTGAGCGACCCGAACACCGGCGCGTACAGCCACAGCGTGTCCGCCGAGGCTCGCCCGGGATTCGTCTTCCGCACCAGCTTCAGAAACACGAAGGTGAACGGCATGCCCGCGAGCACGAACACCACGCCCGGGATGGGCATCGCGCCGGGCGTCGGGTAGTTCCCCGCCATCCACTTGCTCGCGTTCATGAGGAACAACGTCAGCGCCGGAAGCGTCACCCCGAAGTCCTCGAAGATATCCTGAAACTTGGGGATGATGAACATCATCAGCGCCGACACGATCAGCACCGCGACGAGAATCACCGCCACCGGGTAGATCATCGCGCCGACCACGCGCCGCTTCAATCGCTGCGATCGCTCCATGAACTCCGCAAGCCGTTGCAGAATCACGTCAAGCACGCCGCCCACCTCGCCCGCGGCCACCATCTTCGTGTACAGCCGGTTGAACACCTTGGCGTGCTTGGCCATGGCGTCCGACAACGCGGCGCCTCCCTCCACGTCCTCCACCACGACCTGCAGCACACTCTTCAGCTTCCCGGGCTTCTGCTGCGACTCCAGAATCTGCAACGACCGAAGCAACGGCAGACCCGCGTCCTGCAGCGTCGACAGCTGACGCGTAAACGTCGTCAGCACCGCGGGCTTCACGCGGCTGATGATCGGGATGCTGATGCCCCCGCTGGACTTCTTTTTCTTCTTCTTGGCCTTCGCCTCCGTCGGGGCGCCGGCCGTCTTCTTGGCCTTGGCTTCCTTGACCGACGTCGGGAACAACCCCTGCAGCTTGATCCGCTGAATCGCCTCGTCACTCGACGACGCGTCCACGGTGCCCTTCTGAGGCTTGCCCCCCGCGTTCAGCGCTTCGTACTGATACGTCGGCATGTCTCAGCCTTTCCCTTCCCGGGCCGCCAGGCCCGATCAATCCTCGGCAATCGTCTCGCGCACCACCTCGTCGATCGTCGTCTGCCCCTCATAGATCGCAAGCAGCCCCGATTCGCGCAACGTCCGCATCCCGCGCTTGCGCGACTCGTTCCGGAGCACCGACGTGCTCGCGTGCTTCATGATCAGCTCGCGCATCTCGTCGTCGATCGTCATGATCTCGAAGATCGCGAGCCGTCCCTTGTACCCCGAACCGTTGCAGTGATCGCAGCCCTTCCCGCGGAAGAACTTTCGGCCCCGCACCTCCTCGGAGAGCAGGTCCAGCTCCATGAGCTGCTCCTCCGTCGGCGCGAACAACTCCTTGCACTTGGGGCAGATCGTCCGCACCAGCCGCTGCGCCACGATCGCCTCGAGCGTCGCGGTCAGCAGGAACGCCTCCACGCCCAGATCGAGCAGACGCACGATCGAGCTCGGCGCGTCGTTCGTGTGCAGCGTCGAGAACACCAGGTGGCCGGTGAGCGACGCCTGAATCGCGATCTGCGCAGTCTCGAGATCGCGGATCTCACCCACGAGAATCACGTCCGGGTCCTGTCGCAGGAACGAACGCAGCGCTCGCGCAAACGTCAGCTCCACCTCCGTGTTCACCTGCACCTGGCACAACCCGTCGATGTCGTACTCGACCGGGTCCTCCACCGTCAGGATCTTCGTGTCGATCGTGTTCAGCGACGCCAAGGCCGCGTACAGCGTCGTCGTCTTGCCCGAGCCCGTCGGCCCCGTCACGATCACGATCCCGTTCGGCTTGTTGATGAGCACGTCGAGCTTCTTGAGATCGTCGTCGCGAAGCCCCAGCCGGTCCAGCGACAACTCCACATTGCTCCGGTCAAGCACGCGCATCACCACCGACTCCCCGTGCATCGTCGGCAGCACCGCCACACGAAGATCCACCGGGTTCCCCCCCACCACCAGCTCCACCCGACCGTCCTGCGGCAGTCGCCGCTCCGCGATGTCCAGGTTCGCCATCACCTTCACGCGGCTCGTGATCGCCGGCCCCAGGTGCCTCGGCGGCGGCACCATCTCGTACAGCACGCCGTCGATCCGATACCGCATCTTGAACTCGTCCTCGAACGGCTCGAAGTGAATGTCCGAAGCGCGGTCCTTGATCGCCTGCAAAAGCACCAGGTTCAAGAGCTTGATGACCTTGTTGTCCTCCGACGCCTCCAGCACCGCGTCGAGGTCCACCGACATGTCCCGCTTCGCCAGCGACTGGAACTTCTGATCCGACGCCAGCTCCGAGATGACGTCCGTCACCGATTCCGACTTGGCGTAGTGCTTCTTGATCAGCCGCTCAACCTGCTCCGGGTCCGCGACCATCGCCGACACCTTGAAGCCCATCAGCAGCTGCAAGTCGTCCACCGCCCGGAAGTTGTCCGCACTCTTCAGCGCGACGGCCAGCTTCCGCCCCGCCGCCTCGTACTTGATCGGCACAATCTGATACGCCTGCGCCGTCTCCGCCGGCACCGCCGCGATCGTCGCCTCGTCCAGCTCGATCTTCTCAAGATCGACAAACCCCATCCCGGCCTGCCCGGCCAGGGCCTCCTGCACGTCCCGCTTGCTCACGTACCCGAGCTCGACCAGCAGCTGGCCGATCGGCGCCTTCTTCGTCTTCTGAATCTCCAGCGCCTCATGCACCTGCTCGCGCGTCACCTTGCCCATCTTCGTGAGCACTCGCCCAAGCTTCCGGTTCTTCAGCTCGCTGGGTTCAATCGCCATGACGACTTCGCGCCTCCACGTTCAACAGCCCTCCCACAAGGCCTGAACAAAGTCCCTCTCCCCTCTCCAAACTCAATCTTCGCACCCCATTGCCCTCATGTTCCCCATCGAAAGCCCAATAAAGGCACAAAGATAGTTGCGACATCGAGATAATAAGACAGTTTGATCGCCCTGTATTCACCCTGACCAACTTGCTGAATCCCTCTGATCAACAGGTTATCCCCCCTTCGCCTTGCCCTCGCCGCCCTCAGTGGAGTCATCCAGATCCCACTCAGTGCGGCCCACCGTCTTGCCCAGCTTATGAACCCGGTCCCGCAGATCCGACGGGTTCTTCGCCTTGTCGATCATGTCCTCCGCCGAGACGATGCCTCGCGTGTACATGCTCCACAGATGCTCGTCCAGCAACTGCATGCCGAACTTCCGCCCCGTCTGGATCGACGAATCGATCCGGAACGACTTGTTCTCGCGGATCAGGTTCGCGATGGCTGGCGTCACCACCAGGAACTCGTAACCCGCCACCACGCCCGGCTTGTCGATCCGGGGCAGCAGCACCTGACTGAGCACTGAAATGAGGGCGGTGGACAGCTGCACCCGGATCTGGTTCTGCTGCGACACCGGGAACGCGTCCACCACACGATCGATTGTCTTGGCCGCTCCGGTCGTGTGCAGCGTGGCGAACACGAGGTGGCCCGTCTCAGCCGCGCGGATCGCCGACTCGATCGTCTCGAGATCGCGCATTTCACCGACCAGGATCACGTCCGGGTCCGATCGAAGCACGCGTCGCAGCGCCTCCGCGAACGAGGGCACGTCCGACCCCACCTCGCGCTGGTTCACGATCGACTTCTTGTGGTAGTGGTAGTACTCGATCGGGTCTTCCATCGTCACGATGTGCCGATCAAAGCTCGAATTCACGTAGTCGACCATCGTCGCCAGCGACGTCGTCTTGCCCGAGCCCGTGGGCCCCGTCACGAGGAACAGCCCTCTGGGCCGACGGATCAGCTCCGACACGATCGGCGGAAGCCCGATCTCATCGAACGTCAGCAGCTTGCTGGGGATCTGCCGGCACACGATCGCCAGGTCGCCGCGTTGCCGGAAGATCGACACGCGAAACCGCGCCGCCGTGCCGTACGCGAACCCGAAGTCCGTCCCGCCCGCCTCCTGGATCTCCTGCTGATTCCGTTCCGGCGTGATCGACTTCATCAGCGACACCATGTCGTCGCTGTCCAGCACCTTGGTCTGCAGGTTCTTCAGCCCGCCGTGCAGACGGAGCGTCGGGGGACGACCCACCGTGAGGTGAAGGTCCGCCGCGCCCATCTTGATCACCGTATCCAGCAGACGATCGATCTGAATCGTCGACATCTCATCCTCCGCCTGTTCAGGCGCTCAGCACGCCCTCGATGTCCTGCACCTGCGCCACCCGCGCGATCTCGTCCGGAGTCGTCACGCCCTTCAGGATCTTGATCTTCCCGTCCGACAGCAGGCTCCGCATCCCCGACGCGAGCGCGGCCGAACGAAGCACCGCCACAGACTCCCGCCGGAACGCCATGTCCCGAATCTCAGAGTTCATCACCATCATCTCGAAGATGGCCTTCCGCCCCCGATAGCCCGTGCCGTTGCAGTTGGCGCACCCCACCGCCTTCTGCACCTTTCCCTGCCACTCGTCCCGCCCGATCTGCACAAGCCGCAACGCCTTCTCGTCCGGCGTCTCGTCCGGCGCCTTGCACTTGGGGCAAAGCACCCGGATCAGCCGCTGCGCCATCACGGCCTGAATCGAACTCGCCACCAGGAACGGCTTCACGCCCATGTCCACCAGTCGCGTGATCGCCGACGGCGCGTCATTCGTGTGCAGCGTCGAGAACACCAGGTGGCCCGTGAGCGCGGCCTGAATCGCCACCTCAGCCACTTCCTTGTCGCGGATCTCGCCCACCAGGATCACGTTCGGAGCCTGACGCAACATCGATCGCAGGATCGCCGGAAACGTCAGCCCGATCGCGTCACGCACCTGACACTGGTTGATCCCCGTGAACGCGTATTCGATCGGGTCCTCGGCCGTGATGATCTTCTTGTCCGGACGGTTCAGCACGTCCAGCGCCGAATAGAGCGTCGTCGTCTTTCCCGAACCCGTAGGGCCCGTCACGAGAAAGATCCCGTTCGGGCGCCGGATGATCCGGTTGAAGTTCTCCAGCTGATCAGGCTCGAAACCGAGATTCTCCAGGCCGATCCGCACCGACTCCGGCCGCAGAATACGCAGCACCACCGACTCCCCGTGGTACGCCGGGCACGCCGACACGCGGAAGTCGATCATGGCGTCATCCACCGGCAACTTGATGCGCCCGTCCTGCGGCAGCCGCTTCTCGGCGATGTTCATCCCCGCCATCAGCTTCACACGCGTCAGCACCGCGTTCTGCATCCGCTTGGGAAGATTGTCGCGCTCGATACACACCCCGTCGATGCGATACCGCAGCCGCACCCGATCCTCCATCGGCTCGATGTGCACGTCCGACGCCCGCATCTTCACCGCCTCTACGATCAGGCGCTCGCACAGCTTCACGATCGGCGCTTCCGGCGCGGCGTCACGGTCGATCGACGCATCCACCGACTTGTCCAGCGAGCGGTCGATCGACGCCGAGATCAGCGACTCCTTTGGAACCGCGCCCCCTCCGCCCGCCCCGCCGCCGAACTTCGCGTCCACGAACGCCTTGATCCGCCCCCGCGCGCCCACCCGCGGCTCGATCTCGGCGTTCAACCGGAACCGAAGCATGTCCAGCAACTCAAGATCCATCGGATCGTGAATCACCACCTGCATCCGTCCGTTCGTCTTCGCGAGCGGGAGGATCAGGTGCTTCTTCACGAGGTCTTCCGGCGCCAGCTTCAGGTCCACCTGCGCCTCGGACTTCACGTCCGACAGATCGAAATACGGCAGGCCGAACTGGTTCGCCAACGCCTTGGCAACCTGCTCTTCCTTCGCGATCCCGCCGTCAATCAACGCCTCCCCGAAGCGCTTCCCCGTGGACTTCGCGGCCGCCAACGCCGTATTCACCTGGTCCGGGGTCACCATGCCCCACCCGACCAGGATTTCGCCAAGCTTCTTCTTCGATCGTGCCATGCGTCCGCTCAGATGCCTTCCGTGTCACAATCCCGGGACGAACCCAATCCTAGTCCATGCCGCCCGCACCCGCCCCGCTTCGCCGATTATGCTCCACCCAACCATCTCCCGCAAAGCACCGGCGCGCTCCCAATGCCGCACCCCCTCAACATCCTGATCACCGCCGGACCCACCCACGAGCCCATCGACGCCGTGCGCTACATCGGCAACCGTTCCTCCGGCCGGCTCGGGCTCGAGCTTGCCGCCGCCGCGCACGCAGCGGCGCTCCACGTCACCCTGCTTCTGGGCCCCACGCACCTCGAGCCCAATCCTTCGCACGGAACGACCGTGAGGTTCCGGTCCACCGCCGATCTGCACGCGCTCCTGCAGTCACACTTTCCGCGATGCGACATACTCATCATGGCCGCCGCCGTCGCGGATTATCGCCCCGCCCGTGTCCTCGCCCCCGATCAGAAACTGACGCGCGAGAATCGCAAGCTCACCATCGAGCTCGAGTCCACGCCGGACCTGCTCGCCGAGTGCTCCACGCGCAGAACTCCACAGCAGACACTCATCGGGTTCGCCCTCGAACCGCGCGACCGCCTCCACGACTCCGCTCGCGCCAAACTCAAACGCAAGGCCGTCGACGCCATCGTCGCCAACCCGCTCGAAACCATGGAGTCGGCCGAGATCGAAGCCACCATTCACTGGTCGCAAGGCGCCACCGACTCCACCGGCCCGACACCCATCCCCAAAGCGGAGTTCGCCCCATGGCTACTGACCCACATCCTCAAACGACACGCCGCCCACAACCCATGATCCACCGATCACGATCACTCCTCGCGCTGACCTCCGTCGCGCTCCTGCTGGCCTCGTGCGAATCCGCCCAGCCCGCAACCGATGCCCCACCGCCCGGATACTCCGTCGCGCGGCCCGTCATCGCCCCAACCCTCGCCAACCCGCCGCTCGAACCCGCACCGCCCGCGTCGACAGCGCTCGCGCGCCCAACCGCGCAGGAACTCCTCGCCCGCGCACAAGCCGACTTCGACGCCGATCCAACGAACGAAGACAACATCATCTGGCTCGCGCGCCGGCTCGGCTATCTCGCCCGCCACCAGGAAGCCATCGCCGTGCTCACCGACGGCCTGCGGCTGTACGACGCCTCCGTCCGCCTCCTCCGCCATCGAGGCCACCGCTACATCACCACCCGCCGCTTCGATCTCGCCATCACGGATCTCGCCATGGCCGCGTCCCTCTGCATCCCGGCTCCGGACTCCGACGCCCTCCCCTCCGATGACCTCGAGCCCGACGGTCTCCCCAATGAGTTCGACATCCCCCGCTCCACGCTCCGCTTCAACATCCTTTACCACCTCGCCCTCGCGCAATACCTCTCCGGCGACTTCGCCGCGGCCGCGGACATCTGGTCCCGCTGCCTCACCTACGCCCGCCGCAACGACGACATGACCGTCGCAACGCTGAACTGGCTCAACCTCACGCTCCGCCGTCTCGACCGTGACGGCGAGGCCAACGCACTCCTCGAAACCATCACGCCCGACCTCTGCGTCATCGAAGACGGCGCCTACCTCGACCTCCTCCTCCTCCACCAGTCCGGCGATCCCGATCTCGCCAAGCGTCTCCTCGCCCCCGACGCCCACTCTCCCGGAGCCAACCCCAACACGGCCCCCCTCAACAACGCCACGCTCTCCTACGGCGTCGCCATGTGGCATCTCCTGCAAGACGACCCCAACTCCGCCCGCGACATTCTCAAACGCACCGTGGACTCCGCCAACCCCGCCGCCTTCGGCGCCATCGCGGCGGATGTCGAGCTGGCGCGCCTGACCTCTCGCTAAAACCCCATCTTCCCCAGCACCCCCTCCACCTGCCCCACATACCCGCCCCCGAACAACCGCGCGTGCACCAGCAGCGGGTACACGTTGTACACATCTCTCCGCGCGCGATTTCCCTCCCAGAAGCCGCGCTCGATTCGTTCCCCTCGCGCCTCCTCGTACCTCTCGAAAAACGCCCGCCCGAACGTCCCGAACAGCGTGATGAACGCCAGCTCCACCTCGGGATGTCCGTAGTACGGCGCCGGATCAACGAACCCCGCCACGCGCCCCCCGCGCGTCAGCACGTTCCCGCCCCACACATCCCCGTGCACCAGCCTTCCTCCCCCACTCACCCCTTCCACCATCTCACCGATCCTCCCCGCAAACGCCCGCACGCGCCGCACCAACTCCCCCGGCGCCCTCCCAACCCGCGCTCCCTCCTCCGCCATCGCCACCAACCGTTGCTCCCCGAAGAACTTCGCCCAATCCTCCCCCCACTCGTTCCGCTGTCGCAATCCCCCGATCGGCGTGTCCCGTTCCATCCCATACCGCCCGCTCGACTCACGCACGCCGTGCAATCGCGCCAACATCTCCGCGGCCTCGCGCTCCACGCCCTCCCCCATCTCACCATCATTCTCCACCCACTCCATCACCAGCAACCCGCGCTCGCGCACCAACACGCCCGGACAGGCCAACCCCTTCGCGCGCAGGTACTCCAATCCCCACCCTTCCGCCTCCAGCGCGCCCCAATCGTCTTCGCCCGCCTTCACCACAACACACCCGCCACCCTCCAGCTCCGCGCGCCGCACATCCCCGACACACCCGCCGCCCAGCGCGCTCTCCCCCACCACGCGCGCTCCCAACGCCTCCTCCACCCGCGCTCTCCACCCCGCCCCGCTCATCCCCCCACTCTCCCTCGCACCTCCTCGAGCAGCCCAGCGCACGCGCCCTCCAGAAGGTCCAGAACGCGCTCGAACCCCGATTCACCCTCACCGAAGTACGGGTCCGGAACCTCCCGCACGCCCGACTCCGAGTGCCAATCCATCATCATCCGAACCCGCTCGCGTCCCTCCCGCCCGCACATCGCCAGCACGTTCTCCCGATTGCTCGCATCCATCACCACCACAAGGTCCCACGCGCCATCCCCCTCCAGATCATCCCTCGACACCCTTCGAGCAACGTGCGCCGACAAGTCAATCCCCCTCCGACGCGCCGCCGCGCTCGACCGCGCATCCGCCCCCTTCCCAACGTGCCAGTGCCCCGTCCCGGCCGAATCGATCTCCACCTCGCCCCCCCGCCCCGCCTCCTCCACCATCCTCCGAAACAAGCCCTCCGCGCTCGGCGAGCGGCAGATGTTCCCGAGGCACACAAACAGCACACGCACCGCCATCGCCGTACTCCTTCACACCCCGTCGATCTGCTCCAGCATCCGCTCCGCATACCGCCACCCGTTCATCTCCACGCGCGCCTCGCGCAGCTCCCCCTTCCCCAGCAACTCCCCCACGCGCGCCACATGCCCGTCGCGCCGTCCCTCCGCCCACGCTCGCCACCGCTCCACCCCGCCCTCATCCCCCGCGCCCCGCGCCGCCTCCAAGCCCTCCCGCGCTTCCATGAACTCCATCAACGTGCCCTCCGGAAGCCCCTTCTCCTCAGACGCGCTCGGCCCGCCCAGCCTCATCATCAGCGCTTCCGCCCGACGCTCCGGCTCCTCCAACGCCCGCTTCGCTTCGTTCAATTCCGCCGCGCGCCGCATCACGTCCCCATCGCCCGCGCAATCCACCGACGCGCGATCCGGGTGCAACTCCGCGCTCCGCGCGCGCCACGCCCGCCCCACCTCTTCCGCGCTCAGATCAAATCGCGCCGGCAGCCCCAGCGCCTCGAACGGGTCGCCCATGCGCCCATCCTACGTCGAGCCCAACCGTGCGCTCCGGGCCCCAAATAAAAACGCCCGAGCCGTTCCCGGCCCGGGCGTCGAATCGATCTATCAAACGTCCACGAAACTCAGTTCGCGTACTTCACGCTGCAGCCGTAGGGCTTGGTCTCGGGCGTGGCCACCGTCTCGCCCGCCAGCACCTGCGTCAGCGCCTGGCTCACGTAGTTGATGTCGCCAGCCTTGCTCGCGCTCGAGTTGTTGTCGATCGCGCCCGCGTACATCAGCGTGCCCGCGCCATTGATGATGTACATGTGCGGCGTCGTCTTCGCGCCGTACATCGTGCCCACGGCCCCGCTCTCATCCAGCAGCACCGGGTACGCGATGTGCCAGTTCGCCTTCGCGTCCTTGTTCGTGTCGAGCCCCGCCCCCTGCTTGCCCGGCGCGCCCGAGTTGATCGCCACCCACACCACGCCCTTGTCCTTGAACGCCTCGTACGTCGACTTCATCGTGTCGAGCTTCTCGTGGTGCTTCACCACGTACGGGCAGCCCGGGTTGAACCACTCGAGCACAACCACCTTGCCCTTGTGGTCCGCCAGGTTGAACGCGTTGCCGTCCGTGTCCGTCAGCGTGAACGCCGGCGCCGGCGCCCCAACCTTCGCATGCGCCGCATGCTTCCCGTCCTTGCTGTGGTCATGCTCAGGCCCGGCCAACGCCAGCGCCGAAGCCGCAACCATCACCCCGCCCAGTCCAAGCCAGCTCGCAAAACGTTTCATCAGTGAAACTCCTGTATTCGCGCCCGCCATCGGCGAACGCGTGGTAAGTCTCGGCCGGCGACTCGCCGGCCGCTCAAATCATCACTCTCCAGCCCCACCACGAGCGCGCACCTCCCACACCTCCCGCTCTCCCGACGCCCGATCCACCACCAGGTTCCCGTGAACCTCCCCGCCACCCGCGACTTCAGCCGCCTCGTACCGCACCCGAACCTCACCCGCCCGCGCACGCCAGTCCCGAACGCCGTCGTCCGCCGGCGCCAGGCTTCCCTCGCCCGCCGAGTACGGGAAAAACACGGCGCTCCGCACCTCGCCCCCATCAGACCCCACCCGGATCACCAGCCACTCCCCATCCCACGCCGTGCGCACGTCCCCGCTCCCCCACTCCCGCGGCGCCTTCAGCCTCTGCGAAGCGATCATCGCGCTCCCATCGCCCTCCCGCGACTCGCTCGCCGTCTCGACGCCCAGCCGCAACGTTGCGCTCCCCGGCACACACCTATCGGCATCACACTCAAGCCACTCCACCGCAACCCCGATCTCACGCGATTCGCCGATAGTCTCACCCTCTCCGACGCGCACGGGCGCCATCAGCGCAACGTGCCCCTCGTAGATGTAGTCCACGATGTTGCCCGCCATCGCGTGCCGCACCGGGTGCGGATACTCCACCGACTCCATCCCGCCCCACTCCCATCCCTCAGGCAGCGTCAACACGATCCGAGGCGGAGCGCCCGAATCGCCCGGGTTCCGCCAGTACGTGTGCCACCCCTCATCCATCTCCAACACCACCGCCACGGTGAACACCTCGCCCGGCGCAACGGCCGCGCGGTCCGCAACAACGCTCGCGCGCACAGCGCCGGCGTGCGCCACACCCCCCGACCAAACGATCGCTCCCGCAACCGCCCCCCGAATCACTCGATTGCTGCCCATGACCAACCGCGAGCCCTCCGACATCCCCCGCCCCCGATATCCTATGGCCATGCGAACGCCACGGTTGCAACTGGTCATGGTCGCCACTTTGCTGATGGTCTCCTGCACCAAGAACATCTCAGACAAGTCCGTGAACATTCTTGACGTCCAGCAGATGGCCAAGATCCACGCCCGGGACTCCAAGAGCGTCCTCATCATCGACACCAGATCCGCGGACGCCTACGCCGCGGGCCACATCCCAGGCGCCCGCCACATGCGCCTTCCCGAGGTCCGGGAAGACGACCGAGACCCCTCCCTCGATCGATTCAAGCAGATCGTTGTGTACGGCCAGAACCCCGGCTCTGCCCCAGCCATGGCCATGGCCAAACGCCTCCTCTCCGCCGGCTACTCCGACGTCGTCCTCTTCAAGCCCGGCTTCGACGCCTGGAAGACCTCAGGCTTCCCCATCGAGCCCCCGCCCGCTAACTGACCGACCCGGCCCGCCGCGCACTTCTCACCCAACGCGCCCGCGCTCTCCGATACCTCTATCCGATCGCGCCCCCGGCCTACCGTTCAACGCCGGATCCACGCGCCACCCAATCCTCGAAAAGGAGCGACCGGCATGGACGCCTTCGTCATCCACGGCGGCAAGCCTCTCAAGGGCGACATCACCATCAACGGCTCGAAAAACTCCGCGCTCCCCATCCTCACCGCCGCGCTCCTCACCGATCAGCCCGTCACACTCCACGCCGTCCCGAAGCTCGCCGACATCGCGAACATGCTCCGCCTCCTCGCCGAACTCGGGTGCGAGTCGCGCGATGAGCACGAGCACGACGGCGCCCTCTCGCTCACCCTCCAGACCCTCTCCACCGACAATTCGCACGCACGCTACGACGTCGTCAAGACCATGCGAGCCTCCATCTGCGTGCTCGGCCCGCTCCTCGCCGCGCGAGGCGAGGCCCGCGTCTCCCTCCCGGGCGGGTGCGCCATCGGGCAACGCCCCGTTGACCTCCACCTCCGCGGGCTCGAAGCCCTCGGCGCCGAAATCACACTCGACGGCGGCGACATCGTCGCTCGCGCACCATCCGGGCCGAACGGACGACGACGCCTCCGCGCCGCCACCGTCTTCTTGGGCGGCCCTTTCGGCTCCACGGTCCTCGGCACCGCCAACGTCATGGCCGCGGCCTGCCTCGCCAAGGGAACCACCACCATCGAGTGCGCGGCCTGCGAGCCCGAAGTCGTCGATCTCGCGATCCTCCTCAACGCGATGGGCGCCCGCATCTCCGGCGCCGGCTCGCCGCGCATCACCATCGAAGGCGTCGACGCGCTCGGCCCGGCCGAGCACACCGTCATTCCCGACCGCATCGAAGCCGCCACCTACATGATGGCTTCCGCGATCACCAACGGACGGGTCACCCTGCACAACTGCCCGCTCGACGCGCTGCTCGCCGTCGTCGACCGCCTCAACGAAGCCGGCGTCAAGGTCGACACCATCGACCACACCGACCCGATGCGCGCCACCTGCCAGATCACGCTCCCCGGCGGACGCCCGGCCCTCCGGCCGGTCCAAGCGACCACCCAGCCACACCCCGGCTTCCCCACCGACGCGCAAGCGCAACTCATGGCCCTGCTCTGCTTCGCCCGAGGCAACTCAGTCGTCACCGAGAAGATCTTCCCCGAACGCTTCTTGCACGCGGCAGAACTCACCCGAATGGGCGCGCAGATCTTCCGCCAGGGACCAACCTGCGTCGTCTCAGGCGTGGATCGGCTCGTCGGCGCGCCCGTCATGGCCTCCGACCTCCGCGCTTCCGCCGGACTCATCCTCGCCGCGCTCGCTGCCGAGGGAACCACCACCGTTCATCGCGTCTACCACCTCGATCGAGGCTATCACCGGATGGAAACGCGCCTCGCCGCCCTCGGCGCCCGAATCGAGCGCGTTGACGCCAACGAACTCGACCCCTCATCCATGGCCAGCGCATAGCCCCCGCCCGAGGCCGACGCTCAATCCTCCCCGAACTTCCCCTCCACCAGCGACCGCAGACGCTCCACCGCCTGCTCCGCGTCCTCTCCCTCCGCCGAGATCTCCAACTCCGTTCCCTTGGTGGCCGCGAGCATCATCACCTGCATGATGCTCTTGCCGTCCACCTCCTGATCGCCGCGCTTGACCGTGACCCGGGCCTTGCAGCCCACGGCGACGTCCACGAACGCCATCGCGGGCCGCGCGTGCAGCCCGAGCCGATTCAGAATCGTCACCCTCACGCTCGAGCGCTGCAACGCCTGAACCTCGCTTCCGTCTCAACCGCCCCCGTGCTGCGCGTCCGCCTCTCGCAACAATTCCAGCACGTCGTCCCGGCTCTGCGCCTGCCGCAGAAACTTGCGGAACATCTCGTAGCTGAGGTGCTTGAAGATGACTTCCATCGCGCGAAGGTGCTCCTCCGGCTTCTCCGCCGGGCTCACCAGCAGGAACACCGAGTGCACCGGCGACTTGTCCAACGCGTTGAAGTCCACACCCGACTGACTCAGCCCGATCGCCAGGCTCACCCCGGGGTGCTTCTCACGCTTCACGTGAGGCACGGCCACGCCCTTCCCGAAGCCCGTCGACCCGCGCTTCTCCCGCTCCAGCACCGCCTTCACCACCTCGTCGCGCCACGCCTGCCGCAGCGTGCCCGCCGACACCAGCGCATCCACCAACTCCGCAACGACCTCGTCGCGCTGTGTGCTGGCCAGCGACGGCGTCACCGCCTGGGCTACAACAATCTCACTCAGCTTCATGGCACGCTCTTCCAGTTCCGCCCACGTTCGACGCGCTCAACGGCGCTCTCGCAGCTTCTCTTTGTGGTCCCTCAGCAAACGCGACGACTTGTCCACCGCCTGATCGATGCACGCGTACACGTCCGGCCCGTCCACGTGCACGACAAAGTCGTCATGCCCGACCACGTCCGCGATCACCTCGACCCGAAACGCCCCGTGCGGCTCCTTGTCGAGCACGCACCGGACCTGCTGCAAACCATCGAAGAACTTCGACAGCCTCTCGCACTTCTCCTCCGCATACCGAACAATCGCCGGCGTCAGATCCACGTGCTTTCCGGTGACGTCAATCCTCATGTCCTCTCCTGATGCTGCAGTGGCCACCTCGCGCGTCATGATCCCTCAACAACGCGCCCGATCCCCATCTTCGCCGAACCCGAGCCCGCTGCCAACCCGCCCTTCGAGCCCCCCTGGGGCAACGCTCCCTTCTCTCCCCGATCCGGAGGGAGCAGCACCCCGCCAGACACGACGAATTTGAACGCCTCATCGATCGACATGGCCAACTCGACCACCTCGTCCTTCGGGACCGTGATCGTGAACCCCGTCACCGGCGTCGGCGTGCTCGGGATGAACACCGTCATGCACTCCCGCCCCACCACCCTCTCCATCGCCGGGATCGCCGGCCCCGTGCCCAGCCCCACCGTGTAGATCCCCTTGCGCGGATACTCCACCATCACCACCCGGTTGAAATCGATCTGACGCTGGCCGAGCACGAAATCCACCAGCTGCTTCACGCTCGGATACACCTGCTTGAACACCGGCAGGCGCGTCACCCACTTCTCCACGCGCTCGTACATCCGCCGCCCGAGAAACCCACCAAGCACCAAGCCGACCATGTACAAGAGAACGACCGCCACCACCAGACCGATCAGCCGCAGGTACCACCGGTCGTTCCAATACTGACGGAGATTCTCCGCGCGGATCTGCTTGCGAAGCCCCTCGTCGGTCACGCTCAGCTGGCCGGCGGCACGACGCTGATCGCGCGCTGCCGCGAGCTTGTCCGGCGGAACCGAGAACCACTCGGGCAAACCGGAGTCGGGAAGCACTCTGGGCGCCACCACCACCAACGCCTGCCGAAGCCCCGAATTGATCGGCTCCGCCACGTTCCGCTGGACGAACTGAAACGCCGCCCACAGCAGCCACAGCGTGAGCACCGACGGGAGCATGATCGTCAGCCCACGCAGAAAGAACCGCTTGAAATCCCCCGAGAATGTGCGATGTGTCGGCTTGCTCATAGCGCTCCTGCCCCCGCCCGATTGGGGCGAGAAGTTTACGACCACCCCTGACAAACAGCAATCATTCCGATCCCGCGCTTCCCGCTACCGCGCCACCAGCACCACGAGAACCGTCTCGCGCTTGCGCCCGCGACGCACCGACACCTCAACCTCGTCGCCGACCGCGTACGACGAGAGCGCCTGCACCAGTTCCTGCATGGTGGGGGTCGCCACGCCACCCAGCCCGGCGATTACGTCCCCCGGCCATAACTTGTTGCCCGGCCTGAAGCCGCGCTCATCCTCGACGGCTTCCACGCGCGGGCCATCCCCGTCTCCCGGGCCGACCACCACGCCGAGGCTCGCGTCTCCCGCGCCCAACCGCTCCGCGACCTCCGGAAGCTCCCGCGCCCAGAGGCGATACCGGCGCTCCACTTCGGGCATCGGAACCCCGAACACCTGCTCGAAGGCGGCCCGTTCAGGGTCCTCGGCCTTCTCGACAAATGCCTGTTCGTACGCCAGGAGCCAATCCACAAGTTGTTGTTGGGACGAGAGATACAGAAAGATGCCACGGGCCTGGGCGTAGTGCGCCACGGGGCGGAGCGTGCTGAATCGCTCTTTGGGCATCACGAACAGGTCCGGCCAGGGGACGAGGGTGTTGTGGCGGGCGAGGCGTTTGAGGATGTTGGTGCGCCAAGATGGCCCGGGGAGATCGCCGGCAAAGTCTTCGGGGAGCGATCCTAAACCCTCCTGCATCCAGAAGTTATGGCGCTGGCCGAGGCGGGCCATGCGGCGGTAATGCAGCAGGTGCATGAACTCGTGCCGAAGGGAGGAGCCGATGTCCTGCGCGACGAGCAGGCGGCGGTCGTGGTCGTAGATGCCGCCGACACCCGCGAGGGGAACGAATTTCACGTAATCCTCTGGTGTTGGGAGGATTACGGTGACCCAGTGGGGCGTGGATTCGGGGGTGTCGGGCCAGACGTGGACGGAGGCCCAGCGGTGGACGCGGGCGATTTCGGCGCGGGCGGAGGCCAGGGCCGCGTCGTCCATCGCGCAGAGGAAGTTGAGTCGTAATTCGTTGTCTTGCAATGCTTTGTATCGAGGTCCGAGGCTGGCCACGGCGGCGTCGAGATCGGCTTTGGCGCGGGCGTCGAGGATGTCGGGGCGGGCCTTGAGGATGACCTGGAAGCGCTGAAGGGGGCGGAGGGAGGAAAGGTGGGGGTCGGCGGCGAGATGATCAAAATCCGTAAAGCCTTGGGAGAGCGACTCTTCCAGCGAGGCGAGCGCGAGCTCGGGGTTGCCTTCGAGGGCGTGGACGCAGGCGAGGTTGTAGTGGAGGGCCCAGTCGGA
>CAZWZL010000004.1:0-42135 GCA_964638515.1 uncultured Phycisphaeraceae bacterium
CTCACCGACCCCGACGATTCCGCCTCCCCCCCCACCAGCGCGCACCAGAAGCCCGCGCCCGCTCCGGATCCCGCCGACTCCGACGACCCGCTCTCCTCGATGATCTCGCGCGCGGACGACTCAGACGAATTCGACTTCGACTTCCTCACGGACGACGAAGACAAAAACTAGCCGCCTCCCCGACCCGCTCCACCACTCACGCCGCCTTCGTGTCCCCGCCCTCATCACTCGGCTCAGCCTCCGGCTCCGCGCTCTTGGCCTTCACCGGGATCTTGATGTTCGTCCCGCACCCTTTGCAACGCACCGTCCGACCACGCGCCTCCGGCGGAACCGCCAGGATCCGCCGACATGTCAGCTTCGGGCACATGATCCGAATGGCATCCGACGGCACGTAGGCCCTCCCTTCGAAGACTCGCCTCCCCTTATCGTCCACACCCCCCTACCCCTTCACCCCCACCACTTCCGCTACCCCGGCGCCCTTCGCCCCAAAGTGGTATCTAGAACCCGCCATGCCTACCCCATCCGCGCAAGCTCGCCTTATTCCCCGCTCCGCCGCCGTTATCGGCCTCCAGTGGGGTGATGAGGGCAAGGGCAAGATCGTCGACATCCTCACGCCCTCCTTCGACGCCGTCGTCCGCTTCAACGGCGGCGCCAACGCCGGTCACACCGTCATCATCGAAGGCCAGCGCTACGCCCTCCACCTCATCCCCGCCGGCATCCTCACCCCCAACAAAAAAGCCATCATCGGCAACGGCGTCGTCGTCGACCCCGAAGCCCTCCTCCAGGAACTCGACACCCTCGCCTCCAAGAACGTCGACACCTCCAACCTCATCGTCTCCTCGCGCGCCCACGCCGTCCTCCCCTACCACAAGGACGAAGACGAACTCCGCGAACGAATCCTCGCCGGCCTCGCCAACGATGAGCCATTCCCCAATGCCTCCGCCCCGCCCAAGCCCTCAGACCGCTCCCTGGGCACCACGCGCCGAGGCATCGGCCCCGCATACGCAGACAAGCACCACCGCGCCACCGCCATTCGTTTGGGCGACCTTCTCAACCACGACCTTCTCCGCAGCCGCCTCGAGCTCGCCTGCTCCATCAAGTCGCGCACGCTCCCAAGGCTCACCTCCATCGCCCACGAAGGCCTCCACACCCACTTCGATCCCCAACGCCTCTTCGAAAAGGCCGCCTCCTGGGGCGAGCGACTCCGCCCCTACATCCAGGACTCCGTCTACCTCCTCCACGACATGCTCAAAAGCAACGCGCCGCTCCTTTTCGAAGGCGCTAACGCCACCCTCCTCGACATCGATCACGGCGGCTTCCCCTACGTCACCTCCTCCTCCTGCTCTTCCCTCGGCATCGGCCCCGGCTCCGGCGTCTCCGAACGACACCTCTCGCGCGTCGTCGGAGTAGCCAAGGCCTACTCCACCCGCGTCGGCGCCGGACCGCTCCCCACCGAACAACGAAACCCCATCGGCGAACGCATCCGCGAGCGAGGCCGCGAGTTCGGCACCACCACCGGCCGCCCGCGCCGCACCGGCTGGCTCGACCTCGTCGCCGTCAAGTATTCCGCGATGGTCTCCTCCGCCACCGAAGTCGCCATCACGCTGCTCGACGTGCTCGCCGGCTTCGATTCGCTCCAGATCTGCACCCACTACACCATCGACGGCGAAAAGACCGACCGATTCATCCCCGACGCCAACGCCCTCGCGCACGCGGCCCCCATCTACGAAACACTCCCCGGCTTCCCCGAACTCGACGCCGCCAAAATCCGCTCGCGCGACGAACTCCCCGACAACGCGCGCCGGTACGTCGACTTCATCGAGAACTACCTCGCCCTCCCCGCCAACATCATCTCCATCGGCCCCGACCGGCTCGAGACCCTCGTCGCCTGACGCTCTCCCATGACGCGCTTCCTGCTGATCTCGCTCGCCGGCGCCGCGGGCGTCGCGCTCCGATACGCGCTCTCCCTCGCCCTCCCACGCGCATCACACGCCCACTTCCCCTGGGCCACGCTCGCCGCGAACGTCCTCGGCTGTCTCCTCATGGGGGCGCTCCTCGCCCTCTTCTCCGTCCGCTTCCCCAACCACGAAAACCTGAAACTCGCGCTCACCGTCGGGCTCCTCGGCGGATTCACCACCTTCTCCGCCTTTTCCGCCGACGCGATCTCATTGCTCGACGCAGAGCACCCCTTCCGGGCAATCATCTATGTCGTGGCATCCGTTCTGCTCTCACTCGCCGCAGCAATCCTCGCCCACCGCCTCGTCGGCGCCGCCCTCGCCTGACGAGCCCGGCCTCGCCCCCTACGATGCCCGCAACGCATCATCAGGAGACCGTCATGCCCTATTACCACCGCCTCGGCACACTCCCCCGCAAGCGACACGTTCAGTTCCGCAGGCCCGACGGCCGCCTCTACTGCGAAGAAGTCTTCGGCACCGAGGGCTTCGTCGGCCCCACCACCACCATGTATCACATCCACCCGCCCACGCAGGTCACGGGCTGGAAAACCCTCTACTCGACCAAGACCGAGTACGTCGAACTCGACACCATGCGCATGCGTCACCTCAAGACCGCGCACGTCAAACCCAACGGCGACCCCGTCACCGGCCGCGTGGTGCTCTTCGGCAACGCCGACTGCGAAATGGCCATCTGCAACCCCGCCGAGCAGATGTCCTACCACTACAAGAACGGGCAGGGAGACGAATGCATCTTCATTCACTTCGGCTCGGGCGTGTGCCACACGCTGCTCGGCGCCCTCCGCTTCGGCCCCAAGGACTACCTCATCCTGCCCAAGGGCGTCACCTATAAGATGACCTTCGATCCGCTCCCCGACGCCAAGCGCCCCGAAGGTTGCTCCGCCAAGGACATGCCCTTCGGAAAGTTCCTCGTCATCGAAACGACGAACGGCTCCCACATCCAGCCGCCGCCGCGGTACCTCTCCAAGTCCACCTCGCAATTCCTCGAGCACTCCCCCTACTGCGAGCGCGACCTCAAGCTCCCCGAAGACCCCCTCGTGTTCGACGAGGCCGGCGACTTCGAGGTCCGCATCAAGGCCCGCGACTGCGTCCACTCGTACCACTACAACTATCACCCCCTCGACGTTGTCGGCTGGGACGGCTGCTACTACCCCTACATCTTCAACGTCGATGACTTCGCCCCCATCACCGGCATGCTCCACATGCCGCCCCCCATCCACCAGACCTTCGAAGCCCACAACTTCGTCATCTGCTCCTTCTGCCCCCGGATGCTCGACTATCACCCTCAGGCCGTGAAAGTCCCGTACAACCACTCGAATCTCGACTCCGACGAAGTCCTCTACTACGTCGAGGGCAACTTCGGCTCGCGCAAAGGCATCGAGGTCGGCTCCATCACCGCGCACCCGCAAGGCATCCCGCACGGCCCGCACCCCGGCACCGTGGAAGCCTCGCTCAAAGCCAATCACACCGCCGAACTCGCCGTCATGTGCGACACCTTCCGACCGCTCTTCCCAACCAAGGCCGCCGTCCAGCTCGATGATCCCCACTACCCCGCATCCTGGCAGGGCGAGCATTTCCCGCTCGCCGCCGCGGGCAAACTCCCGCCCCTCAACGGCACAACGCCAGACGGGCGTTCCTCCGAACTGCTCTCGCCCCGCCAAGCCTCCAACGTCTGGGCGCCCTGAACAACGCGCTCAACTTGTGACCGCGAACACACCCCCGTAGCATCCGCCCCGTGACGCAACGCGACACGAGGCCGATGCGCGCATGACTCCACACACCCGAATCCGTCGCGCGCGCTGCACCTCCCCCTCCGCGTTACCGAGCGGGGCGGGCGTCCCGCCCGCCGCCCACACCCGGCGACGTCCCTCAACACTCCTTTTCGCCTCCGCGCTCGCCGCCTCCTCGATCTCCATCCTCGCGCCGACCCCCCTGCGGGCCGCGTCGTTGCAGGAATCGCGCGCATCAGGCTTCAGCGGCCGCCACTTCGATTCGCTCCGTTTCGCGATTCCCCCGCGTGCCGGCGACGTCACGCTCCGAGCCATCGCCGCGCACGCCTGGACCGACGGCGAAACCCACAGACTCTTCCTCGACACCGACGTCAGACTCGATCTCGCCGGCCACCGATTCACCGCCGACCGCGCCGTCCTCTGGCTCGAGCCCTTCCAGATCGATCCCGCCGGCCCAACGCTCACACAGATCGCGGTCTTCTTCGAGAACGTCCGCGATCCCGGCGGCCCTTCCGGAATCGCCGTCGCGTCCGACCGACTCCTCGTCACCGCCGTCATCAGCGGCGACGTCGACCTCAAGTCCGACCGGCTCTTCCGAGGCCGACCCACCGACCCGCTGCTCCCCGAAGCCGAATCCCGCTTCGCACGCCTCATCAACGATCTCCTCTACCCACCCCCCCCACCTCCTCCCCCGCGCCAGCCCCGTGTTCGCGCGCCACGCGCGCCCACCGACACGGGTTCGCCCACAACCACAGGCGAACCAGCCATCGCCGAAGCCGCCGCCCCGGGAGCCACCACGCCCGCGAAGACCGGCCCCCTGCTGCGCCCACGCGCCAGCCAGAGCGCCGACATCCCGCCACCTCCCCCTCAAGACCCATCACTCCCACCAGCCACCTACACCCCTCCCCGCATCCCCACTTCGGGCATCGTCTCGTTCCACGCGGAGAACACGACCTTCATCCCGGGCGACGACGAGCACGCCATCGCGTTCACCGGCGGCGTGAACGTCGCGTACTCCGAGCCGGCCTCCGGAAGATCGCTCACGCTCTCCGCCCAGCGCGCCGTCGCCTTCTTCGATCCCATCAAGATCGATAACCCTTCCGCCTCACCACGCCTCGACGCCGCCAACGTCCGGGGCGTCTATCTCGAAGGCGCCGTCATCGCCACCGACGGCCGATTCACGCTCCGCGGCAACCGGATGTTCTACGACCCCGCCACGCAGAAGGCCCTGCTCCTCGACGCCGTCTTCTGGACCTACGACACGCTCCGCTCCATGCCCCTCTATCTCCGCGCCGACGCGATCCGTCAGGAATCCCTGCGCCAGTGGACCGCAGAAAACGTCGTCGTGGCCAACAGCGCGTTCTTCGATCCCCACCTCGCCCTCGGCGCCACCTCCGTCACCATCACCCGAACGCCAAGACCCGCCTCGCCAACCGACGATCTCCCGACAGGCGACACCTTCGCCATCGACGCCACCGGCGTCTCCGGCAACCTCGGGCGCACCCCGATCCTCCCGCTTCCCGCATACAAGGGCGACCTCTCCCGCCCAGCGTTGCAGGCCATCTCCGTCGGCGCGCGCGACGGCCAGCCCGTCATCAAGTCAACGTGGGACGCCTTCTCACTCTTCGGCCTGGAACAGCTCGAAGGCGTCAACGCGGACCTCATCATCGACGCCTATGTCTCGCGCGGCCCCGCCGTGGGCATCGACGCCGATTGGACACGCGACGCCCACGAAGGCCGCGCCTTCGGCTATCTCATCTACGACAACGGAACCGACGACCTCACCTCCGGCGCCGAGATCGATCGCGACGATGACCTCCGAGGCCTGATCGAAATCGAGCACCGCTGGCGCATCGACGAGAACTGGACCCTCGCCGCCGAAGGCGTCTACGTCTCCGACCCCGCGTTCGTGGACGCCTTCTTCCCGGGCCTCGCCGAATCTCGCCGCGAATTCACCTCCTCCCTCTACCTCAGCCGGCGCGACGACGAATCGCTGCTCTCGTTCGAAACCCGCGGCTCATTCAACGACTTCAGCCCCAACGAATGGCTGCTCCAGTCGCAGGGCTTCAATACCGAGCGACTCCCCGAACTCCGATACGTCCGTGCCTCCGACTCCATGGCCGACGGACTGCTGAATTACAACACCGAGAACTCCGTCTCCAGACTACAGGCCAACTTCAACGAGCCGCGCCTCAACGAGTTCGGTTTCGACACCCCCGCCCGCTCGCTCTCAGGATTCGGCCTCCTCCCCACCGACTCGCTCGCCGACCGACTCCGCGCCTCAGGGCTCACCGAAGACGCGATCCTCCGCGCCGATACACGCCACGAACTCTCAGCCTCCCTCAACGTCGATCAGATCTCCATCACGCCCTTCGTCGTCGGACGCTTCACGGCATGGGACGACGACTTCGACACGTTCGCCGGGTCCGACGAGGACTCCTGGCGCGCCTTCGGCGCCGCCGGCCTCCGCGCCGCAACATCCTTCGAGCGCGTCGACGACTCCGTCGAGTCCCGCTTCCTCGACCTCCACCGAATGCGCCACATCGTCGAGCCCTCCGCCACGCTCTGGCATGGCGAGTCCTCGCGCGACGAGTCCACCATCCCCACCTACGACTACCTCGTCGATTCCCTCGCCTCCGGAACCGCCGTCCGCACCGGGCTCACCAACACCTGGCAGACCTTCCGAGGACCGCCCGAGGAACGCTACAGCGTCGACTGGCTCGTCGTGCGCACCGACCTCGTCTGGTCGGACGACTCCGTGAACCGCGAATCCCCCATCCGCCGATGGGTCGAATCACGACCCGAACTCTCGAACTTCGGCAACTTCGTCGAGAACGACGCCGTCCTCCAACTCACCGACTCCGTCGCGCTCTCCTCGCGACTGGTCTGGGACTTCGAACAGTCCGGGCTCGCCTACGCCACCGGCGGCGCCTCGTTCGACCACGGCTCCGGGTTCACCTCCTTCGCCGAGTCCCGATACATCGATGCGCGCGACACCCTCCTCGTCGACGCCGGTGTCAAGTACGAACTCTCGCGCCGATACGCCGTGCTCACCGCCGCAACCTTCGACATCGATCAGGGCGACCTCCAGTCCATCGTCGTCCAGCTCGAACGACGAATGCCGCAGGCCTCGCTCGAGATCGCCGTCGGTCACGACAACATCACCGATGACTTCGCGTTCTCCGTGGCCTTCCGCCCCCACGGCGTCGGCCCGCGCGAACGACGCCGCTTCCTCTCCACCACACTCGACGTGGAGCGCCTCAACGACCTGCCCCTCGACGCGCGCCCCACCACCTTCCGACGGTTCGAGCCCACCTTCCGGAGGTAAGACCACCCGCGCGCGGCATCACCGCATCCGTGCGCACCACGCTCAGAGAAACACCCCCGCGGCGAAAGTTCTTAGCCCGCGATCGACGTGACCTTGACCGTCATGTACCGCTGCCGGTGACCCTGCTTGCGCTTCGAGTTCTTCCGACGCTTGTACTTCACGATGTCGATCTTCTCGCCCTTGACCTCGCGCTCGACGATGTCCGCAACCACCTTCGCGCCAGCGAGATACGGCGTCCCCACCTTCCCGAGCTTGCCCTCTTCCGGCGACACCATCAGCACCCGGTCAAAGGTCACCGTCTTGGCGTCATCCGACAACTCGCGCAGATCGACCTCGATCACCGCGCCCTCCCGAACCATGATCTGACCGCCGCTATCTTCGATGATCGCGTACATCGACCGTCCGCCTTTCGCCTCAAAAACCCCGGTCTACTCGTGAAATGGGCCGGAGAGTGTAGCAAGAGCCCCGTCCCGGGCAACTAGGCCCCGCCCAGCCCCGCGCGCAGCCGCCTCGCCAGCCCCGCAAAGCCGTATCCGCGCCCCCGACCGGCCTCCGAAGGGCTCAAAACCGCCCGGCCTGCCTGCTCCCATCGAGCCGTTTCCGCCGGGGTCAACCACCCCTCCCCCATGGGAGCGTCCGCATCCTCGGCCAGCATGAGCACCTGGACGTCGGTCATGTCCAGGAACGGAGTTTCGAGCCTCGGCCCACCCCCGCCAGACTCCAGATCCGCGAGAAACCCAACCAGCCTGGCCCGATCCGCGAACCCGGCCATCTCGTCCACCCGGTCCCCCCGGTTCACCGGCCATACCACCACGCCACAGCGCGCCTTCTGAGCCGCGTCGCAGGCGCCCAGAAGCATGCGAGCCACGCCGAATCCGCTGCCCGCCGGGTCCGCCCGACCGCCGCTGTGGACCGAATCGCAGCCCAGCGCATCGCTTCGTCGTCTCGCGATGGCCAGTGTCTCCTCCACCGCCGGTCCCTCCAGGGGAGGAGTCCAGAGCACGAGCTTTCCGGGGTCCGGCGCAAGCAGCGTCGCCAGAAGGGCCGTGAGCCCGCCATCGTCGATGATCAACGCTTTTTCCGACACATCCAATCGCATGCCCCCCTGCCATCGGCAGGTCGGCGCGTTGGCCTGCAAACCCGAACGTCGATCTCCGGCTCACATCCCGCCGACCGGAGTGGCGCTCGGAGGCAGCATGGCATGCGGGGCGGTGCGGGCGATCGTCTGGCTTCGGAGCAAGAGCACGGCCGCCTCGAGTTGCGGGTCGAGCCCTTCCGTGAGGAGTCGAGCAGGATCGGGTCTCGTGGCCTCGTTGGTCACGTTCCCGGCCTGATCGAGTTCGAGGAGGTCGGCGTCTTGACGAAGTTCGAGCGCGTCGCCGACCTGCTTGGGGAGCACGTCGACGGCAAAGTCGGGCTGCACGCCCCATTCGCTGGCGCCATCACGACGGTGGATGAGTCGCCCCTTGGGAAGGTGGTAATAGCGCTCGGTGACCTTGAACAGCGCCTTGTTGCGACCGAGGTCATAGATGTTCTGCACCGAGCCCTTGCCGAAGGACCGGGCTCCGACGAGCACGGCGTCGATCACGCCGTCGCGCGCGTAGTCCTGCAGAGCGCCGGAGACGATCTCGGAAGCCGACGCCGAGCCTTCGTTGATGAGCACGGCCACGGGGATGTCGGCGAGTGACGCGGCGCCGCGGCGGGCGCGCTGGATGTCCATGAGTTCGCCGTTGGCATCGTGCTGAGAGACGATGACTCCTTCGTCGATGAATCTGTTGGACATGGAGACCGACTGGGTGAGCAGCCCGCCCGGGTTGAACCGGAGGTCGAGCACGAGCCCTGCCAGCCCCTTCTCGCGCATCTGGCGCACGGCCTCGTCGAAGTGGGCGGTGGTGTCATCGGTGAATTGGGTGAGGCGGACGTAGCCGATCCGGCTCTCGGGATCCACGAACCAGTCCCAGTCCGATTCGTGCGCGCCGTTGCGCTTCCACCCCTTCACGGTGTAGATGGGGATGTCGGCGCGTTCGAGCGTGAAGTCGATGAGTCCCTCGGCGCCTTCGCGCTCTACGGAGAGGGTGACCGTGGTGCCGGCCTCGCCGGTGATGCGGTCGACCGCCTGGAGCAGCGAGATCCCGAGCGTGTTGTGCCCGTTGACCTTGCGGATGAGGTCGCCGGGCTTGATGCCGGCGCGCTGGGCCGGGGTGCCCTCGAGCGGCGTGACGACCTTGAGGTTCCGCCCTTCGTCGAGCGTGATCTGGATGCCGACACCCTGAAAGCGGCCCTCGGTCATGCGTCGGAAACGGTTCATCTCGTCCGGCCAGATGATGGACGAGAATTCGTCGAGCTCGGCCACGGCTCCCTCGCCGTACATGCGGAGCAGCGCCTCGGAAGGAACCTTCGGCCCCGCGTCGTTGGCGTCGAGCAGGGCCATGATGGACTTGGTGAGATCAAACGAGTCGGCGTCCTTGCCCGCGAGCGCGTTGATGGCGTCGAGTCGCGCGTCGATCTCACGGACGAGCGCGTTTCTCGACTCCTCGTCGTTGAACGACGGGAACGCTTCCGCCAGGTCCGGCGTCGTCGCGAACGTCCGCACGGCGCGAAGGCCGCCGGCGATGAGGCGCGAGAGCGGCACACGATCAACGTGCGAGGCGTGCGCGCGGAGGATGGCGCGGCGGAGAATGTACTGGTCGATGCCCGCGATCTTCTCCCGCCAGTCGTCCGCAAGATCGTTGTACGCCGGGAGCGGGTCTTCACCCTGCGCGAGCAGCTGCTCGTTGCGCAGCTCGTGCAGACGCCGGGGCACGTACATGGAGAGCAGAGCCAGCCGATCACCCAGCCTCGCGGCGTCATCCTTCAGCCGGCGGGCGTAGGCGGCAAATTCTCCTGAACCGACGGACTGGTCTTCGTACAGAAGGCTCAGACGGAAAAAGATGGCCTGGGCGTCGAGCCATCGGCGCGCTGCTTCGTGCTCTCGGGCCTTGGCCTCGGCGGTGGCGGTGAGCGATCGCACCGCCTCCTCTTCGAGCACGGCTTGCTTGTCTTCGGCCACGGCGTACCACTCGATCACCGAGCCGAGCGACTTCAGAATGTCGCCGGCTTCAACGCGCTCGGCGAGTTCGGCGCGGAGTTCCTGGACGCGCGTCCCGCGAGCCTCCGCGCGCTGCGAGGCGTGCTCGGCGAATCGATCGGCGAGCACACGGATTTCCCGCAGCGCGGGGTCCTCGTGCTCGATGGGGATTCGTTCGAGGAGCTGGCGGACCCCCGAAGAGTCCCCGGACTGTGCATCCTTCCAGATCATCCGCGACCATTCGGCCACAGAAAGTGGGGAGTCCTGCGCGATCGAAGGCGACCAGATGACGGTGGCGGCGGCGACGGCGGTGAGACAACGGAGCGCCAAGGAGCGGGAACGGACGGTCGCGGCGGCTGTGGTCATGCAAGCATCCTATGAACAGCGGGAAACGCCCGCCTCGGGGTTCGATGCGCGGGTCCGCGACGCGTTCCGATGGTTCGCGCGTGGCCCGGGATCAAGGATCGGCCCGCGGTTTCGCGGGCCTGAAAGGAATCGACCCGCCGAGAGGCACGGAGGATCAGCCTGCGCCGGACAGCATCGGTTACCGGGCGCTGGCGGGCGGGTTGCGGGGACGAGGGCGAGGCCGGCTCGGCCCTGGTCTCCGGGACAACCCCGAATTGACGCGGATCACGCGGCCGCGTCGCATCCCAAGCCGGCTTGGTTCGCTCGGGCCATCTTCGAAGCTCGGTCGCTTCGGCGACCCGCGATGGCGCGAAGTCGGATCGGACCCGCGAGCGAGCGCACCCGCCGCTCACGACGCCCGAGCGCACTCGGAATGGTGGTGTGGAGCGCCCGAGCGCGACGCGCGAGCAGCGCGTCATTGGATGCCGGAGCCACATCGAGCGGAGAGTATGCGTTGCGGGTAGCACGGCCGTCGCCGGCGCACCGGGATTCGCGCGCGATCCCGAGTGGCCCCGGCTCGGCACGGGTGTGACGGGCCAGGGCAAACGACTATCATGGCTTGCGTCGGAATATGGAGCGATGGCGAGCGCCTTTGGCCCGATCGCGAAGAGGAGCGTCTCATGAGCAAACAAGCGCCGAGCGTTGCGGTGTTACTGTCCGGGTGCGGGTTCATGGATGGATCGGAGATCAACGAATCGGTGTCGGTGCTGATTCATCTCGCCAAGGCCGGGGCAACGCACCACTGCTTCGCGCCGGACACCGAGCAGGCGCAGGCCGTGAATCACTTCACGAAGGAAGTGGAGCCTCGTCGTCAGCGCCACGTGCTGCACGAGGCGGCGCGGATCGCGCGGGGTCCCGAGCACATTTCTCCCCTGCTGGAGCTGGACGCATCGAACTTTGACGCCCTCGTGGTTCCGGGCGGATTCGGGGTGGCGCGCAATCTGAGCACGTTCGCGGTGGACGGCGTTGACTGCGAGGTGATGCCCGACGTGGCCCGTGCCATCAATACGTTTCATGCCGCGGGGAAGCCGATCGGGATGTGTTGCATCGCGCCGATTCTTGCGGCAAAGCTCCTGGGCACGGCGGGCGGGGGTTCGGGGTGCCGGCTGACCCTGGGCGGGCCTGGCGAGGTGACCGACGCGGCAAGGGCCATGGGCGCGAATGTGGTTGCGAAGAACGCGCTTGACGCGGTCGTGGACTCGGAGAACCGGCTGGTGACGACGCCCGCGTACATGTGCGACGCGACGGCTTGGGAGGTGTTTCAGGGCATTGGAAAGATGGTGGACGCGGTCCTGGAAATGTCCGCGCGAACGCCTGTGAACGCCAGTGCCCCCTGACCGGTGCGGAACTGATCGAGGGGGCTCGCACGTACACTCTGCTTCCCAAGCCTGCTTCGGCGGGCCGGGACGAGGCGGCACGGGAATCCGCCCGGGTCGGTGCGTCCAAGATGGAGGCCTCACGGCGTGCGAATCAGGCGGAGCGGACGATCGGCAGCGAGGTGGCTGGCTTACGCGTGGGCTGCGGGCGTCATGGTCGCAGCGGGATGTGACAGCGCTCAGAAACCGCGCCCGCGGGCCGAGGCTCGCCCGTTGGTGGTGCGGGATTCTCCGAGCGCGCTGCGAGGGACAATCGGCGCGGAATGCTCGATCGTGGGCACGGATCCGGTCATCATCTCGGGCTACGGGCTGGTGGTCGGTCTTGCGGGGACGGGTTCGGGCGATGCGCCGCCGGCGGTCCGGGCGTGGATGGAACGGGAGATGACGCTTCGGGGCGTGGGGCAGGCGACGTTCGGCATGTCGCACGTGACGCCCAGGGAGATGCTGGATGATCCGAACAACTGCATCGTGCTGGTGATCGGCGCGATGGCGCCCACGGCGCCGGAAGGATCGCGGTTTGATGTTGCGGTTACGACGCTCCCGGGCTCGGCGGCGACGAGCCTGGAGGGCGGGCGGCTGTGGACGACGGACCTGCGGATCGGCATGCCGCAGCCCGGCGGAGCGACCGCGAGGCTGGTGGGGCAGGCGAGCGGGGACCTGATCATCAATGCGTTCGCGGATCCGGCTCGATCGGCGGAACGCGCGATCACGCGCACCGAGGGGCGCATTCTGGACGGCGGGGTCATGATCAACCCGCTGGAGATGATCGTTTCGCTCGACAACCCGTCGCACACTCGGTCGCGGGCGATCACGAACGCGATCAATGCGCGGTTCACGCAGACGTCCGCGGACCGCGAGCCCACGGCGAAAGGCCGGAACGACGAGGCCGTGTCGATTGTGGTGCCCATGCGCTACCGCGCGAAGCTGGATGAGTTCATCGAGCTGCTCCGGCACACTCTCGTGGACCAGCGTTTTCCGGAGGAGCGGGCGACGGTTTTTGTGCGGTCGATGCGGGATGAGGCGTATCTCGCCACGGAGATGTCGTGGTGCCTGCAGGCGATGGGTCCGGTGGCCATTCCGCAGCTTCGGACGTTGTACGACTCGACCGATCGTGTGCCGCGATTGGCGGCGCTCCGGGCCGGGGCCAGGCTGAAGGACCCGTTCGCGACGCCGCACCTGATCGAGATTGCCCGCACGGACGACCCTGCGCGTCGGCTGAGCGCGATCGAGTTGTTGGCGGACATGGAGCCGGACCCGCAGATCAACGTGGCGCTGCGCGAGCTGCTCAACGACGATGATGCCACGGTGCGCGTGGCGTCGTACGAGGCGCTGGCCAGACGGGGGGACACGGCGCTGGACCGGACGAGGGTGGGGAGCAAGTTCACGCTGGACGTCGTGACATCGAACAAGCCGATGGTGTACGTCAGCCAGCAGGGGACGCCGAGAATCGCGGTGTTCGGAAAAGACCTCGAGGTTCCGCGCCCGATTATCGTTTCGGCCTGGTCGGACCGGCTGCTGCTGGCGAGCGATTCGCCGAGCGAGCCGCTGCGCGCGATGTACACGGACTACCGATCGGGCAAGACCACCCGCACGAATGTGGACTACCGACTGTCCGGGCTGATCCGGACGTTCGCGCACACCACGACCCCGGAGTCTCCCGCGGTCGGGTTCGGCATGACCTACTCCGAGGTGGTCGGGGCCCTGTACGAGATCACGGAGCGGCACAAGGCCGTGCCGGCCATCTTCCTTGCGGAGCAGGACAAGCTCCGTGCAGAGATCTTCTCGCAGGCCAAGACCTCGATCACGACTCCGCGTCCCGAGCTGGCGGGCGAGACGGTGGCCGAGGCGGAGGCTCGCGAGATGTTCCTGCGGGCCAAGGCGGCGGCGGAGGGGGGGGCGGCCGGCCCGGCGGGCGGGGCTCCCGCGACGAAGCCGGGGTACATCATTCCGATCCCGCCGAAGACCCCGCCGGAGAACAAGCAGGGGTCGGGCTCCGGCCCGTGAATGCGTAGGTCATGACGGGCGAGAGCCGATGGAATGGGGTAGTTTGTGGGATCGGGCCTGGAGTGGGCTCGGCGTGGTCGCCACGGAAACGGGCGACGAAGTCACGGCGTCGTGGTGAACGGCGCGAGAGACATGGAGGTCTCGCGTGGGCATGAGGCTGGCGAAACTGACGGTGAGCGGTTTCAAGTCCTTCGCGGACCGGACCGAGTTCACGTTCGACGCCCCGGTGACGGGAATCGTCGGGCCTAACGGCTGCGGCAAGTCGAACGTGGTAGACGCGATCAAGTGGGTGCTGGGTGAGCGATCGGCCAAGTCGCTGCGCGGCAAGGAGATGGGGGATGTGATCTTCGCGGGGAGCGCGGGGCGCAAGCCGATGGGGCTCGCGTCGGTGGGGCTCACGTTCGACAACCCCGAGCTGAGCAAAGAGGAATGGGAGGTCCGGCGCGCCCAGAGCGCCGAATCCGCCGGAGGCCAGGCTTCGGTGGAGCAGGAATCGTCGCCGGGCGCGAGTGAGTCGGCATCCGCTCTTGATGAAACAACCGAGTGCGAAGATGTGCTGCGTCGGGAGGGTGTTCGCCGCGCGCTGCCCATCGACGCCGACCGTGTGGAGGTCGAGCGGCGGTTGCATCGGGACGGGACGTCGGAGTACCTGATCAACGGGCGGCGCGCGCGCCTTCGGGACATCCGTGAGCTGTTCATGGACACGGGCGTCGGCGCGGACGCGTACTCGATCATCGAACAGGGCAAGGTGGACGCGATGCTGCTGGCGTCGCCCACCGAGCGCCGCACGATCTTCGAGGAGGCGGCCGGGGTGGCCAAGTTTCGTGCGCGGCGCGTCGAAGCCGAGCGAAAGCTGGATCGCGCGGAATCGAGCCTGACGCGCGTGCGGGAGCAGCTGGACTCGACCGAGCGCCGGCTTCGGATCGTCAAGGGACAGGCGGCCAAGGCGCGGATGTTCCAGGAGTTGGACGCGTCCCTGCGCGAGAATCGAACAACTCTCGCCATGACGCAATGGCACGACCTGAAGGAGCGGCTGGACGGGCTGACCTCACGCCTGACATCACTCGACGCCGATCGGCGCGCGGCCACGGAGCGGCTCCGTGCGAGCGAGGATGAGAAGCAGCGGGCGGAGCTGGCCAGGCACGAGCTTGCCGCGCGTCGGCAGGATGTGGAATCGCGACGGGCCAGCGCGGCGCACGCGCGCGACGCCGCGGCCCAGCGGCGCGTCATGACCGAACGATCGCTCGCCGAGCTGCGGGAGCAGATCGAATGGGATGAGGCGGGCGTTGCATCCCTGGCGAGGCGGGCGGAGGCGTTGGAGCGCGAGGCTCGCGAGCAGGACGCGGCCGCGGCCACGCTGGAGGCGGAGGCCCGCGCCGGGCAGGAGCGACTCGGCGCGCTGGCCGAGGCGCGCCGAACGGCGATGGACGAGGTGGCGGGCGAACGATCGCGCGCGCAAGGCCTCGAGGCGACGCTGAGCGAGATCGAGCGGAAGCGCCAGTCGTGCGAAACGGACGCGGAGGGCGAGCGTCGGCGTGTGGCGGCGCTCGCGGAGGAACGAACTCGCCTCGGCGCACGTCGCGAGGCGATCGAACAGTCGCTCGGCGCGTTGGGCGAAGAATTGTCCGTGGCCCGGGATGCCGCGGCGAATCTGGGCGAGGCGTGCGAGAGGGTTGAGGCGGAGCGCGAGGAGGCGGAGCGAGCCGCGGCGGCTGCGGCCGGAGACCGACGGGAGCTGGCGGACCGCGCGTCGGAACTCGAGCGTGAGCGGGTGCGGGTGGATGCCCGTCGGGCCACGCTGCAGGACCTGATTGAGTCTCGAAGCGGTCTTCCCGATGCGGCGCGACGCGTCCTCGAGCGGCGAGACGCGGGCGAGCCGGGTCTGGAAGCGGTTCGAGGCACGCTGGCGGACCTGATCCGAGTGCGGGCCGAAGACGCGGGCGCCGTCGAGGCTTCGCTCGGCGGCGCGCTGCAGGCTGTGGTGGTGGAGTCGGTCGGCGCGGCGCTGGCGAGCGCGGCCCTCCGGGACCCCCAGGGGCGCCTGCATCTGTTGCCCCTGCGGTCCATCGGCGGAGAGTCGGCGCAGCGCGAGCTGCCGGGCGAAGCGAGCGATCTGCTTCGGCGCGAGCCGTATCGGCTTCGCCCCGTAGCCTCTCTCGTGGAGTCGGACGAGGAGATTCGCAGTCTCGTGCGTCGGCTGCTGGGGCGGACGTACCTAGTCGAGCATCTGGACGCCGCGCTCATGCTGCTGGCCGGCCCGATGCGATCGCTCGGCGCGCGCTTCGTGACGGCGCGGGGCGAGGTCGTCGAATCGGACGGACGTCTCGCCCTCGGGCCCGCGGGCGCGGACGATCCCGC
This sequence comes from uncultured Phycisphaeraceae bacterium, assembly GCA_964638515.1. Taxonomy (GTDB): domain Bacteria; phylum Planctomycetota; class Phycisphaerae; order Phycisphaerales; family UBA1924; genus CAYPGJ01. Next base: position 16,242 of record CAZWZL010000004.1, read on the forward strand.
GAGCGGCGCATTGCGGCTGCGGGCGGAACGGCGGGACCTCGAAGACGCGGCCCGGACGCTTCATGCCGAGTTGGACGCGGCCCGCTCTCTTCTGTCCGCCGGAGACGACCGGCTGGCTCAGGCAGACGCGCATCGCGCGGGCGTCACGAGTCGGCTGATGGACCTGCGCCGCTCGCTCGCGGGCGAAGAGGCCAAACGAGACCGGTTGCTGGTGGAGCACGATCGCGCGGCCAGGGATCTCGAAGCGGCGACGAGGGAGGTCGTCGACGCCGAGGCGCGCCGCCAGACCCTCGAATCGCGGGCGGCTGAGGCTTCGGAAAGGGCCGCCAGCCTGGCACGGCTCGCGGAGGAGCGTCGATCGGAACTGGAGGCCACTCGCGCAAGCGTGGCCGAGCGCGAGAGTGCGGCCCACGAAGCGGGCGAGTCGCTCGCGGGCGAGCGCGTTCGCGTGGGTCAGGTGTCGGAGCAGGCATCCTCGGCCCGGCGCGAGACCACGCGCCTGACGCGCGAGCACGAGGACGCGCGGCGCGCGATCGCTCAGGCGCAGGACGCACTCGCGGCGCGGTCGGCCAGAGCGATCGAGCACGAATCCGCCATCGAGGAAGCCCGTGCGCGCGAGCAGGCGAGCGCTGAAGAAGCCGGCGCGATGGAGCGGGCGCTGAGCGAGACGGCCAGCGACGTGCTGCAGGCGACCGAGGCCGCTCGGGCGCTCTCCGAGCGCGTGGCCATGGAGCGAGAGCGAGCGCACGCCATGGAGCGTGACTGGAACGCGCTCGAGTTGTCCCGCCGAGAGGTTGAGGTGCGGCGCGAGTCCCTGCAGGATCGAACGGTGGAGGACATCGGCATCGATCTGGTGATCGCGTACCGCCCCTGGGCCGAGTCGTTCGTGAGTCAGGAGCCGGTCGATCAGGATGCGCTCGGCGCCGAGATCGATCGCCTGCGGGGCGAGATCAAGCGTCTCGGCAACGTGAACATCGACGCCATCGAGGAGGAATCCCAGCTGGTCGGCCGCAATGAGGATCTCGCTTCCCAGCTGGCCGACCTCGATCGCGCTCGCGCGAGCCTCACGGATCTCATCCAGAAATTGTCGGACGCGTCGCGCGATCGATTCCGCGAGACGTTCGAGACCATCGAGCGCAACTTCGCGGGCCAGGACGGGATGTTCCGCCGACTGTTCGGGGGCGGGTCGGCGCAGGTCCGGCTCATGCCCATGGAGATCGAGGACGGCTCGCCCGGCGAGATCGATTGGCTCGAGTCCGGAGTCGAAGTCGTGGCCAAGCCGCCGGGCAAGGAGCCCCGATCCATCTCGCAGCTGTCCGGCGGTGAGAAGACACTCACGGCCGTGGCGTTGCTCATGGCGATCTTTCAGAGCAAGCCCAGCCCGTTCTGCGTGCTGGACGAGGTTGACGCCGCTCTGGACGAGGCCAACGTGGCTCGCTTCTGCGGCGTGCTGAAGCGTTTCCTCGATCGTTCCCACTTCATCGTCATCACGCACAACAAGCGGACGATGCTGGAAGCCGATCAGCTCTACGGCGTGACCATGGCAGAGCGAGGCGTCTCGCGCCGCGTGGCCGTGAGGCTCGAGGACCTGCATCAGGAAACCGGCGCGGCAGAAGTCGAAACTTCGGGCGAGAACGCCGGAGGGCGAGGCCTGCGCCGCGCACTCGCGCGTATGCGGGAAGAAAACCCCGTGGCCGTGGACGAGATCGAAGGCTGAGCCCGTATCGTCCGAGCGCCGGCCGACCAGCGCTCTGTCGGCCGTCAGAGACTCAGGGCGCCGGGATGCTGAGGCGCATGCCCGGCCGAAGATCCTTCGGCGAGCGGAGCAACGAGCTGTTGGCGTCAAGAATCAGAGGCCATTTCGCGCTGGACCCCAAGGTCTTCTGCGCGATTCCCGAAAGCGTGTCGCCGGACACCACGGCATACTCCGTGGCAGCCTTGGCCGTCGACCCCGGCGCCACGGGCTTGCTCGCCGTTTCAACCGGAGCGCCCTGCAGATTGTTCGGGTCTTGCGGGATCTGAATCACCATCCCGGCGCGAAGGCGGATGGGGTCGACCCGTGGGTTCGCCCGCGCGATGATGGACCACTTGGACGAATCTCCGAGCGTGGCCCGAGCAATGGTCTGAAGCGTGTCGCCCGATCGCACGGTGTAGGACGAGGTGACGGGCGCGCCGCCCCGATCAACCGTAGCGGGCTTGGCGATCGTGTCGGCCGTCGCCGCGGCCCTCGGCTCCCGCGCGGGCGCAGCGGGGGGCTCGGCCCAATCGGTGCGTGGCCCGGCCGCAGGCTCCACCGGAACCGCGTCGGTGCGCGTGAGCACCGCCGCCGCGGGCTCGTGCGCAAACGAAAGCCCGGGCTCGGGTCGAACCGGCGTCATCCACCACACGACGATCCACACCGCCACGAGCACGCCCGCGGCGGCGATGGCACGGTTTGGTCCTGCAGCTCCCTTGGACATGGCTTGAGGCCTCCGTCGAGGGGGGTCCGACGAGCGATTCAGGTCGTGGCGGGTGCGCCGGCTTCCATGGCCCGCGTCGTGGCCTTGGAAGCCACGGGGATCTTTCTGGACCACACCATCGGCGCCGCGATGCCGATGGATGAGTACGTACCGGCCACAACCCCAACAAAGATCGCGAACGCAAAGCCTCGGATGCTCTGTCCCGCGACGACGTAGAGCACGGCGCACGCGATCATGGTGGTTCCGGCCGTGATGATGGTCCGGCTGAGCGTCTGGTTCAGCGAGAGATTGACGACCTCCCGAGTAGCGTAGTTCAGCTTGCCTCGGTTCTCGCGGATGCGGTCGAGAATCACGATGGAGTCGTTCAGCGAGTAGCCCAGCACGGTCAGCACGGCAGCGACCATGGCGAGGTCAATCTTGAACGGCTCGAGCAGCAGGGCCGCGGCCACACCGGGGAACTGCTCGTATACGACCTCGACGATCGCGATGAACCCGACGGCGATCACCGCGTCATGCAGGTCGGCCGCGACGGCGCCGAGGCTGTAGCGGAGCGAGCCGAACCGCACCCACACGTAGATCGAGATGCCCAGGATGCTCAGCACGATGGACACCGCGGCCTGCGCGGCGAAGTCCGACGCGATGGCCGGGCTGAACGACTGCACGCCGCTCAGCGTGGCGCCCTGCTCGAGCGCATCACGCACCACTCGTTCGTGACGCTGCGCCACTTCGATGCGCCATCGCGCCGCGTCGGCGAAGACGCTGAGCGATCGGTCATTGGCGAGGAACGCCGCGGCCGTCACGTCTTCGCGCGTGCCCTCGAGAATGACGATGTCGGTGTCCCACAGCAGGGTGTCCGCGTTGTCGGACTGCGCGCGGAGCTTGTCGAGCCGTTTCGTGAGATCCTCGAGAGAGGACGGCGGGTTGATGCCGCGCGCCACGACGGCGACGCCTCCCAGGAACGAAGACGCGTCGTCGCGCACGCCCGGCATGTCGATGTTGTCGCCCAGGGCGGGCTTGACGATCTCTCGAGGCTCAGCGGTCGCGATCTCGAGCGGCGGCTGTGCGTCGAGCATGTCCGCGAACGCCTCGATGACGATCTTGGAGACGAGATCGGAGTCGCTCACCACCGTCTTGATCGCGAACTGATTGGACGAGATCTTGTCCGCCCCGGGGTTGATCGCCACGACCGTGGCCGAGATCAGCGAGGCTTCCACCGACCCCGTCGGATACGACGACACGGTTGCGCGCAGCCGTTGCTCGACTTCTCCCCGGGTCATCACCATGGGGCGCGCGGCCTCCGGGCCGTCGCCGTCCGGATCGGCGCTCTTCAGGTTGAACGTCACCGACGTTCCCCCGCGGAACTCGTTGTCGAACATCTTCGGGCCCTGGTACACCATGGTCGCGACGCCGGCCACGAGCAGGATCGAAGACAGGATGTAGAAGAACCATCGCTTGCCCACCCAGTCGATCTTGGGCTCGATGATGCGGCCCAGCAGCGGGATGGCGCTCGGAAGCATCGGCAGACGCTTCCAGCGCAGCACGTCCACGCCGATGGAAAAGAACAACCTCGCCACGACCAGCGAGGCAAAGAGCGTCGTCACGATGCCCACGCCGAGCGTCACGGCAAACCCGCGGATTTCCGTGGTGCCGGCCCAGTACAGCACGAACGCCACGATGAGCGTCGTGAGGTTGCCGTCGACGATGGCCGAGAGAGCCTTCTGGAAGCCGATGCGGACCGCGGCCTTCACGTTGTGACCGCCCATGAGTTCCTCACGGATGCGCTCGTAGATGAGCACGTTGGCGTCCACGGCCATGCCGAACGTGAGCACGACGCCGGCGATGCCCGGCATGGTGAACGCGGCTCGACCCAGCGCCATGAGCCCCAGCAACGTGAGCCCAGCCGTGGCCAGCGAGATCACCGCGATGACGCCCGGCCCGAAATACCAGACGATCATGAAGACCGACACGAGGATGAAGGAGTACATCCCCGCGATCAGGCCCTTCTTCAGATTGTCGGCGCCGAGCGCGGGGCCTGTGGTGTCCTGAAAGATGGGGTTCTCGCTGAGGCGCGCCGCCAGAGAGCCCGCGCGGAGCGTGTTCACGATGTAGTCGATCTCGGTCTGCTTGAAGCCGCCGCTACCGCCCTCGATGATGCCGTTGCTCGAGATCTTGCCCCGAAGCACCGGGGAGGTGTAGACCTTGTCGTCGAGAATCACGGCCATCTGCTTGCCGAGGTTGGCGCCGGTGAGATCGGACAACAGCGAAGCGCCGGGCGCGTCCATCTCGAAGCCGATGGCGGGGAACCCGCGCTGATCCGGCGTGCTGAACGCGCGAGAGACGCGCCACGAGCCTTCGGCGGGCGTCAGCCGCAGGCCCGGCTTGTCCCACAGCAGCACGTAGTACAGACCATCCCGCTCCGCGCCGACCATCCCGCGGCCTGCGAGATACCCCGCGGGGTCTTCCTGCAACGCGCGCAGCTCCTGCACGCTGTCGTACCACGTCTCGATGTTCTCGATCTGGTACCAGCGCGCCTCGCCCGACCCCGCATTACGGGGCCCGCGCTCAGCGAGCTGACGGCGCAGGGTGGGCTCGTCGGACAGCTCGCCCGGACCGATCGCGATGCGAAAACTCAGCACGCCCGAGCCGCGGAGCATGCGCTTCAGATCCGCCGGGTCGTCCAGGCCCGTTCGCTCCGCGGAAAACGTCTCATACGCGCTCAGCGCGGCGTCGATCTTCGGCGCCACGTCGGCGTGGCTCTCCTTCAGCCGCTGCAGTGCGAGGTCTCGCGGGCTGGGCAACGAAACCACTTCGCCCGTCGCGCGGTCCAGCAGCGAACGAGCCTCGTCGGGAAGCTCGATCGCGCGACGCACGTCCTCGGGCCGCACCGCCAGCGCGAGCACGGCCTTGCGCGCCGCGTCGTACGCGATCTCGGCGTCCGCAGCCGCAGCCGCCAGCTCGTCCTGGCGCTCGCTCGGCTCGCCCGCGGCGATGGCGGCTTCGAAGGCCTTTCGCGCGGCCTGGGCCGCGTCGTACGCGCCGGCCGCGTCACGGATGCGCGCCTCGCGCGACGCCTCACCGTCCGCGAGAGCGAGGATTCGCGCTTCCCGCTCACCCGGCTCGAGGCGGAGCGCCCGCTCGAGCGAGCCGGAGTCGATCGCCGCGCCCTCCACCCGGCTCAGCGCCTCGTCGTACGCCATCTTGAGCGCGCGGACGCGATCGCTGGGCAGCGGCATCGAGACCTCGATGCGATTCTCGCCCTGCGCGACCATCGAAATATCGAGCGCGCCCGTCGGGTTTACGCGCCGCTTGAGCACCTCGATCGTGTTGTTGATCTCGGCCCGCTGGTCGCTCCCCGGCTCCACCTCCACGGTGTAGACGAGCGTCACGCCGCCCGCGAGGTCCTTGCCCCGACGAAGCTTCTCGGAAGGCGGGATGATCGACCAGATCGCGATCAGCACCACCGCCAGCACCAACAGCCCGTTTCGCATCACTCGTGGCATAGTTGCTCGTTCAGCCCGCTTGTATGTGTCTCTGATCCTGCGCCCGCATCGCCGGCCCGCGCCGCGATCTCAACGATCCTCGCCGCCCGCCGGCGTCAGCTCCTCGCCGCTCTTCTTCAGCACCGCCTGCACCGCCGAGCGAACCACACGAACCTTCGTGTTCGTCGACTCGTCGATCTTCAGCACCACCTCGTCGTCGCGAACCTCGGCCACCGAACCGATCAGCCCGCCGATGGTCTGCACCCGATCGTGCCGCTTCAGGCTCGTCAGCATCTCCGCCCGCCGCTTCTTCTCCTTGCGACCGCTGAACACCGACATCAGCATCATCGCCAGGAAGAACAGGAGCAGGACGTACATGAACCCCATCCCGCCGAACGGGCCCTGCGGCGCCCCGCCCCCTCCCGAGCCCGGCGTGCCCCCCAGAGGCGCGCTCTCCGCGCCCTGCGTGGCGTTGCCGCCGTCCGCACGCCCGGCCACCGGCGGTGCGCCCTGCGCCAGCGTCAGCCCGCTCAAGGACCATGTGTGACCGTTCAGTGTGTCCGCCAAGTATGTGTTCATCGCCCGTCTCGTTGGTGATCCAAGCCGTCCCCGTTCGGGGAACGGCTCCATTTCCGTTCAGCCCTGCGCCCCTACGTCCGGGGCCTGACCCCCCTCCTGCTCGAGAACCGGCCATCGCCGGGCAAGCGCAGACCAGCCATCATCCCGGATCGCCGCCCGGATGTCCAACAGCAGCCGCTGGAAGTGCCTCAGGTTATGCAGGCTCACCAGGATGCCCCCGAGCATCTCCCCGGCCATGAACAGGTGCCGCAGATACGCCCTCGAAAACCAACCCGCCCCCGCCATCCCGCCGGCCCGAAGCCCGCCCCACGCCCCCGCCGCGTCGCACGCCGGGCAATCGCAGCCCTCTTCGATCGGCCCGCCATCCTCCGCGTACGCCGCATTCCGAAGCCGCACCTGGCCCGACCGCGTGAAGGCGTTCGCGTTGCGGCCATTTCGCGTCGGCAGCACGCAATCGAACATGTCCACCCCCGCCCGAACCGCCGCGAGAATGTCCCGCTCATACCCCACCCCCATCAGGTACCTCGGCTTGTGCGATGGCAAAAGCGCCGCGGTGTGCCGGACGACCCGCACGATCTCCTCGTGCCCCTCCCCCACCGCCACGCCCCCGATCGCGAAGCCCGGCAGGTCGAACGACGTCACCTCCCGCGCGCACCACGCGCGCCGTTCAAGATCCGTCCCGCCCTGCACGATGCCGAACAGGGACTGCGCATCGGCCCGCTCGTGCGCCTCCACACAGCGCCCGAGCCATCGGATCGTCCGCGCACACGCTTCCTCCACCCGGCGCGTGTGATCCAGGCCCGGCTTCCCCTCCCCCGCCGCGCCCAACCTCCGCCTCGCCTGATTGACCGATTTCGGGTCGACGCTCGGCGGGCAATCGTCGAACGCCATGATGATGTCGGCGCCCAGCAGGTTCTGCGTGCGGATCGCGCTCTCCGGCGACATGTGCACCGCCGATCCGTCCACCACACTCCGAAACGCCACGCCCTCCTCGCTGATTTTCGAGATGTCCGCCAGCGAGTACACCTGAAACCCGCCCGAGTCCGTGAGCATCGAGCCCGGCCAGCCCGTGAACGCGTGCAATCCTCCGCGCCGCGCCACAAGCTCCGCCCCGGGTCGAAGCAACAGGTGATACGTGTTCGCGAGCACCACCTCCGCCCCCGTGCCGGCCACAAGCCACGGCGGTATCCCCTTCACGCTGCCTCTCGTGCCCACCGGCATGAACGCCGGCGTCAAAAACTCGCCGTGCCGCGTCCGCGCACGACCCACGCGCGCCGCGCACGTCGAGGATGTCGATTCGATCTCAAACCGCAGAGCGTCCATGCGGCCGGCTTAGCGCCGCCCCGAGTCGGTCGCCCGCTGCAACGTCTTCTTCTCTTTGGGCGTCAGGCTCTGCAGGCCCTGTGTCGCGACTTTGGCGAGAATCCGATCGACTTCCGCGGCGTCCGGCGATCCGCGCGGGCCCTCCCGTTTGGGCTTCGATGGCCGTTTGGATGCGCCGCCCTTCTTCGGGCCCAGCACGTCGAAAAACTCGTGCAGGAGGTGCGGCCGCCGCACGAAGAAGAACCCCGCCGCCGCGCCGCCGAGGTGCGCCGCATCGCCTCCCGCGTTCTTACCCGCGATCAGCAAATTAAAGAGCGCCAGCCCCACGTAGAAGTACACGAGCACCTTCAAACGCACCGACATCGGCAGGAACATGATCTGCATGAGCGCGTCCGGCTCATAGAACGCCGCGGCCATCAGCACGCCGAACACGCCCGCCGAGGCGCCGATCAGCGGCGTCCGCGGATCGCCGAACAGCAGCCCGGGCAGTTTCACGCCGATCCCCCACCCCGCCAGATTCAACGTCAGATACAGCAGCGCCCCGCATATGCCGCAGAGCAGATAGAACGCCGCGTATCGCTTGAACCCCAATCGCCGCTCGACCATCGCGCCGAACAGCCACAGCCCGAACATGTTGAAGAACAGGTGCAGCCAGTCGTGGTGCAGGAACTGGAACGAGAGGAACCTCCAGACTTCCAGGCCAAAAAACCCGCGCGCCGTCGAGAAATAGCCCCACTCCCAAACGAGCTTTCCAACGCCCGGCGCCAAGCGCTGCAGCACAAACACCGCCACGTTCACCACGATCAGCCATGTGTTGAACGACCACATGCTGGGCGGGTCGATGATCGTCCCGCCTCGCTCCGTTCCGCCCCCGGCCCTTGCGTATCCGCGGTCGTAGATCCCCATGCGTCCTCGCGCGCTCCTTGCGCTCCAGTGCCTCAAACCCGCTTCAACCCGGATGCCTCGCCGCCCAGTTTACTCCCCGCGTCGCTTCGCCGTCGCCCGCTCCAGCGTCTTTCGTTCGCCCCGCGACAGACTCCCCAACCCTTCCGAAGCGATCTTGGCCAGGATCCGATCCTCCTCGACCTGCGATCGCGCGGCCTGCTCGTGCGCACGCTCCCGACGGCGAGCGGCCACCTGACGCTCCTCACGCTCGGCGCTCACCGCTCCACCCCAGGCCCCCTCTCCCCCAGACCCGGTCAGCGCGGCCTCCGCCGTGAGGCGACGCCGATCCGCCCAGCACGTCAGCCCCGTGAACGCCGCGATCGCCACCAGCAGCATCCGATCCGTCATCGCCCCGGCCACTCCCATCACGATCGCGCCACCGATCCCCACGCTCAGCGCCACGGACATCGAGGCGCGCCACCCCATCCGAGCCCACAGCAACGCCTGGAGCACGCGCCCCCCGTCCATCGGAAACACCGGAATCAGCAGATTGAACCCAAGCAACATGAGATTGGCCGCGTGCGCCATGAACAACGCCGCCATCCATCCCGACGGCAGCGTGGCTAGCGCGGCGCCGAGATTGAGCGGGTTGAACAGCACGACATCCCCGGCGCCGGCCGCCCACAGCGCGAGCCCGAACACCGGCGCCAGCGCCGCGTTCACGGCCGGCCCGGCCACCGCGACGATCAGATTCGACTTCCAACGATGCGGAATCTGCACGCTCGCCAGCCCCCCCAGCGGCCACATGACGATCTGCGTCGCGTCGCCCCCGACCCACCGCGCCGCGAAGCAGTGCCCGAACTCGTGCAGCAGCACCAGCGTGAACAGCGCCGCCACGGCCGACACCGTGTACACCGCCCCCATCCCGTCGCGCGAGATCGACGTCAGGATCAGCCACGCCGCCAGCACGATGAACAGCACGTGCACGCGCACACGGATGCCCAGGACCGTCAGGATCGTCGGCGCCCAGGAGAACGGGTCCTCCCCGTCCCCAAACAGACGCGCCGCGCTCAATCGCCCGGGCTTCCGCGCCATCATTCCACCGCCTCCCGCGCAAACCCCCTCGGCCCATCCACAAACCCTCTCGCGCTCGCCAGCAGCAACGCCGCCAGTGACTTGCCGTCCCGGAACGCCCCGCGCGCGACCATCTCCCACACTTCCTGGATCGGCATCTCCACCACCTCGATCATTTCCCCCGCTTCCAATGCCTGCCCCACCTCCCCAAGACCCTCCCCCACGAACGCTCGCATCAACTCATTACTCAGTCCGGGCGACGTGAGGAACGAACCCACGAACGTCATTCGCTCAGCCCCGTACCCCGTTTCCTCAATCAGCTCCCGACCCGCGCACACCGACGCCGCCTCACCGGGCTGATCCAGCGTTCCCGCAGGGAATTCCCATTCCCATTCCCCCACCGCGCCTCGGAAGTTCCGGATCAAGACCAGCCTCCCACCCTCCAGCAGCGGCACGATGACGACCGCGCCCGGATGCGCGACGTACTCTCTTTCAACGCTCCGACCCGCACCATCCCGAAACCGAACGCGCGCAAAGTCGAACTTCTTTCCCGGGCAAAGCACCGTACGCTCGCACTCCACGCTCATTCGTGGGATCATACGACCGTGTCCAACGTCGGCGCGCCGCTCCCGAACCTCGATCCCGAAGCGCCCATCGTGCGCCTGCAGGGGCTCCGCAAGCACTTCGGCCCGCTGCGGGTCCTCGAAGATGTCTCCCTGTCGCTTCACGCCGGGCAGAACACCGTGGTCCTCGGCCCATCCGGCGCCGGCAAGTCGGTGCTCCTCAAGCACATCGTGGGCCTCCTCCGTCCCGATGCGGGCGAGGTGTACTTCCGCAGCGTGCGCGTCGACAACGTCCCCGAGCGCAAGCTCACCGACATCCGACGGAACATCGGCTTTCTGTTCCAGATGGCCGCGCTCTTCGATTCCATGACCGTCGAGCAGAACGTCGAGTTTCCGCTCGTCGAACACACCGACCTCAGCAAACAGGAGCGTCGGGATCGGGTTGCGGAGGCCCTGCGCACCGTGGAGATGGACGGCGCTCAGCACAAGCTCCCCGCGCAGCTATCCGGGGGCCAGCGCAAGCGCGTCGGGCTGGCGCGCGCCGTCATCCTGCGACCCGCCCTCGTGCTCTACGACGAGCCCACCACCGGGCTCGACCCCATCCGCGCCGACGGCATCAACGACCTCATCCTGAAGATGCGCGACGATCTGGGCCTCTCCGGCATCGTCGTCACCCACGACCTCGCCTCGGCCCGCAAAGTGGCCGACCGCGTCGTCGTGCTCTACGAGGGCCGCATTGTCGCCGATGGAACCTTCGAAGGAGTCGAACGCTCACCCCACCCGTACGTTCAACGATTCCTCTCCGGGACGTACCATCCAGACGCCCGAGCCTCTCACGCACCCGCACACGCGATCACCGAGGAGCCCACGTGAACCGCGAACGCGTCCGCGACATCGCCATCGGCCTCACCACCATCGTCGGGCTCGCCGGCCTCGCCGTCACGCTCTTTCTCTTCGGCGAACTCCGGCGTGATCAGACCTACCCCCTCACGCTCACCATCGACAACGCGGCCGGGCTGTATCGCGCCGCGCCCGTCACCCTCAACGGCGTCCGCGTCGGAGAGATCAAGGGCATCGAGCCCGCGCAAGACCCGCGCGACGGCGTCGTGCTCGACCTCGCCATCTCCAAAGGCGTCAACGTCCCCCGCAACGTCGAGGTCCGCATCGAGCGCAGCTTCGTCGGCGACGCCAACCTCTCCCTCCGCCCGGGAAGAGGCGAACCGCCCACCGATGAGCCCTTCCTGCTCCCCGGCGAGACCATCGCCGCCGCCTCGGCTCCCGCCACAGGCATCTCCGATCTGGCGGCCTCTCTCCCCGAAAAACTCGACTCGATCGTGGCCGCGGCCGATTCCATCAAACGGCTTGGAGAGACCTACACCCGCGTCGGCGAGCGCATCGAGGCCTTCGTCGCCCCGCGCACACCCGAACAGGTTGACGCGGGCGTCGCGGAGCCCAACCTCTCCTCGGCCGTGGCCCGCCTCGAACGAGCCGCCTCCGACGCGCAACACTGGCTCTCCGACGATCAGCTCCGCGCCGACGCCAAACGCGCCGTCGCGCAGGCCGCCGACCTCTTCGAGCGCGCCGCCTCCGCCGTCGAGACATGGAACGACACGGCCCGCGTCATCGCCTCGCGCGCCGAGCGCCTGTCCGACAACGCGGACACCGTGACGCGAGACTTCGCCGAACTCTCGCGCGCCATGGGAGACGCCATCGAAGACGTCCGAGGCATGCTCGGGCAGGTCAACGCGGGCCAGGGCACCGTCGGCATGCTCCTCAAGAACCCCGACCTCTACAACGCGCTGACCGACGCATCCCGCCGTCTCGAAAAAGCCCTCCTCGAGGCCCAGCTCCTCGTCGAGAAATACCGCAAGGAAGGCGTGCCCATCCGCTGGTGAACGCCCCGCCCCATGGCCCGAGCCCGATTCGATCCCTCCCGCATGGCCGCGCCCCGCCGAGCCGACCTTGACCCGCCCGGCGATCGCCCGCTCCGCGTCTCCGAACTCTCCGAACTGATCGACGCCGCGCTGAAGTCCGGCGTCCCCCGACAGGTGCGCGTCCTCGGCGAAATCTCCAACTTTCGAGACCAGACCCACTGGTGGTTCGCCCTGAAGGACGAGCACGCCCGTCTCGATTGCGTGATGTTCGCCACCGCCGCGCGCCGACTCGCCTTCCGCATCGACAACGGCCAGGAAATCGTCGCCACCGGCCGCGTCGAGCACTACGCCAAGCAGGGCCGAACCCAGATGTACGTCGAGCGCATCGAGCCCGTCGGCGCGGGCGCGCTCGAACTTCGTTTCCGCGCACTTTGTGAGGAACTCCGCGCCCTGGGCTGGTTCGACGAGTCGCGCAAGCGTCCCCTCCCGCTCCTGCCCCGACGCATCGCCGTGCTCACCTCCCGAACCGGCGCCGCGCTCCAGGACGTGCTCGACACGATGAAGCGACGATGCCCGGCCGTCGAAATCGCGCTCGTCGACGTGCGCGTGCAGGGCGACACCGCGGCCACCGAGATCGCCCGCGCGCTCCGCTGGGTCTCCGACAACCACCGATCGCTCGCGCTCGACGCCGTGCTCGTCACCCGTGGCGGCGGCTCCATCGAAGACCTCTGGGCCTTCAACGAGCGTGTGGTGGCGGAGGCAATCGTGCGCTGCGCCATCCCCGTCGTCGCCGCCGTCGGGCACGAAACAGACACCACCATCGCCGAACTCGTGGCCGACCTCCGCGCCGCCACCCCCACCCAGGCCGCCATGCGCCTCGCGCCCGATCGCGCCGCCCTCGAGCAGCAACTCCTCCAGCGCCAACGACGGCTCACCACCCACCTCCGCCATTACCTCGACATCGCGCGCCGCGACCTTGACCGCGCCGACCTCGCCCGATCCCTCAACGACGCCCTCGCCGCCCAACGTCTCCGGCTCGAACGCGCCACCGCGCGCCTCGCGCACGCCCGACCTCAAGGCCAGGCCGCGGCGCGCCGCGCTCGTCTGGCCGAAACCCGCGCGCGCCTCCACGCCGTCATCCGCGCGCGCCTCCTCGGGCACGATCTCCCCGCCCGTCAACGCCGGCTCGACAACGCATCGATCGCCATCCTCCGCCAGGCCCGCATGCGCACCGACTCCCTCTCCCGCGCGCTCGATCTCGCCTCCCCGACCAACGTCCTGAAACGCGGCTACTCCCTCACCTCCCTCGAAGACGGACGCCTCCTCCGCGACCCCTCCGAGGCCCGCCCCGGCGATCAACTCATCACGCGACTCGCGCTCGGGCTCGTCCGCTCCACCGTCGACCACTCCCATGCCCCGCCTCCAACGCCGCGCCGCGACAGTCGATCCGCCCCGCCACGCGCTCGCCCAGACCAAATGGACCTGTTCCGCCCCACCGACTAACTTCCCCTTCCCATGGCCAAACGCGCCGCCAAACCAAAAACGCCCGACCCCGCGCTCGAAGCCCTCACCTTCGAGCAGGCGCTCGCCCGCCTCGAATCCATCGTGGATCGCATCGAAGCCGGCGAGGTCGGCCTCGAAGCCGCGATCGCCGAATACGAGCAAGGCGTCAATCTCCTCAAGCGCTGCCGCTCCATCCTCGATCACGCCGAGCAACGCATCTCCGAACTCACGCCCCCATCCGACGACTCCGCGCCCCGCGCTCGCGCCGCCCGCGCTCCCGCTCCTCCAGAGCCCTCCGCGGACGACGACGAGCCCGCGCCCTTCTGAATCCGAACCATGATCCCCGACTGGCTGCTGGCGATCCCGCCGATCCTCTTCGCCGCCGCCACCGGCGCGTGTGTGGGCTCCTTCCTCAACGTCGTGGCCTTCCGCCTCCCGCGCAATGAAGGCCTCTTCCGCCCCGGCTCCCGATGCCCCGGTTGCGAAACGCCCCTCACCTGGCGCGAGAATCTCCCCATCCTCGGCTGGGTGCTCCTCCGAGGCCGATGCCGGTTCTGCCGCTCCCGCATCTCCCCCGAATACCCCGTCGTCGAGCTCGCCCTCGCCCTCCTCTTCGCCGGGCTCATGGCCGACTGGTTCATGCCCTCCTTCGGCTTCTCCCTCGCCGCCTCGCCCTCCGCTCCCGGCTGGGCCGACGTCGGGCTGGTCCGCATGTGGCCGACCTTCGCGATGATCCTCCTCCTCATCGCCTCGCTCGTCGCCATGGCGCTCGTCGACGCCCGCACCTACACCATCCCGCCCATCATCCCCTGGCTCGTCGCGGCCATCGCGTTTGTCGCGCACCCACTCCACGCCGCCGTGCTCGCGCGCTCCGGTTTCAGCCTGCCTTCCGAACTCCCATCCGCATGGACCATCCCCGTCCCGCGCTCCTCCAACACGCTCGCTATCACGCTCGCCGCATCCCTCGGCCTCCTGATCTCCAACCTGCTCCTCTGGACCGGCGCCCTCAAGCGATCGTTCCACGACTTCGATCAGTGGCTCGCTTCCGCCGCCTCAGGTCCAAGCGCATCGCCAACCGCCCCAGCCTCCTTCCGAGCCGTCCTCTTCCGCACGTTCCTCTTCACCGCCCCGGCCATCGTGCTCATGGGCCTCGGCTCGCTCGCCGGCGGCGCCATGCAATCGCCAACCCTCGGCATGGGCATCGGCCTCGTGCTGGGCCTCATCCTCGGAACGCTGCTCCGCGCCCGCGTCGCTGATCCCGTGGCCCAGCCTTCACCATCCGCTTCCCAACCCTCCGCCACCGAGCCTCCCAAAGCACCGACAAGCGACTCCCCCACCCACCCGCGGTTCACGCTGCTGAACATCTGGCTCCCCGCCCTCGCCCTGGCCGGCGGCGCGTTCTTCATCTCACCCACCCTCTGCATCCCCGCCGCAGGGCTCGGCCTCATCCTCGCCGTTCTGCTCAATACCGAGCCGGCCCCCCTCGCTCCCACCCCGAACGCCTCGTCCCCGCACAAAAGCGAGCCGAGCTTCCTCGACTACCCCCACGCCCGCCGCGAGACCTTTCGAGAGTTCGTCTTTCTCGCACCCCCCGTGCTCGCGGCCGTCCTCGCCGGTATCTACTCCACCCAGCTCGCCGAAGCCATCCCCGTCCTGCTCGCTCCCCCTCTCTGGCTGCTCGCCCTCGCAGGCTCGCTGCTGGGCTTTCTCATCGGCGGCGCGGCCATTTGGGCCGTACGCATCCTCGGCACTCTCGCCATCGGACGCGAAGCCATGGGTCTGGGTGACGTCCATCTCCTCGCCGCCGTCGGAGCCGTCTGCGGCTGGATCGACCCCGTTCTGGCCTTCTTCGCAGCCCCGCTCCTCGCGCTGGCCGCCACCGCCGCCACCGCGCTCGCGCGCAAGGGAGTCAAGGCCGCCCTCCCGTTTGGCCCCCATCTCGCCCTGGCCGCCATCGCCGTCATCCTCGCCAAGCCGGCATTCGAGGCCCTCCTTTCATTCCTCCTGCACGAACCGGTCGATCTACCCTGAGGCGCGTCCCGGCTTGACAAAAACGCCTCTGCGCGTTGGCATCCACCAGACCGATAATCCGGGCCGCCCCATTTCCTCACGAACAACCGCTGTCCAGAACACACACGGAGGTCACCCTTGTTCCCCACTCCCCGAATCACCGCGAAGCGCTTCGCTCTCGTCTCCTTCTCCGCCCTCGCCATGGCACTCTCCGTCGGATGTGACAACAGCAAGGAGCGGCTCTCCGCGCTCGAATCCGAAAACCGTGACCTGCGCACGCGCATCGAGTCCACCGAGGCCGCGAAGCGCCAGGCCGAGTCCGAAGCCACGCTGCTCCGCGACGAGAACTCTCGCCTGCAGACCCAGGCTCCCGCAGCGGGTTCCGGGGACTGGGGCTCCGGCGACTACTCCTCCGGCGGCTCAGGCCAGCAGGACGTCGTGATCTCCATCGCGGGCGATCTCCTCTTCGAATCCGGGCAGGTCGTGCTCAAGCAGGCCGCCAAGACGCGCCTCGATCAGGTCGCGCGCGATCTCAACTCCACCTACTCCGGCCGACGCATCCGCGTCGTCGGGCACACCGACTCCGATCCCATCCGCAAATCCAAGTGGAAGTCAAACGACGAACTCTCCTTCGCCCGCGCCCAGTCCGTCGCCGACTATCTCGCGTCCAGAAACGTCTCCCGAGGCCGCCTCTCCGTCATCGGCAAGGGCTCCTCAGAGCCCAAGGCCACCAAGGCCTCCTCCCGCCGCGTCGAGATCATCGCCGTCGGCAACTGATCTGTTCCACCATCTCCAAAGGCACTCAACCGGAGACCCGCGTCACGATGACGACTCACGCACTCCTCCGAGCCGCCGTCGCGGCTCTCATGCTCCCCTTCCTCACGCTTGCCGCCTGCGACAACACCAAGCAACGCGCTGATCTGCTCGAGCAGGAGGCCCAGTCACTGCGGGATCGCAACGCGCAGCTCGAAGCCGCCAACCGCGAGTCCGAAGCCCAGCGCGCCCTGCTCGAGGAGGAACTCAACCGCCTCCGCGCCGGCGCCGGACCGCAGCACGGCTCGACAGGCTTCGAGGGAATCTCCGGCGTCAACGCCTCCGCGCTCCCCGGCGGCGGCGCCGTCCTCGACATCGTCGGCGACGTCCTCTTCGACTCCGGCCGGACCACCATCAAGGCTTCCGCTCGAAGAACGCTCGACAATGTCGCGCAGGTCATCAACTCGCGCTACCCCTCCAACACCATCCGGGTCGAAGGCCACACCGACGCCGATCCCATCCGAAAGTCCTCGTGGAAGTCCAACGAGCGACTGGGTTCGGAGCGGGCGCTGGCGGTCGAGGAGTACCTCGTCTCGCGAGGCGTCGACAACAACCGCATCTACATCGCGTCCTTCGGCGCCTCCCATCCGAAGTCCTCGAAGAGCGCCTCGCGCCGCGTCGAGATCATCATCCTGGGCAACTGATCACCCCCCTCTTGGCCCGCCGGGATATCCTGCGCGCCATGCCCGTGGACGGCGCCCTCTCCCTGCGCACAGCCATCGATGACCTGACCGGGGTCACGCCCAGACGCGCCGCGCTCTTTCACCGACTCGAACTCCCGACCCTCGCCCACCTCCTGCGCCACTACCCCGCCCGCTACGAGTTCGAAGCCGCCGAAGCCTCCCTCGACACCCTCACGCCGAACACCGCCGCGATCGTCTCCGTCCGGGGAGAAGTCTCCGCCACGCGCGTCGTCCTCCGTGGCAAGAAACGCTTCGAAGCCGTCCTCACCGACGGCCCCTCACGTCTTGACCTCTGCTTCTTCAACGCGACCTATCTGAAAGACCGCATCCACCCGGGAGATCGGCTTCGCGTCCAGGGCAAGCTGCGCGCCAAGGGCCGCAACGCCCTGCAGATGGTCAATCCCCGCTGGGAGCCGCTCCGCGACTCCGACCCGCCCGAAAAATCCGCCCGATTGCGCCCCGTCTACCCCGCGACGGAAGACCTGACCTCGCGCGAAATCGAATCCGTGATCGCGAGCCACCTCCAAGAGGCCCTCCCTCTCATCCACGACCATCTCCCCGAGACATTCCGCACCAAGCACGCGCTCTGCTCCCTCCGCAACGCCGTGCGCGACATCCACGCGCCGTCCAGCGAAGAAGACGCCAAGGCCGCGCGACGCCGGCTCGCCTACGACGAATTCCTGCTCTTCCAACTCGCGCTGCAGCTCAAGCGAGCCCAGCTGGCCGGCGAATCAAACGCGCCCCCACTGCGCTACTCCCCCCAGATCGATGCCCACATCCGCGCGCGATTCCCATTCTCACTCACCACGGGCCAGGAGGATGCGCTCCGCGAAATCGTCCGCGACCTCGCGCGGCCCATTCCAACCAACAGACTCATCCAGGGCGACGTCGGCTCCGGCAAAACCATCCTCGCCCTTTACGCCATGCTGCTCGCCGTGGCCTCACGCCACCAGGCCTGCCTCATGGCCCCCACCGAACTCCTGGCCGAGCAGCACTTCGCAACGCTCTCCTCCATGCTCGAAGGCTCTTCCGTCCGCATGGCGCTCCTCACCGGCTCGCTGCCCGACGCCGATCGCAAGGCCCTCCTCACGACGCTCGCCGCGGGCGACATCGACATCGTGGTCGGCACGCACGCGCTCCTCACCGAGTCCGTGCGCTTCCGCTCCCTGGCCGTGGCCGTTATCGACGAACAGCACCGCTTCGGCGTGCACCAACGCGCCCGACTCCGCCAGAAGTCCGACGACAACGCCTCCTCGCCGCACACGCTCGTGATGACCGCAACCCCCATCCCTCGCACGCTCTCGCTCACACTCTTCGGCGATCTCGACATCTCCACCATCAAGGGCCTCCCCCCGGGCCGCACGCCCATCGCCACACGAGTCCTCCCCTCCGAACGCCGCGATGAAGCCTACGACTACCTCCGCAAGCGCCTCGACCGCGGCGAACAGGCCTACATCGTCGTCCCCGCCATCGACGACGACGGCTCGCCATCGCCCGCCGCCTCCGTCCGCGCCACCCTGAAGCGTCTCGAAGAGGGCCCGCTGCAAGGCCATCGCCTCGCCGCACTGCATGGCCGGCTCAAGCCCCAGACCCGCGAACACATCATGGCCCGGTTCCGCGCCGGGTCCATCCACGCGCTCATCGCCACCACCGTCATCGAGGTCGGCGTCGATGTCCCGAACGCCTCCGTCATGATCATCGAAGACGCCGATCGGTTCGGAATCGCGCAGCTCCACCAACTCCGCGGCCGCGTCGGTCGAGGCGCCCGAAAATCGCTCTGCGTCGCCATCGCCGACCCAGCCACCGAAGAAGCTCGCCTGCGACTCCGCGCCTTCGCCGCCACCTCCGACGGCTTCGTTCTCGCAGAGAAGGACCTTGAACTCCGAGGCCCCGGCGAAGCCATCGGAGCCCGACAGTCCGGCGCCGCCCCCTTCCGCGTAGCCGACCTGGCGAAAGACCTCGACCTGCTCCTGCTCGCCCGACGCGACGCCCTCGAGTGGATCCAACGCTCCCCGGCCCTCGCTTCCCCGGACGAAGCTCTACTCCGCTCCCGCGTGCTCAGAGCGCACGGGCAGGCCCTCGGGCTCGCCGACGTCGCCTGATCTCCTTGCTCGTTCCCTCCCCCGTCGTCAAACTTCACGCCGTGGGACCCTCCCAAATCCACCAAAGGCTCCACACGCTCCTCGGCGACGAGACCTACAGATCCATCGGTGAGCGCACCGGCCATCACCCCGAGAACGTCCGCCGCTACATGCAGGGCCAGGTGCCGCCCATCCAGTTCCTGGCCGCCGTTTGCGCCGCCACCGGCGCCTCAGCCGACTGGCTCCTCTCCGGCAAAGGGCCCATGCGCGCCATCCCGGCCAGCGAGCAACTCGACGCCTCCAACGGCCCCGAACGACTCCTGGCATCCCTGGCTCGCACCGTCGAATCGCTCGCCGATCGCCTCGACCGCGTCGAACGCTACGCGCAAACGCTCGAGACCCGATTGCGCGCCGCCCACTCCAACCCGGAGGAAGCCCCCCATGACCCCTCAGCCCAATCCTCCTCCGCGCCGGATCGCCGCCAAGCGCAAGATCCCAACCCCGCCTCCATCGCCGATGCTCTCTCCAAACGATCACGTCCGCCTGCTGGTTGAACTCCTCCGCCCCGCCACGCCCGAACTCGCCCGACGCTGGCTCGCCGCGCTCCTCCTCGCGCCCGAGCAGGATCGCGCCTCCATCGTCGCCGCCGTGGAACAACGCATGAGCGACCTCTACCCCGCCCAAGCCCCCGACGAAGACACCCTCCTCCACATCCGATCCGAAACACGCCGCCATCCCACCCACACCGAAACCATCATCCGATCCTACGGACCAACGCCCAAGCCCAGGCCCTCCCGCAAACGCGGCCAAGCCTGATCCCCCACTACCATCCGCACCGTGGGCTTCAACAAAGAACTCGCCGAAATCCTCGAACAGATCGCCGCGCTCCTCGAGCTCACCGGCGCAGACCCCTTCCGCGCGCTCTCCAACTCCCGCGCCGCGCGCATCATCGCGGATCACCCCACCGATCTCTCCACGCTCGCGCACGATCGCGCCGCCCTCAAGGCCATCCAGGGCGTCGGCGAGAAGATCGCCGACAAAGTCGTCGAATACGCACAGCACAACCGCATCAAGGAACTCGAACAACTCCTCAAGCAGGTCCCGCCAGGCCTGCCCCACCTCCTCGACATCCCCGGCCTCGGCCCAAAGACCGTCCGCGTCCTCTGGACCCAGGGCCACATCGAGTCCCTCGACGATCTCAAGGCCGCCATCGCCGACGGATCCATCCTCAAGCTCCCGCGCATGGGAGCGAAGACCGTCGCCAATATCGCCGCCGCCATCGAGTTCAAGGAGCAGGCCGGCGATCGCGCCCTCCTCGGCTCCGCCCTCCCCATAGCCCTCGACATCGTCAATCACCTGAAACAGATCAAGGGCGTGAAGCACGTGGCGTACGCAGGCTCACTCCGCCGAGGGCGCGACACCATTGGCGATATCGACATTCTCGCCGCCGCGGAAGGCGCCGCCGCGTCGAACGTCGCCGAAGCCTTCCGCACACTCCCAACAGTTCAGAAAGTCCTCGTCGCCGGCGACACGAAATCTTCAGTCCGCCTCCTCCCCGAAGGCGCGCACCCCATCCAGGCCGATCTGCGCGTCGTCCCCCCCGACGCATTCGGCGCCGCGCTCCTCTACTTCACCGGCTCCAAAGACCACAACGTCTCCCTCCGACAGCGCTCGCTCAAAGCTGGCCTCACGCTCAACGAGTACGGACTCTTCCCCGAAGACAACGAAGACACCCCTCCCCAGGCGCGCAACATCAAGCCCGTCGCCGCCGCCGCAGAAGCCGACATCTACGCCGCCCTCGATCTCCCCTGCTTCCCACCGGAACTCCGCGAAGGCCACGCCGACCTCTCTCTCCCGAAAAACCACGACTTCAACCTCATCACCACCGAGCACATCCGCGCCGAACTCCACGCCCACACCACCGCCTCCGACGGAAAACTCTCCATCGACGAACTCGTCGATGCCGCCAAGGCCCGCGGCTTCCACACCATCGCCATCACCGACCACTCCAAGTCCCAGACCATCGCCAACGGCCTCCCCCCCGACCGCCTCCGTCGCCACATCGACGACATCCACGCCGCCCGCAAACGCCACAAGGACATCGCCATCCTCGCCGGCTCCGAGGTCGACATCCTCCCCGACGGAGACCTCGATTACGACGACAACCTCCTCGCCCTCCTCGACATCGTCGTCGCCTCCCCCCACACCTCGCTCAAGCAATCCCCCGACAAGGCCACCGAGCGCCTGCTCGCCGCCATCAAGCACCCGCTCGTCCACATCATCGGCCACCCAACCGGACGCTACGTCAACCGCCGCGAAGGCCTCTCCCCCGACATCCCCACCCTCGCGCGCGCCGCCGCCAAACACCACACCGCCCTCGAGATCAACGCCAATCACCTCCGCCTCGACCTCCGCGATGCCCACGCCCGCGCCGCGCTCGCCGAACACGCCCTCCTCGCGATCAACTGCGACGTCCACAGCCCCGACAACTTCAACGAACTCACCTTCGGCGTCCTCACCGCCCGCCGCGCCGGCTGCACCCCCGACCACTGCATCAACACATGGCCAGCACGCAAACTACACGACTGGCTCAAGCGCAAGCGGTAGACTCACACCGATGCCCGCACCATCCATCACCGAACCGCTCTGCGCCGTCTTCCGACGCCGCCTCAAACGCGAGGGCCTCAAGTACACCGCCGAACGCGCACAGGTCCTCGACGGCATCCTCCAGCTCGACGACCTCTTCCAGGCCGACCAGCTTCAGGCCGCACTCAAGGCCCAAGGCTTCCGCGTCTCCAAGGCCACCGTCTACCGAACCATCCGACTCCTCCAGGACGCCGGCATCATCCAGCAGGTCCTCGTCGACGCGGATCACGCCCACTACCAGCTCGCCTACGGCCGACGCCCCCACGACCTCCTCATCCGCCTCGACTCCGGCGAAGTCCTCCCCATCGACGTCCCCGAACTCCTTCCCCTCCGCGAGCGCATCTGCCGCGAATTCGGGCTCTCCGCCCAGGCGCACCGCTTCCAGATCTTCGCCTCCGCCTCCGACGCGCGCTGACACACGCGCACGCACCACCGCGCGACCCTGACTAATTCAGAGGTTTCGGGGAATCCGGAGGTTGGGGGGGGCGCGACTTCGACAGCCCCACCCCCGCAAATCCACCCCCCGCGCACACGTCATACACCCGAATCACGTCCTGATACGCCGACCCGCGCGAAGGCTCGATCACCACACGCACGGCCCCGCTCGTCCCCTGCGCACGCATCTCCTCGATCCGCGCGATCAACCCCTCCACACTCGCCCCCTCCAGCCCGAGCCCCTGCACCAACACGCCCCCACCCTCGCCCACGCTCAAACGCACCACCTCCCGCGCCACCGGCAACTCAAACCGGCTCGCCGCCCTCGCCTCCCCCGCTCCAACGCTCGGCGCCATCCCCACGTTCAAAAACCACTCCGGACCCAAAAACACCGATCCCGCCATGAAGAAAATCAAAATCACCATCACGATGTCCACCATCGGCGTCATGTTCGGCCCGAACGCTCGCGATGCGCTCGTGCTCGCCGTCCGCATGCGAAACCCGTCGCGCCCTCTCATCGCGAGCCCCCGCTGCTTCCGGGGACGCCCGCGCTCTTTTCCGTCGCCAGACGCACGTTCTTGACGCCCGCCTCGACGCACGCATCCATCGCCGGCTCGATCATCCCGTACGCCATCCCCCGATCCGCACGGATCTGCACGCTCACGTCCGCGCCCGCATCCAGCCTCGACCGAAGCGTTCCCGCAACCTCTTCCGCGCTCAGCTCCCGATCACCGACCACAAACCGCGCGCCACCCTCCGCTCCTTCCACCACGTTGATCACAAACCGCTCGCTCGCGCGCTCTTCCTCTCCCAGCGCCGACTCCGGCAGGCGCACCTCCACCCGCTGCTTCTCCGCCAACCGCCCCACCATCAGGAAGAACACGATCAGGCACATCACCACGTCGATCAACGGCGTCGCATTGACGCCCTGCTCCCCCTCATACTCGCGCAGCCGACGACGTCGCACCGCTCACCCCTCTCGCTTCGCAGTGCTACCCGCGACATGTCCGGGGGCGGACGAGGCCGCGAACATCTCGTCCGGCAAACCCTCGAACAGCTCCGCCGAAACGCCCATCGCACGAGTGCACACTCGATCCACCACGCCGCGGAAATACCCGTACGCCAGCAGACTCGGAATCGCCAGCATCAGCCCAAGGAACGTGTGGAACAACGCCTTTGAAATGCCCAGCGACAACTCGCCCGGCCCCGCCTGACCGCCACCCTCACCAAGCGCCGCGAACGCCAGGATCATCCCGTACACCGTCCCCACCAGCCCCAGCAACGGTCCGAGATGCCCGATCACGTTCAGCATCTCGATCCGACGGAACCACTTCGCGCTCTCCTCCGACGCAGCCAGCTCCGCCGCCTCGCGCGCACCCTGCCTCCCGCCCCTCTGAGGCCGCAACGCGGCCGCGAGCACCACACTCACAAAGCTCCCGTCCGTGTCTACGAACTGACGCACGCCCGCCCAATCCCCCCGCCCAACTCGCGCTCGAAGCGCATCCACCGAGCCCTTGGGCAGCACAGTGCTCTCCCGCGCCTCGATCACAGCCCGCACCATGATCGCCACGGCCACGAACGACCCCAACACGATCAACCCCGTGAACACGTCCGCCGAATCCCAGAACAACCCCATCACCCGACCCAACGACTCACCCCCGCCCCCACCCGCCGCGTCGGTCGCCGCCCCGCCGCCCGCAGCCGGATTTCCCTGCGCAAGCATCACCACGGCGTCTCGCGCCATCACAACACCGCAAGCCGCCGCGCCAATCCCCCCCGCAACCAACCCGCACATCTTCGCCGTTATCCGCACGCGCAAGCCTCCTGACAATCCCTGTTCCAGCCGCGCAACAGACTACCGATCACGCCAGCAAGGCGCCGCGCTTTGAATCACCCGAGCCGCTCCCGTCAGGAAACGGACTCCTGCCCCTTGCTCCATCCGCGCCGTTGCAACCCCTCCCTCCGCAAGCCTCGTAGAGGCGCAGCGCGGGGGAGGTGGTTCGTGCGCAGCACGAGCCGGAGGGGGGCAAAGCCGCCAGTGAGCGCGTGCCGTGGTTTGCGGCTCTGCCGCAAGCCACGCCTCACAGTCCTGTGTGGCATGTCCTAGCCTCCGCTCGGCCATGATGCTCACATCGCCCGCCGCGCCAAGATTCCCTGTCGCGCCCGCCAACCCCCTTCCACCCCCTGCTAAACTCGCCGCTCGATGAATGCCCCTTCTCCGGGCGACCGCTGGTGGCTCAAAGCTATCTACGCCGCAATCGCGGCCTTCGCCGTCACCGCCCTCACGCTCTGGCTCCCGCTCTGGTGGGGCACACTCCCCCTCATCTTCGCAACGATCACGTTCATCGTCGTTCTCCTCCACAACCCCCGCTACTGGCTCCGCCGCCTCGCCGCTGCCTCCCTCGGCGCCGCCGCGCTCTCCGCCCTCGCCCCTTCCATCAACGCCGCCATCCAGATCGCTCCCGGCCGATTCGGCACGCTCGTCATCGACAACTCCCCCCTCACCACCATCTCGCTTCTCATCGCGGCGATCGTCTTCGCCGCACTGGACGCCTGGCGCTCACGCCCGCCCTCGCCCGGCAAGTCGTCGCACAACACCACCATCCACGTTGAAGGGAATTATTACCAAGCCCAGCGCAACATCATCGTGCACCAAGGCGCCGTCGACCAAGAGACATTCAAGACGGTGACCAATCGCTACGAAGCAGTCATCCGTGACCGCGAACACCGTCTCGGCGGATTAGAAACCGAGAACGCATCACTCAAACGAGACCTTGCGAACGCGATCGCGCGTGGAAGCACCGAAGCTGCAGCCGGTGATCCTGCTGCGAAGGCAGCCATCACAGAGGCACGCGCTTCCGGCGACGTCACCATACTCCAATCCTTCCTCATCGCCGAAGCCGACCGCCGCGAAAAAGAGATTCGAGACGGCGCACAGGACTACCTCGAACTCTGCCGCGAAATCGCCGCAATCGCCTACCTCCGCGGCGACATCTCCGAGGCTGAGTATCGCCTCCGCACTGTCCTCAAATTCGCTCCGGACGATCTCGACGCCCACAACCGTCAGGGCCACATCCACCAACTCCGCGGCGATCTGAATGCAGCGCGCGAATCGTACACGCGCGTTCTGAACGAGGCGCCCGACGATGAGTGGCGGGCGATCGCCTACGGCAACCTCGGGAACGTCGCGCTGACGCGCGGGGACCTCGACGAGGCCGAGCGGCTCTACCGGAAGGCCCTCGAGATCAACGAGAAGCTCGGGCGGCCCGAGGGAATGGCCAGCGACTACGGCAACCTCGGGAACGTCGCGCTGACGCGCGGGGACCTCGACGAGGCCGAGCGGCTCTACCGGAAGGCCCTCGAGATCAACGAGAAGCTCGGGCGGCCCGAGGGAATGGCCAGCGACTACGGCAACCTCGGGAACGTCGCGCTGACGCGCGGGGACCTCGACGAGGCCGAGCGGCTCTACCGGAAGGCCCTCGAGATC
>CAZWZL010000004.1:42235-108884 GCA_964638515.1 uncultured Phycisphaeraceae bacterium
CCTCGGGAACGTCGCGCGGACGCGCGGGGACCTCGACGAGGCCGAGCGGCTCTACCGGAAGGCCCTCGAGATCAACGAGAAGCTCGGGCGGCCCGAGGGCATGGCCAGCGACTACGGCAGCCTCGGGAACGTCGCGCGGACGCGCGGGGACCTCGACGAGGCCGAGCGGCTCTACCGGAAGGCCCTCGAGATCAACGAGAAGCTCGGGCGGCCCGAGGGCATGGCCAGCGACTACGGCAGCCTCGGGAACGTCGCGCGGACGCGCGGGGACCTCGACGAGGCCGAGCGGCTCTACCGGAAGGCCCTCGAGATCAACGAGAAGCTCGGGCGGCCCGAGGGAATGGCCAACCAATACGGCAACCTCGGGATCGTCGCGCGGACGCGCGGGAACACATGCCAAGCGCGAGAATGGTGGACCAAGGCACGCGACCTGTTCGCCAAGGGCGGCATGCCGCACATGGCCACAAAGATGGAAGAATGGCTGCGCGTCCTGCCTCCAAGCGACGAACCACCATCAACCTGAGACAACACACGCGTCGCCCGACACTCCATTCCTCTTCGCCCGCCGTGCCGGGGACTCCCTGTTTTCCTCTATGCCTCTCTTCCCCTACCCCGGGCGGGCGGGAGGCACGCCGGGCGAATCCCCTCCCACAAACCCAACACCCACTCCATCCCCCTTCACCTCACCGACTCACTGCCTCGATGATCGACCGGGGCTTGCATGGGGGGAAGCCCCCTGCACGGCATCAGAACGATTCCCTCACTCGATCTCCGCACGCTTCATCATCAAACGCCCGCTCACCACCACCACCATCCCACCTATTACATCACCTCCTCATCCCCCTCCTCCACCTCACGCGACACCCGATACTTCCCATCAAACCACTTCCCCAGATCAACCAGCCGGCACCGCTCCGAGCAGAACGGCGCAAACTCCTCCGTCGCCCCCTCCCCGCACACTCGGCAACGCATCCGCTTCCCCCGCGCCCGCGCGCCCGCATCACCACGCTCCCTGCCCCCGGCATCCTCCGCGCGCTCACCCCCGAGCGCCCCGCGCACGCGCTCACCCCACACTCCCTCATCCCCCTCCACCACCACCCCGCGCTCTTCTTCCCCCACGTGCGTCATCGTCACGCGCAGCGCCCGCTCCAATCCCGCCCGCTCCTCACCCACGCGCTCACCCCACTCGATCACCAGCACGCCGCGATCATCCGCCAATCGATCCCACCCCAATCCCTCGGCCTCTTCCGCCTCCTCCAACCGATACGCATCCACATGCCGCAACTCCATCCGCGCACCTGGGGCGCCGCCCCCCGGCTCACCTGCATCCACGCCGTACACATTCGCAAGGACGAAAGTAGGAGAGTGAACTTTCCGGGGGTCGTGCCCGAGCCCGCGCGCGAGCCCCCGCACAAAACGCGTCTTTCCCGCGCCCATCTCCCCGATCAACAGAATCACATCCCCACCCCGTAAGACACGCGCCAGCGCCTCTCCAATCGCCTCCGTCTCCGCCTCACCTCGTGTAACGCGCTCGATCCTCATGCCCCATGATCCCAGCCCAGTTCGCCCGCATCCACCCGCGCCCCGTCCTTGAGCACCGCAACGCATCCGCTTCCCTCAACCACGCACCCGATCCGCGTCACCCGCACCCGCCCCGTGGCCCCATCACGCCCGCTCACCTCGATCTCCGATGGGACGTTTCCGGAGGCGGTCAACAACAACTCGTAATCCTCACCCTCGCTCAACCCGCGCTTCCACTCCCCCGCGCTCAATCCGCTCGCCAGCGGCAGCGCATCCACATCGATCTCGATCCCAACCCCCGACGCGAGCGCCATCCGCCCCGCATCCCTTCCTACTCCATCCGACACGTCGATCATCGCGTGCAACCGCTGGCCGAGCACATCACAAAGCCGCGCCCCCTCCTCCACCCGTGGCTCGAAACGTAAATGCCTCCCGCTCTCAAAGCTCCCCCCCACCTCGCCCGTCACGTACACCCCGTCCCCCACGCGCGCGCCGCTCCGTAGCACAGGCCCGCGCGTCTCGTGCGACACGCCCAGCACGCTCACCGTCAACACCATCGCGCCCTCGCACCGCGCGATGTCCCCGCCGACGAGCGGACACCCCCACTCCTCCGCACACTGCTTCATCGCCGCGAACAACTCGCTCTCCTGCGCGAAATCAACCGGCAGCGCGCCCGTCGCCGTCGCCGCGATCGGCCGGCCCCCCATCGCCGCGATGTCCGACACGCTCCGCGCCACGGCCTTCCGTCCCACCAGCCGCACATCCTCCCCCTTGCAAAAGTGCCTGCCCTCCACCACCTGGTCCACCGTCCACAGCCCGTCGACCGTCCGCCCGCCGCTCCCGATCCGCACCACGGCACAGTCATCACCCGGCCCCACCACCACCACCGGGAAGCGCGCCGACATTCCCGCGCTGCGGGAATAGATCTCGCCGAGCAAGAGCGACTCCGGCTTCATGCGCTACACGCTTCCGTCGTATCACGCGTTCCGTGCGCACCACTCCCGGAACTGAGCATGGTCTGGAGAAGATGGGCATGTCGGCGCGCGGAGCCCTGCTCGCGCACCACGACGGCCCGCGCCCTTTCCCCGAAGCTTCGCCGCTCATCCGCGTTGCTGAGCAACCGCGCAAGATCGCCCTTCAAACTTTCGCGTGTGGTGCGCACGATCCCGCCGCCGCGCTCGAGAATCTCGACCGCCGTGCGAAAATCATCAACATTCGGCCCGATCACCACGCATTTTCCCAGCGCGGCAGGGTCCATGGGGTCCGAGCCGTACAACTCCCCGAACGACCTCCCGACAACCACCACGTCAGCGAGCGCGTACGCCTTGCGGAGTTCCCCGATCGTGTCGAGCAGGAACAGCTCGTCGCAAGTCCCAGCTTTGGCCTGACTTCGGCGCGTGCACCCCGCCAGGTCCCGCGCCGCGTCGTCGAACCATTCCGGCTTCCGAGGCGCACACAAGAGCTGCACACCCGCCGGCTTCGCCTCTCGCAACAGCTCGTGCTCCATGGGCTCCGTCGATCCCGCGACGATCAGCGGCTTACCCCGATCGATTCCCATCTCCCGCGCCAACGCCGCGCTCCCCGCCACCTCTTCGGTCACGCTGGCCGCGTCCCATTTCATGGTGCCGCAAACACTTACGACCGACGGGTCCGCGCCGACGCCGATGAATCGCTCCGCGTACGTCTCGTCCTGCGCCCCCACAAACGCCAGTTGCCGGAAGTACTTGCCGAGCAATGGCTTCGCCAGCTTGTACCGCCCAAACGATCGGTCCGACAGCCGCCCGTTCACCACCCCGACAGGAATCCCGCGCCGCCGGCACGCGCTCATAAAGTTCGGCCACAGCTCGAGTTCCACCAGCGCAACCCCATCCGGTTCCACGGCATCCAGGAACCGCCCGACCGCGCCCGACAGGTCCAACGGAAACCGCACGCACATCGCCTTGGACTCGTACAGCTCTCGCGCCCGGGCCCGCCCCGTGTCCGTCGTCGACGCGACGACCAGATCAAACTCTCCGCACATCAAGTCCACCAGGGGGCGGATCAGGTTGGTCTCGCCAACTGACACCGCGTGAATCAGCAACCGCTTGCGCCCCAGAGCTTTAGGGACGACTGGCGTCACGCGCGCCATGCGCTCGTCCCACCCCAGCCGCTTCTTGCGCAGCAGCCAAGGCGAGGCGGCTCCCGCGGCTACGAGGTAGATGGCGTCGAGGGCTCGGCCCAGAGTCGTGATCCCCTTTGGCGCTCGGACGCGCCGTGCTGGCGGCTGAAATGGGCGGGGAGGGACTCGAACCCACGACCCCTCGCGTGTAAAGCGAGCGCTCTAGCCAACTGAGCTACCCGCCCGGGCCGGTAAGGATAGCGGGGGCTCGGGCGATGCCGCGCAACTCGTCCTGCAACGGGCGATCCGATACGCAACCGAGAACGCTGGGCGGGGAATCGATGTTACGGTCGCGCTGTAATCAGGCTTCTACCGAAGCTGACGCCTGCGCGTCGCCCGCAGCTCGAGTCGAACCTGGGCAGCTCAGCGATCTGAACCGCGTCTCAATGTCGGCGTCGGCGCGAGGCCCAGATACCACCCGCCAGCGCCAACGCCGTCCCGGCCGGAGCGGGCACTTCGCGCACGGAGGAACTCTGAATCACACCGATGGCACGACCCGTGGCATTGAGCAGGGAATCTCCGAAGCTGATCGCCATCACGGATTGATGCGGATCCCAGTGCGGGCTCAGCGTCGTCGGGATCGACTCGTCTGCCAGCGCCAGCAAGTCATCATCCAGCATCAGCACGCCGATCTGGATCGCGCCCGGCACGTGCCCGAAGATGGCAAAGATGTCCGTGCCGACTGCGTCATTTGACACAAACACTGAACCCTCGAATCCGGGCGGGAGCGGGCCCATCGGCACATTCACGCCGCCGACCGTGAGCCCGGCTTCGATCAGACCGTTGTAGTGCGTGCCTGCGCCGACGCCGTAGAACGAGGGAATCGCCGAGGTTGCGGCCAAGGTGTCCACGATGGCCACGTACTCAAATGTGTCGCCGGTCACCACCACATCGAACGGAGGCTGCACCGTTCCCTCGACCAGCGCGATGACCCCTGCAAACTTGAACTCAAACAGCGCGGCATTGGCGCCGCGGGGTGACGCCGCGCCAACCGCCAGCGCGATGATGGCCGCAACAACGGACGGATTAGCCATTTTTGATCTCCTCATGCTACTAGAGGGCTGTGCGACCCTCGTCGAGGACATGTTTACCCCATTCTCGATCCCAATGCAAGCGCAGAATCCGTTTTCCCATGCGGATTCCGTTCGCCTTTCGCTCGATGTTTCGATCGGCCTGACTCGCCCACACGACTTACTTCTCTGCGGTCGAGAGGCGGCCGCTCGTTCGGCGCATGAGATTTACGCGGGAACGAGCTCAGAACTCCGCGCCGGTATAGCAACCCTTCGTCCACGAAATAAATCGCTGAAGGCCGTCCTCCAATGAGACCTGAGGCTTGTATTTGAGCTGGATCGCCGCTTTGCTGATGTCCGGACACCGTCGCTGCGGCTCATCGGCCGGGTATGAATCCGGGTACTCGACGATGTCGCACACCAGCGACTTCGCAATCACCTTTTCGAGCACCTTCACGAGGTGCAACATGGAGATTTCCGGAGTGGGATTCCCGATGTTGTAGGCCTGACCCGGAGCGCCATCCACCAGCGCGCGGGTGAATCCGACCATGGCATCGGTGATGTAACAGAACGTTCTGGTCTGGGAACCGTGCCCGTACACGCGAAGTGGTTTGCCCGCCGCGATCCGGCTGGCGAAGTTCGGCAGCACGCGATAGTCCCGTTCCTGCATGCCGGGCCCGTACACGTTGAACGGTCGAACAACGCGCGTCGGCACACCGAACGCTTCGTGATAGATCATGCACATGGTCTCGCCGAGCCGCTTGGACTCGTCATAGCAGGCGCGTGGCCCTACGCATGAAACGTTGCCTCGGTACGACTCGGGCGTGGGCACGTGGCGTGCATCGGGATCGCCATAGATCTCACTGCTGGAGAAGAACAGGAACCCCTTGACACCGTGGCGCAGCCCGAATTCGAGCACGCGCTTGGTGCCGACGGTGGCTACTTCGAGTGTCTCCAGGGGATACTTGCGGTAGTAGTACGGGCTTGCGATTCCCGCCGCGTGGATGATGTAGTCCACTTGCCCGTCGATTTCCAGGGGCTTGATCACGTCGTGTTCCAGGAATTCGACCTGGCCGTTCCCGTTCACGGTTCGTCCGAGGTCGCCGCTGGTGATCAGGTTGTCGCACACGATCACGCGGCAGGGCCGCTTGAGCCTCGACTCGTTGAGACGCAGAAGGACATCGGTGAAGTACCGGCCCAGAAAGCCGGCGCCTCCCGTGATGAGCACGGTTGCGCCCTCGAAACGCGGGGCGATGTCCGACAATCGGTCGGCGATTTCAATGATGTCGCTGTCGATGCAGTGCATGGTTCACCGTTCTGGATGGGCGCGACCGCCCGGGGTTTCGGTCGTTCAAACCAACTCAACTCGCGGGAGCGGCACCACGAAGCGCCCGCCCGAATCCCGAAAGGCCTGGTGGGCACGGAGTATCGAGTCCGCGAAATTCCATGCGAGCACGACGACCGCGTCCGGGCGGGTGCGTTCGGCGTAGAGGTAGCTTGAGGGAACAACGGGGATGTGGTGCCCCGGGCTGCGCAGGCCTTGCTTGAGCGGGCTGTCATCCACGATGTACTCGATCGTGTCGGGGCCGATTCCGAAATGGAACATCAGTGTGGTTGCTTTGGCGGGCGCTCCAAACCCGGCGATTCGCCGCCCCTCTGCACGCAACGACCGGAGGAGGCCGGTCAGTTCCGCGCGCCGTTGCTGGATGTCCTGAAAGAACCGGTGGTAGGCGTCGGCGGCGTGCAGACCTCGTCTCGCTTCCTCCGCGAGCAGGGCGGCCATCGTCGCGCCGGGCTCGTGGGAGGCCTTCTCGAATCCGGCCATGACCCGGATCGAGCCGCCGTGCGTATCGACTCGCAGCGCGTCCACGACGGCCATGCCATGGCGCGCGAACAGGCCCACGAGCGGCCCGAGCGTGTGGTACGACAGGTGCTCGTGGTAGATGGTGTCGAACAACGTCTTTTCGACGACGTCCAAGAGGTACGACACCTCGAACACGAACAGCCCGTCCGGCTCGAGAAGGTGCGCAACGCCTTCAACGATCGCGTGCAGATCGTCCGCGTGCGCGAATACGTTGTTGGCGGCGATGATGCGGGCTGACCAGCCCTCCGACCTCAGCCGCCTCGCGAGTTCCGGCGAGAAGAACTCCGGGATCGTCGGGATGCCGGATCGCGTGGCTTCCTCGGCGATTCGACGGGCCGGGTCGATTCCCAGCGTTCGGAGCCCGGCTTCCTGGAAGCACCGCAGCAGCACGCCGTCGTTGCTGCCGATCTCGATGACGCGGTCGCCGGGCGAAGCCTTGACGCGCCGGATCATCGCCTTCGCGTACGCGCGAAAGTGCTCGACAAAGACGCGCGAGGTTGATGAGACGTAGACGTAGTCTCGGAACAGGAGCTCCGGGTCCACGATGTCGAGCAATTGCACGTGTGCGCACCGGTTGCAGATATGCACGTCGAGCGGGAAGCGATCCTGCGGGCGCCCCTCGTGCTCCGGGCGGACGAACGCGTTGGCCAGAGGCGTTTCGCCCAGGGACATGACTCGCGTGAGATCGGAGGAGCCGCAGAGCCGACAATCCGTTCGGGTTCGCATCGAGGGTTTGGCTGGCACGGTCGGCATGTCAGACGATGGGCGGCACGCGAACCGTGTCCGATTCGTAATTCGCCATCTCCCGATTGTTCCGGGCGAGGCAGAGAAGGACGGAATCCTCCGTGAAGTGCATAGCGTGCTCGTACATGGGCGGGGTGAAGAACACCTGCCCCGGACGGATGATCCACTCCTGCGGAGGGCTCGTCTCCCCCACGGGACGATGAAAATAACGGAGGCCACCCGACTGCAGCCAGCAATAATGGTAATCCGTCTTGTGGTAGTGATTGGCGCGCACGGAGCCCTTCACGGACCGGATGACGGATGCGCTCATGAACGGCGCATCGATCAGATTGAGAATCTCACCTCTCGCGTCGATGAACGGCTCACGCGGCTGAATGATCACTCGATTCTCGCTGGACATCACACATCGCTCGCTTTGGATCGGGGCACTGCGCGCAACCGCCCCGTATCTTCGCTCCCAACCGCGCTCTCTGTCAAGACTGAAAGCCTCAATTCCCGGTGATCGGGCGCGCGGGCGAGCCCGGCGAGGTAGCTCCGGGAGCGGCTGATACGATGCGAATCTTCGGCCCCGAGTCGCGGCGCACGATGGCGCCGGATCGGGTTCGCGGAGGCTGGCATTGGACCGTGGACCGATCACCTGGAGGGAGACGTTCGTGAGGCTTCAAGCCGATCGCGCGCGGCTCCGCGAGGCGCTGGGGCTCGCATCGGGCAGGGGCTCGATCGGACTTCGTCTGCACCCGTCGTATGTGTGCGTTTTCCTGTATCGCCTTTCGCACAAGTTTGACGCGGGCGGCCACCGGCATCTCGCTCGATTGTCGTGGCTGATCAATGTGGTCCTCACCGGCTCGGACCTGAGCCCCGGCTCCGATCTCGGGGGCGGCCTGCTGATTCTCAGCCCGCCCGGCGTGGCGTTGGCGGGTAAAGCGGGGCGCAATCTCACCGCCATGTCCCTTGTGGGACTCGGCGGCGAGCTGGGAAGGCGCGAGGATGTGGGCGCCGGACCGGGCCTACCGGTGCTGGGCGACGACGTCATCCTCGAGCCTCGCGCGGGCATACTCGGCCCTGTGCGCATCGGCGATCGGGTGCGCGCCTCCGCGGGAGTGATCGTCACGGTGGACGTGCCGGACGACATGGTGGTGGACGGGCCGCGCGTCCGTTTCTTCCCCAGGGATCGCGCGACGTGACCCGCGCGGCTGAGGCATGCGCGGCGCGCCGCCATCGATCGCTCTCGACTCTCCGGAGTTCGATTCGCGCGGACATGCGCCGGTATCAGAACAAGAGCCCGGAGAACGCCGCGCTCGGAGATTCGATCAGGACCCGGCTCGGGGCGCTCTTGACGCCGCCGATCATGTGCCTCGTGCTCCATCGATGCTCTCATTTTCTGCACGTCCGCGGGTTTCGGCGAGCCGCGAGAGTGTTTGCCGGCGCCAATCTGGCGCTGTTCAAGGTCAATGTCAGCGCCTCGAGCTGCATCGGGCCGGGGTGCCTGATTCCCCACCCCGGTGGCGTGACGTTTCATGGAGTGGCGGGTTGTGGCGTGACGCTCTACACGCAGAGTGTTTGCGGCACACGAGAGGCCAGGCTTTCCGCCCCGGTCGAAGCCGGCCCGTGGCTTGGGGATCGGGTGAGCATTGGGTGCGGCGCGGCCGTGATGGGGGCGGTTTTCGTGGGAGATGACGTGAGCGTCGCGCCGGTCGCGCATCTCAGGTCCGATGCTCCGTCGGGCGTGATCGTGATCTCACCACGCATGCGGAGTCGGGCGCGAGCGTCCGAGGCGCGGGCCGACGAGGCGTGAGTCACCATCCGCCGCCGCGCACCACCGTCCGAACGGTGCTGCAGAGCACTTTGCAATCGAGCCAGATGGACCAGCGATCGATGTACTCCAGATCGAGCTCCATCCATTTCTTGAACGGGATCTGCTTGCACTGATCGTCGATTTGCCACAGGCATGTCAATCCGGGCTGCACGGAGTGTCGTCGGCGGTGCCACCATTCCTTTTCGTCGACGGCGTACAGCGGGATAGGTCTTGGGCCGACGAGGCTCATCTCTCCCACGAACACGTTCCACAGCTGCGGCAGTTCGTCGAGGTGATACTTGCGGAGCATCCTGCCGATCGGTGTGAGCCGCGGATCGTTCTGGATCTTGAACGCGGGCCACTCCACCTGGTTCTGCTCGGCCAATTGCTGCTGCATTTCGGACGCGTTCACGACCATGGTCCGGAATTTCAGCATGTCGAACATTCGGCCATGAAGGCCGATGCGCTGCTGGCGGAAGAGGATGGGGCCCTCCGAAGTGACTTTGATGGCGATCGCGATGCACGCGAGCATCGGGGAGAGCACGAGCAGGAGCGCTCCCGACACGCCACAATCGAGCAGGCGCTTGAGGGTCATCGCCATGAAGCCGGCTGGACCGTTGTAATGCGTCACCATCGGGATCGCGCCGATCATGGATACTTCGGACCGGGCGTCCAATCGATCGAATGCCTGCGGCGGAAACCGGACGGAGAGCCCCGCGGACGTGCACAGCTTCATCACGCCGTCGATCTCGTCGTAGAAGCTGCGCACGGGCAGCGTGATGACCACTTCGTCGATCACACTGCCGGCGAGGAGTTCCTGCAGTTGCAACGGCGCGGTGACTTCGGAACGTTGGATCGATGCGAGCGGCCCACGATCGAACGATTCGATACGAGACGGCGAGGGCCCGCCTTGCGGATCCGGAAAGTCGACCACGTGCGCGATGCGGATTCCGAAATGCGGGTTGGACATCACCTCGCGGGCGAGCTGGGAGGCTCGACCGTTTCGTCCGACCAGCAGCCACTGACGGGTGTCTTTGCCGGACCGCCGATGCAGTCGCAGCGAGATCCTCAGAAACACGCGTGATCCGACGAGGATCGCAACTCCCGCGAGCGCGGTCAACCCGTACCACGCGCCCGGCAACCCCGCCGTGGTGACTTCGATCATCAGGCACGCGACGCCGACGGAGGTGATGGTCACGCCGCCCAAGGAGACGAGTTCGACGAACAGGTGTTCCGTCCGACGGGCGTGGTACGTT
Organism: uncultured Phycisphaeraceae bacterium; assembly: GCA_964638515.1. GTDB lineage: Bacteria > Planctomycetota > Phycisphaerae > Phycisphaerales > UBA1924 > CAYPGJ01. The sequence continues at coordinate 52,584 of CAZWZL010000004.1, forward strand.
CGCGCTCGGCTGGAAATGACGAAGAACGCCGCGCTGAGCCAGGCCGCGAACATCCATGCATCCGCGACGGGCCCCCACTGCCACAGCCCGCTTCGACCGCCTGCCCAGCCCATGGCGAGCGAGGCGACTCCGATCAGGGCGCAGTCGACAAATCGGAGCGCTCTCGCGAACACGTGCACATTGTGGTAGAGCATGCCTTGAACACCCGCACGAAGCTACCTGGAACTTTTTGCTCGCAATCGGCAGCGTTCGGACCCTGCGAACGGCGTGCAGTATACCGCGGGAGGGATGATTCCGAACCTCAAAGTGCAGATCTTTCGGCGCGAGACCCACGAATCTCCGGGGATCGGGCGTGCGTGCTTCGCTTCGAATCGTCGGATAATCTGGCTTGCCCCGATCTCAGGAGATCCCGTTGCGTCTCGGACTCGACTACCGAAGGTTGCTGGAGTTGACCAACAGCGGCGAGCCCGTGATCCGGGTTGGGAGCCGAACACGTCCGTCGTTTATTGTGAACCACCCGGATGCCGTCCGGCACGTACTGCTCGACCGACGCTCCAACTATGACAAACAGACCCTGCTGAACACCGGGGTGATCCAGGCCTTGATGGGCCGGAGCCTCCTCAACAGCGAGGGCGATGAGTGGGCGCGACAACGGCAGGCCGCTCACCGGCTGCTTGGGGCGGCGTCCGCGCCGCACGGCGCCGGACTGATCGTGCGGCAGACCGAGTTGTGGCTCGAGCGCTGGGATCGGTTCGGGCACGGGACCGAGGTCCTGACGCTGGCCGAGATGTCGCGGCTGGCGCTCCACATCACCGGCCAACTGGTGTTTCAACTCGATCTCACGGATGATATTGAGGTCTTGATCCGGGGGCTCGACGTCGTTGTGGCGCGCCTCCGGCCGATGGATCCTGAGTTTCGAGCCGCCATCGGCGAATTGCACACCGTCGCTCGTACGTTGTTCGACCGTTGCCTTCCGATGTCGACGCCGCTGGCCGAGTGGGCCCGAGAGCGCCTGCACGACACGCAGGGAGACGCGGCGGCCGACGTTCCCCTCGAGCTCCTCGGCCTGATTCTTACGAGTTATGAGACAACCTCCATCGCTTTGACGTGGACGCTCATGCTGCTCGCCCAGCACGCGGACACGCTCAGCCGCGCGGAGCGGGAGATCGACGAGGTTTTCGGCAGCGGGCCGCCGATGGAGGACCGCGTTTTGGCGCTGGACTACATCAGGGCGACCATCGAGGAGTCACTGAGGCTCTATCCGCCGGCATGGTCGCTGCTCCGCAGGGCTGTGGCGCCCGACACGATCGCCGGTGTCACGGTGCCGGCGAACGCGATGGTCGCTATTTATCCGTTCACGCTTCATCGCCATCCAGCTTTCTGGCACGAGCCCGGACGATTCAATCCTGATCGGTTTCTGGCCGACGCTGGCGCCGAGCGTCCGCCGTTCGTGTACATCCCGTTCGGCGCGGGCCCGCGGGTGTGCGTCGGCGCACGCCTGGCCATGATGGAAATGCCGATCATGGTCGCGGTCATCGCCCGAAGGTGGCGGCTTCGGATGATTGGAGGGCGGCCGGTGGAGCTGGAAACCAGGATTAACCTGCGCCCCAAGGGGGACCTCCCGCTCCGCCTGGAGCGACGACTGGCGGCGCCTTGATCCGAAGGCCCACCGCGAGACCCTTTGTTCGTCCCCGATCACGGGCTTTCTTCGAGGCTGCATGATTGTTCCGAGCGTCACCATTCTGATCAACGCGTTCAACGGGGCTCGCTTTCTCGAGCAGACAATCGAGAGCGTGCTTCGGCAAGAATGGCAGGACTGGGAGTTGCTGCTCTGGGACGACCGATCGACGGATGCCACGGCGGAGATTTTCCGGTCGCGCCGTGATCCTCGATTCCGGTACATCCTCGCGCCCGACCACACTCCGCTCGGACCGGCCCGTATCGCCGCCGTGAAGCACGCCCGTGGCGCGTGGATCGCGTTTCTCGATCAGGACGACCTGTGGACGCCGGACAAGCTTGCCCGGCAGATGGCGCTGGCGTGCGAGCCGGCCGGCCGCCGCCCGCTCGGGCTGGTCTACGGGCGTGCAGCGATTCTCCATCCCGGAAACCGCACGTCGGTGCATGATCATCGTCATGAGCACGGCGAGCTTCCGGAGGGCGATATCTTCGACCGGCTGCTGGTCGATTCGTGCTACATCGGGATGAGCACCGCGCTGGTGCGCGCGGAGGCGTATCACGCGGTCGGCGGCTTCAGCGAGAGCTTCGACTATGCCATCGACTATCAGTTCTTTCTCGCGCTGTCCCGCAGGTTTGACGCGCGAGCGGTGCAGCCGGTGTGCTGCTGGTATCGAACGCACCCGGACTCGCTTTCGCAAACTCGGCGCGCCGAGGTACATGCCGAGGTCATCCGCGTCCTTGGGGAATGGGAAGGGATCGCGGATCCGGCGCTGCTCCGGCATCGTCGACGGGTGCACGAGACGTTGCTCGCGTACGAGCAAGCCCGGCTGGGGCAGGTTTGGCAGGGTCTGGCTCGCCTCGTTCGTCGCGGCTCGATCTCGTACCTTGCATCGCGCCCCTTCGTGCGGGCCGGTCGATCGGTGCGACGGCTGTTTCGGCCTTCGCCGTGGGCTCCTCCGGCCTACTTGGAGAAGTAACGCAACACTCGAGTGAACGCGAGACACACGTCGTTCACGTCCGCGTCGGTCAATTCCGATCCCAGCGGCAGCGACAGCGTGGCGTTTCCGATTCGCTCCGCGTTCGGATGATCGCCCGGTTTCCACGCGAAGGCCTCGCGGTAGTAGGAATGCAGGTGAACGGGCACGTAGTGCACCCCCACGCCGATTCCTTCCGCGTGCATGGCGCTCAGAACCTGGTCCCGTGATGCGGACAATCGGTCGAGCGCCAGGAGAGGGGTGTACAAGTGAAGCGCGTGGCGCGATTCGGGCTCGGGGTCCGGAGGAAGCCGGCACGGCAGCCCGACCAGCCTGCGTTGATACTCGCTCCAGATCTCCTGTCGCCGCAGGCTCCGATCCTCCAGACGGGCCAACTGGACCAGCCCGAGCGCGGCGCTGATGTCCGTCATGTTGCACTTGAACCCGGGCCTCGTCACCTCGTAGTGCCGATAGCCTCGGTCGCTGAAGCGGCGCCAGGCATCCGCGCTGAGGCCGTGCAATGCGAGGGTTTTGATCTCGGCTGCCAGCGCCGCGTCGCGGGTGACCACCATTCCACCCTCCGCGGTGGTCATGTTCTTCGTGACATAGAAGCTGAAGCAGCCCGCGTCGCCCATGAGTCCGGAAGGCGTCCCGTGCCACGATGACTCGATGGCGTGCGCGCAATCCTCAACAACCAGCAGCTCGTTCGCGCGCGCCAACTCCAGGATCGGCCCCATTTCGCAGCACCGGCCGCACATGTGCACCACGAGAATGGCCCGCGTGCGTTCGGTGATGCGGCGCTCGATCGCGTCGGCCGACACGTTGAACGAGTTCTCGTCACAGTCGGCCAGGACCGGGGTCGCGCCGGTGTGAATGATGGCGTTGATGGTTGCGCAGAACGTCATGGGGGTCGTGATGACCTCGTCACCCGGCCCGACTCCCAGGCCAAGGAGCGTGAGGTGCAGCGCCGCGGTAGCGGAGTTCACCGCCACCGCGTGTGGCGCGCCCTTGTAGGCCGCGAACGCCTGCTCGAACGCCTGGACGCGAGGCCCGGTGCCGATCCAGCGGCTCCGGAGACAAGCGACGACTGCGTCGATCTCGTCATCGGTCATGGCCGGGGCCCCGAACACCAGCATTCGCTCGGGCGCCCGCACGGGCCGCCCGCCCGCCACGGCCGGCCTGCTGTCTTCGTGCTGGACGCTCACGAACCGCGCGCTCCTTCGGGGCTCTGTCGGGCAAGACTGACCACCCGCCTCGCGGTATGCTAGCGAGATCGGTACGCCACATCCCGCATGAAGAGCCGTTTACGAATCGCGATCATTGGAGACCGTGGGATACCGGCGCGCTATAGCGGCTTCAGCAACCTTGCCGAGGAAGTGGCCACAAGACTCGTTCGCGACCATGGGATGGACGTGACCGTCTATTGCCGTTCGAACTACTTCCGGGATCGGCCCCGGATGCTTCGGGGCGTTCGGCTGATCTATCTTCCGGCGCCGGGTGGAAAGAGCTTCGAGAGCATCCTCCACAGCACCGTCTCGATTCTGCACGCCGCGTGCGGTCGCTTCGACGTCGCGTTCGTGCTCGATCCCGGCAATGCTCCGTTTGTGCTCCCGCTCAAGCTGCGGCGATCGCCGCTCCTCATTCACACGGACGGCCTGGGGTGGCAGCGGCGCAAGTGGAGCCCGCTGCAGCGCCGATACTACAAGTGGTCCGAATGGGTCAGCACGCGTCTCGCTTCCTGGCTCGTCACCGATTCAGTCGCCATGTGCGATTACTACGCGCAGGAGTACGGCTCTGAATGCGCGTTCATCCCCTACGGCAGCCGCGTTGGGGATGAGCCTGTGGATGACGCGCTCGTTCGATTCGGGCTGAGCCCGGGCCGTTATCTGCTTGCCGTTGCGCGCATCGAGCCGGAGAACAACACCGATCTCCTGATTCGCGAGTATCGCGCCTCGGGGGTGACCATGCCCCTGATCGTGGTCGGAGCCGCCCGATACGAGTCGGAGTACTCCCGGCGTGTGCTCGGGGAGCACGACGATCGCGTACGGTGCGTCGGCGCGGTCTATGACTCCGCGCAGCTCAACGGCTTGCTGCGACATTGTCGGTTGTACCTGCACGGGCACGAGGTCGGCGGCACCAACCCGAGCCTTCTGCGCGCCATGCACGCGGGCGCGGCCTGCGTCCCGCTCGATGTGCCGTTTCACCGTGAGGTGCTGGGCGAGAGCGTCGAGTATTTCTCCCGTTCCGCGGGCTCGCTCGCGGGCTTGCTCCGTCGATTGGACGCCGACGACCGGCGGGTTCACGAGATCGCGTCGGTTTCTCGCCAGCGTGCCGGCGAGCTGTATCGATGGGACGCGGTGGCCGCGGCGTACGCCGACCTGTTCGAACGCATGCGCGACATCCGTCGCTCGGGCCGATCCTATCGTGCGTTATCCGGCGTTCGGCTGTACCGCCCCGAGACGTTCGAAGGCGCGGAGCGCTCTCTCGATGAAGGCGCACCATGAGTTCCGAGCCGAGCGTTTCCATCATCGTGGTCAACTGGAACGTGGCTGACCTGCTCGACGTGTGCCTCCGCTCGATCGAGGCGCACGCGCCGTCGGGCCGGCACATCCAGGTCCTTGTCGTCGACAACGCTTCCACCGACAACAGCGTTGAGCTGGTGCGGGCGCGTCACCAGAACGTAGATCTCATCGTCAACACCGCCAACATCGGCTTTGCCCGTGCGAACAACCTCGCGCTGGAGCGCTGCGGCGCCCCCTTCATCATGCTTCTGAATCCTGACGCTGAACTGCTGCCCGAGGCCCTTGAATCGCTGATCTCGGCGTTGGAGACCGACCCCGGCGTCGCTATCGCGGGCGCGATGCTGCTGAACCCCGATGGGTCATTCCAAAGGGGGTGTGGAGGCGCACTCCCGACTCTGGCCAACACCGCCTGGCATTCGTTTCGGTTCGATCGATTGATGCGCCGGCGGTGGGCCCCCCCGCCCCTGTTCTACGACGAGCACGACGCCGAGCTACGGGCCATGCAGTGGGTCTCGGGCGCGGCGATGCTGGTCCGCCGTTCGGCATTAGAGCACCGTATTTTCGACGACCGATTCTTCATGTACGCCGAGGACATGGAGCTGTGCCACCGCATGACGACGGAAGGCCACTCGATCCGGTTTGTGCCGCACGCGCGGGTCAAGCACCACATGGGCGCGAGCATGCGTCGCCAGACCTCGCAGGCCATTACCGCTTCCCTGGTCAACGGGCCACGCGCTTTCTTCCGGATGCGCCACGGGGGCGTATCGGTGCTTTGTTTCGATGCGATTGTGTTTTTCGGATACTTGCTGCGATGGACCGGATTCGCGGTTCGGGCCGTGCTCGGGGCCGACGCCAACGCCCGACAGCGTGCGCACGACTACCGACGCTTTTCAATGGTGGCGGCGAAGCTCCTGATCACCCGCCGCCGGCCTTCCGCGCCAGCCAGAACTCCTGGAGCAGATCCGGCGCATTGACCCGCTGCGACGACACCTGCGCGAACGGCCGGAGCAGCTTTTCCCGAACGAACAGCGGCGGATGCACCGCCAAAAACCATTTTCGGCCCTCTTTGTACTGCCCCTGGACCACCACCTGGCCGCAGTTGTACTGACGGTGCTCCTCGATGGTCGTCAGCAGATGCCGGCACCGATCTCCGTGCGTCGTGCAGATGAACACGCCGCCGGGCCGCAGCACGCGGTGCGCCTCGCTGGCCCACGCCAGTTGCATTGCTTCAGACAGATGCGTGAACACGGAGAAGCAATAGACGACATCGAAGCGCCCGTCTTCGAATGGCAACGGCGGAGCCAGCTCGTTTCGGACGAAGGTGATTCCCGACAGGTTCGCGCGGCACCATTCGATGGACTCCTCGTTGTAATCCGAGCCAGTCAGCGTCAGGTCGCGCCCGGGCAGAAGCGACTTCATGTGGCGCAGCAGGCGGCCCGGGCCGCAACCCCACTCCAGAACGTCCAAGGAACACGCTTCCGTTGCTTCCGAGATCAGTCTGGCAAACTCGCCCGCGTGCCGCAGCCCCGAGTCTCGGTACTCCCGCCAGTCCACGTGATGCAAGGCGTCGAACGCCAGGTGCGCCGGCGGTGTTGCAAATCCCGGATTCTCCTGGACAAACCTCCGGTTTCGCGGCGCCGCTCGCGCTCGCGTCAGCCAGAAATACGCCATGTCCGCCGGTTTGAGCAGCCCGGCCCGGCGCACGCTTCGCAGGGCCAGGAACTTGGATCGCGACACCAACCCGCGGCGTTTCGATCGCCCACTTCCTGAATCGCTGTCGGCCTGCATCCAAGCCTCCTCGTCGTTCACGTTTGCCGTCCGCTCGTACAGCTCGACATAGCGAGGCGCGAGCGCCTCCCAATCGAATCTCTCGCGCGCGTTCTCGACGCCTCGGAGCGCATCCCGCGCGTGCGGCCGCGCCTGAAGATCGGAGAGCCTCTCGGCGAGCAGGCCGGGCTCCCGCATGTCCACGTGACACGCGTCGTTCGGGGCGATCCAACGAAAGTGCGCCGAGTCGTGCATCAGCACGGGCGTTCCGACCGCGAGAGCCTCGGCGATCACGAGGCCGAACGCTTCGAACACCGAGGGCACGACCATGACATCGGCCATGGCGTACAGATCGCCGATGGCGTCAGACGCCACACGTGTGACACGCACGCGCTTCCCGAGACGATTCTTCGCTTCCTCGAGGATCGTCGGATCGCCCTGATCCATGCTTCCGTCGATCCAGAGCAGGAAATCCCCGCTCATTCGCTCGACCTCGCGGATGAGATGATCGACCCTCTTCTGTACACGGTTGATGGCGCCAACATACAGAATCAGAAACGTCTCTTCGTCGATGGAGTGCCGCCGACGAAGATCCGCACGTGTGTCGCTCGACGTGAATCGATGCACGCCCGGCTGCAACAGGGCCATCCGATGCTCGGACACGCCGTGGGCGAGCGCGTCGGTGTACGCCACAAGCCCGATCTGATGCAGGAAGTCACACGGCGGGTAGTCCGCCGGCGGCATCGAAGTTCCTTCCGTGTACAAGAGCCGAAACCGCAATCCGAGGCGATCTCGCAGACGGACGAGCGCCTTCGCGAGCGGTGGATCGATGCAGTGCACCACGTCGAAACGCCCAGATCTGAGGTGCGGCAGCAGCGCCAGCGCAAAGGTGGCGCATTCGGCATGCAAGGCGGTTTTGCCGACCAGCCGATGGATCGGCAGCCGCCGATTCAGCCAGCCGTTTCGGCGGGCGAATCGGAGCACGATCTCGCGCTCCCGAACCGGCCCGCCCCCCTTGAAGAGCTTGGCGTCCACCCGGTCTCCCAAGGCATGAAACAGGTTTGCGAACAACCGCTCGAATCCGCGCTGTTCGACGCCCACCCCGGGACACACCAATGCGACGCGCAGGCGCGCGCGCACCGGCTGTTCGAGCATTGACCGCTGATTCTCGGACGTCACGCGATCAAGGTATCTGCTCTGTATCGCCTGTGTCGACTCCGCCACGATTCTCCGGGGCTTTACGGGGCCGGGCTGGCGCGACGTCGCCCGGGGCCGGCCGATACCGTTTTTTGCCCGCCACGTTCGTTCAAGGAGTCTGCATGCATCGCGAACTCGCCGCCTCAACGCCGTTTGTGGCCGCCGACGCCACAATGACCGACGCGCACACGGTGATGCATCGCGCGGGGGCGTCCTGGGCGGCGGTCGTTCATCAGGGCGTCGTGGTGGGCATCGTGACCGCGCAGCAGACGTACACCGCTGACTCAGACGCCATGGTCATCGGTTCGCTCGATTCCGACCATGCCGAGCTCGTGTGGTTTGACCGCCCCGCTTCCCGGGCTTCCGGACTCGCCGCCTGAGCCGAATCGCTTCCGGATCGCGTTGCGGACCGCCCCGATTTCCCGCAGCGTGACGACGCGCAGAGCGACGATCGTCGCCGGGTAGGTCAGGCTCACCACGAGCAATCCGAGCACCGAATCGGACAGCCCGAGCCCCATGCTCAGGCCGATGGACGCCGCGCTCGCCGCCGCGACTCGAGGCACGCACGCGAGTCGTATTCGGAACCCGACGACGCGTTGCGTCAGGATGAGGGCTGGAACGAGGCCCACCAGCAGGTCTGTCGCGAGCCAGGCGTATCCGACGCCGAGCAGTCCGTGATGCGGGATCAGCCATGCGAGGAGACCGGCCTTCGAGATCAACGCCAGCGCGGTGAGCCACAGCGCATACCGCTGCATTCCGGTCACCAGCAGGATCGGGGCCAGAATGAACGTCGCGGCCCTGATCGTGAGGGCCAGCGCGAGGAGTCGAAGCAGCGGCGTCGCTTCGCGCATCCCCGGCCCGAGCAAATCGAGCAGGAAGGAGGGCGTCACCTGCATGACGCAGAACGCTCCGGCCGCGATCACGAAGGCCGCCTCCACTCCCCGCTGCACGACAAATCGGAACTCCGCCTCGCGCTGTTTCCAGAAGGAGGCCATCACCGGAAACAGCGTCGAGCCGACGGCGTCGATGGCGATGAGCACGGGAAACACGAAGCGTTGGGCGCCCGAAAAGAGGCCCACGGCGCGAGCGTCCGTCAGCTTGGACAGCATGACGAGGTCCAAGCTGTTGTAGACCGCCACCATGAGCCCCGCAGCGCCCAGCGGAGCTGCGGCGCGAAAGAGCCCGACGCTCTCCCCGGCGAGCGGCCCTCTCCGTCCGATGGACGGCATCCGGCGGCCAAGGAAGAGGACCGCCACGAGCGTGATCGCGCGCGACGCCACGAAGCAGCCGACCAGGGCTTCCAGCGAGCCTCCCCTGGCGCTCACCATCCAGATCATGGCCACGGAGGCCGAGGCTCCGATGATCTCCGCCCCGACATCCCGCTCCATGGTGAGATGCGCTTTGAAGAACGCTCGATACACGAGGGTCGGTGCGACGAACAGTGTACCGATGCCGCCGATGATTCCGGCGCGCACCATGGTGACCTCGTATCCAAGCCCCCACAGCAAGGCGAGCAGACAGATGATCGCCACGACGGCCTGAACGACCTTTGCGCCCGCAAGGGCGCGCAAGAGGCCCGGCTCTCGAGCCGGATTCCGGCAGATCTCCCTCACGGCGACGTCGGTCAGCGCGAAGTCCGCGATCCAGTCCGTCACCAGCAGCAGGGTGAGCACGAGCGAGTACTCGCCGAAGCGCTCCACACCCGCGTAGCGAACAACGATCACCGCGACAACGAACCTGATCGCGGCCAGCAAGGCCCTTCCGCCCGTCTGGCTTGTGGCGTTCTTGATCACGCTCCACAGAAGATTGGGATTGTGCTCATGCATGACGACTTGGCCACCGTTGCATCACCGCATCGCCTCGGACGAGCCGACGCTTTTCGGAGACGTCTCGTTCGCGCGCCGCCAGTAATGCACGCCCCAGATCAGCGAGACGACAATCCACCACATCCGCGCGCAATCGGGGTTTCGGATGTAAAAGCTCGCCAGCCCATCCACCATGATCGCTCCGAACCCGCACAGGCTCCCGATGTTGATCGCGTAGAGGAGGTCGCTCCGCGTGCGCAGATTGCGGATGCCGATGACGAACACGTGCACGTGCATGCCGAGGAACAATGTCAGCCCGATGGCGCCCTGCTCGACCCATGTGAGCGCGTAGACGTTGTGCACGACGGGCCAGTAATCCCCGTAGTCCCGCTGCAGCCCTGCCGTGCTCCCCTGGGGGGTGTAGGGCGCCTGCACGAACACGTAGTTGTTCAGCCCGAATCCGAGCAGCGGCTTTTCCTGGATCATCAGCCACGCCGTTTCGAGCCACTCGACGCGCGCGCTGACGGCCCCCGGATCGCTGCGAAACACGCGCTTCGAGATGGGCCCCGAGAACGCCAGCAGCATCAGCACTCCGCCCATGACTATGCCTGCTCGAAGCAGCGTGTAGCGTTCGCGCATCCGTCGATGAAACCACGTCAGCAGCACGACCGCGCTCGCGCCCGCCGCGAATGCGACCCAGCCCGCACGGGACAGCGTCGCCACCAGCGCCGCTTCGCCCAGCACGATCGTGAGGCCGATGAGCGCCTTCACGGGCACCGACAATCGAACAAACAGCATGGCGATCGCGATGGGAAGCAGCAGGGCCAGGTACGCGGCGAGCAGATTGGCGTGCCCGATGAGTGCGCCGACCCGGTACACGGCTTCACCATGCTGCAGCGTTGCTCGGGACAGGAAATCGACCGTTTCCTCGCTTGCCTCGCCCAAGGCCTGCAGCCCGAGCCGGATATTCAGGGTGTACTGCAGGATTCCGATGACGGACTCGAGCAGCACTCCGGCCAGCAGCGCGAGCGCGGCGTGAAAAAACTGACGCTCGCGCACGACCTCGTTTACAAGCACGAACATCAGAAGCAGCGACTTGAGAATGCGAAACACCTCGTGCGCCGCCGGGGTCCGCAGGGGGCCCAGGCCGATCGTTACCGCGCCCATCCCCGCCATGGCGAGCCACCAGAGCATCACGCCTGGAAACCGCATCCGCGGCCGCCGGTTCTGGAGCACATCGCGCACGAGGAAGTACACTAGCGCAAGCACAAAGAAGTCCACAAGCTCGATTCGAAACGCCGCCTCGCCCCCCATGTGCGGCACGATCATGAATCGCTTGCTCAAGTCGAGCGGAGCCGTCAGCAGCAAGCCCCATAGGCATGACAGCCTCGGATTCCCCGAGAGCAGCACGCCCACCACACCCAGCACGCCCGCCAGCACCGTGAACCCGATGAGGCGAGAGGAATGCAGCGTGGCCAGAAGCGCCCCGAAGCCGATTACGGCGCACGCCGCCGCGAGCGCGTACGTCGGCATCGCCGCCCTGATCGACTCCGATCTCATGGCGCCGATCGCTCAACGGCTTCGTCCGTTCGGCTCATAGCAACCCGAGCAATCGGCGGGGTTTCGTCAGCACAAGCCCCACTCGCGTCTCACTGCAGTTCTCCAGTGCCCGTCGACAGGAGTCCACGTCTTCGAGCAACGTCCGACCTTCGATCGCGAGCAGCAGGACGCGATCCGCGCAGGCCGGGAACACCAGAGCGCGCCCGTCGTCCCCGGGAGAATCGGTGGCCAGGAGCACATAGTCGAACGAATTTCGGGCCTCATCGATGATCTGGCGGATCTCGCCGCTCGCGAGCGGAATCGGTCGAACGGCATCGGCCCGCCCGCGTGGCATGACCATCCATGGAGCGCCTTCCACTTCGCAGTACCGGCTCGCACACGGCTCACGGCGCAGCAGGTCGGCGAGCCCCGGGCGATCCTGCATGCCCAGGGATACAGATGTCGACGCGCTCTGAAACGCGCCGTCGATAACGAGCACTCGCTTTCCCAGTTCGCCCCCGAGCACCAGCGCCAGCTCCGTCGAGGCCGCGCAAGCATCCTCCCCTGAACCAACGGGCGCCATCATGAGCACGCGGCCCCGATCGCTCGCTCCGAGATCGAACTCCAGCTGCATCGCCAGACGACGGAACGACGGCAGCATGCCGTCTGCGCTCGCACGACCCGACAGAATCCGCGCGAGCCACCCCGACGCACGACCCTCGCCGGATCTTTCCGAGCCGAACCGGCCTGGCTTGAAGCTCATGGCTGCGGCTCCCGCTCGCCCCTTGCCGATCCTGCCCCTTCCGCCGGCGGCTTCCCTCGACCGCGGCGCGCTTCGCGGTTTGGAGCCCGAATGGTCGCGTAGAGGCCCGGGCTTGCGCCTGCCTGCGTCAGCCGATCGACCGTGATCCGCCCTCGAACCGTCTCGAGCAACACGGCCAGCGAGACCCCGATCCCGAGCCCCACCAGCCCCGCGATCATGAGCAGCATTTTCTTCTTGGGCCAGATGGGCTTGGATGGCGGCGAAGCGTATGAAACGACCTGGATGGAGGGGGGCGTCGTGTGCACGCTGGCGATGAACACCTCTGCCATCATCAGCTTTTCCTGAAGAACCATCTGCTTCTTCTCGAGCACGCTCTGCAGCCGTCCCAAGTCGTGCGCCATCCTCATCTTTTCGGGAATGCTGCTGATCCGTTCGCGCAGACGCTCCGCCGCCGATTCCTTCACCTCGAGCTTCCCTCGAAGCCCCGCCACCGCGCTCTCCAACGCCTGAACCTGCTGGCGTGTCGACTCGAACGTCTCGCTCTTCACGGTGGTTTCTGACAACTGCGTCTGCTCGGATTCGCGCCCGATGAGCTCGTCGACGCCTCGGATCAAGCGCTCCACCTCCTGAACCTCCACCGAGTCGGGCTGGTACCGATTCAAGACGTCGTTGAGGCTGGTCTGCAGGGCGAAACGATGGGCCCGCATGCTCTTGAGCAACTCGTTCTGCGCCATCACGCGGCTCGCGACGACGGTTTCGGGCTCCGAGGCAAGATGCACCCGTAGCGACGCCAGCGTTCGATCCATGCTCGCGATCGACGCCCGCTCTTCGACCAGCGACGCTTCGAGCTCGATCCAGCGCGAGATCTCCACTTTGTCCTTCTCAAACTCCAGCAGAAGGCTGTTCTCGTCGTAGTACTCCTCGCGCCGATCCTCGACGTTCTTCAGGTCGATGGTCGCTTTTTCGACTTCCACGCGCAGGGCGTCGGCTGCGCTCTTGGCCTCTTCGAGCTGTCTCCGCCGGCCCTCCTCGACGTAGACGTCGATCATCTTGTTCGCGATCTCCGCCACACGCGGCGTCGGCCCGCGAACCACGAGGTTTCCGACGTTTGCGTCCGCCGCAGCCTGCACGTTCACGCCGGTTTGAAAGTCGTCGAGCGTTCTGGCGAACTCGATTTCCTCGGGCGTCGGGGTGTAGGGGGACTTGGCGGGCGGAAACACCCGCTCCTTGAGGCGCCGGTACCGCTTGCCCACCCAGGACTCCGTCCAGAGATACCCCGCGTACCGCAAGAACGGGTGATGCACATCGTCATAGGTCAGCGAGAGCTCTCGGATCACCCGCTCACACACGGGCTTGGACGTCATCAGCTTCGCTTCCGTGGGGATGTCGATGTTCCGAAAAACCGCCCAAGAGCCGTAGAACTCGTCGCGCGCCGAATCCTGTTTCTGCTCCGCCACCACGGTGGCGTACGACTGGTACACCGGCGGCCATACGAACATGTAGAAGACCATGAGGCCAACCGTGGTCATCGCCGAGAAGATGATGATCAGCTTGTGCCCAAGACATGCGTCCTGCACGCGGCGAATCGCCGCTCGGACGTCAAAGTCGTCCGCTCCTGGGTGCTTCGGGATGGCCTCGTGCTCGTGCATGGATGCGCCGGTGTCTCAGTTCTCTTCTTCGAGGACTGCGATGAGCTTGAACTGGAAATACGGGGTCAGCACCGCGTTGAGCCCCTCCAGCGGCGTGTTGACGTAATCGCGCACCGCGCGCACAAACTGGGATCGATCGCTCTCGGGAACAAAGATCACGTCCTCCGCTTCGAGAAGCGTCGAGTTCAGAAGCATGTAGGGGATGGGCTGCGTTTGGAGCTCGGATGACAGTGTGATCGCCTGCAGGCGACCTTCCTGGTTCAGCCTGATGATGGCGACGTCACGAGGTTCGGCCGAGTCCTTCAGCCCCCCGCACGCCGCGATCGCCTGCGCCGGCGTTCGGGCGTTGCGCAACGGCACCGGCTGTGGCACGCCGACGTGCCCCAGCACGTACACCATGGGCTGGCGAACGTCGAGCCCGATCACGGTGACCTCCGGCCTGTTCAGCCGGTCGGCCAGCCGCTCCGTCAAATGCGCCGCGAGTTCTGACACGGTCTTCCCTGCGGCTGGAACGTCGCGAACGATCGGAAGCGTGATGAATCCATCCGGCCTGATGGTGCAGGCGCGCGACACCACCTCGTTGCCCCGGACCAGCACGTCGATCCGGTCGCCCGCGGCCAGCACGTATTCACGACTGAATCGCTGCGCCGATTCCAGCGTTTCGGGTGAGACCTCCACCTCGCCCCCGGCTTTGGTGGAAGAGCAACCCGATGACATCACCCCTCCGGCGCAGCCAACGACCAAAGCGCCCGCAGCGGTCGCGCGCCCCAGCCGTCGGCGGCCATTCCGCAAGGCGATACGGATCGCGTCGGCGAAGCGGGTCATCATGTGGACTGCGAAGCTCGCCCTTGCGGCGGGTCGTTCGAGGCCTCCTGCCTCAGGAACTCACCATACCAGTGAATCGTCTCCGCAATTCGATCGGCCACCGGCGCCCCGGGGCTCCAGCCGAGCAGCTGCTTCGCCCGCTCCGAACTCAGGTATTGGTGATGGATCTCGCCCTTCGCCTCGTTCAGGACGTGGGGTTCCAGATCCGTCCGCCCGGCGGCTCGGAGAATCGTCCGCGTCAGGTCGATCACTGAGAGGGGCTCTCCGGTGCCAAAGTTGAATGCCAGCCCGTGCAGCTTCGGATCCTCCATTCCCTCCGCTAATAGGATGTACGCCTCCGCTATGTCCTTGACGTGGACATAATCCCGGATGGGCGATCCGTCGCTTCGGATGATGGGGCGCTCCCCGCGGAGCGTTGAGCGGATGGTGCCGGGCACGATGCGGCTGAAGTTCAGATCGCCCGGCCCGAACAGGTTTCCGCATCGGGTCACACAAACCGGCGTGCGGTACGTGTTGTGGTAGGTGAGCGCGATGAGGTCTGCGCAGCTCTTCGAGACGTCGTACGGATGGCTGCCCTGAAGCGGCGCCTCCTCGCTGTACGGAAGTTGCTTGTGCACGCCGTAGGCCTTGTCGCTCGAAGCCACCACGACGCGAGACACGGTGGGACACCGGCGACACGCCTCGAGCAGCGTCCATGTTCCCTTGATGTTGGCCTCGAACGTCGCCAGCGGATTTCGATTCGCGACGCCGACGATGGCCTGCGCCGCGAGGTGAAACACCGTGTCGACCTCGTATTCGTTGATCGCCCGCTCGAGCACACCGAGATCCTCGACACACCCGTGCACGGCGTTCATCCGCCGGTCCAGCCCCGACAGAAACAGCGGAGCCTTGGGCACCACATCGCGGATCAGGCCGACCACCTCGGCGCCCCGATCCACGAGGGCTCGGGTCAGCGACCACCCCAGAAACCCGGTGCACCCCGTCACCAGCACCGATCTGGACTGCCAACGGAACATCATCCCCTCACCCCTGCTCTTCGCCATGGGGCATGCCCATTCTGAAGCAGCGACTCAAACTCACGTTGGTCCTTGTAGCTGTCCATGGACTTGAAGAACCCCCTGTGCTTGTACGTGTAGACCAAGCCCTTCGACGCCAAGGCAGGGAACACGTCGCGCTCGAGATTCTGTCCGGTCCAATGATCGAACACTTCGCGATTGAAGACGAAGAACCCGGCGTTGATCCAGTGCTCCTCCATCACGGGTTTCTCAAGGAACCGCGTCACGCGTCCGGATTCATCCGAGTCGATCGTCCCGTATTGCGAGATCAGCGGGACGCCGGTGATCGTCGCCAACCCGGGATGCGCACGGTGAAACCGAAGCGTTTCGCCGATATCCACGTCGCACAATCCGTCCGCGTACGTGGCGAGAAACTCGTCTCCAAGAAGGTCGCGGCATGCATGGATTCGCCCCCCGGTGTCGGTGTCCTCCCCGGTATCAACAACTTCCACGTTTGCGCCGAGTGACTTGCCGCTGAAGTAGTCATCGATCACTTCGCGACGGTGTCCCACGGCCAGCACGAAATCCGTCACGCCTTGCTCGATGTAGATTCGCATGACCTGCACGAGAATCGGCGCTCCCCCGACCGGCATCATGGGCTTGGGGAGGTACTCGGTGAAGGGAAACGCCCGAATGCCCTTGCCACCACACAGAATCACGACTTTCATCGAACCTAGCTCCTCGCGAGCGGGCCATTCTGGAACAGCATCTGGTCCCGAGTATACCGGGCGCGGAGCGATCTCCAAGCCCTAAGTCATCCCCCACTCAACATCCGTCCGTCCGGCGCAACGGCCGAGAACTTCGTTCATGTGCTCGAGTGATCCTGCGCGAGCGACGCGGACATCTGCGGTCCGTCGAGCCCCTGCGGCGGCGCGCGCAACACCCGTTGCACGATCCCGGGCGCCAGACACACCGCCGGCGCCAGCGCCAACCCGCGAAGCGAACGCGGGTTCAAGCCCGCAGCTCGCAACGCCGCCCTGCGCGCATCGCGATGGCTCCCCTCACGCAGCCGGATCACGGCGCTGGCTCGCAGGAATCTCGACAGGTAGATCCGACGTCGGCGCTCGACCCGACCGGCAAACCGGCGTCGCTCCAGAAGGAGCACGAGTGGATCGATGACCCGAGGGTTGTCCACGAGTCGGATGTAATTGGTCATGCTGCCCGAATGGACTCGAAACCCAAGCAACTCTTCCGCGCAGTTCCACGCTCTTGCTCCTCGCTCGCCCAAACGAAGCAGCACATTGAACTCGAACGGATAGTTGCCGCTGAGATCGGCGTCGACGAACCCAGATTCGATGAGCGACCGCGTGCGAAACACCGTGCCGGAAAGCGGGATGAATCCGCCCTGGCTCCGGCGCCATCGTCGGGCCCCGGGCCCACTCGCCAGCCCGAACAGCGTCTCAAGCACGTCGATGACACCTTCTCCGCACGCATCGCGCCCTCGCGCCCGAAGGTACGCCTGCGTCTCGCTCTCCGATCGCACACGGTCCGCGCTCATCAGATAAGGCTTCGCCACGAAGCACGCGAGCGAGGGATTCGTGTCGAGCCGATCGATCGCTGTTGCGAGGTAGGACGGCTCTAGCACGTCGTCATCGTGAAGTGTGACGAAGTACTCCTCCGACGCAGCATCAAGGAAATACCGACCCTGCCCGTACTCCCCCACATTGCGAGACTGTCGATGGAACGAGACTCGAGCATCTCCCAGTTGTTCCACAAATCTGGCCACATGCTCGGCAACGCCCCCGCTCGAATCATTGTCGCTCACAATCACTCGAAAGTCGCCGAACGACTGAGCGAGAACGCTGCGAACGGCGTCACGGACAAACTCGGGGCGATTCAGTGTCGGAATACCAACGAACACTCGAGCCATGCATCACCTGATCCGCGCACCGCGCCGTCGATCGACACACGCCCTTTGCCGGCTCCGACGTCTCAGCCGGCGAGACAGCGCCCGCGTCATGGTACCTTCCCTTCGATCCACGCCGGGCGTGGGTCCCGCCGTCCCACGAATTGCCGGACTGAGTTTCGCCGACGATGAGAATCCTCCACGTCTACAACCGGCATCGAGGAGGCGGTGGCGCCGACGACGCCACCGATACAACGATCCGTCTCCAGCGCGCCGGAGGCCTCGACGTCGAAGTGTTCGAGCGCGACTCGGGGTCGCTCTCGCCCGGCACAATCGGCCGCGTGACCGCGTTCGCCGACGGCCTCTACGCTCGAGCGGCGCTCGCGGACTTTGCCCGGGTCATTCAGCGGCGTCCCCCTGACGTCGTTCACGCACACGAGCTGTACCCGCTCATCTCCCCCTGGATTCTTCGCCTGTGCGCTCGCGCAGGCATTCCGGTGGTCCTTACCTGTTATGACTACCGGCTCACGTGCCCCATTGCCACGCACTACTGCCACGGCTCGATCTGTCACCGGTGCGTCGGGGGTAAGCAGCACTGGGTGGCGCTTCGAAACTGCCGCTCGAGTGTTTTCGAGAGCGTTGCCTTCGGCTTGCGCAGTTCGCTCGCGCACCGGCTCGGCCTCTTCCGAAAGCACGTGACGACGTTTGTCGTGCTCTCGGACTTCGCCGCGCGGTGGCTTCATGAGCAGGCCAAACTGCCTGTCGACCGGATCACGATCATCCCGTGCGCCATCCCCATGCCCGAATCCGCTGTGGATGATCCCGCCTCCGGAGCGTTTGTTGGCTACGCCGGCCGCCTCGCTCCGGAAAAGGGCGTCCAGGTGCTCCTCGATGCCGCCCGCGTCGCGGGGCTTCCCGTCCGAATCGCAGCGAACGCCGCGACGACAGACCCAGCCGACGCGCCCCCGGGCGCCGAACTCCTGCTGACCCGTTCCAAGCAGGAACTCGCCGAGTTCTATCGCGCCGCGCGAGTTCTCGTGGTCCCCAGCATCTGGTACGAGACGTTCGGGCTCGTCGTCGCCGAAGCCATGAGCCACGGCATACCGGTCGTCGTATCGCGCATCGGGGCGCTTCAGGAGTGGGCCGCCGACGGTCAGGCCGGCATGCTCTTTGAGCCGGGAGACGTCGGCGATCTCGCGGAGAAACTCAAGCGAATCTGGGACGATCCGGCGCTCTGCCGCAGGCTCGGCGCCGCCGCGGCGCTTCGAGCCCACGAGCGGTGCTCAGAGGCCGCGCATCTGCGGCGTCACGTTGAGCTCTACAACCGCTTGACGCGCCGCGATGGAACACCCCAATCACTCCATTCCTGATTCGGCGTCAATCGGGGGTCCCGAACTGGGTCTTCCCGATGGTCCCGAAGCGGATTCCGAACTTCTCGGTGCGCCCAAGCAGCAGAAACTCGCCAATGAACTCTCCGGCGCCGGCGTGACCCTGAAACCACAGGTTCACCGAATCTCCCTCGATGATGGCGCTGGGTCCGAGCACCTCACCCTTGGCAAAGCCAAGTCGCTCGCGCGTCAGAATCGGCGCCGCATCTTCCTGAAACGATGCCCCGTCCTCCGACACGGCATGATGCAGAGCCACCTGCGCCCACTGCGGGTTGGCGTTCGCGTCATGGTGGGCGACGTCATAGAAAAGGTGGACCTTCCCATCGTGCCAGACCGCTGACGGCGTGGAATACCCGACGTAGCCCCGCGTCGGCGGGTACAAAGAAGACTGCCCCAAAACCGACCGCGGCTCGTCAAACGTCGTCCCGTCGTCTGAGGTGGCCAGCGCGATGACCTGCACCTGCGGAGGGTTACCGCCGGCTCGTCCGCCCATCGCGGTGAAGTAAAGGTACAGGCGGTCATAACGCACCACGGCCCCCGGCTCCGCCACCAGAAAACCGTTCCAGTCCATCACCGAACCCGTGGCACGAATCACCGGCTGGCCGCTGCGATCCAACGTCCACGTCACGCCATCCGGAGAGGTCGCGTGGCCGATCGCCATCGATGGCACGGAGCCCTCCGGATAAACGCCCGTGAAATACATGTGGTACGCACCCTTGAAACGGACCACCGTCGGCGTCTCGATGCTCACGAACTCCGTGCCTTGCGGGCTCAACAACGGCGTTTCCGGTTCGAGCCTCCAGGACTTACCGTCCGCCGACACCGCGCGAAACGGCTGCACCGGGGGCTTGAACGGCTCACCCGTGCTGCTCGTGAGGTACATGACATACCCCTGACCCTCCCGCAGAACGCACGGGTCGTTCCAGACACCCCGCCGCCTGAGATCCCCAGCCTTGATCACCGGCGCCGCGTCGAAGGACCAGCCCTCTTGCGTTGTAAGAGGCTCCCCCCCTCCCGCGGCCGGCTCCATGTTGAAGAACTCGCAGCCCCCGGCGCCCATCGCCACCAGAAAACACGCAAGTCCCATGCGACCCGACCGCGCCGTTCGCTCGCTCATGCTCACCGAATACTCCTCTCGTCGTCGCGCCCCGATGCCCATCACGCCCTCGATCCACCACCCGCACTCAACCCGTCTCGATCGCTCCAGGCCTTCGCTCACCCGGCGAATCAATCCGACGCAAGCACCTCGCCCCGGCACCTTATCAGACCCAACACAGACCCTCGCGTCAAGACAAACATGGCCGGCGACAACCGGACGCTCGGCGCAGCCCGCTGACTGAACTACAATCGCGTTGCTTCGACAGCCCGGCGTGGGGCGATCAGGCCATCGATTCGTCCCGCTGCGAGGACGAGAACACCGTATGTGCCGACCGCCATCCCGCGTCCTTCTTCTCGGCGCCGGCCGCTTCGGTCAGCACCACCTCACAACGTGGAAACGGCTGAGCCAAGCCGGCGAATGCCATTTCGTCGGCGTCGTGGTTCGCTCCGACGCCACGAGGACCGCGGTCGAGCAGCGGCATGACGTTCCGGCGTTCACAGCGCTCACCAACGAGCTGCTGGAATCGGTCGATGCCGTCGATATCGTCACCCCCCCCGACACACACGTGAAGCTCGTGACGCGATGCCTGCGGAGCGCACACGTGCTCGTCGAGAAGCCGTTGGCCCCCACCGAGCCCGAATGCCGAGACTTGGTGGCCAGAGCTGCCGAGCACAACCGCGTGCTCATGGTCGGGCACATCTACCGGCACCATCCGCTCGTCATGAGGCTCGCCGAGCTGGTCGCGGCCATTCCCGAGACCCCCCGCGCCATTCGAGGCGTGATGTTGAACCCCGACGCCGATCGCCTCGACCGCGCCGATCCGAGCCTCGAGTTTCTACATCTGTTCGACATCATCGACCTGCTCTTTGGCGAATCTCCCGAAGTCTGCGTGAGTTCCGATCGCGGTAACGCAAGGCTGGTCAGCCTGAGGTATCCGCGCGCGATGAACGCGTTCCTCACGATCGGCTGGCAAAGCGCCCGAAGGGCGCGCCAATTGCGGCTGGAGTATTCCGATCGGACCATCCACTGCGATTTCATCGAGAGTTCGCTGGTGGTCGCTCGTCGGAATCACCAGGTGGACAAGGAGTTCCTGGGCCATCAGCACGTTGCTCTCGACAATGAGCTTCGCGCGTTTCTCGGGGCCATCCGAAGCGAGGTCCCACCTCAGGCCGACGGCGACACCGCGACGCGGATCGTGCGCATCGCCGCGAGGACGATTCCCCCGCCGCCCTCGGGCCGCTTTGCACGCCCGCGCGTGGCCGTGCTCGGCGCGGGGGTGTTCGGCGCAACGTGCGCTGCGGAACTTGCCGAGTTTTGCGATGTGACCGTCATCGAGCGCCGGCCCGCGCTCATGACCGAAGTGTCGTTCGTCAATCAATGGCGACATCATTCCGGGTTTCACTACCCCCGGTCCTACGATCAGATTCAGGAGATACGAGCCGCGCGCGAGTCGTTCGAGCAGGTGTACGGCGCCGCGGTGTCCCGCTCGCACCCGTCGTATTTCTGCACGTCCGCAACCGGCGTGGAGATCCCGGCGTCCCGGTATCTCGCCGCCTGCAAGAGCAACGAACTCAGTTATACGCTTGACTTTCCGCCGGACACGGTGCTCGATCACCGGACGGTGACGCTCAGCGTGCTGTCGGATGAGGGCGTGTACGACTTCGAACGATTGAGAGCCATCGCGGCCGATCGTCTCCGCGCCAGCCCTTCCGTCAATCTCTTGCTGAACGCCGAGGCTGTAGGTGGCGCATTGCTCCCGGGTGGCGAGAAGCGGATCGCGATCCGCACGCCGCAGGGAACGGAAGAACACGACTTCGACTTTGTCGTCAACGCCACGTACGCCAATCGCAATCTCCTGGCGTCGTGGTTTCGCTTCCCCATCGAGCCGCTCCGCTTCGACCTGTACGAGATGCTCGTGCTCCGGCTCGACATCGAGCCCATCTGCGTCACGATCATGGACGGCCCGTTCACAAGCCTGGTCACAATGGGTTACGACAACCTGTTCATGCTCTCACACATCAACGACTCGGTGCACAAGAGCCTCATCACCGAGAGCGGCCTCCCTCCCGACTGGGGCCCGGTGAGATCCAATCGTGACAACATGATCGCGCACGCCGGCGTCTATCTGCCGATCCTGCGGCGGGCCGAGATTGTCGAGTCCCGATTCGCCACTCGCGCTGTGAACGCGTTTGCCAAGGACTTTGACGCAAGACCAACGGTGGTCGCCGCAGAGGGTTTCGGGTGTTGGTCGATCCTCGGCGGCAAGATCATCACGTGCGTGCAAGACACCAGACGTATCGCCGACGCGATCCGGGCCGAGGTCGAGAGCGCCGCCATTTGAATCGATCCCTCCGGGCGGACATCCACCCTCCCGACGAGAGCACAGCGCCGTGGACGCTCGATGGCCCATTCTCACGCGCAGCGCGTCGGCTCGGAGCTTGGCATCGAGGGGGCGAGGCTGCCCGCCGGGGCGGGCGGGGCGCAGACGTGGATTCGACCGGACTTGTCAATCCTGTTATCCTGTAAGTCCCAGATATGCATTGGGAGCACTCAACGGAGCCGCCATGACCGCGAGCAAACCACGACGAGCCTCGAAAGCCGGCTTGGTTCTGTGCGTGCTCGTGGGCCTCCTTCTCGGCGCCGGCGCGTATACCGCCAAGTACGCCGAGGCCACGAGCTACCTCTCCGACGACCCCGCGTCGTGCATCAACTGCCACGTGATGCGCGAGCATTACGACGGTTGGGCCAAGGGCGTGCATCACGCCGTCGCCAACTGCAACGACTGCCACGTTCCCGCCAGCACGGCGCCGCGTTACGCCACCAAGGCCCTCCACGGCTGGCGGCACAGCAAAGCGTTCACGCTGCAGAACTTTCATGAGCCGATCCAGATCTCACCGGCCGACCTGCGGATCGTCGAGGCGAACTGCGTCCGATGTCATGGCGAGGTCGCGTCGCACATGGCCGCGCTGCCGGGGCCTCGCGGGATCGAGCCCACCAATTGCACACACTGCCACGCCTCGGCCGGGCACGGGCCGATTCGCTGATACCGGAGATTTCATTCATGGCATCCAATCCAACGCGTTCTGGAGGTCGAGCGCTCTACTGGGTGACGGTTCTGTTCGTGGCCGCGGCCACCATCGGCGTCATGCTGATGTACCAGAACATCGCCGAGCGCAAGCAGGAGGCTCGATCCACGGCGTTCAAGGTCGTTGAACTGGATGAGACGACGCTTGATCCCGCGGTGTGGGGGCAGAATTTCCCGCGTCAGTACGACGGGTACAAACGCACCGCGGACAACGAGCGCACCAGGTACGGCGGGAGCGAAGCGCTCCCGGTGGCGCCCGGCAGCGACGTGCTCAAGGCTGAGTCCAAGGTGGAGACCAACCCGCGCCTCAAGACGATCTTCAACGGGTACGCGTTCGCGTTGGACTACCGCGAGCGGCGCGGGCACGCGTTCATGCTGCACGATCAGCGCGAGACGGACCGCGTCAAGCTGCGCAATCAGCCGGGCGCCTGCCTCAACTGCCACGCCTCCAACGTTCTCGAACTGCGCAAGGTCGGCCTGGCGCACGGCGCCGCTGGCGAACTCACCGACCCGTTGCTGTCCGAATCCGGCCAGGCGCAGCTGCATCACGGCTTCGATGCCGTGAACAGGATGCCGTACGGCGAGGCCACACAGCTCGTGAGCCACGCCATCACGTGCCTTGACTGCCACGACCCCGCAACAAACGCGCTCCGCATCACACGCCCCGCGTTCGTCGAGGGGATTCGCGCGCTCGCCGGCTCCGGCGACCCCGTTCCGCATTTCCCCAGTGTCGAAAAGTGGCGCAAGGGCGCGCGAGCGACGCCCTACGACCCCAACCGGGACGCGTCACGCCAGGAGCTTCGCAGCATGACCTGCGGCCAGTGCCACGTGGAGTACTACTTCAAGGGCGAGGGCAAGACGCTGACGTTCCCGTGGCACAACGGCCTCCGCGCGGAGCACATCGAGGACTACTACAACGAGGTCGGCTGGAATGACTGGACGCACACCGACGCCAAGACGCCCGTCCTCAAGGCGCAGCATCCCGAGTTCGAGCTGTGGAGCCAGGGCATTCACGCGCGGGCCGGCGTTTCATGCGCTGACTGCCACATGCCCTACACGCGAGAGGGCGCCGTGAAGGTGAGCGACCACCAGATCCGCAGTCCGTTGCTCAACGTTGCGAGAGCCTGCCAGACCTGCCACAACCACTCCGAAAGCGAGATGCTCTCGCGCGTCGCGACCATTCAGGATCGCACCAATGGCCTGCTGGATCGCGCGGAGATCGCCACGGTGGCGGCCATCGAGGCGATCCGGGGCGCGATGGGGCGGGGCGTCGGCGACGCTGACCTCAAGACCGCTCGCGACCTGCATCGAATGGCGCAGTGGCGCACGGACTACATCAACGCCGAGAATTCCATGGGGTTTCACGCGCCGCAGGAAGCGGCCCGCATTCTGGGCGAGGCGATCGACTATGCGCGCCAGGCGGAGATGAGCGCGATGCTCGCCGGGGCGCCGCGGGCGAGTGCGCAGCCCTGACGTCCCAGCCCCTGCACCTCCGGCTCACAGCGCGTCGAGCGCGACGTCCAGGGTGAGCGCCGAGTGCGTGATGGCGCCCGCGCTGATGCGGTCCACGCCGGTCTGCGCGATGGCGCGGACGGTGTCGAAGCGGACGCCTCCCGACGCTTCCAGTTCAACGCCAGCCCCGATTCGCGCTCGCAAGGCGAGAGCCTCTCGGAGTCGCGCCGTGTCGAAATTGTCCAGCAGAATCACGTCCACCACACCGGGCTCGATTCTGAGCAGCGCGTCGAGCTGCTCGAGCGAATCAACTTCCACCTCGACGAATCTCGCCCCGCCGGCCCGACCCTTCGCGGCGGCCTGCCGCACACGATCCTCAAGCTCCCCCACCGCGATCCCCGCCAGGTGATTGTCCTTGATCAGAACCGCGTCGAAGAGCCCCGCGCGATGCGCTCTCGCGCCGCCGCACCGAACGGCGTATTTCTCAAGCATCCGCATGCCCGGCGTGGTCTTGCGCGTGTCGTAGACGCCGGCATGGGTGCCCTCCACCGCGCGCACGAACGCGGCCGCCGTCGTGGCCACGCCCGAGAGCCTTCCCACGAGATTGAGCACCGTGCGCTCGAGCGCGAGCATGTGCCGTGCGGAGCCTTCGAGCACGCCCAGAGAGGCGCCGGCGTCGACGCCCGACCCGTCGCGGGCCTCGGCAGACCATCGAACATCCGCTTTGAACACGTCGATCGCGAGGCCCACGCACCCGAGCCCGGCGATGACGCCCGATGCTCGCGCGGTCAGCCTGGCCCGCATGGATGTATGACTCGAGATGCACGCGGCGCTCGTGATGTCGCCCGCGATTCCGGCGGCGCCCAGGTCCTCGTCCCGCGCCAGCTCCACGAGCCGGCGCACGAAGCCAGTTCGGCAAACTTCCGTCCAGCAATCCGGCAGAGTCAGCGTGTTCAGATCGCGCATCGCACACCCCGCCAGCGCACCGGTCAATCCGCCCGTCCGCGAATGCGCGCCACAACGTTGGTCGTGCTGCGGTCCTTGGTGAGCGGAGCGAGCACAACGCTCCCGCCGCTCGCCCGGACAAACTCGCCTCCGACCACCTCTTCCTCGGCGTAATCGCCCCCCTTCACCAGCACGTCCGGGCACACGGCTTCGATGAGGCGCATGGGCGTGTCTTCCTCGAACACCACCACCATCGACACTGACTCAAGTTCCGACAGGATGTCCGCACGATCGTGCTCGTTCTGCAGGGGGCGTTCCGGCCCCTTCAGGCGGCGGACGGACGCGTCCGCATTGAGCCCGACGACGAGCGCGTCCCCCTGGCCCCGCGCAAAGCGAAGCAGCGCGATGTGCCCCGCGTGCAGCAGATCAAAGCAGCCGTTCGTGAACACGATGCGCCGGCCCTCGCGCCGGAGCGCGCTCACTTCGACCAGGGCCTCCTCCAAGGTTCGTGCCTTGCCACGGACCTGACCGTACACCGACAACGCGCTGCGGTGGATCCGCTCGAGCGGGATCGGCTGCACGCCGAACACCTCCACTTCCAGACCCGCCGCAACATTCGCCAATCGGGACGCGTCGGCCCACCCCATGCCGTTCGCCCGGCCCGCGGCCAGCGCGGCCAGCACCATGTCGCCCGCGCCGGTCACGTCGTACACCTGTCGCGCCACGGTGGGCACGTGCTCGGCCGTCCCGTTCCGCTGGGCGAGCAGCGAGCCCTCCCGATCGAGCGTGAGAACAACCGCCTCGAATCCGTGCCCTTCGATGAGCCGCGAACCGACCGGGCCCCACGACGAGACCACATCGGCCCCTGGCGAGGGAGCCCCCCCGGCCTTCTCCGCCTCGCTCCGATTCGGAGTGACGCAGGTGGCGTTCGCGTACCGCGAGTAGTCGGCGATCGCCGCGGGGTCCACCATGACCGGCACGCCCTCAGCACGTGCAGCATCGATCACCGCGCGGCAGACCGGCTCGGAACAAACGCCCTTGTTGTAATCCTCCAGCAGCACCACGTCCGCGCCTCGGACCGCGGCACGGAATCGTTCGAGTATCACGCTCGCGTCCGCCGCCGCGATGGGCCCGCTCGACTCGCGATCTACCCGGAACATTTTCTGGGGGTGGCGGTGCTGGGCGAGCCCGATCACGGATTGCTTGAGCGTGGTCGGGCGATCCGTGGCCTCCACCAAGCCGTCGACGCCCACACCCTGGCCTAGGAGCGCCTCTCGCACCGCTGCGCCTTCTCGATCGCGCCCGATCAGGCCGAACGCCTCCACCTCGGCGCGCATGGCGATGAGATCCAGGCACACATTGGCCGCGCCCCCGGGGCGCCGTTCGGTCCGCTTCACCGAGAGCACCGGCACGGGAGCGTCCGGCGCGAGCCGCTCGGCGTCGCCGTAGACCAGCTCGTCGAGCATGAAATCGCCGACGACAAGGACGCGAAACTCGCGCCAGTGCGCCAACGCTTCCAACAGGCTCCGTTCGGTGTTTCGGCTCATAGCACCGGGCCAAGCCCGAAGGGGAACAGTATCACCCCTGCGCGCCGCACGCCCGCCGCAGCAGCCCGCGCATCTCACGCTCACCCCACGCCCACGCGATGTTCGCCCGCGGGCGCCAGACCGGCGGGAGCGGCGCGGTACGTCCGCTGGTTGGCGACGGCGACTCGTGCGGCATGGCCCGGCGCAGCTTGACCCAGTCCTTTCCGGTGGTCAGCACCACGTCACAGCGGCGGTTCCGCGCCCGCTCGAGCATCGTTCGGACCCAGGCGGCCCGGTACGGCGCATGATCGCGGAGCGCATCCAGCGAATTCACCACCGCGCCGAGTGCGCGGGCCTGCGCGACGAACGCTCCAGGATTGCCGATGGCGCAGACGACGTGCACTCGCCGACCCGCCAGCGCGCTCGTTGGAACATCGCCCGAAGGCGTCTCCAACGCCTCCCACCGGCTGGATGCGCCGGCCAGCAACGCCCGAGGCGCCACGTTCGTGAGGCGCTCGCGCAACGAATCAAGGTCGCGTTCGCCGACCCCGTCCACGCGCGTGAGCACGATCGCGTGCGCGCGAGCGAGCGATGCCACGGGCTCTCGCAGCCATCCCCCCGGGAGGCATCGGTCCTCGAAGGGGCTCCGCGTGGCATCGACCAGCACGATGTCCGCGTCGCGCGCGACGAACCGGTGCTGGAAGCCGTCGTCGAGAATCACCGCCTGAACCGCGGCGTCGCGCGAGAGCAGTTCCCGAATGGCCGCCGCCCGCTTGGGGTCGGCCACCACGGGCGTGCGCAGGTCCCAGAGTCGTTCCAGATACTCCTCATGCTCATCGGACCGGCCGCCTTTCTGGGCGCCGTACCCGCGCATCGCTATCGCCACGCGCACGCCTTCGTCGTGCAGCGCCCGAGCCACCCACATCACCATGGGAGTCTTGCCCGTGCCACCGACACTGATGTTGCCGACGCTCACTACCGGCGCCGGCATCCGCTGCACCCGCTCGCCCCGATCGAAGCGCGCGTTGCGTCGGCGCACCGCGCCCTCGAACACGCGCGACGCGATGTGGCCGATCGGCCCGGCGATGGGAGGCCGGCGCACGCCGAGCGACCCGTCAGCGCGAACGCTTCCCCGCCCTCGTGGGTTCACTACCGTCGCGCGCATCGTGCCCGGGGTTCGGCTCATGGCGTGGATTGTGCATGGTCCGACGCATGGCTGCGCGCGCTTCCAGCCCCAGAAGGGCCGAGGCGCTCCAATCCACGACCGCCAGCCCGACCGCTGCCGCGACCATCAGCAGCCCGAATCCCCAGACGCCCACGAACAGCACCGGGTTCGACGCGTGGTTGATGATCGAGAACCCCGCCCCTACCGCGGGCAGCCCCAGCAGCATGATCCAGCCGTTTGCCCCCCGCAACCGTCTCCGCCAGCGAGGCATGTCCGAGCGGGCCAACCACCCCTGATACAGCACCACCAGCCCCATGAGCGCCGCCGTGATGGGCACGACGACCCACGGAGAGAGCACGCCCCCGACCGTCATACCGCGGCTCCCGCGCACGCCTCGCCCGCGAGCCATCGCTCCAGACGGGGCGTGAGTCGGCGCATCGGCAGCCCCATGATCGTGCCTGGGTCGCCCTCGAACTCGATCGGCCAGCCGACCTCGAGCCGCTCCGCGAGGTTGTACGCCCCGGCCTTGCCGGCCCAACCACCCGATTCGACGTACGCCTCCACAGTCTCTTCTGACAACGCGCCCACACGCACCCGCGTTGCGTCCACGAGGATTTCCCGTTCACCCCTCAACGACACCAGCGCGGCCCCCGTCAGCACCTCGTGCGAGCCGCCCGACAGCAGCCTCAGAATGCGCCGAGCGTCCGCACCGTCTGCGGGTTTTCCGATCATCGCGCCGTTCTTCACCACGAGCGTGTCCGCGCCGAGGATGACCGCCCCGGTCGCCCGTTCGGGCGACATCGCGCGCAATGCAGATGCCGCTTTCAAATAAGCCAGCGCCGCGACCCATCGGCGCGCCGGCGCATCGCCGGCATCCAACGCCGCGTCGTCGAGCGGCGGGCGCAGCGTCTCGTGCGCAAACCCCGCCTCGCTCAGCAGTTGTGAGCGGCGAGGCGAGACGCTGGCCAGAATGAGCTTCCGTGCTCGGTGCATGTTTCATCCTAGACGCGCGCCGGAGCGACAACCGTCAGGCGTTGTACCGCCGACTCGACGACCTGTTTCACCGAGATCCGTTCCATCATGGCTCGCCCCACCGAGCCATCCTTATGAGCAAACGAATCGCCGGGCTCCAGGTGTTGCAGCACGTCCCGATCTCGCAGATAGGGCCCGACCCGATCGATCCGGGTCGGCCCGAACAGGCACACCAGCGGCCGATCAAACCCGACGGCCATGTGCGCTGCCGCCGAGTCGTTGGCGAGCACGATGGCCGCGCGCTCGACGAGCGCCATCAATTCACCCACGCTGGTCGCGCCGACCGCGTCGATCACGCGCTTCTCGTTTGTCGCGAGCTCCATCAGTTCCCGGCATTGCTCGCGTTCCCGCCGCCCCCCCACCACGACCACGCGATCGACCAGTCCGTCCGCGAGAAGATGTCGCGCAACGTCTCGGAACCGATCCGCCGGCCAACGCTTCCCCTCCCACGCGGACGTCGGCGCGAGCAACGCATATCGGTCGCCTCCGGCTATGGACTCCCCTCGGGCGCGCCAGGCCGAAGTTGTGTACAGCCGCATGTCGCGCACGACCGGCACTCCGGCGCCCTCAACCACCCCAAGCATGCGATCCACCGTGTGCGTCTCTCGCGCCACCCGCACGCGCTCGGTCAGCCCGAGCCATCCCAATTCGCGCGCATCGGCGAGCCCAACACGGCGCGGCGCCCGCGTCGCCCACGTGAACAACCCGCTCCTCGCCAGCCCCTGCAGATCAAGCACCACGTCATATCGAGCCTCGCGCAGGCCCCGCATGAATTGGCGCAGCGTCCCCGCTGCGCGCGGGCTTCGCCACCACGCGCGCAGCTCTTCCCGCGCGAATGGAATGACCCTCGTCAGCATGGGATGCGCCGAGACCGCCTCCGCGAACACGTCGCGCACCAGCCAGTCGATCTCCGCTGACGGATACGCCGCGCGCACGCTCGCGAGCACCGGCACGGTGCGGCACACGTCCCCGAGCGCCGAGGGACGCACGATCAGGATTCGTTTGATCTCATCCACGCGGGCGCACTCTACCCTCGCGCTACCCTGGGAACGTGCAGGAGGTTTTTTCCGTCTCCCACACGGTCACCTCACGGAGCCTCGCCCCAGCCTCCTCGATCGCCGGCGCCAGCCGCGAGTAGCACTCACGCGCAATATTCTCCACGCTGGACGTCACGCCGCTCTCGAGTGAAAACTCGGGCGCATCGAGATTGAGAAACGTGTGGTCGTACCTCGACACCACCCGCTCGCTCGTGATGCGCTCCAGATCGGCCAGCGAAAACGAGGCGCCTTTGACGATCTCCACCGCGGGCTCGATGTGATAGTTGTGCCCGTGCCCGCTCGGGTGATTGCACCGCCCGAACACCCGACGGTTCTCCTCATCACTCAGTTCCCGGGCGTGCAGCCGATGCGCCGCCGCGAACTCGAACCGCTGCCGCATCACCACCATGTCCATCCGGTCGACCTCCATCTCCACGCTGTACGTCGGGCTCAGCCGCCATCGCGCGCCGGACAGCCGTGAGCCCATCTCCCCGCGCAAGGCCTCGATGACGCTCGGCAAGACCTCCGCCGCCTCTTCACTTCCCCCCGTGTGGCACGCACGCTCGATCACCGGTATCGCCGACCGGCGCGCGGCCGCGTCGACCTCGGCGATGTTCACGAAATACCCCGTGACCGGATCCACCTCGCCCCGCGCCACGACGTCGATCTCGTAGTGCCGCCCCAGCCCGAGCATGCTCGGATGCCCGGCAAAGCCATTGACGACCTTGCGCTCAGATGGATCACCACCACCGCGCGAGGCGCCCCTGGCATTCACGCTGAAACGCACCGTTCGAACAAGTCGCACCGTCACGCCGACATCCTACGCTCACCCGCCCCCCTACACTGCTCGCGGCCGATCATCGCGCCTTGCGCGCCCCGAGCGGCGTACAACCGAAAGGACCATTTTCCATGCGATGCGGATGCTGCAGCAACGTCAGTGCCAAGGGAGTCCTGTTCTCGACCATTCTCGCCTCCGTGTTCTCGGCGGGCGTCGTCCTCTATGCCGCAGACTCGACTCGCTCCGATCCAGACAAGACCGAGCCCGCCACCACACCGTCCCCCGAGGAATTCCAAGTGCTCCACTACACCATGAACCGCATCGACGGCGCCCCCCAGAATCTCGCCGAATATCGCGGCAAGGTCGTGCTGATCGTCAACGTCGCCAGCGAATGCGGACTGACGCCCCAGTACGAAGGCCTCGAAGCCCTCTATCGCGCGCACAAGGACCAGGGTCTCGTCATCCTCGCGTTCCCCGCCAACAACTTCATGGGACAGGAGCCCGGCTCCGACAGCGACATCGCGACGTTCTGCAAGTCCAAGTACGATGTGACGTTCCCGCTCTTCTCCAAGATCTCGGTCAAGGGCGACGACATCCACCCGCTGTACGGCGAACTCACGGCCCTCCCGGAACCCCTGGGCGGCGAAGTCCGCTGGAACTTCGACAAGTTCCTGATCGATCGTCAGGGCAACGTCATTGAGCGATACCACCCCAAGGTGAAACCCGACGCCCCCGAACTCACCGAGCTGATCAACAAGGCGCTGGCGCAGCCCGTGCCGGGCGAACCCGCCTGATCACGCTTTAGCCTCGGGGGCGCGGCCCACTCGGAACGCGAGGAGCCGCAACGCGTTCAGCACGACCACCACCGTGCTGCCCTCGTGGAACACCACCGCCCAGCCGATCGGCGCGTGACCCATCGCGGCCAGCGGCGCCAGCACCACGATCACGCCCATCGCGATCACCACGTTCTGCGCGACGATCCGGCGCGCGAACCGAGCCAATCGCACAACCTCCGTGAACTTCGACAGGTCATCGCGCAACAGCGCCACATCCGCCGTCTCGAGCGCCACGTCCGACCCGGCCGCCCCCATCGCCACTCCCACGCTGGCCGCCGCCAGCGCGGGCGCATCGTTGACGCCGTCTCCCACCATGGCCACAACGCCGAACTGCGCCCGCAGCTCGTCGATCGCGCGCACCTTGTCCGCCGGCAGAAGCTCGGCCCGATGCTCATCCAGCCCGAGCCGCTCCCCGAGCGCGGCCGCCACGCCCTCATGATCGCCCGTCAGCATCACCACCCGACGAATACCCAGCCCGCGCAGCGCATCGGTGAGCCCAACGGCATCGGCCCGAGGCTCATCCCGCAGCGCCAGCACACCGAGAAACCGCCCACCCCGACGCACCGCCACCGCCGTGGCGCCCTCCCGCTGGCGACGGCTCATCGCCTCGCGCACCCCCTCGTCCGCGTCGGGGAACATCTTCAGACTCCCCACCTCGATGTCCTCGCCGTCCAGCACCGCACGCAGGCCCTTCCCCACCACCTGCTGCACGCGCGACGCGCTCGCGCCGTCCCAGCCCCGTTCCCGCGCCGCCGCGCACACCGCTTCCGCCAGCGGGTGCGCACTCCCGGCTTCCGCCACAGCCGCCGAGAACAGCACGTCCTCTTCTCGCGCTGCGCCAAGCACATCAACTCCCACGACCACCGGCCGCCCCTCCGTCAGCGTGCCGGTCTTGTCCAGCGCCACCGCGCGCAGCCGCCCGAGCGATTCCAGGTGCGCGCCCCCCTTGATCAGCACGCCCATCCGCGCGGAGCGCGCCAGAGCGCTCAGAACCGCGGCGGGCGTTGAAATCGCCAGCGCGCACGGCGACGCCGCCGTCAAGAAAGCCATCGATCGGTAGAACCACGTCCGCCAGGCCTCCAGCCCAAAGCCCCAGGCCGCGGGCCCGCCCACGAGCAGCGCCCCCGTGCAGGCCAGCACGATCGGCACGTAATACCGCTCCACCCGCGCCGCCAGCAGCTCCGTCGGGGATCGCCTCGTCTGCGCCTCTTCGATGAGCCGGATCGCCTTGGCGAGCGTCGATTCCGACGCCACCTTCTCCACCCGCGCCGCGAGCAGCCCATCACCGTTGAGCGTGCCGGCGAACAGTCGCGCCCCGTCCGCCTTCTCCACCGGCGTCGATTCCCCGGTGATCGCCGATTCATCCACCGCGGAATACCCCTCCACCACCACCCCGTCCGCCGGGCACCGCTCCCCCGGGCGCACCACCACCACGTCCCCGATCTGCAGGTCCTCCACCCGAATCACCCGCATGCCCGACGACGTCCGCAGCGTCGCCGTTTCCGGCGCGATCCGATTCATGCCCTCGAGCGCGCGCTTGGCGCGATCCATGGCCAACGCCTCTCCCGCGTGACCGAACGCGAACAGCGTCAGCAGCAACGCCCCCTCGGCCATGTGCCCGATCGCCCCCGCCCCCAGCGCGGCCAGGAACATCAGCAGATCGATGCTGAACTCGCGACGTCGAAGCGAGATCCACGCGTCCCGCGCCGCTCCGCTCCCCGCCGCCAGGTACGAGAGCCCGTAGCACACGAACACAATCCATGACTCCGCGCCCACGCGCTCTGCCGCGAACCCCGCCCCCAGCGCGATCGCGCCCCCGATCGCCTCGGCGAGCGGATTGTTCGAGAGCCCCCGAAACTCCAGCCACGCCCGCTCCCACGCGCGATCCACCCGAAGGAAGCGGCGAAAGCCCTCATCCTCCTGGCCCGCCGAGCCCGCGATCGGATGGAGCCGGAACCCGAGCCGCGAAAGCCGCAGCGCAATCTCCGCGAGCTGACACCGCGTCCGATCAAACTCAATCCGAACCGTCCGCGAGGCGTAGCTGGCCGACGCTCGCACGTTCGGCAGGTTCGCCAGCGCCGATTCGATCGCCTTCTCAGACGCCGCGGACACCATCCCGTCCACCCCCAGCACCACCTGCGCCCAACGCTCACGGATGGTCAGCCCCGCGTGACGCGCCCATCGCTCCACCGTGTCGATCGACACCGATCGAGGGTCGACCTCGGCCCGCAAGACCGGCTGCCCGTCCTGCTCCACCACCTCGGCACGCGCCACGCCCGCCTCGCCCCGCAGATGCGAGAGCAAATGCTCGAATCGCGAGGCGCGATCCTCCTCGCCCTCCGGCGACACGAGCATCGGTATCTCATACGTCGTGCGACGCGCGGCCATCGAGCCGCACGATAGCCGCAACATCAACGCGCCGGGTCGGCGGTGCGGTCGTACTCCCTTCAGATTAGGACAACCGCTGGTTCAGCTCGGCTTGGCGATGACCGTGACACGAGACTGATCCGACACCACGACCCCGCCGCGCTTCTCCACCGTCACGGCAAACGCCGCGGGAGTCGAAACGGCCAGCTTGGAGTGGATCGGCACGCGGGCCAGCCCTCCGCCCACGGGCGCGTCGAACACGCCCCCGTCGATCGGGTGCTTCTGCTCCGGATCGAAGATCCACAGCTGATACTGCAGCCCGTCCTCGAGGGCGGGCAAGCCGGCGAAGGTCATGTACCCCTGCTGCGCCCCGGCGCTGAACACCACCTCGCCGGCAACCCCCTGCCCGGTCCGATCCGGACCCGCCGCCCACGCCCACCGGACGCTGTCCGGCGCCGCGACAATCCGCTCGAACGACATGGGCGCACCGCCGCGAGGCGTAAACCACGCCACGGCGGCCAGCGCAAGACACGCCGCCGCCACCAACCACCCCAACGCCGACAGCGCGTTCCCGCCCCCATGGGCTCGGAACGGAATTGACCGCGGCTCGGGTTGATCGGCGGGCACAATCGAGCGTTCCGACCGACCGCCCCGCCACGATATCGCCTTCACCGCCAGCTTCGACTTCAACGACACCGGCGCCGGCTCGATACGACCACCCGCCAATGCCAGATCAACCGCAGCGGCAGCCAGCTCGAACGCCTCCCGGTCGCGCTCGCTCATTCCCAACGCTCGCTCCAGACGCTCGACCTCGACCATCTCATCGCCCGAAAGGCCCTGCGTCGCCAGATCGGCGTACAAGTCCATCAACCGGTCATGGGACAGCAACTCGCTCATGATGCTGCCTCCACATTCGACCCCAACGCCTCGCGAAGCCGCAAGAGACCCCTCCGTGCGTGCGTCTTTACCGTTCCCAGCGGCAAACCCGTGATCTCCGCGATCTGCACGTGCGACTTGCCCTGATGCACCGCCAGCCCCAGCACACTCCGCTGCTGCTCGGACAACTCCTCCATCGCCCGTAACGCAACTCGCGCATCTTCCGGAATCTCTGACCTCGTCGAGGATTCCGACGACGCCGGCGCCGCCATCGAGGATTCCATCCACTCCCCAGCGGAAATCTCATCCGCTCGACGAGCGCGCCGGCGGAGACGGTCAATCATCCTCCGACGCGCGATCATCACCACGAACGCCGCTTCCGAAGCGACGCTCGGATCAAATCGTGCTGCGCTCTTCCAAAGATCGATAAAGACGTCCTGCACAGCATCCTCGGCCTCGACGCGCGCGGCGCCCGAGAGCAACCTCCTGGCGATCGACCAAACCAGGTCCGTGTACTGGTCGACACAATCGCGAGCCGCGAGCTCGTCACCGTCAGCTATTCGTTGGAGTATTGATCGAGCCACGATTCGTCGCCACATTCCGCCTTCGTTGGGCCTCGTGCACGCCGCGCGGCTGCGCGTCGACACGTCGGTCCTCCGATCCAGTATCGCGACTTCGACCATGACCCGCAAACCACCTGCGTCGAGACCAATCGAATCGGCTCGGCCCCGGTTTCCCCGGGCCGGCCGAAGCGCCCGCCCCCGCGGGACGCGCGCCGAAGCACCGGGGCGCCTCAGTTCTTGCCCGCCGGAGGCATGATCACCGTGTCGATCACGTGAATCACACCGTTGCTCGCGCCGACGTCGACCTTGGTCACCTTGGCGTTGTTGATCATCACCTGGCCGTCCTGAACCTTGATGGTCACGGGCGAGCCCTGCACCGTCTTCGCGCTCGTCATCTTGACCACCTGATCAGACGTCACCTTTCCCGGGACCACGTGGTACGTGAGGACGCTCACCAACGTCGCCCTGTTCTCAGGCCTGAGCAGCGAATCGACCGTTTCCTTGGGAAGCTTGGCGAACGCCGCGTCGGTCGGAGCGAATACCGTGAATGGCCCTTCGCTCTTCAACGTCTCCACGAGCCCGGCTTCGCCCAGCAGCTTCGCGAGCGTGCTGAACTGGCCCGCCCCTACCGCGACGTCCACGATGTCGCCCGCAGCCTTGTCGCCGTAGCCACCGGTGTACGACGCCGGAATCGCGCTCGGTCCCCCGCAAGAGCCACTCCCCGCCATCGCCAGCGTTCCGCTGGCCAACGCTACGGCCGCCATTCCGCTCCAAATCGCTGCACTGTTCATGATTATGCTGCTCCGATGTTTGAATCTCGCGAATTCGTAGGAATCCGCTCGTTGAACCCGGGATGACCCTCATCCCGCACCCGAGCCTTCGACGAACGCCGGCGGCGGATGCATGCGCTCAGGACTTTTCGCAGGTACCCTGTTCAGGCAATACTCGGATTCAGCGACATTCTCGATCGCACAGGAGCCACCCAATGAAGACCGGCCTCCTCCCACTCTCCCTCGTGCTCGCCCTCGCCATCGCGGCCTGCACCGACCCCAAGGGGCCCGGCGGCGTCTCCGCGCAGTCCATCAGCGGCTCCTATGACGACCCCAAGAACTTTCCCTTCCCCCTCATCGCCATCGCCGCGGCCGACTTTAACCGCGACACCCACGTCGACGTCGCCATGGCCGACCCGAACGGAGACTCCATTCTCATCCGCTTCAACAACGGGTCTGCCGATTTCGGCGTCAACCCGCCGACAACCATCACCGTTGGCAAAAACCCCGTCGACATCGTCACGCACGATTTTAATCTGGACGGCCTCCCCGATCTCGCGGTGGCGTGCGAAGGGGCCAACATGGTCTACGTCCTCATCAACGATCCCGCGAAGCCAGCGACCTTCAGCGTGTACCCGGTCGCGTGCGATGCGCCTTCGCGACTGGCGGTGGGACGACTCTCTCCAGACCCCGACCTCGACATCGCCGCGGCTTCCAAAACGCACAAGTCCATCACGATCCTTCGAAACCTCGGCGGATCGTTCGCGCCGCAGCCCCCCATCGGCCAACCCCACATCGGCCTCGATAATTCGATCGTCGCCATCGACATCGGAGACCTTGACAACGACAAGGACATACAGGAAATCACGGTAATCTCAGCCATCATGGGCGCAACGCCCGCTCAAGGCCGCGCCATTTCTCTGTTCCTGGACGCGAGCGGAACCAACATCTCGGTGAGTCACGCCCAGACGACGCTTCTCCCGGCCGGATACGCCCCGATCGACGGGCTGACGCACGACACCGACAACGACGCAGGTCATCTCGATGATCTGGTGATCGCCAGCTCCGGCGCGAACGCCGCGATCCATCTCTCAAACAGCGGGTTCGACACGAGCGGCAAGTGGCTCGGCTTCGGGGCACCCGAAACCTACCCCCTGACCGGCGCGGGCGCCCCCGCGTCCTTGGCGGCGGGCTCGCTCGCACCCCAGGACGCGTTCGCTGATATCGCCATCCTCGCCGCCACAGCGCAGAGAGTGGTCTTTCTCCGAAACACCACGACCGGCTCACCCCGGTTCATCCTTGAATCGCCCGTCGCCGCACCCCCCGGCGCGCGAGTGATCATCGCGGACCTCAATAAGGACTCCAAGCCAGACCTCGTGTTTCCCGGCGGTTTCATCCTGGCCAACTAGTCTCCACGCGCACTCCGGGAACCACCCCGCTTTAGACGCGTCTTGACGAACGACCCGATGGTCGGAATAAATGAGGCCGACAATCTCGCGCTCGCTCGCTCAGCCGAGCCCGCGAGAGCCCTCAAGGCCATCGTCGATTCCGTCGGAACACCACAAGCCATAGTCTCAGCACGCTAACCCGCCATGACCAAGCACAAATCTCCTCCCCCTCGACCGATCGACGCCCCCCCCATGATCCGCGCCGAAGGGCTCACGCGAACCTTCGGCCCCTTCTTCGCCGTGCGCGATGCTTCCTTTGAGATTCCCAAGGGCCAGGTCGTGGCGTTCCTGGGCCCCAACGGCGCCGGCAAGTCCACCACGATGCGCCTGCTGACCGGCTACCTCGCCCCGACCGCCGGCCGAGCGTTCATCGCGGGCATCGATGTGCAGAAGAACAGGCTCGACGCCGCGCGCCGGCTCGGGTACCTCCCCGAGAACGGCCCGCTCTACGCCGACATGACCCCGCGCGCCCACCTTGAGTTCTTTGGACAAGCCCGGGGCCTGGACCGCAAAACACTCACACGCCGCATCGACCACGTCGTCGATCAGTGTCGCCTTGCTGACGTCATCGGCAAACCCGCCGGCAAACTCTCCCGCGGCTACCGACAACGCCTGGGCATGGCGCAGACCCTGCTCCACGATCCCGACGTCCTCATCATGGACGAGCCCACCGCAGGGCTCGACCCCAATCAGATCGAGCACGTCCGCGACTTGCTGAGATCCCTCGCGGCATCCAAGACCATCCTCCTTTCCACGCACATCCTTCAGGAAGTGCGGGCCGTCGCGCAACGCGTCCTCTTCATCCATCAGGGGCGCATCGTTCACGACGGCCCCGTCGACGCCCTCGGCGCCGACGAACGCGCCATGGAGCGACGCTTCCACGAACTCACCCGGACCGGCGAACGAAAGTCCGCCTGACACACCCCTTCCTCCGGCAAGACACCATGCAAACCCACGTCATCAGCGCCGTCTTTCGCCGACAGTTCGCGGCCTATTTCGCCACGCCCGCCGGCTACGTGTTCATCACCATCTTCGTCTTCCTGGCCGGGCTCGCCGCGTTCTGGACCCCCGCGTTCTTCCAGCGGAATCTCGCGAACCTCGATCAGCTGAACGCCTGGTTTCCCATGCTCCTCGTCTTCATCGTCCCCGCCATCGCGATGTCCGCCTGGGCCGATGAGCGCCGCCAAGGCGCCGATGAGCTGCTCCTCACCCTGCCCGCGCGAGACTCGGAACTCGTCCTGGGCAAGTATCTGGCCTGCGCCGCGATCTACTCCGTGGCCCTCGCCTTCGCCTTCGTCGGGCAGCTCGGCGTTCTCTTCTACCTCGGCCGTCCCGACGCCGGGCTCCTCCTCTCCACGTTCCTCGGCCAGTGGCTTGCCGGTGCGTCACTCCTCGCGCTCGCCATGGCCGCCGGCGCACTCACGACCAACCTCACCGTCGCATTCATCCTCGCCGCCATTACCTCCGCGATCCTCCTCGGCGCCTCCCTCCCGGCGCGCCTCAACCCCGATTCCACTCTGGCCGCGCTGGCCGCCGCCGTCGCGCTCCCGACGCGATTCGTCGACTTCGGCCGAGGCGTGATCACTCCCGACAATCTCGTGTACTTCCTCGCGCTGACCGGCATCGGGCTCTGGGCCAACGGCTTCATGATCTCACGCACACACTGGGCGGGCGCCCCGGGCGCCGCACAGCGATCCTCGCTCGCGTCCATCCGGTTTCTCGCATTCATCGTGTCCGCGGCCGCGCTCACCACCCTGCTCGCGCGCACACCCCTTCGCGCTGACGCCACGGCCGAGCGACTCTGGACGCTCGCTCCCGAAACGCGCGCGCTCCTGCGCGACATCCCCGAAGACCGCACCGTCCTCATCACCGCCTTCGTCTCCCCCGCAGGCGAAACTCCGCCCTCCTACACCCAGACGCGAGAGAACCTTCTCGGCGCCCTGCGCGAGTTCGATCGCGCCGCCGGCGGACAGATCGCGCTCAAGGTCGTTGAAACAACCCAGTTCTCCGATGACGCTCGCGCCGCGCAGAAGAACTTCCAGATCGTCCCGCGCACCATCCCCCCCTCCCCCGACGATCCCGACCAGTCCATGCGACAGGTCTTCCTCGGACTCGCCATCACCTCAGGCCCCGACCAGACCATCATCCCCTTCCTCTCCCGTGGCCTGTCTCCCGAATACGAGCTCGCCCGTGCTGTTCGAACCGTCTCCGCGCGCGAACGCAAGAACATCGGCGTCCTCGAAACCGAAGCCTCCCTCTTCGCGCGCTTCAACTTCCAAACCTACACCCCGGGACGCGACTGGCCCATC
Organism: uncultured Phycisphaeraceae bacterium; assembly: GCA_964638515.1. Lineage (GTDB taxonomy): Bacteria > Planctomycetota > Phycisphaerae > Phycisphaerales > UBA1924 > CAYPGJ01. Next base: position 92,879 of record CAZWZL010000004.1, read on the forward strand.
ATCGCCGAACTTCGCAAGCAATACGACGTCACCAAAGTCGCACGCCGCGCGCCGATTCCCCAGGACGTCGATGCGCTCATCGTGGCTCAGCCCTCCACCCTCACCGACGGCGAACTGCCACACGTGCTCGAGTGGATCCGCGCCGGAAAGCCAACCCTCATACTCGAAGACCCCCTCCCACTCATCAACCCGGCCATCGCAACTTCCGAGTCCCGAGAAGCCACCCGCAATCCGTTTCAACAACAACAGGCGCCGCAGGAACCCAAGGCCGACCTGACGCCACTATGGAGCCTGCTCGCCGTCCAGACCAACTCGAAACGCATTGCCTGGGACGGGCACAATCCTCGCCCCTCCCTTGCCGACCTGCCGCCCGAATTCGTCTTCGTCGCCGCGGAGCGCTCCGGCGCCGTCCGTGCCGGCGTCAGCAAGGCCGCCCCGGCCATCAGCGGCTTCAATGATCGCGACCCCATCACTTCGGGCCTGCAGGAACTCGTGATGATGGCGCCCGGCGCGCTTACGCAAGGCCCGCCGGCGCCGGGAACGCCCGCCCCCTCCTTCACCCCGCTCCTCCTCACCTCCTCAGTCTCCGGATTCGTCAATTACGACGAGGTCCTCCAGCGAACCTTTTTCGGCCCGGCCGGCTTCAACCCCAACCGCCGACTCGTGCAATCCCAGGAACTGTCCGTGCTCGCGGCGCGAATCACCCGCGCCGGCGAGGCGCCGAAGCCCGCGCCGGCCGCCGAAGCCACTCCCTCAGAAGGCCCCTCACCCACCGATTCCGCTTCCACACCCCCGCCGCTCAACGTGGTGCTCATCGCCGACCTCGACATGATCTCCGAGGTCTTCTTCTCCCTCCGAGAAGACGGCGCAGCCGATTTCGACTTCGACAACGTCACCTTCATCCTCAACGCCGTCGACACGCTCGCGGGCGACGACTCACTCCTGAACCTCCGCAAGCGTCGCGCGGCCCACCGAACGCTCGAGCGCATCGAGGCGCGCCGCCTGGCCCAGCAAGTCGACACCCAGCAGGCCATCGATAATGCCTCCGCCCAGGCCGAGCAGGAACTGGCGCTCGCCCGCGAACGCATGGACGCCAAAGTCAAGGACATCGAGGCCCAGAAAGACCTCGACGACGCCACCCGGCGCATCATGATCGAGTCCGTGCGCCAGACCGAACAACGACGGCTCGACGTCCAGTCCGCCGCCATCGAGGACGACAAGCAGCAACGAATCGCCGACGCCCGCGCCGAGGCCCGTCAGGAAATCGCGCGCATCGAAATGAACATCCGGCTCGCGGCCGTCGCCCTCCCACCCATCCCCGCGCTCGCGCTGGCAGGCGTGGTCTTCGTTCGCCGCCGCGCCCGGGAGCGCGAGGGTGTCTCCAAAGATCGCCTCCGCTGATCCGCCGACTCCATCACATAAAACGACCATCATGAACGACTCAGCCAAAACTCTGCTCGCCGTGCTCATCGCCGCCGGTCTCGCCTCCGCCGCGTGGCTGACCGCGCCCAAGCCCCGCGCCGCGGCCCAGTTCTCCGACGTCGGCCAGCCGCTCTCGCCGAACCTCACCGATCCGCTCGCGGCCAAGTCCCTCGAGATCATTTCCTTCGACGAAGCCACCGCATCATTCTCAGCGTTCAAGGTTGAGTTCGACGGACGCCAATGGGTCATCCCCTCTCACTTCAACTACCCCGCCGACGCCGAAACGAGAATGGCGGAGGCCGCTTCCGCATTCGTCAACCTGCACAAGGAATCCGTCGTCTCGGACTCCCCCGCCGATCACGCGTCCCTCGGCGTCCTCGCGCCCGACGATGACACCGCCCCCCTGCAGGGGCGCGGCACGCGGGTCGTCATCCGCGACGGCAACGGCGCCGTGCTCTCCGAACTCATACTCGGACGCGAAGTCCCCCCCGATCCCAACGCGCAGGCCGCCTCCAACCGCCGATACGTCCGCGTCGCCGGCTCGAATCGCGTCTACACCACCACGCTCACGAACACCGTCTCAACGCGATTCACCGACTGGATCGAGACCGACCCGCTCCGCGCCGCCTCCGGCGCCGACATCCTGCAGGTCGGCTCGAGCCGATACCGCATCGATGAAAAGACCTCAGCCACCATCGATCATCAACGCGTCGAGCTCACGCGCACCATGGCCGAGGACGGCGTGCCCACCGCGTGGTCGCTCAACGCCGAGCCCGGAGGCCCGCCCTCCGACGCCGAGGAGATCAATCTCGCCAAGGCCGATCAACTCCTCAACGCGCTCAATTCCGTGAAGATCGTCGGCGTCCGGCCCAAGCCCGCCAACCTCGCCAACATCCTCGCCGGCGCCGCCGCGCCAGGCGCGAACATCAATGCCAACGACATGCTCTCCCTGCAATCCCGAGGCTTCTTCCTCACCGAGCGAAACTCGCTCGTCTCCTCGCAAGGCACGCTCTCCATCGGCCGCTCCGACGGCGTCCGCTACACCCTGATGTTCGGGGAAGTCGCGCCGGGCGCGGGGCTCGAACTCTCCGCGGGCCTCGATGCCGCCACCGATCAGACGCCCGAATCCGCGCCCTCCGATTCCACCACGCATCGTTATCTGTTTGTCACCGCCTCGTTCGACGAATCCCTGCTTCCCGCGCCGCCCATCCCGCCGCTCCCGCCTCCCGCCGGTGAGCCCGCGCCCGAGGGCTCCGCCGACGCCGAGGCCAAGTCCGCGGCGGACGCCGAGTTCACCAAGGCCAAAGAGGCGTACGACCAGGCCATGGCCGCTCGCGCCGCAACGGTCAAAGCGGGCAAGGAAACCGCCGACGCCCTCGCCAAGCGCTTCTCCCCTTGGTACTACGTCATCGACGCCTCTTCCTTCGACGCCCTCCGCCCCACGCGCCAAGAACTTCTCACCACCGAATCCTCGCCCAATAACGCGCCCCCGCAGCCCGTCCCGGCGATGCCATCGCCTCCGGGCGAATGACTGACGCCCGAGGGCTTCTTCTCTCGCACATTCGTTACCCTTTCGCGCGATGACCGCGCTCGCGCTTCAACACACGCTCGCCCTGACCGAGCCGGGCGCCATCGCGCTCTTCCTCGTCATCTTCGGCGTCCTCATGGCCGCCAGCGTCCTCCTCAGTCGAGCGCTCGATCGCTTCGGCATCCCCGTCGTCCTCCTCTTCCTCGTCTTGGGAATGCTCGGCGGTTCGGAGGGAATCGGCGGCATCGCCTTCGACGATCACCGATTCGCCTTCCAGGCCGGCGCCATCGCCCTCATCCTCATCCTCCTCGACGGCGGACTGAGCACCCGCTACGCCTCCATCCGCGAAAGCGCAAAACCAGCGTCTCTCCTCGCAACACTCGGCGTCCTCGCCACCGCCGCACTCGTCGCCGCCTTCGGCCGGCTCCTCGGACTGCCCTGGACTCAGGCGATCCTCGTCGGCGCCATCGTCTCCTCCACCGACGCCGCCGCGGTCTTCGCCGTGCTCCGCGGTGGGCGACTCGCGCTCCGCCGCCGCGTCCAATCCACGCTCGAAGTCGAGTCCTGCGTCAATGACCCCATGGCCGTCATCCTCACCACCGCCATCGTCGCGTGGGTCTCCACCGGCGCCGCCCCCGGATGGCGCCTCGCCCTCCTCGTCCTCCTCCAGCTCGCCGTCGGACTCTTCGTCGGCCTCGCCTGCGGTCACCTCGCGCGCCTCGCACTCGCCCGGGCTCGCATCTCCACCGCCGCGCTCTTCTCCGTCATCACCCTCGCCTCAGGATTCATCTCCTTCGGCCTCGCCACGCTCCTTGCGGGCAGCGGCTTCCTCGCCGTCTTCGCCACAGCCGTCGTCCTCGGCAACGGGCCGCTCCCCTACCGCACCGGCCTCATCCGAATCCACGAAGCGTTCGCCTGGCTCAGCCAGATCGCCATGTTCCTCATGCTCGGTCTGCTCGTCTTCCCCTCGCGCCTGCTCCCCGTCGCCGGAATCGGCCTAGCCCTCGGCCTGTTCCTCGCCATCGTCGCGCGACCACTCGCCGTAGCCATCCTCCTTGCGCCCTTGCGATTCCCCGCAAAGGAAGTCGCCTACATCGGCTGCGTCGGACTACGGGGCGCAGTCCCCATCGTCCTCGCAACCATCCCCGTCATGGCGGGGATCCCCGCCGCCGACCAGGTCTTCCACGTCGTCTTCTTCATCGTCGTCGTCAGCACGCTCATCCCCGGCGCGAGCATCGTCCCCCTCACGCGCAAGCTCCATCTCCAGGAGGCCGCGCCCCCCGTCCCTCCCGCCGCGCTCGAAATCGCCTCGCTCCGCGAACTCGAGGGCGATATTCTCTGCTTCCACGTCGACACCACGCTCGCCGTCTGTGGCGTCAGCCTCGCCAAAATCCACTTTCCCAGCACCGCCGCCGCGCTCCTCATCGTCCGCGGCGCACAACTCATCGCGCCACGCGGCCAGACCGTTCTCCAGCCCGGCGACTTCGTTTACGTCCTCTGTCAGACCGCCGACCGCCCCTACATCGAACTGCTCTTCGGCTCGCCGCAGCTCGCGACCCAGCAGGCGGACGATTGACGTGCTCGCCGAAGGAACTCCCCCGCCCCGATATCCCGATCGAAGTGGCGATGGGCGGACTCGAACCGCCGACCTAGGGGTTATGAATCCCTCGCTCTAACCAGCTGAGCTACATCGCCGACAAGGCCGAAACTCTAGCCCCTCCCCCCCGTCCGTCAACGCCCCCTCACTTCCGCAGCTGCGACAGCATCCCCGACGCGCGCCGACGCCGACGCACTTCCTCCAAACTCCCGCCCGATGCCGGCGCCACCATCTCGATGGTCATGAACGCGCGCGGCGCGTGCTCCTGAACCACCGCTCGAACCACATTCACCGACTTCCGCTTCACCACCGTGAACGCCACCTCCACCGGCCCCGCGCGCCCACGCCCCTCCACCTGCGTCACGCGGAACCCCGCATCGCGCAGCCGCTCCGACACCAGCGTCCCCTCCCCCTTCCCGTCCGGATTCACGATCCGCACCATGCGAAAACCCAAGGCCACCCGATCCTCGATCGTCATCCCCAGCACGACACCCGCCGAGAAGCCCAACGCATAACCGGCCACCGCCGTCCAGTTCTCCAGCGAGATGTACTTGAGCACACCACCCACCGCGATCACCCAGATCGTCACTTCGATCGCGCCGAGCAGCCCCGCCAGCCACTTCCGACCCGAGATCATCAAAATGGTTCGAAACGTATTGATCGACACGTCGCACAACCGCGCGAGGCACACGAGAATCGGAATGAACCAGGGCATCTCTTGCATGATCAATCCCGCCAAAACGCCGCCCTCGGACGCGCAACCACGCGCCCGAAACGCTCCATCCAATGCTTGTTTCCGCCCCCGGCGTCAGGCCTCACCTTAGCACATCCGCCCCGCCGCGCGCCCCGACCTTCAACTCCGCCGTGCCGACCGGCCGAACCCACCTCCCGACGTCCGCCGTCGGGTCCTTCTTCCGAATCGCCGCCGCGATCAGCCCCATGAACAGCGGCTGCGGCCGCAGCGGGCGACCCGTCAGCTCCGGGTGATACTGCGAGCCGAGAAAGAACGGGTGACGCACGGGCGAGCCGCTCTCCATCCCCGGCAGCTCCATCACTTGCATGATCGGGTGATTCGGATGCCGTCCCGAGAACACCATCCCCGCCGCTTCGAGCTGCTCCACGAACCGGGGCTCAACCTCGTAGCGATGCCGGAACCGCTCGCGCACCATCGTCGCGCCGCCGTACAACCAGCTCGCGAGGCTCCCCTCTCGCAGCAGCACGTCCTGCCCGCCCAGGCGCATCGTTCCGCCCAGACGCTCGATCTTCTTCTGCTCCGGAAGCTCGCTGATCACCGCCTGCGAACTGCCCGGGTCGAACTCCGTCGAGTTCGCGCCCTCGAGCCCGAGCACGTTCCTCGCAAACTCGATCACCGCAATCTGGAACCCAAGGCAGATCCCGAGGTACGGCACGCCCTGCTCCCGACAGTGCCGCGCGCACGCGATCTTGCCCTCAACCCCTCGAGATCCGAACCCACCGGGCACGATCACGCCGTCCAGATCCTTGAGATGCGTGGCCACGTTCCCGCCCGTGATGTCGTCCGTCTCGATCCACTCGAGCGACACCTCGCACCCCAGGTGCGAACCGCAGTGCTCCACGGCCTTGTCGATCGAGGCGTACGCGTCCCGCAGCGCCGCGTACTTGCCCGTCAGCCCCACCCGAATCCGCCGCGACTTCGGCGCCGAGAGCGAGCGCGAGAACTCCATCCACTCGTCCCGCGCCGCGTCTTCCTGGGCAGGGTCCACCCGGTCGTGCAGGCCCAGCACGCTCAGGATCTCCCGATCCGTCCCCGCGCGACGAATCGCGTCCGGAATCACGTAGATGCTCGAGCGATCGTGCATGCTCACCACACGGCGCAGCGGCACGTTCGAGAACATCGCGATCTTCTGCATCACCGTCTGCGTGCACGGGCTGCTCGCGCGGCACGCGAGAATATGCGGCTGCACCCCGGCTTCCATGAGCCGCTTGATCCCCAGCTGCGCCGCCTTGCTCTTCTGCTCCCCCAGCGCCGGCGGCTCGATCACGTACGTGAGCGCCACAAAGCACGTCGAGCCCTCCCCCTCCTCGAACGCAAGCTCGCGCAGCGCCTCAATGTAGAACGCGTTCTCGTAATCCCCAACCGTTCCCCCGACCTCCACGAACACCACGTCCGCCGGGTGCTTCCCGTCCCCGCGCATGGCCAGCTCGCGCAGCTTCCGCTTCACCTCCCCCGTCACGTGCGGGATCATCTGCACGTCGCGCCCGAGATACCCGCCCTTGCGCTCCCGCTCCAGAATCTCGGTGAACACCTGCCCCGCCGTCACGAAGTTCTGACGCGACAGGTTCTGGTCGAGCATCCGCTCATACGTCCCCAGATCCATGTCGCACTCCGTCCCGTCATCCAGAACGAAGACCTCCCCATGCCGGAACGGGTTCAGCGTCCCCGAATCGACGTTGAGATACCCCTCCATCTTGATCGGCGCGACCACCAGCCCTTTGTCCTTGAGCAGCTTCGCCACGCTCGAGGCGAAAATCCCCTTCCCCAGGCCGGACATCACCGTCCCCATCACCACGACGTACTTGTGCCGCCCCTTGCGGTACCCCTCCGGCGTCGGCGAATAGAACTCAGTGGTCTGCGACGAATGCCCCGGCGTCGCGAGCAAATCCGTCCCGCACAACGACACCCCACCCGCACCTTCGCGCGGGCCCGACGATGATGCTTCCGAGACGGGCATTCCCTATCGTACCCGCGCCGCGCCCACTCACAAGTCCCCCCGACGCCCGATACATTTTCGCCGTCTCTCCAACACCCTCTTGTGGAGTCCCGAATGTCACGCTCGACCCGTTCCGCGACCTTCGCCGCTGCGCTCCTCGGATGCCTCGCCGCTGCGTCCGCCGCTCCCTTCGACGCGCAGTCCGGAAAGGACGTCCGGAACTACCCCCCGGATCGCCGCGCCGACCTCCAACGCATGATCCTCCGCATCGACATCCCCGACATGAGCGTCCCGCGATTTTCCGCCAACATGACGCTCTCCCTCATCCCCTCAGCCACGCCGCTCGCCTCGCTCTCTCTAGACGCGCCTTTCCTGCGCATCGAGTCTGTCTCACGTCGCGGCGAAGAGCTCGCCTTCTCGCACGATGGCCAGACCCTCGACATCGCCTTCGATCCACCACTCCCCCCAGCCGCCGAGGCCGCCATCGACATCGCCTATGTCTGCGAAGACCCCGCCGACGGCCTCATCTGGACCCTCACGCCGCCCTCCGACCTGGCCAAGGCCGATGCCTTCGCGCCCCAGATCCACACCCAGGGCCAACCCGAGTCCAACCGCTACTGGTTCCCCACACACGATTCCCCCAACGAACGACTCGCCACCGAGCTCATCGTCACGGTCCCGCAGGGCTTCATCGTGTCCTCCAACGGACGGCTCGCCTCCTCCAGCACAGCCAACGCGCGCACCACGGCACACTGGGTCCAGGACCTCCCCCACCCCGCCTACCTCGTCTCGCTCGTCGTCGGGAAGTTCGACGTCATCGACCTGGCCCAACCCGGCGCCCGCACGCCCCTCCCCGTCTACGTGCCGCCCGGCCTGGCCAACCTCGTGCAGGGCACCTACGGCCGCACCGGTGAAATGGTCCGCGTTTTCGAAGAACGCTTCGACGAGCCCTACCCCTGGGACCGCTACGCCCAGCTCGTCCTGTGGAACTTTCAGGCCGGCGGCATGGAGAACACCTCCGCCACGTCGCTTTACGACACCGCCGTGCTCGACCAGCGCGCCGTCGCCGACAAGCAGGACATCGAATCCCTCATCGCCCACGAACTCGGCCATCAGTGGTTCGGCGACCTCCTCACCTGCAACTCGTGGGAGCACCTCTGGCTCAACGAAGGCTTCGCCTCCTACCTCGAATCCATCTGGTTCGAGGCCCGCGACGGCTACGACCCCGGATACCTCGAAGACGTCTGGGCCACGCTCCGAGGCATCGCCCGCAGCGACCGCCTCTCCGCCGACGACAAATCCACGCCCCCCCCGGCCATGGTCTCCAACGTCTGGGATCACCCCGACGAAACCTTTCGCCGGCGATCCAACCCCTATCCCAAGGGCGCCTCGACACTCCACATGCTCCGCCTGCTGCTCTCTGACGAAGTCTTCTTTGCCGGCGTCGCCGACTACGTCGACCGACACCGACTCTCGACCGTGGACACCGATGACTTCCGCAAAGCCCTCGAGCGCGCCTCCGGTCGCTCCCTCCAGCAGTTCTTCGATCAGTGGACCCGTCGCCCCGGCACGCCGCAGCTCACGCTCTCGGCGTCCTGGAAGGAATCCTCTCGGACGCTCTCGCTGTCCGTTGAGCAGACCCAACGCATCGACGCAGACCTCCCGGCCTACGCCTTCTCTCTGCCCGTGCACATCCGCGCCGGTGGCGAAACACGCATCATCAACATCGACGTGAACGCGCGCCGTCACGAACGCACCATCGAACTTTCCGCCGAACCCGAATTCGTCGCGTTCGATCCCCACCTCTCCGTCCTGGCCAACCCCAGCTTCCGCGTCCCGGCCTCGTGGCTCATCGACCAGCTCCACCAGGGCCCGACCATCGCCTCCCGCCTCGACGCCGCCCGCGCCCTCCGAAACAACCCAGGCAAGCCGACCCTCGACGCGCTTGCGCAGGTCCTCACCAACGACAGCATCCACCACCGACTCCGCCGCGTCGCCGCGGACTCACTCGCCGCACTCTCCGCCGACGACCACCTCTTCGACGCGATCCCCTCCACCATCTCCGACCCTCGAGTCCACGCGGCCACCCTCGACGCCCTCTCCACCGCCGCCCCTCGCCGTGCCGAATCTGTCTCGCTCTTTGCACGCCTCGCCGCCGACGAGCAGGCGCCCTACGCGGTCCGCTCCGCCGCCATCGAAGCCCTCGGCGCCACACGCGACACGGCCCACATCCCCGTGATCACAGCAGCCCTCACCGCGCGCTCACAGTCCGACACTGTCCGACAGCACGCCCTCTCCGCGCTCGCGCGCATCGACGCCAAGGAATCCCTCGACGCCGTCATCCCCTACGTCTCCATCGCGTTCTACGCCCGCACCCGCGCCGTCGCCTTCTCCGCCCTCTCCACCCTGGCCCACCATGACCCGTCCAAGGCCTTCCTCGCCATCGAGCCCCACCTCACCGACCGCGTCGAGCGAGTCCGAGGCGCCGCCATCTCCGCCATGTCCGCCGTGAAAGACCAGCGCGCCGTCGACGCCCTCCGAGCACGCGCCTCAGCCGAGCCGCTCGAGAACTTCCGCGACCGCGCGCGCCGCGCCGCAGACCGCGCCGCCGGTCTCCTGGCCGGCGACGACAACGAATCGCTCCGCGCCGAACTCGGACGCATCTCCCGCGAACTCGCCGATCTCAAGAAGTCCGTCGACAAGGGCGGCGCCGAAGAGAAGCACTAACGCGTCCTGGCGCTGTACCGCCCCACAAACGCCTCGTACTGCGCCCGCGTGTCAATCCCCTGCTGTCCCGCGCGCACGATCCCCACCCCGATCGCCCACCCGTGCGCCAGCGCGCGAAGCTGCTCGAGCCGCTCCGCCCGATCGAGCCCCGTGGGCGCCAGCCCCGCATACCTCCGCAGCGTCGCCCGTCGATACGCATAGATCCCCACGTGCCGCAGGCGCTCCACCGCCTCCCCGTGCGGGATCGCGCTCCGCGAAAAATACAACGCCCTCCCGTCCTCCCCCCGCGCCACCTTCACCACATTCGGATTCTCAAACTCCGCCACATCCCGGATCGCGCACGCCGCCGTGCCGATCTCCACCTCACGCGCCCCAAAACGCATCGCCCCAACGGCCCCTTCCACCACCTCACTCTCGATCTCCGGCTCATCCCCCTGCACGTTCACGATCAGCCGCGCATCGTCGATCCCCATCTTCTCCGCGGCCTCATCGATCCGGCTTGTCCCGTTCTCGTGCTCACCCGTCAACACCGCCTCAAACCCCGCCTCACGCACCACACGCGCGATCTCCTCGCTGTCCGTCGCCGCCACCACCCGCTCCACCACCGCGCAACTCGACGCCGCCTCGCACACGTGCACGATCAGCGCCTTGCCCGTCTCCGCGAGCAACGCCTTCCGCGGAAGCCGCGTAGACCCCTCCCGCGCGGGAATCATCGCGATCACCCGCTCCACCCCGCTCACCCGCCGCCCTTCAAGCTCTCCACCAGGCCCTTCAGCTCATCCCGCTTCGCGCGCACGTCCTTGAAGCCGATCTGCTGAATCGCGATCCCCGACGCGATGCGATACGCGTCCTCCGCGCTCTTCAGCTCCTTCTGCTCACGAGCCTTCCGCTCCAGCGCCGTCATCAGGTTGTATCGCGTCTCCATCCCGGCGTCCGAATCCGTGCTCTCCATTGATTCGAGCGCCTCGCGCAGCGTCGACACGGCCTCCTCAAGCCAGCCCACCCGCCCGAACGCCAGCCCGAGGTAGTTCAGCGCGCGCCCCCGATTCCGCGTGTCGTTCTGCGCTTCCTGGAACAGCGCTATCGCCTCTTCGTTCTCCCCCAGCAGGAAATGACGGATCCCCGTCTCCAGCTTCAGCCCGAGGTCCGTCGGGTAGTGCTCGATCCGAAGCTTCAACTCCTCGAGCTCCATCCGAACAAACTTCTCGTGCGCCAATCGATGCTCTTCCCCGGCTTTCGCATCGCCGCCCTTGGCGCGCTCCTTGAGATCCGCCACTTTCCGCCGCGCGTGGCGCAGCCGAAGCTCGCCCGCCCCCTGCCGGAAACGAAACTCCTTCGTCTCCTCGAACGCCTTCATCAGCATCTCGAACGCCGTCTTCTCGTCCTCCGGACGACCCCGATCCTGCAACGCCCGCGCATACTTCGCGATCGCGCTCCGATCCGTCGGGCGATTCTGATAGTCCGCCCGAGCCGACTCCAGCAACCGATCCACCGTCGCCTCGCTCTTCACCAGCCGCTCTTCGTCCTCCAGCCGACGCTGCGCCTCCACGTCCTTGATGTTCGCCCGGAACCCGCCCTCCTCACCCGAGCGCTCATACCCGCCCCGCGTCATCGTGGCCTGTGCCGCGAGGTTCCTCACCTCGGCCTCCAGCGCCGCGTCCCCCCCACCGCTCGCCATCAATGCCGCCTCGCCCGCACGCACCGCCAGATCAAACGCCCCCGTCCCCTCCAACACCCCCATCAGCTTCACCATCTCGCCCTTCTTGATCTTCTCACCCAGCGCCACCGCCAGCACCCGGTCCCCCACCCACTTCCCGGCCTCCTGCAATCCCAACTCTCCCGCGTACTCCAGCACACGAACCCCGCGCCCCGCATCCCCAGGCTTCACGCCCCAGGCCAGCAGCGACTCCAGATACTTCTCCAGCGCGCCCTTCCCGCCGAAGTTCGCGCTCTGGTCCTTCGACGGCCTGTCCTTCCCGCTGTCCGAGGCGTACGCCTGCGCCGAACGCAAAAACCCCTCGAGCCCCGCCATGTCCGTCGGGTCCTGTCGTAATCCCTGCAGCCACAACGTCGTGGCATACTCGTAGTTCGTCGACTCGTGCACCGTCCTCGCACGCTCGAAAAACTTCGCCGCCTTCGCGGCGTCCGCCTCGTACAACGACGCCCCACCTTCCGCGCTCGGCTCCCCTTCGCCCTTCCCACCCTTCTTGAATCGATCCAGAATCGACAATCCCGATGCCTCCGCGCTAAACGACAACCCCACCCCTCACCCGTGCGCATGCTACGAGACCCCGGTTCCCCCCGCCAACACCCGACCCATCCACGAATACACTGCCCGTCTTGAACGTCGACCCGCAAGCACTCCGCGTCCTTTCATGGCCTCACCCGGCCCTGCGCACGCGCGCCGACGATATCCCCGCCATTACCCCCAATACCCGCGACGTCGCCCAACGCATGATCGAACTCATGCGCCAGCACGAAGGCATCGGCCTGGCCGCGCCGCAGGTCGGCCTCTCCTGGCGCCTCTTTGTCGCCCACGTCCCCTTCCACCCCGAGGATGAGCCCTCCCCCGAAGGCCCCGCCCACACCGACCACCCCCTCATCGCCATCAACCCCGTCATCACCGCCCTCGAAGGCCCCCCCGAGCCCGCCGAGGAGGGCTGCCTCTCTCTCCCCCACATCAACGGCGACGTCCGACGCCCGCCCGTCGTCACCATCACCGCGCTCGCCCTCGACGCCAAGCCATTCACCCTCCGCGCCACCGGACTCCTGGCGCGCTGCATCCAGCACGAGATCGATCACCTCGACGCCACCCTCATCATCGACCGCTTCTCGCAGATCACACGTCTCAAGACCCGGTCCGCCCTCAAAGACCTCGAACGAGCCGCGCGAGAGCGCGCATGAACATCATCCTCTTCGCCTCCGGCGCGTTCGCCATCCCCTCACTCGATGCGCTCGCCGCGCGCCACCACATCCCCCTCATCGTCACCCAGCCAGACCGCCCCGCAGGCCGCGGGCTGCACCTGGCGCCAAACCCACTCGCCGCGCACGCCGCCGCGCATCACCCTTCCATCCCCATCCTCAAAACCGCCGACGCCTCCGCGCCGCCCGATCTCCTGCAACTCCGCGACGCACACGCAGACGCCTTCGTCGTCATCGCCTTCGGCCAGAAACTCTCCGCCGAACTCCTCCACGATCGCTTCGCCATCAACCTCCACGCCTCCCTCCTCCCCCGATGGCGAGGCGCCGCCCCCATCCATCACGCCATCCTTGCCGGTGATGCTCAAACCGGGAACTCCGTCATCACCCTCGCCAACCGAATGGACGCCGGGCTCATTCTCGCGCAAGCTGCACGTCCCATCCCGCACACCATCACCACTTCTGAGCTCCACGACGCGCTCGCCACCGAGGGCGCGCCCCTCATCCTCGATACGCTCGCCAACTTCGAACGCGATACCCTCAACCCGCGCACACAGGACGAAAAACTCGTCACGCCCGCCCCCAAGATCTCGCGCGGCCTCGCCCACATCGACCCCGCCACGCAACCCGCCGACCTCTGCCGTCGCATCGTCAACGCCCTCTCACCCCGCCCCGGCGTAGCCGCAAACCTGGGCCCCCACCCCCTCAAACTCCTCCGCGCGGCATCCCCCGCCACCACTTCCCAATCACCTCCCGGCTCGCTCTTCAACCCCGCCGAGGGCCTCGTGGCCTGCGCCGAACGCTCCACACTCCAGCTCCTCGACGTCCAGCCCCCCGGCAAGCCCCCCATGCCCTGGCCCGATTTCGCCCGAGGCCGAGCACTCACCCCCGATCTCACCCTCGCATGCGGTCAGCCCTCTTGACACTCTGGGACCTTCTCTCCCCCGACCGCGCGCCGCGCCCGCGATCCGCGCGCAAGCCCCCCACGCGCGTCAAGCCCGCCGCCCGAAATCAGGCCGCCCTCGCGCGCTACGAGTCCATCACGCGCCATCTCCTCGCCGAACACAACATCCGCGTCCGCAAGTGGCGCACCTCGATGACCGGCGTCGCATGGCAGGTGCACTATCACGACGGCTCCACCACGCGCCTCATCGAAGCCCCGCGCCCCAAGGGGCCGATGTCCGCCGCAGTCTTCCTCCACGAGGTCGGTCATCACGCCATCGGCTTCTATCGCTACAAGCCCCGCTGCCTCGAAGAGCACCACGCCTGGGCCTGGGCGCTCAACGCCATGCATGCCCACGACATCCCCATCACCGACGGCGTGCAGCGACGCGTCCGCCTCTCCATGCGCTACGCCATCGCCAAGGCCCAACGCCGAGGCATCAAGTCACTCCCGCCCGAAATGTCCGCGTATCTCTGATCCGACGCATGTCAACGGCGTGCGCGTGCGCCGTGACAACCCCTCCCCCCGCCCCCACCGGGCGCGCAGGAGGAATATCGCGCGGCACAAGGAAGGGGGACGCGACCAGCTACCCACAGACAGAGTCGCGCAGATTCCCTGTGGTGTGCGCAAAGGGCGACTCCAACCCTTTCTCGACCTGACGGCTCCCCCTCTTACCTCACCCCCGCCGCCGTCGCCTTGTCCTTCCCCGATCGCTCCGCGCGCTTCCGGTCCGTCTCATTCAGCAATCTCTTCCGCATCCGAACCGAACCCGGCGTGATCTCCACCAGCTCGTCGTCCTCGATGTACTCGAGCGCCTGCTCCATGCTCAGCTTCCGAGGCGTCTTCAGCGTCACCGTCGCCTCCTTGCTCGCCGCGCGCATGTTCGTCAGCTGCTTCATCTTCACGATGTTCACGTTCAGGTCGTTGTCCCGGTTGTGCTCCCCGATCACCATCCCCGTGTACACCTTCTCCTGCGGGCTCACGAACATCACGCCCCGGTCCGCCAGCGCCTCGATCGCGAACGCCGTCGCCGGGCCAGTCTCCGTCGAGATCAGCACCCCGTTCAAGCGCGACGGCAGCTCGCCCGCGCTCGGCCCATACCGCTCGAACGTGTGGTGCATGATCGCCTGACCCTGCGTCGCGTTCAGCAGCCGCGACCGCAGCCCGATCAGCCCCCGCGCCGGAGCCTCAAACAGCAGGTGCGTGAACGTCCCCCGCTGATCCATGTGCTTCACCTCACCCTTGCGCTGCCCCACCAGCTCCATCACGCTTCCCACGCACTCGTTCGGGCAGTCCACCGTCAGCTGCTCGATCGGCTCCATCACCACCCCGTCGATCACCTTCTGGATCACCACCGGCTTGCCCACCGACAGCTCATACCCCTCGCGCCGCATCGTCTCGAGCAGAATCCCAAGGTGCAGCAAGCCGCGCCCCGACACCACAAACTCATCGCTCGTCCGCCCCGGCTCCACCCGCAGCGCCACGTTCGTCTGCAGCTCCCGGTCCAGCCGCTCCTTGATCTGCCGGCTCGTGACGTACGTCCCCTCCTGCCCCGCGAACGGCGAATCATTGATCCGGAACAGCATCGACACCGTCGGCTCATCCACGCGCACCGTCGGCAACGCCTCCGGGTTCGCCAGATCCGCGATGGTGTCCCCGATGTCCACATCCTCCAGCCCGATCACCGCGCACAAATCGCCCGCCCGAACCTCCTGCGTCTCCACCCTCCCCAATCCCTGGAACCGCATCAGCTTCTGCAGCCGATCGTTCCGCACGCCGCCCTCTCTCCCGATCACGGCCACCGGCCCCGGCTTGATCTTCCCGCGGAACACCCGACCGATCCCGATCTTCCCGACATAATCCGAAAAATCCAACGTCGTGATCAGCATCTGCAACGGCGCATCCGCATCGCCGCCCGCCGTCGGGACGTTCTCCACGATCGCCTCGAACACCGACCGCAGGTCCGTCCCCTTCTGCGACAGATCACGCGTCGCCCAGCCCGCCCGCGCCGACGCGAACACCACCGGAAAGTCCAGCGCCATCTCCTCGGCGCCCAACTCCACCAGCAGATCGAACACCTCGTCCACCACCTTTTGAGGTCGGCCGTCCGGCCGATCGCACTTGTTCACCACCACCACCGGCTTGAGCCCCGCTTCGAGCGCCTTCCCCAGCACGAACCG
>CAZWZL010000005.1:0-85109 GCA_964638515.1 uncultured Phycisphaeraceae bacterium
CCAGGAGTCTGAGCCTTGGATGACGACGGGGAGCCCGTCGAGGGCGAGCGCGAGGCTGACGCGGCGTTGGCGGTTGACGGTGGCGGAGACGTAGCGCCAGAGTGAGGAGAGGATGTTCCATTCGCCGGTGAGGACGCCTTGGGTGGCGAGGGTGAGGTCGGCGGCCTGCTCGAAGGTCATGTGCGGGTGATCGAGGAGGAGACGTACGGATTCATCGGCGCCCTTCTGGAGTTTGAAGGGGATGCGTGCGCGCATGTCGTCGAGTTCGGACTGGGGGAGGATGGAGGCGAGGATGATGATGTCGTCGGTGGGATGATCGGGAGACGGCGCGCGCGTGGAATGGCGCGCGGTGATGGAGTCGTGCGAGGCGAGGGCCTTGGGGGAGACGGCGTGGAGGCAGTGGACGTGGCGGAGCGTGGGCCAGCGGAGGCGGAGGAGGTGCGCGGAGTCGGCGCAGGGGAGGAGCATGCGGAAGGAGGGGATGCGCGCGAGGGCGTCGAGTTGCTGGGTCCAGAGGGCGAGGGGGTGATCGACGAAGAACTGCAGGAGGGCAATGCGGGCGTTGGGGGTGAGGGCTTCGGAGGGGATGTCGTTGACGTCGGCGAGGAAGTTGAGCCAGAGGAGGGCGTAGGGCTGCGCGACTTTCTCGGGGTTGACGGTGTGGTCGGCGGCGCGGAGCGCTTCGGCGAGCTCGTTGGCCATGGCGGAGAGGAGGTCGTAGCGGGAGATGGACTTGGTCTGGATGAGGAAGGGGATGGGCTGCATGGGTGGTGTTATCGGCAGGGTGGGAGTTTGACGATTGGGGGTTGGGTCGCGTGCGGGCACGCGGAATCTGGTGACGATGTAACCCCTTGATTGGTGGCGCCTTAGCGCGTTATACGTCTCGGATGGCTCGCTCGAAACCTTGTTTGAGTGGGCCGGTTTCGGTATTGTTAGGCGCTGCGGCGTCCCAACGGGGGACGCCCTACGGGAGCGGCAGGAAACACGTCAATCCTGCTGACAACTGGACTGATCGACGAGGCGGGGCTCCCCCTGCGAGCGGATCGTCGATTGCGAGCATCGTCGGCCGGCGCGCGTCGAGCGTGTCGGCGGGCGGAGCGAGGAGTGAAGAGCATGTTGCGTACGAGTTATGCCGTCGCGCTGGTCGCGGTGTCGGCCACTGCGATGGCGGCGCAAACGACTGTGCCGAATGCGTTCGCCGCGACTGGCGGCGAGACGGGCTTGAACACGTTCATTCGTGACACTGGCGCACCGCGTGCGGGCCAACTGTTGATCGGGGCGTCGCAGTTGGGCGCGATTTCGCCCGGGATGCAGATCACGGGGATGTACTTCCGGTTGTTCGCGAACACGTCGTTCAATCCGGCGGGGACGTGGCCGGCGGCGCCGATCTCGTGGAACAACTACGAGGTGCGCGTGGGCACGGCCGCGCTCGGCGTGGCGGGCGCGAGCACGACGTTCGCGGCCAACCTCGGCGGCGACACGGTTCTGGCGCGGAGCGGCGGGTTGACGCTGCCGATGGACGGCTTCAGCGGCGGCGCGAATACGCCGGCGGTGAATCCGTGGGGCCCGCTGATTTCATTCACGACGCCGTTCACGTATTCGGGCGGCGATCTTGTGATCGAGATCCGCCACGACGGCGGGACGTTTACGCCGACGCGGTTCCTGGACGCCGTGCTGGCGTCGAATCCCGGCTACGGGACCAATTTCCGCTCGATCACCACGACCTCATTTGCCGGAACAACGGGAACGAATGCGTCGTTCACGATCACGCAGCTGGAGTACGTGATTCCGTCGCCGGGGGCGGCGGCGCTGTTCGGGCTGGCGGGACTTGCCGGGATTCGCCGTCGGCGGTAGTCGTCGTTTGCGCATCACACGCATGAGCACCCCGTCGGCGGTCCGGCGGGGTGTTTCTGTTCTGTTCGCACGTTCGGAGTGCGGCGCGCGGCGGTTGAATCTGAGAAAAGGGTTAGGTTGCGGGGCGTGCGCGCGGTAGCATGAACGCGGGAGCCGCAGCTGCGTGTGCGGGCATGAGACCCCGCGTGCGGCGCGGGAGCCGGGGGTTTGTGGCCGGGGTTCGACGGGGGGATGCGCATGACAGGGAAGAGCGCGCCAGTGTTCGCCGCGGTTTTGTTGCGGCGAGAGTGGCCGTTTCTTGTTGAGGAAGCAGAAGGAGCGAACTCATGGAACTTGGCACGAACAGGATCCGCCGCGTTGCGGCGGGGAGCGCGGTGGTTGCGTTTCTGATGGCGAGCGCGTCGTGGGGCGCGACGACGGGGACGATTCGGAAGTACGCCCAGATGCCTCAGCACATGGTGGGCGAGAACATCGCATCGGACGTTGATTGGCGTCTGGTGATGCAGAACCCGACGTTTCCGGCGCAGCCGAACTGGACGATCGCGGATGATTTCCCATCGCAGGGCCTGCCGATCCACACGGTTCGTTGGTGGGGCTCGTACTTCCCGGATGCGACGGGACTGCCGTCGAACGAGCCGATATTCAATCCGTCGACGGGGCGGTTCGAGGCGGTGGTGGAAGAGGGGTTCGTCGTCTCGTTCTTCCGGGACATTCCGGCGGGGACGCCGGGCGGGCCTCCGTTCAGCCGGCCGGGCGAGTTGCTGGGGACGTGGCTTGCGCCGGACATGGTTGTGGACATCACGCCGACGCCGCTGGTGGGCTGGGACGGGCATCGCGTGTGGGAGTATTCGCTGGACCTGAAGCTTGCGCATCTGGAGCATGCGAACGCGGCGTACTCCACGCCGGGCTGGTTCCAGCAGATTCCCAACGAGATCTACTGGCTGTCGATCGTGGCGGAGAACGGGCACGAGGTTGTGCCGGGGACGTGGACGTTCACGAACAACGGCGATCCGATTGCGCCGGATCATTTCTGGGGCTGGCACACGAGCCCGGACTCGTTCCTCGACGTGGCGACGATGGGGAACCTGCTGATGCCGGGCACGGAGTGGCAGTACGTGAACTGGCAGCCGATCATGCCGCAGCACGGGCCGCACGACATGGCGTTTGAGTTGTTGACGATTCCGACGCCCGGCGCGGCGGCGTTGCTGGGGCTTGCGGGGTTGGCGGCGCTCCGTCGGCGTCGCTGATGGGTTGAGAGAGGGAGGCTGGAGCGGGAGTTTGCCATCGCCCCGTCGGGAAGCCGGCGGGGCGTTTGTTTGTGAGCGGGAGGGGCTTGCGGGGAGGGGTGCGGGCGTGCGGTATCATGGCGGATTCACCATTCGAACGACGCTGGGAGAGCGATTTCATGCCGACGACCATCACGATGACCCCGAAGGGGTTGAGCGTTCCGAACGACCCGATCATTCCGTTCATCGAGGGGGACGGGACGGGGCCTGACATCTGGAAGTCGTCGGTGCGGGTGTTTGATGCGGCGGTGGAGAAGGCGTATGGGGGGAAGCGGAAGCTCCACTGGAAGGAAGTGATGGCCGGGGAGAAGTCGTTCAACGCGAGCGGTGACTGGCTGCCGCAGGCGACGCTGGACGCGTTCAAGACGCATCTGGTGGGGATCAAGGGGCCGCTGACGACGCCGGTGGGCGGGGGCATTCGGTCGTTGAACGTGGCGCTGCGGCAGATCCTGGATCTGTACACGTGTCTGCGGCCGGTGCAGTATTTCACGGGCGTGCCGAGCCCGGTGAAGCGGCCGCAGGACGTGAGCATGGTGATCTTCCGTGAGAACACGGAGGACATCTATGCGGGGATCGAGTTCGAGGCGGGGAAGCCCGAGGCCGAGAAGTTCAAGTCGCTGCTGCAGGAGCACTTCCCGGAGAAGTTCAAGAAGGTTCGTTTTCCGGAGACGGCGGGGTTCGGGGTGAAGCCGGTGTCGCGCGAGGGGACGGAGCGTCTGGTGCGGGCGGCGATTCGGTATGCCATTGCGAACGAGCGGACGTCGGTGACGCTCGTGCACAAGGGCAACATCATGAAGTTCACGGAGGGGGCGTTCGCGGCGTGGGGGTATGCGTTGGCGGTGCGCGAGTTTGGCGCGTCGCCGCTGGACGGCGGGCCCTGGCACGTGTTCAAGCATCCGCGGACGGGGAAGGACATCGTGATCAAGGACGCGATCGCGGACGCGTTTTTGCAGCAGATCCTGACGCGGCCGAAGGAGTACGACGTGGTCGCGACGCTGAACCTGAACGGGGATTACCTGAGCGATGCGCTTGCGGCGCAGGTGGGGGGCATCGGGATTGCGCCGGGGGGGAACATCAACTACGACACGGGGCACGCGATCTTCGAGGCGACGCACGGGACGGCGCCGAAGTACGCGGGGAAGGACCAGGTGAATCCGGGGTCGGTGATCCTGTCGGGCGAGATGATGCTGCGGCACCTGGGGTGGACGGAGGCGGCGGATTTGATCATCAAGGGCGTGGAGGGGGCGATCGCGGCGCGGACGGTGACGTACGACTTCGAGCGGTTGATGCGGAGCGAGGGTCAGAACCCGACGCTGCTGAAGTGCTCGGAGTTCGGGGCGGCGGTCATCAAGCACATGGGTTAAGGCCGGAGTCGCGGAACTGTGGTGTGACCGGGTGGTATATGGGAGAGCGCGGCCGTCCGGCGTCCCGGATGTGGGCGCGCTCGTGCGGCATTGGAGACGCGTGACATGGCGAAGAGCTTGCGGATGGTGTGTGCGGCGGCGGTGTTGGCGATGGCGGGGATGGGTGCGGGTGTTGCGCACGGCGCGGCGGGGATACGGGAGGCCAAGAACGTCGAGGTGATGTCGGGCGGCGCGTGGGTGACGGGCGAGGGGGTGATCGTGTCGGGGCAGCCGACGGAGGAGACGCTTCGGGCGCTTGCGGCGGATGGGCTGAAGGTGGTGATCTGTTTGCGGACGGCGCGGGAGATGGCGGATCGGAAGGCCGTGCCGTTTGACGAGGGCGCGCTGGCGAAGGAACTGGGGTTGGAGTTTGTGCACGTTCCATTGGGGGGCGGGCAGTGGACGTATTCGCCGAGCGCGCTGAAGCGGGTGGAGGAGGCCTTGGCGCGGGCGGATGGGAAGGCGCTGATGCACTGCACGGTGGGGGCGCGTGCGAGCCTGATGTGGGCGGCGCATCGGGCGTCGGCGGGGGGACTTGGGATTGAGGAGGCGTTGGGTGAGGCGCGCGAGATGGCGATGGGGATGGATCAGATCGGCGCGCTGCTGGGGAGAAGAATCGAGTGGCGGTTGACGGACGAGCCGGCGGAGCGGGAGGCGGGGTGGCTGGTGGACGCGACGTGGTTGATGGAGGAAGGGGGTTCGCGGGACGTGCGCGTGCTGGATGTGCGGCCGTCGTACATCGCGTATTTCGAGGGGCATGCGCCGGGGGCGGTGCATCTGGATGCGCATGCGCTGCGTGGGCCAAGCGCGGGAGTGCCGGCGCAGTTTCGTGGTGCGGAGCGGATGGCCGAGGTGTTCGGGCAGGCTGGGGTGACGGGGAATGAGCGCGTGGTGGTGTACGGGGAGGGCGGGGACATATTGAGCGCGACGATGGCGATGTACGCGCTGGAGCGTCTGGGGCACACGAACACGTCGTTGTTGGATGGAGGCATGGAGGCGTTGCGCGAGGCGGGAGGCGTGGAACAGGCGTACGGGACGTACAAGGCGGGGGAGATGCGTTGGACGGATGTGTCGAGCGCGACGGCCGTGACGCTGGAGCAGGTGAAACAGGGGCTTGAGACGAAGGATGTGCTGTTCGTGGATGCGCGGCCCGGGGAGCAGTATCGGGGGGAGACGAGCGTGTGGAGCCGGAACGGTCACATTCCGGGGGCGGTGAATGTGCATTGGAGGACGCTGACGACGGAGGCGAACGCGAGCCGGCTGCGGAGCGCGGAGGAGATGCGTTCGTTGTTCGAGCGGGCGGGGGTGACGCCGGAGAAGGACGTGGTGGTGTATTGCGGGACTGGGCGCGAGGCGACGCTCCTGTACATGGCGTTGACGCGGGAGCTTGGATATCCGCGCGTTCGGCTGTACGAGGGCGGGTGGACGGAGTATTCGGCGGCGGAGGGGCTGCCTCTGGAGAAGTGAGGCCGGTGGAGCGCGGCGCGGCGGGGGTGGTGAGGATTGCGCGATGCGGCGCGCTGGTATTCTGTGGCGAGCCATGATGCACGAGGAGGAGCCCGCATGATCATCGACGTGCACACGCACCTGAACAATTATCACGAGGATCGGGTGCGGTCGATTCCGGAGTGCCTGGACAAACTCGAGGACTCGATGTCCAAGAATGGCATCGATTACGCGTTGGTGCTGACGTCGTACAAGGTGACGGAGCATCGGCCGTCGACGGCGTCGGTGATCGAGGCCGTGAAGAACTACCCGAATCTGTCGGTGGTGGCGGGGATCTCGTACCTGAACTACAAGGAGAAGGACCTTCGGGAGATCAGTGATTTTCTGAAGGACGGGCTGGTGAAGGGGCTGAAGCTGTACCCGGGGTACGAGCCGTTCTATCCGTATGACCCGCGGTGCACGGTGATCTACGACCTCGCCAAGGAGTACGACGTTCCGGTGATGTTCCACACGGGGGACACGTACTCGCCGAAGGGGAAGGTGCGTTTTTCGCACCCGCTGCACATCGACGACGTGGCAGTGGATCACCCGGAGATGAAGATCGTGATCTGCCACATCGGGAACCCGTGGATCCGCGACTGCATGGAAGTGGTCTACAAGAACAAGAACGTGTGGGCGGACATTTCGGGGCTGGTGCTGGGGGACTTTGAGGATCGGTTTGAGAAGTTCATGCTGGGGCAGGTGCGCGAGATGATCATGTACGCGGGCGAGCCGCGATATCTGCTGTACGGGACGGACTGGCCGATCTCGAGCATGGAGTCGTACCGGTCGTTCATGAATGGTCTTGAGCTGACGGACAAGGCGCGCGAGATGATCATGTGGCAGAACGCGGCCAAGCTGTTCAAGATCGATGTCGGGAAGCCGGTGGACGACGTGCCGGATCGTTAAGAGGCCGGTGAGGCCGCGTCATCGAGGGCGCGCTGGAGTCGTTTGGGGGAGACGGGCTCGGCGGTTCCGAGTTCCTGCGCGAAGAGCGCGACGCGGTATTCCTCGAGGAGCCATCGGAGCCGGTCGAGGGCGGGGGAGGCGCGTCCGGCGTCGTCGGCGTCGCGGCGGAGCGTGACGTATTTGCGCCACCACTCGGCCCATTCCGAGGCGTGTTGGGCGTCGCGCGGGAGTCCGCCGGCGGTGGCTTTGCGGATGCGGGACTCGATGGCGGCGCCGTAGCGCGGGACGTGGAGGATGGCGGTCCAGGGGAGCGTGCGGAGCGCGTCGGGGGGCATGAGCGTGTTGAGGGCCCATTGGGCTTCGGCGCGGAGCTGCGCGAGCGCGGGGGCGTTGAGGGAGGAGAGCAGCGCGGCGGCGCGTTGACGGGATTCGAGCGCGGCGTGGAGGGCGCGGGCGACTTCGTCGGTGGCGGGGCCGAGACGAGACCAGCCGGATTCGAGGCGCGCGAGGAACGATTCGCGCGTCCGGATGGGTGGGGCGTCGGGGAGGTAGGCGCGTTCGGCGATGCGTTCGAGGATGGCGGCTTCGAGGTCGGCGGGTTTGGAGATGGTGGAGGCGAGGAGGCGGAGCCGGTCGCGGTTGGGAATGCGGGTGAGCATTCGGCGGAGGTCTTCGCGCGCGACGAGGGTGAAGAGGCGGCGCAGGCCGAGGTGTGTCGCGGCGTGAGCGGCGGCTCGGGACGGGAGGAGGCGGAGGGAGACGGATTGGCCCCGGTCGAGGATGGCGGGGTAGGCGTGCGCGTGCTCGGCGGCGATGCGGATGAGGACTTCTTCGGGGAGGTCGCCGAAGTCCCAGGAGGTGATGCGATCGCGGGAGAAGCGTGGATCGTCGGCGGATTCGAAGCCCTGGTCGGGCTTGACGCCGAGGGAGCGGCGGATGGAGACGAGGTCGCGTCCTTCGGCGAGCGGCTTGTCGGCTTCGTCGACGACGCGGAAGCGCATGCGGAGGTGTTCGGGGATGGCGTCGGCGCGGAAGGCGTCGGGGGAGACGCGTTCGGAGAGTTCGGCGGAGACGCGCGCGGCGAGCGCGGGGAGAAGCGGGCCTTGGGCGAAGGGGAGTTCGCGCGCGAATCGCTGTGCGATCTCGGGGAGCGGGACGAGACGGCGGCGGAGTTCCTTGGGGAGGGCGCGGAGGAGTTCTTCGATTTTCTCGGGGAGGCGGCCTGGCGTGAGCCATTCAGCGCGATCGGCGGAGAGTTGGGAGAGGGCGTGGGCGGGGACGGTGAGGGTGATTCCGTCGGCGGGATTGGCGGGCTCGAAGCGGTATTGGAGGGGCGCGCGGGTATCGGCCAGAGGGAGGGCGTCGGGGAAGCGGTCTTCGGTGATGTCGGCGGCGTCGGCGGCGAGGAGGTCCTCGCGGGACATGAGGAGGAGTTTGGGGTTGTTCTTCGAGGCGCGGTCGAGCCATCGGGCGAGGGTCTGGGCTGAGTAGACGTTGAGTGGGATGTGTTTGTCGTAGTAGTCGTAGCGGCGCTGTGTGTCGGCGAGGATGTCTCGACGGCGTGCCTTTTCCTCGAGCGTCTGCACTTCGAGGGCGAGGGCGAGGTTGTGCGCGAGGAATCGGGGCGGTCGCTGGAGGTCGCCCTCGACGAGCGCGTGGTGGATGAAGAGTTCGCGGGCGAGTTTGGGGTCGGAGGCGGCGAGCGGGACGGGGCGTGCGGAGATGATCTCGAGGCCCCAGAGCGTGGCGCGTTCGGTGGTGATGGCCTCGGCGCGTTCGGAGGACCAGCGGGGTTCTGAGGTTGAGCGTTTGAGGAGGTGCGGCGCGACGAGCTCGACCCACTGGGGCTGGATGCGGGCGATCGTGCGGGCGTAGAGACGCGAGGTGCGGACGAGTTCGGCGCACATGACCCACTTGCCGGGGGACTCGAAGAGGCCTGAGCCGGGGAAGATGAAGAAGCGGAGCTCGCGCGGGCCCTGGTATTCGCGGGTGTCGGTCTTCTTCCCGATGGAGGAGAGGAGGCCGGTGAGGAGGGCACGGTGGATGGCGTCGGGCTTGGCCGGGTTTGGGAGTTCGTGGTAGCCCATCTTGTTCATCATGGAGCGGAGCTGTCGCTGGACGTCTTCCCATTCCCGGAGGCGGATGTAGGAGAGAAAGTGTGACTTGCAGGCTTTGCGCGCGCGCGAGGCGCCTTGCTTCTTTTCGCTCTGCCAGAACTTCCAGAGGTTGAGGATGGCGAGGAAGTCGGAGGTTTCGTCGCGGAACTGCTCGTGCGCGGTGTCGGCGGCGGCCTGCTGGTCGGAGGGGCGGACGCGGGGGTCTTGCACGGCGAGCGCGGAGGCGATGATGAGGACTTCGGCGAGACAGTGTTCGCCCACGGCGGCGATGAGCATGCGCGCGATGCGGGGATCGACGGGGAGACGCGCGAGTTCCTGACCCATCGGGGTGAGGTGGTGTGACTCGTCGATGGCGCCGAGCTCGAGGAGGGTGTCGAGCCCGTCGCGGATGAGTCGGGCGTCGGGGGGATCGATGAAGGGGAAGCCTTCGACGTCGCCCAGGTGGAGCGACTTCATCTGGAGAATGACGGAGGCGAGATTGGAGCGGAGGATTTCGGGTTCGGTGAAGGCGGGCTGTGCGCGATGGTCTTCTTCGGAGTAGAGGCGGATGCAGAGGCCGGGCGCGACGCGGCCGCAGCGGCCCTTGCGCTGATCGGCGGAGGCCTGGGAGACGCGTTCGACGGGGAGGCCCTGAACCTTGGTGCGGGGTGAGTAGCGCGAGATGCGTGCGAAGCCCGGATCGATGACGGCGGTGACGCCGGGCACGGTGACGGAGGTTTCGGCGATGTTGGTGGCGAGGACGACGCGTCGCTTCTTGTGTGGCTCGAACACGCGTTGCTGTTCGTCGGAGGTGAGGCGGGCGTAGAGGGGGAGGATGTCGGCGTTCAGACGGGCGTCGGCGAGGGCCTCGGCAGTCTGGCGGATCTCGCGCTCGCCGGAGAGGAAGACGAGCGCATCGCCGGGGGTATCGCGGAGGGTGGTGCGCACGGCGGCAACGATGGCGTCCTGCAGATTGGGATCGTCCTCGTCGGGGTCTTCGGCGCTGACGGGGGTGTATCGCGTTTCGATGGGGTAGGTGCGGCCGGAGACTTCGATGACGGGGGCGTTGAAGAAGTGCGCGCTGAAGCGGGCGGGGTCGATGGTGGCGGAGGTGATGATGAGCTTTAGGTCGGGGCGTCGGGGGAGGATGCGTTTGACGTAGCCCAGTAGGAAGTCGATGTTGAGGGAGCGCTCGTGGGCCTCGTCGATGATGAGGGTGTCGTATTTCTCGAGGAGGCGATCGGATTGGGTTTCGGCGAGTAGGAGGCCGTCGGTCATGAGTTTGACGTAGGCCGAGGGCTGGATGGCGTCCTGAAAGCGGATGGCAAAGCCGACATCTCGGCCGAGCGGGGAGTGGAGTTCGTGGGCGATGCGTGCGGCGACGGATCGTGCGGCGATGCGCCGGGGCTGAGTGTGACCGATGAGGCCCCGGACGCCGCGGGCGAGGGAGAGGCAGATCTTGGGGAGCTGGGTGGTCTTGCCTGAGCCGGTTTCGCCGCAGAGGACGACGACCTGGTGGGAGGAGATAGCTTGGGCGATCTCAGAGTGGCGGGCGGAAACGGGGAGTTCGGGCGGGAAGGTGGGCTTTGGGAGACGTTCGGCGCGGTCTGCGCGGCGCGCGGCGGAGGAGCGCGCGTCCTGAAGGATGGCGTCAAGGGAATCGCGCGTGGCGGCGCGGCGGCGGGTCTGACGGGAAGGGGTGGAGGCGTCCTGGAGCGCGCGGAGGCGGCGGCGCAGGCGGCGCGCGTCGAAGGTCATGCACTGCGGGAGCAGCGCGTGGATGTGGCTCGGGTCCACGCTCATTTCGGCGTGGACTGTAGACGAGGCTGGGTCAGCAGGTCAGGCCGAAGTTGGAGAGGACGAGGTTGAGGTCGGCGAAGTTCACGACGCCGTCGCCGGTGACATCGCCGGCGAGCCCGGCGCCGACCTGGCCGAACTGGGAGAGGACGGTGTTGAGGTCGGCGAAGTTGACGACGAGGTCGCCGTTGGTGTCGCCGGGGCAGCCGCCGACGTTGATGGTGAAGGGGATGCTGGCGCTGAAGGACTCGCCGTAGGAGTCGGAGTTGATCGCGACGCTGACGACGAGGGGCCCGGCGACGGGCGGGGCCTGCACTGTCCAGGAGACCGGGGTGGAAGCGCCCGCGGCCAACGAAGGGACGTTCTGGATGGGATTGCCGACGACCTGCGCGCCGTTCAGGGTGGCGACGATGAAGTGGGCGCGGAGATCGCCGATGTTGTCGAGCAGCAGCGTGAGCGTGAAGTTTGAGCCCGGGGTGACTGTGCCGGGCGAGGCGAATGATCCGCCGAACGCGGGGCCGGCTTTGGCGACGAAGTTCTCCTGCGTTGCGAGGGCGAACTCTTCGGTGGTGATGTCGGGGTCGAAGGCGCCGGTGGCTTCGACCTTGAGGACGGTGAACTCGTCGGACAGGAGGCTCAGCTGCTCGACGTTGTCGATGGTGGACTGTGAGGAAGCGAGCGGGACGTTGTCGGACTCGCGGAAAGCGAAGAGGTCGAGGTTGGAGAGGCCTTCGATCTGAGTCGGGAAGGTTGCGCCGTTGTAGGCGACGTGGCGCTCCCAGACGAGGGTGGCCTTTTCGTGCGTGAACATCTGGCCTGCGTAGAGCTTGAAGTCGGCGGTTTCGGGGGAGGGCGGCACGGAGTCGATGAAGAAGTCGAGCCCGTGGATGTAGGCCTGCGCGGGGTTCATGTAGCCCCAGCCGTAGCGGCGATTCCAGAAGGAGCCGTTGACCCAGGTGTCGTCGGCGGTGGAAGAGGTGCCGTTGTCGTTGATGGCGTCGGTGGTGTTGAGGAGGACGGCTTTGCCGGCCTTGGTGTCATTGGCGCCCATGTCCCAGAGGAGGACGAAGACGCCGCCGGTGTGTGGCGCGGCTGCGGAAGTTCCGCCAAAGGTGGTGGTGAATCCGCCTGAGGGAGTGCAGGTGGTGGAGTTGGTGCCCGGGGAGGTGATGTCGGGCTTTTTGCGTCCGCCGGCCGTGGGGCCTCGGGAGGAGGAGGAGGTGATTCGGTGTGAGGCGCGGTTGGTGTTGTTGAAGTCGTCCATGTTGGCGGAGGCGAGGAGGTTGTAGGCGGGCGCGGGGAAGGTGATGGTTGGGTTGCCGGAGCCGAACCCTCCGTTGCCGGTGGACTTGGAGACCATGAATCCGAAGTTGGAGATGGCGCCGTCGAAGAACTGGTCGGTGGTGGAGTAATCGATGGTGGATGCGGTGCCGTTGCCGAAGGAGTAGTTGACGTCTTCGGCTTCGCCTGTCGAGGCGATGTAGTTCATGCCGGGCATGGAGGTATTGATGTCGCCAGCGAGGGCGACGACGATCTTGTCGCAGCCGAAGGCCATGCCTCGGAAGGAGGCATGGGTGGAGGCCATGATGCCGGCGACGCCTGTGCCGTGGGTGCCTGAATCGTTCACGCCCATGTTGGAGAGGAAGGGGTGCGGGGAGAGGTTCGGGTGGCTCTGCTGGACGCCGGTGTCGAGGACGCCGATGTCGTGGACGCCGCCGGTGATGCCGTTGGCCCAGAAGCCGGTGGTGAGGCCGAGGGAGATCTGGTGGTTGTCGAGTTCGGGTTGGCCGGGATGGTTGAGATCGATTTGGGCGACGAGCGGGTGACCGGCGAGGACGTTGAGGTCGCGCGCGAGGAGTCGGACGCCCATCGCGCTGACGAACTCGGTCTTCATGACGACCTCGGCGCCGAGGCCCTGGACGAACGCGGTGAAGGCCGCGTGATCGGGCGCGACGGCGGCGGCGGCTCGCTGGAAGATGTCACGGCGGGCCTGGGCTTCGAGTTCATCGAGCTGGAGGGCGAGCTGTCGGCGGGCGTCGATATCGGCGGGGTCGGCCGGGATGGCGACCCAGGCGCGTTCTTCTTCGGGTGTCATCGTGGCGTCGGGGAGCGCGCGGCGGGTGAGGTCGCGGATCTGCGCGGAGATGGCGTCTTTCTGCGGCTTGAGCGCGCCGCGGATTTCGCGCGCGATGGGGTTGGCGGGCTGGTTGCGGAGCATTACGACGACTTCGATGACGGTGTCGCCGTCGAGGCGGGCGACCGTATCGGCGAGCGCGGCTGTGATGATCTGCGGCTCTTCCGCGGCGACCTTGGCGCGGAGTTGTTCGATGGTGTAGGTCCCGGTGGCGTCGGTATAGAGCATCTGCTCGCCGGTGGCGGAACGGGCGACATCGACGCGGTACTGGGCGCCGTTGATCTCGACGAACTGTGCGTTGGCTGCGGCGGCGAAGGCCAGGCCGGCGATCAGGGCGAGTGTATGGGTGTGGCGGTTGGAGCGGTGCGTCATCTCGCGGCATCTCCTGCGGGGGTCGGATCGGATCCAGAGGGGGCGCGCGCACCGCGCCCCTTTCGTGTGGATTCAACGTACCACCGGGGTCGGTGAGGAGGAACCGGAAAGCCGGGTTTTCGGACAAATTCGAGGGGGAGGGGCGTGGGATGGCCGGGCGCGGTAGTGTCGGCGGGATGGGCCGAGATTCGTGGGTGTCGGCGCGGTTTGCGCCTTTCGGGACGACGATATTTGCGGAGATGACGCGCCTGGCGCAGGAGCACGGGGCGGTGAATCTGTCGCAGGGTTTCCCGGACTTTGACGGCCCGGCGTTCGTGCGTGACGCGGCGGCACGGGCGACGACGTCCGGGCCTGGTGGAGGGGGGGCGAATCAGTACGCCCGGATGCAGGGGCTTCCCGCGCTGAACGAGGCGATCGCGGGCGCGTGGACGGCGCGGACGGGGCTGGCGTGCGAAGGGACGAGTGAGGTGACGGTGACGGCGGGCTGCACGGAGGGATTGGCGGCCGCGTTTCTCGGGTTGCTGAACGCCGGGGATGAGGTGGTGATGTTCGAGCCGTTCTACGACTCGTACCGGGCGTGCGCGGCGATGGCCGGGGCCGAGATTCGATTTGTGCCGCTGCGCGCCGGCGCGGCGCCCGGGGCCGGGTTTACGTTCGACGAATCGGAGCTTCGTGCGGCGTTTTCGGGGAAAACCCGGGCGATCCTTGTGAACACGCCGCACAACCCGACGGGGAAGGTGTTCACGCGCGCGGAGTTGGAGACGATCGCCCGGTTGTGCGTGGAGCGCGACGTGATTGCGATCACGGATGAGGTGTACGAGCGGCTGGTGTTTGAGACTGACCGGCCGCACGTCTCGCTGGCGACGCTGCCGGGGATGGCGGAGCGGACGGTGACGCTGTCGAGCCTGGGGAAAACGTTCAGCCTGACGGGGTGGAAGATCGGGTGGGCGATCGCGCCGGCGGGGTTGAGTGCGGGCGTTCGTGCCGCGCATCAGTTTCTGACGTTTGCGGTGGCGACGCCGCTGCAGCACGCGGCTGTGGAGGCGTTGACGAACGGGGAGGAGTATGTTCGCGGGCTCGTTGAGGAGTATCGTGGATCGCGGGACTTTCTCGCGGGCGTGCTGGAGCGCGCGGGGCTGCGCGTGTTCCCGACGGAGGGGACGTATTTCATCATGGCGGACCACTCGGCGCTCGGGTTCGAGGACGACGTGGCGTTTTGTCGGCATCTCACGAGCGAGGTGGGCGTGGCGGCGATCCCGCCCAGCGCGTTCTATTCGCACAAGGAGCTTGGAAAGCACCTCGTGCGGTTCGCGTTCTGCAAGAAGCGCGAGACGCTGGAAGAGGCGGCGAGGCGTTTGGGCGCGCTGCGGAAAGGGTGAGGCTCAGCGGCGTGGCTCGAGCGGCGTTGGCTCTGGTTCTTCGTGCGGCGCCCCGACCTGGCCTTGGATGGCCGCGACTCGCTCCGATACTTCGCGTTCGGCGGATCGGCGTTTGTGGGCGCGGCGGGCGAGATCGACGCTATACACGGCGAGCCCGGCCCAGATGAAGGCGAAGGTGATGGCGCGGCTCAGGGTGAGCGTTTCGCCGTAGACGAGCACCGCGAGCAGGAACTGGCCGGAGGGTGCGATGTACTGGAGGAAGCCGAGTGTGGTGAAGCGGATGCGTCGCGCCCCTTCCGTGAACCACCAGAGCGGGACGATGGTGACGACTCCGGCGAGCGGAAGGAGGATGTTGTCGGCGGGCGATCCGGGGAAGCGGCCGGCGCCGGAGATCGCGGCCCACACGGCGTAGGCGATGGCGAGCGGGAGGAGTTGCCAGGTTTCGACGGCGAGGCCGGTGAGGGCGTCGACGGGCGCGCGTTTGCGGAGCAGGCCGTAGAACCCGAAGGAGATGGCGAGACCGAGCGAGAGCCAGGGGAGGGAGCCGAAGCCGATGACGAACCACGCGACGCCGAGCGAGGCGAGGGCGAGTCCGATGATTTGTGCGCGGTTCAGGCGCTCTTTCAGGAGCACCACGGCGAGCGCGACGTTGACGAGGGGGTTGAGGTAGTAGCCGAGTGAGGCCTCGAGCATGCGGCTGCTCGCGACCGCGTAGATGAACAGCAGCCAGTTGAAAGCGATGAGGCAGGTGGAGACGGCGAGGACTCGGCGGGCCTTGGGATCGCGGATGGCGCGCCACGGCTCGCGGGTGCGTCGTTTGAGTGCGAGCAGGCCGCCCAAGAGCAGTGCGCCCCAGATGACACGGTGCGCGAGGACTTCGACGGCGGCGACGTGGGCGACGGCTTTGAAGTAGATCGGAGCGAGCGCCCATGCGAGATAGGCGGCGACGGCCCAGGCGATTCCGGCGCCGGGGTCGGCGTTCGTTGCTTTGTGCGCGCTCATGGGGGGCCGGATGATATTCCGGCGGCGGGCGCGGGGAGAGGCGCGTCGGGGAGTTGGTCGAAGAGGTGTCGGATGGCGTGCTCGAGGACGGAGACGGAGCGGAGGTATTCGTCGAGCGAGAGGCGCTCGACGGGGGTGTGATCGAGCGCGCTGTCGCCGGGACCGTACGCCACGATGGGGCATTGCCACACGGGCGCGACGACGTTCATGTCGGCGGTGCCGGTCTTGACCTTGAGGGATGGCGAGGCGCCGGCGGCGCGGATGGCGTTGACGAACGCGCGGGCCGCGGGGCTGGTTCGTGGCTCGACGTGCGCGTGTTCGCGACCTCGGAAGGAGACGTCGGCGTCGAGCGACGCGGCGCGGGCGAGGATGACGCTTTCGACGGCGCCGGCCTCGAGCCCGGGCGGGAGTCGGAAGCCGATGGTCATGTGGGCGGTTTCGATGAGTCCGTCGGAGGACGTTCGGATTTCGCGGAGCGCGGCCTGGAGTTGGGTGAAGACGCCGTTGCGATCGCGGTTGAATTCGTCGGCAAACGTCTTGGCCGCGATCCAGATGTCGGCGGCCATCTCGCCTGCCGTGGGCATCGGACCGGCGGGGTGCGCGCAGGGGACTTCGACGCGCACGTCGGCGAGGAGGCGTCCCTTGTAGCCGATGGTGACGCAATCCCACGCGGACGGTTCGCCGATGACGCAGGCGCGAGGGCGGAACTGGGTCGCGGCGAATCGGGCGCCCTTGGATGTGGCGACTTCCTCTTCCACGGCGCCGATGGCAATGAGTCGTGCGCCTGGGGGAGGGGTGATGCGCGAGGCCGCGGTGACGAACGCGGCGAGCGGGCCCTTGGCGTCCACGGCGCCGCGTCCCCACAATTCTCCTCGCTCGACGCGGACGGGGATGTCTCCGGGCACGGTGTCGATGTGGCCGAGCAGCACGATGTCGCGGGTTCCGTCGCCTTCGCCGAGAATGCCTACGGCGTTGCCGGCTTCGTCGATGGACGCGCGCATGCCGAGCGAAGCCATCTGCGCCACGAGAAACTCGACTGCGGCGCGTTCGTGTCGGGACACGCTGGGAACCGAGATCATGTCCTGCAAGAGCCGCACGCTGCCGTCGTCGGAGAGCGCTCGGACATGGACGGGCGACGATGGTGCGCGGACGCTCATTCGAACACCGTGCCTTGTCCTGCCAGGGCGTTGCGGATGGGGGTGGCGATTCGACCGTCGGCGAAGATGATGCGGCGCACGCCGGCGTTCATGGCCTCCTCGGCGCCCAGGACCTTCTTCTTCATGCGGCCCTGCGCGGATTCGGCTGCCCTGGGGATGTCCGCGCGGGGGATCCGGGGGATGAGCGTGGATTCGTCGGGGAAGTTTCGGAGCAGTCCCGGGGCGCTGGTGAGGTAGAGGATGGTGGATGCGCGGAGCGCGGCGGCGGTCATGGCGGCGGCGCGGTCTGCATCGACATTGATGGCTTCGCCTTCCATGGACACTGCCGGGGGCGTGAGCACGGGGGTGATGCCGGTGGCCAGGAGATGGTCGAGCAGTTCGACGTTGACGCGATCGACCGTGCCGGTGTAGTCATCGCGGACGACGACGGTTCGGCCCTCGATGACGGCGCGGATGGCGGCTTTTCGCGTGCCCTGCCAGAGTCGCGCGTCGAGCCCGCTCAGGCCTGCGGCGTTGATGCCGAGGCGTTGGAGCCGCTCGACGACGCCCTTGTTGACGCTTCCGCAATAGACCATCTCGAAGAGTTCGAGGGTCTTGCGGTCGGTGCGTCTTGAGACGTGACCGGAGGGGGAGGTGAGGAAGTTGGGCGGGTGACCGAGCGCTGCGGAGACTTCGTTGAGACGGGCCGAGCCGCCGTGCACGAGCACGACGCGCCACGCGCCCTCCTTGATGAGTTCGGCGACGTCGGCGCAGATGGCGTCGAGGTTGATGCCTTCGCCGCCGCCGGCTTTGATGACAAGCGTTTCGCGCATGTTGCTCCGGGGAATCAGATGGGGTGCAGTCCCGGGAAGGCGAGCCCGGCATTCTCCTCGAAGCCGAGCATGAGGTTGAGGCACTGGATCGCGCTTCCGGCGGCGCCTTTCACGAGGTTGTCGATGGCGCTGAGCGCCACGACTCGTCGGCCGCCGTCCTCCACTTCCCAGCCGACGTCGCAGAAGTTCGAGCCGGCGAGGATCTTGGGGTCGGGCAGTCGGTGCAGGCCTGTCTTCTCGCGCACGATGCGGACGAAGGGCTCGTTGCCGTAGGCAGCGCGGTAGAGCGACCACATTCGCTTGTCGTCGACGGGCTCGCGAGTGAAGACGTGCGCGGTGCAGAGGACGCCTCGCACGGCTTCGACCGCTGTTGCGGTGAAGTGGGCGTCGAAATCGCCGCATTCCTGCGCGACCTCGGCGAGGTGACGATGGGTCGTGGGGGCGAAGGTGCGCATGGCGCCGGAGCGTTCGGGGTGGTGTGAGCCGGGGCCGTGCTCTGCGCCGCCTTCAGAGGAGCCGACCTTGAGATCGAAGACGACGCGCTCGATGAGCCCTGCGCGGGCGAGTGGGAGGATGGCGAGATTGGCGGCGGTGGCGTTGCAGCCGACGCCGGAGGCATAGCGGGCCTTGCGGAGCGATTCGCGCCTGGTTTCCGGCAGGCCGTAGACGAATCGGTCGAGCCAGCCCGGGGAAGGGTGCGGTTCGCCGTACCAGCGGGCGTAGGCGTCGGGGTCCTTGAGGCGGAAGTCGGCGGAGAGGTCGACGATGCGGTCGGCGAGTCCGGCCCATCGCTCGATCTCCTTGGCGCCGACGGTGTGGGGCTGGGCGAGCAGGAGCGCGTCGCACCTTTCGATCTGATCCGGTGTGGTGAACTGCAGACGGGTCTGGCCGCGGAGATTGGGATGCACGGCGTGGGCGAATTTGCCGGCGTTGGCGCGGCTGGTGATCTGCGCGACGCGCAGATGGGGATGCTGGAGGAGCAGGCGGAGCGCTTCGCCGCCGCCGTAACCGGATGCGCCGACGATGGAGACGGTGGCGGTCACGCGCGGGCTCCCGCCACTGGCCTGGGCTCCACGAGCGTGCTCACGGGCGCCCGGCCTCGCCGGCCGACGCTGAGGACGTAGTCGGCGATCTTGCCCGGGATGTTGACGCCGGTGGGGTCGATGGAGTTCTTGTATTCCATGGTGTAGTTGACTTCGTTGACGAGCAGCCCGCGCGTGGGGTCTTCGAGCAGGTCGATGGCGACGACGCCCCCGCCGACGGCGGCGGCGGCGGCGCGGGAGATGCGGTCGAGGTCGTCGGACACCGTGACCGCGCCGGTCTTGCCGCCGCGCGCGGTGTTGGTGATCCAGTGCTCGCTGCGGCGTTCGATGGCGCAGATGGTTTCGTCGCCGACGACGAAGGTGCGGATGTCCCGGCCGGCCTTCTCGATGTATTCCTGGATATAGAAGACGGAATGGTGGTATGAGCCGAGCGTGGCCTTGTGCTCGAGGAGCGCCTCCGCGGCGTCGCGGTCGTTCACCTTGGCCAGGAGTCTGCCCCAAGAGCCGACGGCGGGCTTGAGCACGACGGGGTAGCCCATTTCTTCGATGGCTTCGAGCGCGGCTTCGGGCGTGACGGCCACGCGCATGCGCGGGGTGGGCACATGGTGGCGGACAAGTTCGAGGGAGGTGTTGAGCTTGCTCCCGCAGACGTCGGCCACGCGCAGCGGGTTGACGCAGGGCAGGCCCCAGGATTCGAGCACGCGGATCGCGGCGTCGGCCTGGGAGTGCGAGATGCACCGTTCGACGACGACATCGGCGTCGGCCCAGCGGCCCGGGTGATGGGGATCGAACCGGAGCTCGCGGACGTCGACCATTTCGAGGTTGACGTTGCGGGCGGCGAGTTCATCAGCGAGGAGCTTTTCCTCGACACGGATTCGTGAGTACAGCATGGCCACGCGCAATGGGGATTCTCCGTTGGAGGTGGTGCGTGATCGGATGCGCGTGGATTACTCGCCCCAGTCTTCCTTGACGGGGGGCGCGAGTTCGATGCGGAGGGGGACCAGCGAGACGACTTCGAGCTCGGCGCCGCACTCGGGGCACGGGATGACTTCGCCGGCGAGCGTGCGCGGCTTGATCTCGAGTTCGCCCGCGCACTCCACGCAGAGGACGGATTGGCTTGCGGTCTGTTCCATGAGGCCGGCTCCTTGAATGAGTCTCTGAGAGATCCAAAAACCACAACCCGCCGGTCGAGTGCCGGCGGGTTCCTGAATGCTCGTTCCCTGGTGCTTGGTCAGGGGGCTACGGGCAGACAAGACCGACCGGCGTCGAGGCGCCTTTCAGTTCTTTGCCTGCTTTTTTGACCTGAGCCGCGGCCGGCGCAGCGATCCCGCCGACCATGGCGGTCCGGGCGGGGTCGTGCTGGCGGCTCGTGCTCATGTGGCGGGGATTCTCCCTGCCCATCTTCGGTTGTCAAGCGGCTCCTCTCCAGCGTGCGGAACCCTGCTAGGGTGATCCCGAACAAATGCGGCTCGCGGACCGTCCGCGGGACGCGGGGCGCCGGGGCGCGATGCCGGAGCCCGCCAGGAAGGAGGCTTGCGGATGTCCATATTCGTTTTCGCCGGCGTTGTGCTCGTGCTCGCGGTGTTCGTGATCGGCATCTACAACCGGCTGGTGCGTTTTCGCATCCATTGCGACAACGGCTGGGCCCAGGTCGACGTTCAGCTGAAGCGTCGGTACGACCTCATTCCGAACCTCGTGGAGACGGTGAAGGGCTACGCCGGTCACGAGCGGGAGACGCTGGAGGGCGTGATCGCGGCCCGGAATCGCGCTGTGGACGCGTCTGGCGTCAAGCAGCAGGCTGAGGCTGAGAACATGCTGACGCAGGCGCTCGGGCGGCTCTTCGCGCTGTCGGAGGCCTATCCGGACCTGAAGGCGAATCAGAACTTCGCGGGGCTGCAGGAGGAATTGTCCTCCACGGAGAACAAGATCGGGTTCTCGCGCCAGCATTACAACGACTGCGTTGCGCAGTACGACGGCGCACGCCAGCAGTTTCCGTCGAACCTGGTCGCCGGGATGTTCGGGTTCGAGGCCCGGGAGTATTTCGAGCTTGAGTCTGCCGGTGAACGGGCGGCGCCCAAGGTCTCGTTCTCCCGCTCGTGAGCGCGGCCCCATCCATGGCGAGCGCGGTGCACGCGGAGCGGGAGGCGCTCCGCGCGTACCCCCCCACCGTCACGTACCGCGACCTGATCGCCTCCAACAAGCGCCGCAGTGCGCTGCTGATGGTGTTGTTGGTGGCGATTCTCGTGACGCTGGGAGGGCTGATCGCGGCCGCTGTCGGCCCCGCGGTCGCTTCCGTCGAGTCATCGGGCGGAGCGGCTTTCGCGGTGCGCGACCTGGCTCCCTCGGCGCTGCTCGGGGGCGGGGTGGCGCTGCTGCTGGGCACGCTCGCGTGCGCGTGGTCGTGGTTCGGGGGCGCGAGGGCGATTCTCGGCATGGCCGGGGCCGTGCGCATCGAGAAGCAGGACGACCCGCAGCTCTTGAACGTGGTGGATGAGCTTCGGCTGGCGGCGGGGCTGCCGATGCCGGCGGTGTATCTGATCCCGTCGAGGGCCATGAACGCGTTTGCGACAGGGCGCGATCCGAAGAACGCCGCCGTTGCGATCACCACCACGCTTCGTGAGCAGCTCGATCGTGATGAGCTTTCGGGCGTGATCGCGCACGAGCTGGCGCATGTTCGCCACTATGACGTGCGGTTCATGATGCTGATGGCCACGCTGGTGGGCCTGATCGTGTTTCTGTGCGACGTGTTCCTGCGTTCGCTGCGGCACGCGCGATTCCGAGGGTCGGGCAAGAGCAAGGGCGCGGGGCCGCTGATTCTCGTGGCGCTGGCGCTGGCGATCGTGTTCGCGATCGTCGCGCCGGTCCTGACCGCGTTTATTCAGTTCGCGATCTCGCGCGAGCGGGAGTATCTCGCGGACGCGGGCGCCGTGGAGCTGACCCGATACCCGGAGGGGCTCGCTTCCGCGTTGCGCAAGCTCGCGGACGCTTCAACGCCCATCGATCCGGACAAGGCCAACCGCGCCATCGCGCACCTGTACATCGTCAGCCCGCTCCGTCGGGCGATCCGCACGCACGGGGCCCTTGACAGCGTGTTCTCCACGCATCCGCCCGTGGAGAAACGCATTGCGCGGCTGATGGCGCTCACCCGCTGAGGCTATTCGCGTTCGTGGTCGGTGCGCTTGATGGTCAGCGCGACGCGAGTTCCGGCGCGCTTTCGACGCGGCCAGAGGCCTCGGAGGATCCACAGCGCCGCCCCGAGCGCCGCGAGCGTTGCGACCCAGAACTGCCAGTCGTTCCAAGGGATGGCGGCCGCCATGTCAGGGCATCCCCGCGAGGCCGAGCCCCTGGTAGGCAATCAGGGCGGCGAGATAGGCCAGACCGGACATCCATGCGAGCTGGAGCATCGCCCAGCGCCAGCCTCCGGATTCCTTGGCGGTCACGACGAGTGTCGGGAGACACTGCATGGCAAGCACGTAGTAGATGAGGAGCGACCAGCAGGTGCGCTGCGTGAAGATGGGGCGGCCGTCGTCACGACGCGCGTTGCCGATGCCTTCGACGAGGCCGGCTTCATTCTCCGGCTCGGCGCCTTGCGTCACCACGGCCATGGTGGAGACGAACACTTCCCGCGCCGCGAACGAGGCGAGGATGCCGATGGAGAGTTGCCGGTCATACCCCAGCGGCGCGAGCACCGGTTCGGCGATGGCGCCAAGGCGACCGATGAACGATCGGCGCGCGGCGTGCTGGTGCTGGAGGCGGTCGGCCTCGTTGAGGAGCGATTGGAACTCCTCGCCTTCGCTTGAGGCCATTGCGGCGGCTTGCTCTCGCAGGCGCATCGCGTCGGGAGGCGGACTGACGCTCGGGTATGCGCTAAGCCACCAGAGCAGCACGGAGATGGCCAGGATGTTCGTGCCGGCCTTCTTGAGAAACACGAGACCGCGGTCGTACATGGTGACGAAAGCGGTGCGGACGCTGGGGGTCTTGTACGAGGGAAGTTCGAGCGCCATCGGCGTAGCTTGCCCTCGCGCCACGGTTCGACGGGCGACGAATGCGCTGAGGACGCCGGCCGCGGCGCCGAGGACGTAGCACGAGGCGAAGGCGAGCGCCTGCTTAGCTGGGCTGTCGCGGAACAACAGCGTGCAGAGGAGCACGTAGACGGGGATGCGGGCCGAGCAACTCATGAAGGGGGCAACGAGGATGGCGGCGAGTCGCTCGCGTCGATCGGGGATGCCTCGGCACGACATGATTCCCGGCAGCGCGCAGGCGTGAGAACTCAGCAGCGGAACGAAAGCATGACCAGAGAGCCCGAAGGGGCGGAGCCATCGATCGGTGACGAATGCCGCGCGGGCGAGGTAGCCGGTTCCTTCAAGGATGGAGATCAGGAAGAAGAGCAGGCAGATCTGGGGCAGAAACACTGCCGTGGCGCCGACTCCGGGGATGACGCCGCCGGAGATAAGTTCGGCCAGAACGCCGGGCGGCATGGCGCGTTCGGCGAGCGAGGCGAGGCTCGCGAATCCGACATCGATCCAGTCCATCGGCCAGGCCGCGAGCCTGAACACGCCGTAGAAGAGGGCGGTCATGGTGATCGCAAATGCCATGAGCCCGAGCGCCGGGTGGGTAAGGACGCGGTCGACGCGATCGGTCCATGCGTCCTCTCTTCGAGCCGCTTCGAGCGAGCGGACACGCACGCATTCTCGAGCGACGTCTTCGGCCCACGCCGCGAGCGCGGCCTCGCCCTGGGGAGGGCGCTCGGCCGGGGGTTTTGCGCGCTCGACGTGCTCGAGCAGTGAAGAGAGCCCCGAGCCTGTTCGAGCGCAGACGAGCGCCACGTCGCAGGAGAGTCGGCGGGCGAGGGCGTCGGCGTCGATGTGCACGCCGCGGCGATCGGCGAGATCGATCATGTTGACCGCCAGCACCGTGGGAACCCCTCGGCGCAGCACCTCGCCGGCGAGCGTCAGGTTGCGCGCGAGATTGGTCGCATCGGCCACGACGATGGCGACATCGGGGGGGCGGCGTTCGTCGCCTTCGGGAGCGGCGGACCCGTCGAGCGCTCTGCGGCAGAGCGCGGCTTCGAACTGATCAAGATCGATGGAGTAGACGCCGGGAAGGTCGATGAGGTCAGCCCAGCGTCCGGAGTCGCGCACGCGGAGCCGACCGACGCGGGCTTCCTGAGTGGTGCCGGGGAAGTTACTGGTCTTATGGTTGAGGCCGGTGAGTTGATTGAAGAGTGTCGTTTTGCCGGTGTTGGGGTTGCCCAACAGCGCCACTCGGAGTGTGCCGAGGGTGACCGGAGCCGCGTGCATGGACTCAGGCCTCGCCGCCGCCCGGGGCGGAGACGAGCACATTCTCCGCCAGCGAGCGTGCAAGCCCGATGCGGCAGGACATGCCGCACGCGCTGCCGATTTCGACAATGCAGGGCTCGCCCGTGCGGCACACTCGAACGCTTGCGCTGGGGCGGAGGCCCATGGCTCGCAGGGTCGCAGCGCCATCGGCGGTGACCCGGGCTTCGCACACGACGGCCCGCTCGCCCACCCGCAGCTGCGCGAGAGATCGGCCCCGCAAATGAGTCGCCTCAGAAGGCGAATTGGCCGGGGTCTGAGCGACCGGGGCCAGCGAGATGATTGGTGCGAGCGTGCTCACTGGGCGTGATCCTACGGTCGTTGAGACTGAATCGCAATTCGTCTGAAAACAGGGCGGGACACGCCCCGCGGGCCTCAAGTGGAATACGACGAGTTTATCTGAATATAACCCTCGGTGAGGTCGCAGGTGAAGAACTCGTCCTCCGCCTTTCCGAGGCCCAGATCCGCGCAGATCTCGATCCGGCGTCCGGCGAAAACACGGGCCAGGAGCGGACGGACTCCGTCCACCGGGGCTGCATGCTCGTACATCACGTTTCGGGATCCGTCGTCCGGACCGACCTCGACACGGAGGCGCGCCATGTCGATCCGGGCATCGGCGCGGCCCACGGCGGCCACGATGCGGCCCCAGTTGGGATCGCCTCCCGCGATGGCCGTGCGCACGAGCAGGCTCGACGCGACGGTCTGCGCGACGGACGCCGCCATGCCCGCGTCGAGCGCGCGGGTCGCGCGCACGTGAATGAGCTTGCGAGCGCCTTCGCCGTCGGCGACCACTTGAATGGCCAGCGCGCGGGCCACGGCGGTGACTGCCTGGTCCACCGATCCGGCGGGGAACTCGCCGGACTCGCCCGAAGCCAGCAGCAGCACGGTGTCGTTCGTTGAGGTGTCGCCATCCACGGTGATGCGATGAAACGAACGATCGCACGCGGCTCGCAGGATTTGGTTGAGGCGCGGCGCATCCGCGCGAGCGTCGGTCAGGATCACGGCGAGCATAGTCGCCATGTTCGGGTGGATCATGCCCGAGCCCTTGGCGATGCCGGCGACGTGCAGCGTGCGCCCTTCGTGCTCGACGCGGATCTCCGCCGTTTTGGTGGATGCGTCGGTGGTGAGGATGCCGCGCGCGGCGTCCATGAGGCCGCCATCGTGCGCGGCGCGAGCGATCGTTGGAATCGCGGCCTCGATCTTTTCCGAGGGCAGCGTCGATCCGATGAGTCCGGTGGACATGACGAGCACCTCGTCGGGGCTGCAGCCCGCGGCGCGGGCCGCGGCGCTCGCTGACTGGCGCGCTCGCGCCATGCCGTCCTCGCCGGTGGCCGCGTTCGCGCAGCCGGAATTGGTCAGGACGACGCGCGCGCGGCCTCCGGACCGTTTGAGCGCTTCCGCCGTGAGGGTGACCGGCGCGGCGCGGAGGAGATTGGTGGTGAACACGCCGGCGGCGGAGGCGCCTTGCGGGCACGCGATCCATGAGAGATCGGGCTTCTTCCCTTCCTTGATGCCGCACCACGTTCCCGTGGCCACGAAGCCACGAGGACACGTGGCCGAGCCGGTCGTTGCCTGCAACGTCGGACTCACCAGTCGCACTCCCATGCCATGAACGACCACTTTGCTGCGGACCGATCGCGTCGCGCCCAGGCGCCCGCGGCCATTTCGCCGAGCGTTGCCGCTTCGACCGGCGCAAAGCCGAGGCGCGCGAAGAACGCCGGCTCGCACGTCAGCACGAAGACGCGATCCAGCCCGAGCTTTCGACCGTCTTCGCACAGGCGTCGCGCGAGGGCGCTTCCGGCGCCCCGGCCGGTGAACTCGGGATCGACCGCCAAGGACCTGATCTCCGCGACGTGATCGGCTCCGACCACGAGCGAGCCGCATCCAACGACGCGCTCCTCACCGGTGGCGCCGCCCCGCACCGCGACCGTGAACTGTCGCATGGAGCGCGCCACGTCGGCCTCATCGCGCGCGATGGTCTGCCCGCTGTCCGTCCATGCGTTCACGACGGCCGCGATGCTCTCGGCGTCCCAGGCGCGGGCCTTTCGGGTGGTGATGGCGTGCGCCTCGGCGAGCGCGGGCGCGAGCCGGGACTCGGCTTCCGCCAGGGCCTTGCGCACGCGGCCTGGGGCCGGCCCGCCGACCACGTCGCGTCGAGCGAGCGTTGCCTCGGTCGACAGGCAGTCAATCACATCTCGCTCGATGGCGGGCGCGACGGATCGCAGCTCGTCGAGCGAGAGCCCTTCGATGGGCGCACCCTGCTGGATCGCCATGCGCACCACGCGCCCCGCGGCGTCGTGGGCGTCTCGGAACGGCATCCCCTTGCGGACGAGGTAATCCGCGAGTTCGGTGGCGTTGGAATAGCCCCCCGCTGCCGCTTTGGCGCACGCTTCGCTGTCGAAGGACATGCCCTCGGCCACCAAAGCGAGCATTCGCAGGGACATCGACGCGGAACGCATCGCGTCGATGACGCCTTCCTTGTCCTCCTGCTGGTCCTTGTTGTAGGCGAGCGGCAGCCCCTTGAGCACCATGAGCAGTCCGACGAGCGCGCCGGTGATCCGGCCCGACTTCGCGCGGATCAGCTCCAGCGCGTCCGGGTTCTTCTTCTGCGGCATCAGGGAGGAGCCGGACGACACGGCGTCGCTGAGACGCACCAGCCCGAATTCGGACGTGGCGTAGAGGATCACATCCTCCGCGAAGCGCGAAAGGTGCACCGCCAAGATCGCGAGCGCGCTGAGTGATTCGGCGACGAAATCGCGGTCGCTCACCGCATCGAGCGAGTTTGGGGTGGGGCGGTCGAACCCGAGGGCGTCGGCCAGGGCCGCGCGATCGATCGGGTACGCGGTTCCGGCGAGCGCGCCGGAGCCGAGGGGGCAGACGTTCAGGCGGCGGCGCGCGTCAATGAGTCGTGACGCGTCACGCTCAAGCATTTCGACGTAGGCGAGCGCCCAATGCGCGACGGACACCGGCTGTCCGCGTTGCAGGTGGGTATATCCGGGCAGGGCCACGGACTCGTGGCGGCGCGCGAGGGCGAGCAGCGCCCTTTGAGCCGCGTGAATCTCCGCGATCCGGCGCGAGCATTCGGAGCGCGCCCAGAGGCGGAGGTCGGTCGCGACCTGATCGTTGCGTGATCGACCGGTGTGCAGCTTCTTTCCGAGCGGGCCCACGCGCTCGATAAGCTTCATTTCCACCCACGAGTGCACATCCTCGGCGCCCGACGCGAGCGGCGGCTCCGGCATCTCGGCGGCTTCGATCGCCAACGATCCGAGCGCGCCGATCAGCCTCGTCGCTTCCTCGCGTGTGAGCACGCCCGCGTCGCGCAGGGCGCCGGCCCATGCGATGGATCCGGCGATGTCCTGCGTGACAAGCGTCCAGTCAAACGGCAACGAATCGTTGAACGCGCGGAACAGCGGGTCCGGCGCGCCCTCGAATCGACCTCCCCACATCGTGGCGCTGGTGGCGCACATGGCCGTCAGCGCGCCCCGCCAGACTTCTTGAGCGCTCGGATGCGGCTGGGAAGGCTCGCCAGCCGGATGAAGCCCTCGGCGTGCGCCTGGTTGTAGACCTCGTCGCGCCCGAACGTGGCAAACGCCTCGGAGTAGAGGGAGTTTGGGCTCTTGCGACGCGTGGCCGTCGCGCGACCCTTGTAGAGCTGCACTTCCACTTCGCCCGACAGCGGCTTGGCCATCGCCTGCACGCAGGCCGAGAGCGCCTCGCGGAGCGGCGTGAACCACTTCCCGTCGTACACAAGTTCGGCAAAGGTCAGGGCGAGATGCTCGCGATAATGCAGCGTGTCTCGATCGAACACCACCTCCTCGAGCGCGCGGAGTGCTTCGACCATCACGGTCCCGCCGGGGGTTTCGTAGCAGCCGCGAGACTTCATGCCCACGAGCCGGTTCTCGACGATGTCGATGCGTCCGACGCCGTGCGCGCCGGCGAGCTGATTCAGCGTCGCGACGACCGACTCGGGCGCGAGCTCCTTTCCGTTCACGGTCCGAGCGCGCCCCTCGACGAATCCGACGCGCACGTTCTCCGGCTTGTCCGGCGCGACCTGGGGCGATACGGACATGGTCCACATGTCGTCCGCCGGCGCGTTCCAGAGATCTTCGAGCACCTGCCCCTCATGGGAGATGTGCCACAGGTTGCGGTCGCGCGAATAGATCTTCTCCTTGCTCGCGCTCGACTTGATGTCGCGCGCGGCGAGGTAGTTCAGCAGGTCTTCGCGCGAGCGAAGATCCCACTCGCGCCACGGCGCGATCACCCGGAGATCCGGCCCCAGGGCCGCGAACGCGCTCTCGAAGCGCACCTGATCGTTGCCCTTGCCGGTGCAGCCGTGGGCCAATGCGTCGGCCCCGACCTTCCTCGCAACATCCACCTGAGCCTTGGCCAGCACGGGCCGGGCGATCGACGTGCCGAGCAGATACTTCCCCTCGTACATCGAGCCCGCCAGGATCGTCGGAAACACGTAGTCCTCGACAAACTCGCGCCGAAGATCCACGACGTGGCATTCGCTCGCCCCCGAGCGCTTGGCCTTCTCCTCGATCCCGGCCAACTCCTCCTCACCCTGCCCGACGTCGCCGACGAACGCGACGACCTCGCTCCCGTACGTTTCGACGAGCCAGGGCATGATGGCGGACGTATCCAGCCCGCCCGAGTAGGCGAGGACGATCTTCTTGGGGACTTCCCGTTTCATCGGCGATATCTCTCCGCGCTCCGGCGGTGCGAACAGTGAAGACGCTCAGTATCTCTCAAACCACGTCGGTCCGCGAGCCTCATCCGCG
This sequence comes from uncultured Phycisphaeraceae bacterium, assembly GCA_964638515.1. Lineage (GTDB taxonomy): Bacteria > Planctomycetota > Phycisphaerae > Phycisphaerales > UBA1924 > CAYPGJ01. The sequence continues at coordinate 28,847 of CAZWZL010000005.1, forward strand.
CGCGATCGAGGGGCTTCGCGGGCCGTTCCCGGGCGCCGAGCCCATCAGATGCAGCATCAGCCCGGCCTGGGCGTGCATGCGATTCTCCGCCTGGTCGTACACGAGGGAGGCGCTCGAATCGATCACCTCGTCGGTGACTTCCTGCCCTCGGTGCGCCGGAAGGCAATGCATGAACGCCGCATCGGCGCCCGCCCGGGCCATCAGCGCGGCGTTGACCTGATACGGCATGAACGCGGCGTCACGCTGCGCGCTCGTTGACGAGCCCATGCTGGTCCAGGCGTCGGTGTACACGGAGTGTGCGCCCGCGACGGCAGCGGGATCGCTGGTCAGCTCCACTCCTCCTTGACCGGTGGCCGCCTCCATCGCGGCTTCGGTGGCGGCGTGCCCGGGTTGACAGGCCTCGGGCGTGATGACAACGATCTTCACGCCGAGCGTGGCGCCCAGCAGCATGAGCGATGCGCACACGTTATTGCCGTCGCCCAAGAACGCCAGGCGCAGCCCATCGAGCTTGCCGAAGCGCTCCTTGAGCGTGAGCAGATCCGCAAGAGCCTGGCAGGGGTGGGACGTGTCCGAGAGCGCGTTGATCACGGGGATGGACGCTTCCCTGGCCAGAGCCTCCACCGTGGCGTGCGCGTCGGTGCGGGCCACGATGCAGTGGGCCCAACGCTCCAGATTCTTGCCGTAGTCGCGGATGCTCTCGCGCTGACCGATCTTGGTCTGCTGGTGGTCGAGGTAGATCGCCTGCGCGCCGAGCCGGTACGCGCCAACCTCGAAACTCACGCGAGTGCGGAGCGATGCCTTCTCGAAGAGCATGATGACGGTCTTGCCGGTCAGGGCGCCGGAATACGGCGCCGGGTTGCTCTTGAATCGCATTGCCGTGTCGAGCACCTGCTCGAGGTCGGCGCGCGACAGTTCGCCGCCGGTCAGGACGTCGGCGGCGGCGAGAGGGCGCAGGAGCGCGGCCGATCCGCGGGACGGGAGTTTGAGAGCGTGCGAGGGGTGCGCCATGGATCAGGCCTCCGAAAGCCGCGCACGGCGCGCGGCCGAATCTGACAAGCATGCCGGTGAAGTTCTGCGGGATTCCAACGAATCGCGCGCGTGCGGCCGACGTCTCAGCGACGTCGTCGCGGCGGCGAGGGGCATCGCGAGCGCCGAATCACGATCCCGCTCCGGCGCTGGTCGTTGAGAACGAAAGCGACCCTTCGCCGTCTTCCGGCGGGAGCACGAGCGTGCCGACAGTCTCGCCGTGCGCGAGGCGCACGAGGCTCTCCGGCTCGTGCCAGGATGCGATCGCGGCCGGCGCCCCCGCCGCCCGAGCCGCGCGGAGCGCGCCACGCACCTTGGGGATCATGCCGTTGGCGATCTCGCCGGAGGCGATCCTCGCTTCGATCTCCTCGCCGGTGAGCGTCGGCAGCACGCGCTTGTTGGCGTCGAACACGCCCGGCACGTCCGTGAGGAGGACGAGCATGCGCGCCGCGGAGATACCCGCGACCGCGGCCGCGGCGTCGTCGGCGTTGATGTTCAGGGCGCGCCCGTGCGGATCAGCGCCGACCGATGAGAACACGGGCAGGAAGCCGGCCCGCAGCAACGCATCGACAAGCCGCGGAGACCCCCCCACCACCTTGCCCACGCGTCCCGGATCGAACGCGTACTGATCCGCCACCTTGCAACGCGCCACGAAGCCGTCGGCGAGCGAAAGCCCGACCGCGGCGCACCCGCGCGAGGACAGTTCTCCAACCACGTGGGTGTTCACGATGCCCGCCAGCGTGGCGACCACCTCTTCGACATGCTCGGGCGGCGTGATGCGCACGCCGTCGCGCCGCTGAGACTGCAGCCCCGCGGCGGCCATGCGCCGGTCGACCAGCTTCCCCCCGCCGTGCACGAGAATGACGCCGGCTGACTCGGCGCGATGCAGCGCGGCCAGCGCATCGAACACCGGCGCCGCATCGGGATCGCGATCCACGGCGGCGCCGCCGAGCTTTACGACCAGCGGTCGGGGAGATCCAAATTGCACGTCGGGGGTCGTCCGCATCTGTGTCTCTACGAAAGGCGAGTCTTCCAGCGAGTGGAAAGCGATCACGATAGCGATGCTCCTTCGGGAAATCCGAACCGCACGTTCATGCACTGCACGGCCTGCCCGGCCGCGCCCTTCACCAGATTGTCAATCGCGCTCACCAGGATCAGGTGGCCGTCCTCGTCGGCGGCGAGCCCGATGTCGCAGCGGTTGGTCTGCCGGACGGCGCCGACGCTCGGCCAGCGTCCCTGGGGCAGCACGTTCACAAACGGCTCGTTCTGATAGGCCTCTTCCAGCAGGCGACGCACGGAGGCGCCGTCCCACGAGCCGATCAGCTCGACGTGGATGGTGGAGAGGATGCCGCGATCGAACGCTCCGAGGTGCGGCGTGAAATAGACCGGCCCGCTCACCTGCTCGCTGATCTCGGGCTGATGACGGTGCGAGAGCACCTTGTAAGGCTGCAGGGACACTTCGCAGAAGTGCACGGTCTGAGAGGGCGTGCGCCCGGCGCCCGAGACTCCCGAGGTCGAATCGATGATCGGGCGACGCTCCCAGTCGATCGCGCCGGCCTGCGCGAGCGGGCGCAGCGGCAGGATGACCGAGGTGGGGTAGCAGCCTGCGCACGCGATGAGCGAGGCGCTCTTCAGCACGGAGCGGTGGATCTCGGGGATTCCGTACACCGCGCGCTCAAGGAGGTCGGGCGAAGCGTGCTCGTGCCCGTAGGCCTTCGCGTACCGCGCGGCGTCGCGGAAGCGGAACGCCGCGGAGATGTCGATCACGACGACGCCCGCCTCGAGCAGATCTCGGGCGATCTGCTCGGACGCTTCGTGAGGCGTGGCGAGAAACGCGACGTCGGGCTTGAGCGCCAGCGCACCGGCGAGCTCGTAGGGGCCGACGCGGAGATCGGTGGCACCGTGCAATCGCGGGTGCAGCTCGTCGAGGCGCGCCGGCGGCTCGTCGGCCACGCCCGCGCGCCGGAGCGAGCCGAACAGCCCCACCAACTCGACGCCGGGATGACGCAGCAACAGCATGGCCGCTTCAGCGCCGCTGTAGCCGCTTGCGCCAACGACGATCGCCCGGACCGCCGACAGACTCGCTTGGGTGTGGCTCACGCCAGCCCGGCCCCTTCGAGGAGCGTGCGGGAGAGCCGTCGAGCCTCACGCTCGGCGCGGGTGGCGATGAAGATCGTGTCGTCCCCGGCGATGGTGCCCAACGCCTCATCCAGCCCGGCGGCATCCATGGCCACCGCCAGCGACTGGGCGTGCCCCGTGCCGGTCCTGACCACCACGAGTTGTCCCGCCGCTTCTGCGCTCACGAGAAACTCCTGCAAGGCTCGCTCCAGCCCACGCTGGGCCGCTTCGCCGCTGTCGAACCCGATCTCGCCGGGCAGGGCGTAGCCCTCCGGCGTCTTGATCACGCCCAGCTCGCGCAGGTCCCGGGAGAGGGTGCCTTGCGTGACCTGGAACCCGTCCCGCTCGAGCAACGACCGCAGGGACTCCTGATTGGGGACGCGCGCCCGCCGGAGCGCGTCCAGAATCCGAGCCTGCCTGCGGGGTTTATCGAACATCGCATAATCATTACTTGAGCGCATATAAATGTCAATCCGGCGGGCCTCTCCGGAACCGGTTTCCCCGCCCATTTCTCTCAATCTCCCAGCAGACCCCGAGCCACCGCCGCCGAGACGGCCGCCTCGCCGGGCTCGGGCGTGGCCCCGCTCAGCTGACGGTTAAGCAGGCTGGCGTACCGCCCGCCCGCCCGGAGCAGCTCGTCGTGCGAGCCGGCCTCGACGATGCGGCCCGCTTCGAGCACCACGATCCGGTCCGCGTGGCGGACGGTCGATAGGCGGTGCGCGATCACGAAGCACGTCCGCCCGCGCATCAGCGTCGCGAGGCTCTCCTGGATCAACGCCTCGCTTTCCGCGTCGAGATTGCTCGTGGCTTCGTCCAGGATGAGAATCCGCGGGTCGGCCAGGATCGCGCGGGCGATCGCGATGCGTTGCTTCTGGCCGCCCGAGAGGCGCACGCCCCTCTCCCCCACCAGCGTGGCATACCGCTTGGGGAGGGCGTCGATGAACTCGCCCGCGTTGGCGGCGAAGGCCGCGTCGCGCACTTCCGCGTCCGTCGCTCCCGGGCGCGCATATCGGATGTTGTCGGCCACCGTCCCATCGAAGAGGAACACGTCTTGCTCGACGACGCCGAGAAACGCACGGTACGAGCGCGTGTCGACGGTGGTGAGGTCGATCCCGTCGAGACGGACCGCGCCCCGCGTCGGGTCATAGAACCGCGCGATGAGATTGCACAGCGTCGTCTTGCCGGCGCCGCTCGGCCCAACCAGCGCGATCACCTCGCCCGCCGATACGTCCAGATCGATGTCCTGCAGCACGAGCTGGCCCGGCTCGCCCTTCGCGTTCTTTGGGTATGCGAACGAGAGCCGTTCGAGCGTGATTCGACCGCTGATGTCATGCGCGTCCAGCGCGATGAGCCGCGACCCATCCGGCCGCTCGAATTCACGGGGCTCGTCGAAGAGGTCAAGCACGCGATCGAAGCCGGCCAGGTTGGTCTGGACGCTCGTTGCCGTGGAGGCGAGCGTTTCCAGAGGGCCGAGCAGCATGAGCAGGTAGGCTGTGAACATCATCACATCGCCGATCGTGAGCGAGCCGTCGAGCACGCGCAGCCCGCCGTAGACGAGCACGCCCACCGAGGCGAACGGGATCAGGGCCTGCCACGCGATGTCGATGGCTCGCGACCACCACCACGCGAGAATCTCCTGGCGCGCCATCAGATGATTGGTCCGGACAAACGACCCGGCCTCGCCCGCCTCGCGCCCGAACGCGCGGACCACGCGCATCCCGCCGAACACCTCCGTGGTGTGTGCGTCGAGCCCCTGGCGGGTGCCGCGGATGTCCTTGTAGACCGGCCGGATGCGCGCGATCCAGGTTCGATGCGTCACCCAGATGGCCGGCAGCAGCAGCAGCGCGCCCGCCAGCAGCAGCCAGTCCACGATCGCCAGCGCGATCATCGTTCCGGTGAGCTGCACGACCGCGCGCCACGGGTTGTACACGAGCGAGAACAGCAGTTCTCCCGTGCCTCCGGCGTCCTCGCGCAGCAGGCTTGCGGCGCCACCGCTCTTGAGGGAGTACACGCGATGCAGCGGCAAACGCACGGCGTGCTCGAACGCCTTGCGCCGCAACGATACCTGCACTCGCTTGGTGAGTCGCGTGGTCTGCCATCGGCCCCACATGCCCACGACGATGGACACGCTGGAGAGCGCGACGAGCGCGCCGCCGATCCACCAGAGGAGCGTCTGGCGGCTCGCGTCGCGCGGGACCCACGCCGGGAGCCCGGCAGGCCCGGGATGGTCGGTCAGCACGTAGTCGATCACCACCTTCGTCGACGCGGGCATCGCCAGCGCGATGATTGTCGCCACCGAGAGCGTCCCCAGTGAAGCGATCATCGTTGGTCTATGCTCGCCCAGCAGACGCCAAAACGCGCGGAACAGCGTGAAGAACGATCGCGTTCGTCTCGTCTTCTGATCCTTCTCCTCCGTGGAAAACCCGTCGAGCACGTTGGCGCCGGCGCGGATGCGGTCTCGGCGCGCCGTGAGATAGTCACGGAATCGTCGGCGGCTGCTGGTCGGAACGGAAGCCATGGCGTGGATCGTAGGGCTCCCGCGCACGGGCCCGCCCGCTCTTCGTACCATCGATCCCAGCCGTGAGTTTCAAGCGACCTGGCGAGCATGTGGACGTGGCCGTGATCGGCGCCGGCGCCGCGGGCCTCATGTGCGCCATCACCGCGGGGCGCGAGGCGCGCCGGCTGGGCGTAACCGATGCGCGCATCGTCGCGATGGACGGGGCGCGCACGCTCGGCGCGAAGATCCTCGTTGCGGGCGGCGGACGATGCAACGTGACGCATCATGCGGTGGACGAGTCGGCGTATGCCGGTTCGACGGGCCCGGCCATTCGCAAGGTGCTGCGCCGGTTCGGCGTCCCGCAGGCCGTGCAGTTCTTCCATGAACTCGGCGTCGAACTCAAGCGCGAAGACACCGGAAAGCTGTTCCCGGTTTCCGACTCGGCGCGTGATGTGCTGAACGCCTTGCTTCTGGCTGCGCACGACGCCGGCGCGCGCATCGAGCACCCTTGGCGTGTCGATTCGGTGGAGCCCGACGGGGATGGCTTTCTTCTGACGCACGAGAGCGAGGAGGCCGAGCCTCGACGGCTCCGGGCGCGCCGCGTCGTGCTGGCCACCGGCGGTCTGTCGCTGCCGAAATCCGGTTCCGATGGCCGAGGGCTTGAGATCGCTCGCGCTCTGGGCCTAAAGACCACCCCCCGCCTGTTCCCCGCACTCGTGCCGCTGACGCTCCCGCGCGACCACTTCCTGTGTCAGCTGTCGGGCGTGACCGTTCCCGCGACGATCTCCGTTCGCGCGGGCGCCGGCAAGCGGCTGGTCTCCTTCACCAACTCGACCCTCCTGACCCACTTCGGTCTATCCGGCCCCAGCGTGCTGGACGCCTCGCGGTATTACCTGGTGGCGCGCGCACACGACCCGGAAGCATCGCTCGAAATATCTTTCTTCCCCGAAGAGACGACCGAGAGCCTGGACGCCCGATTGACCGCCCTCGGGGGCTCCGGGCCCCTCGCCCTGCTGCGTGAACGGCTCCCAGAGCGTCTGGCGCGAGCCCTGTGCCTGCACGCCGGCGTCGACCCGGTTGAACCCGGGGGCTCGATCCGGCGCGACGGGCGTCGCTCGCTCGCTTCGGCGTGCACGGCGCTCCGCGTTCCGATCACCGGAGACCGGGGCTACACGTACGCCGAAGTCACGGCGGGCGGGGTGCCGCTGTCGGAGGTGCGGCTCGAGTCGATGGAATCTCGATTGCGCCCCGGGCTTCACCTGATCGGGGAGATCTGCGACGTGGACGGACGGATCGGGGGGTTCAACTTCCAATGGGCGTGGGCGTCCGGATTTGTGGCGGGCGCGGCGCTCGGTCGGGCGGTGGCGGACGATCGCGCGACGTCGATCGGTTGCTGAGCGCCGAAAACCCGCCATGATGGCGGACATCGGCGGGCGCGACACGCCCCCGACGCACAGCGAGCCCTCTCGGAGCCAACGGAACGTATGCCGGAATCCACGCTCATCGCGTTTGCCGCGGTTCTGGTGTTCGGCGTCGGCGCCCAGTGGCTCTCATGGCGCATTCGTGTGCCATCGATTCTCACGCTGCTGATCGCGGGCTTTCTCGCGGGGCGGGCCGGGCTGGTGGACCCGGACGCGCTGCTTGGAGATCTGCTCATCCCGATTGTGTCGCTCTCGGTCGCCCTGATTCTCTATGAGGGTGGGCTGACGTTGCGGTTTTCGGAGCTCACGCGCGGCGCCGCGGCGGTGCGGAATCTGGTCACGATCGGCGCGGGGGTGACGTGGATTCTCGCGGCGATTGCCGCGAAGTTGACGCTGCCGTTTGGCTGGGAGTTGTCGCTGCTGTTCGGCGCGGTGCTGGTGGTCACGGGGCCCACGGTGATCATCCCGCTGCTGCAGTTCATTCGACCGACGGGAGCGGTGGGGCCGGTGCTCAAGTGGGAGGGCATCGTGATCGACCCGATCGGCGCGATGCTGGCGGTGCTGGTGTTCGAGGGCGTCACGGCGGGCGTGACGGGGGCGGGCGGGGCGGTGAGCATTCTGGTCGTCGCGGTGAAGACGATCGCCGTTGGCACGATCGTCGGGTTCCTGGCCGGGCGGTTGCTGGCCTTCGTGCTCTCACGCTTTCTTGTTCCGGAGCAGCTCGAGAATCCGCTCTCGCTGATGATCGTCACCGCCGCATTTGCGATCTCCAACGAGATGCAGCACGAGTCGGGGCTCTTTGCCGCGACGGTGATGGGACTGACGCTTGCCAACCAGAAGCGGGCCGAGATCCGCCACATCGTGGATTTCAAGGAGAATCTGCGCGTTCTCCTGATCGCGGCTTTGTTCATCCTGCTGGCCGCCAGATTGAGTTGGAGCGACGTACAGTCGCTGCTCAAGCCGGGCGTTTTCGCGTTCCTGACGATCCTGGTGATCGTGGTGCGGCCCGCGTGCGTGCTGCTGTCCACGATGCGTTCGGCGCTTTCGTGGCGAGAGCGTGTGTTTCTCATGGCCATGGCGCCCAGAGGCATCGTGGCCGCGTCCATCGCGGCCGTGTTCGGCATTCGGCTGGAGGAAGTGGGCATCGAGAACGCGGCTCTGCTCACGCCGTTCACGTTCGCGGTCATCATCGGCTCGGTTGCCCTGTACGGGCTCACCTCCCGCCCGATCGCGAAACGACTGGGGCTCGCCGAGCCGAATCCTCAGGGCGTCATCATCGTCGGAGCGCATCGCTGGGCGCGGGACATCGCGGCCGCGCTGCGGCAGGCGGGCATCCGTACGTTGCTCGTGGACAACAACCGGGCCAATTCGCGCGCCGCCCGGGCCGCGGAGCTGCCGATTCATTCCGCGAACATTCTGGACGAGTCGCTGCTCGACGAGATCGATCTCGGCGGCATGGGCCGGCTGGTGGCGCTGACCGCGAACGATCTCGTCAACGTGATGGCGTGCCAGCGATTCATCCGCGTGCTCGGTCGCGAGAACGTCTTTCAGCTCGCGGGCCAGGCAGAGCCCAACGAGGCCAAGGGACACGGCTCGCAGCCGCACGGGCGAAGGCTCTTCTCGCCGGAATCGTCGTATCGGGAGATCGATCGCGCGCTCCTCGCGGGCGGGGAGGTGCGGTCCATTCCGTCTCCCACCTCGGAACGCCTGGAAGGTCTTCTTGCGGAGCAGGGCCCGAGGATCACCCCGATGTTCCTCATCAATTCGAAGAAGCGTGTGCGGGTGCTCACCGGGAGCGAAGAGATCGATCCGCTCGCCACCGACACGTTGATCGCGCTCACGCCCCGCGAGCTTTTGGCGCGCGTTGATTCGCTGCCGGAGCCGGCATCCGACTCGCCCGTCACGTGACGCGCACGACGACCAGCGTCGTGTCGTCGGTCCGTCGGTTCAGGCCCACAAACCGCCGATTCTCCCAGACGATGTGATCGGCCACGCGCTCGGCGCTGGGATCGGCCTCCAGACGCAACGATTCCTCGAGGGCTCGCCGGACCCGAGCTTTGCCGTACTTCTCACCGTCGAAGTTCATGCTGTCGCTCAGCCCGTCGGTGTACGCGAGCAGCGTGTCGCCGGGGCGCAGGTCGACGATGCCCCGGTCGTACGTCTGGCTCGCGTCCACGCCGACCACCATCCCGCCGACGCTGAGCTCGGAAACGTCCCACTGCCCCGAGCGCCCCGGGCGCGCCAGGAGCGGTGACTCGTGCCCCGCGTTGCAGTAGGTCAGGCGAAGCGTGTCCGGGTTGACGACACCGTAAAACAACGTGGCGAACTCATTGTCCAACGTGTCGCGCACGAGCGCCTGATTCACGCGGGCCACGGCCTCGTTGAGGTCGTACACGTCCTGCGCGTAGGCCCGGAGAAACGCCCGCACGGCAGACATGAGCAGCGCCGCGGCGACGCCCTTGCCGACGACGTCTCCCACCACGAGCCCGACGTGACCTCCGAGCTCGATGAAGTCGTAAAAATCGCCCGAGAGATCGAATGAAGGGATGGCGCGCGCCGCGATCTGGAGTCTCCCGGCGCGCGGCGCGGAACGAGGGAGCATCCGGCGCTGCACCTCGGCCGCCAGTCGAACCTGCCGTTGCACCACAAGGTGCTCGCGCTCCGTTTCGAGAAGGCGCGAGCTTGCGAGCGCGGCCGCGCTCTGCTCGGCAATGGCCTTGAAAAGCCCGCGCTCGCCCGCCGTGTACTTGCGGGGCCTGTGCGTGAACAGCCGCATGACTCCCAGCGGCTTTCCGCCGAAGACCATCCCGGCGCTGATCATGCTGGCGAGTCCCTCGCGGATTCGAAGGTCTGTTTGCGGCGCGTCACGATCGCGCAGCAGATCCTCAACCACGACCACCTCGCCGCGCAACGCCGATACGTCGGGAACGTCTCCCACGCCCACGGTGGATGCTTGGGAGACGTAATCGCGGCTCAGCCCACACCAGGCTCGAAGGGTGAGTCGCTGACCGCTGTCATCAAGCACGCGGAGCGCGCCGGCGTCCGCGCCGAGCATCTCGGCCGCGGAGCGGATCGCCACATCGAGAAGCGCATTGGTGTCTGAGGCGCCGACCAGCAGGCCCGAGAGCCGGCGCAGCACTTCGAGTTCCTCGACGCGATGCCGCAGTTGCAGCTCGCGCTCGCACACCTCGCTCACGATCGACGCGAGAAGCGTGAGGAATCGCTCCACGCCCGCTCGATCGGGCGCCGGCGAAGCCTCACCCGGAATGGCGAGCGTGCCCAGGAGCCCGGTTGAAAGAGCCAGCGGCACGGCGAACGCATCACCTTCGTCCAGCACCGCGACGCCGCCGTCGCCTTCCAGCGCCCACGGCTCACCCTGGGCCGAGCGACTGACGATCACCCGTCCGCTCGGATCACGCAGTCGCACGGGTGTGCCCGTGACGCCGCTGACGGAATCGCAGAGCGCGGCCAGCGAGCCGTCGGTAAGAAAATCGGTGATTGACAGTCGCGTTTCGCTCATCCCGGCCGGTCCGCATCAACGAGGACGAGCGCCCACAGGCCCATCACTCGGTCCACACCGCCTCCAGCATGTCATGCAGCGGGTCGCGCTCGAGATCGAGGTAGCCCTCCACGCGCCTGATCGCATCGAATCCCGCGTTGACATCCTCCGGCGTTGACGACTGCCAGCCGAGGTACGCGAGCAGCAACGCGCAGTCTCGACCAAACGCGTCATTGCGTTCGACGGCGTTGGCTCGCAGCGTCGCCTTCACAGTTTCCAGGCGATCGGCCCGCGGCAGGAGGTCGGCCTCGAATCGCGCCACCGCGAGTTCCGGGTGCCCGCGCAGGGTGTCGCGAAGGTTGACGGCGGCCGAGAGGAACATCCCGGCGCCGATCTGAGCGTGTGCGCGTCCGATCTGCGCGATCGGGTCGCCGGGGCGATATCGCAGGGAGCCCGTGAACGATTCCTCGGCGTCAAACCACCGGGCCTCTTCGAGGGCCTTCTCGCCGGCGGCGAGATTGCGTTCGTAGCCCGTTGGATCGGCCTCGGGATCGAGGAACGTCGGCACCACGGGGCGCCGATCGCCGAACACTTCCTTGGTGAACGCTCGGATGTTCCCGGCTTCGAGCGTTGCCGCGCGTTCCGATCGCTTGTCGTCAGCTTCCTGTGCCTCCGTCTTGCGCTCGGCTTTCGCCCACGCTTCGTTCGTCGTGGGCATGAGCCGGTCGCGCAGCAGGCTGAGCTTGTCGTTGAACGGGTCCGCCGAAGGCTTGTCACGCTTGTCCAGCTGCTCGCTGTCGCCGGCGGGCGTTCCGTCGGCGGGCTTTTCGCTGGTTGGCTTGGCGACGCCCTCGGGCGCATCGGCGAGCGATTGCATCAGCTGCTTGTACGCGTCGTTCGGCTCCATTCGAGTCTGCAACGGCGCGGGTTCGAACGGCTCGGAAATCCGACCGCTCACCGGGTCGGCGGAGAGCCGATTGTTCTGACGACCTGAGGATGCGCCCGATTCGCTCGCCGTCTCCTGGAACCGATCGCGCAGCGCGGGCTCTTCGAAGACGCCACGCAGCGCCGACGCGCCCGCGCTCACCTGCTCTCCAGATCGTTTGGTGATATCGAACCGTTGTGCCTCGGACGCTTCGCTCGTGACGAAACCGCTGGTTGATCGCAGCGAGCCCGTGCGGGAAAGCACGCCGTGCGGTGTTTGTCTGAAGGGATCCACCGACATCCGAGAGACGTCTCCCGCGGCCATCCCGGCGAGCTGCCCCGCGGAGACACCGGAGCCGGCTCGCGACAACACCGAGGAGCTCCCGCCGACTGTGCCGCCCATTTGTTGCTGCAGCGCGCCGACCCCGCGGTACGGCGAGCCGGCGTACGGGCTGCCGATCGACGTTCCGCCGGAGCCTCTGAAGGCATCCGCAACGAAGTGGTACGTCGAATTCGAGCCGAGCGCCCCTCGGAAGTCGTTGGCCGCGGTGTATCCCACGGAGCCGCGGAATCCCTTTCCGCTGCCGGTGTCGCCGGTGACGATGGCCTGCCTCAGGCGGAACTCCTCCTGGTAGTTCCGCACGGGCGCGTTGATGCCCCGCCCGCCACGCTCGAGATTGCGGTCGAGCGAGTTGCCCGAGCCGAGAGCGTTCTGCGCCTGCGCCGGCGCCCCCCAAGCCATCACTCCCGCCGCGATTCCAACCCACGTCGTGATCCGTCGAGCGCTGCGCATTTGAAGTCCTCCTAGCCGAGTCCGGGGCGTTCGGGCCGATTCTAGACACCGTCCTTCCGGAATCCTCCCGTGTCAGGGCGCCTTCGATCGCGTCATCGACCGGATCGGAGCCTCGAGCCACACGGTCGTGCCCTCTTTCCACACCGATGTTAGTCCGACCGCGCCCCCCATCGCGCGCATGGCGTGCCGGACGATCGCCAGCCCGAGCCCCGTTCCGCGGGCTCGCCCTCCGCTCCTCGCAGGATCGACCTGATAGAACCGCTCGAAGACCCTCGGTTGGTGCGCAAGCGGGATCCCCGCGCCTCGATCGCGGATTTCGAACCGCCATCGAAGCTCGTCGGCGGAGCCGGAGACCACGATCTCCGTGCCCTCGTACGCGAATCGGACGGCGTTCTCGATCAGGTTGCGAAGCGCCAGCGTCAACAGGCGCGGATCGATCATCACGCCGTTCAGACTCTCGCTCCAGTCGAATCGCAGCGTGAGACCTCGAGCCTTGCAGGGCGGCTCAAACTCCGATCGCAGCGCCTGTTCCAGCATCGCGGCGCGGAGCGGTTCGGGGCGCACGGTCATCTCCGGGCTCTCGACGCTCGCCAGATCGAGAAGGTCGTGCACGAGAGCCTCCAGCCGCTCCACCTGGCCCAGCAGCATCCGATGCAGCCGGGAGGCGGTCGCTTTATCCGGCGCGGCGCCTTGCTCGAGTGTTTCAAGCCCCGCGCGCAGCGCGGCGATGGGGGTTCGCAGCTCGTGCGACGCGTTGGCGACGAACTCCGTGCGGACGCGCGATGTCTCTGCGGATTCCGTGACATCGCGCAGGGTCAGCAACGCGAACTCATCGACAGTCCCCACCGAAGCTTCGATCCATCGCTCCTCGCTTCCCAGCCGCATGCGAGCGGTCCACCGACGAGGCGTACAGGTCTTGTGCGCGCTCGCCAGATCGGTGCGGGTGAATACCTCATCAGCCCGTCGCCCCGCCAGCGGCCCGACGCCGATGAAACTTGTGGCAGACGCATTGGCAATCGCGACGCGTCCGTCCCGCTGCAGAAGCAACGCCGGGTCCGGGAGCGCTTCCAGCATGAGCTGATACCCCGACAAGGCATCCGTCGCCAACGGCGATTCGGGAGAGGCCGAGCGTGCGGGGTTTCCGGGACGATCTCGGTGTCTTCGCGTCAGGCCAAACCAGATTCCCAGCCCGAGCGACAAAGCGCTGGCCAACGCACCGACAGTCCTCCCCGAGCCGCCGGCCGCGGCTCCGATGGACCCCACGACGACGAAGGCTGCGACCCACATGGCGCGTTTCGCTGCGAGGGTCATGCGCCCTCCGCGCCGACCTCTGGGTCGGAGGTGGCGCGATACCCCACGCCCCTTACGGTGCGGATGAGCCCGGCGCTCGCGCCGAGTTTCCGGCGCAACGCGGCCATATGCACGTCGATGGCGCGATCTGTGACCGCAACACCCGGCCCCATGCCCTTCCGGACGAGTTCTTCGCGATGAAGCACACGTCCCGATGCTTCGATCAGGGCGACCAGCAATCGAAACTCCGTCGGCGTAAGGGCGAGCCGCTCGTCGCCGCACAGCACCTCATGCGAGTCGAGGCGCACTTCGATGTCGGCCAGCCGCAGAACGGATTGAGCGGGCGAACGCACGGGCGCGCGCCGTAGCGCGGCCTCCACTCGAGCGAGCAGCACACGCACGGAGAACGGCTTGGTGATGTAGTCGTCCGCGCCCGCGGCCAAGCCCGAAACCTGATCGGACTCCCCCACGCGCGCCGTGAGGAGCAACACCGGGATTCTGGAACAAGCCGGGTCGGCCCGTATCCGACGGGCCACCTCAACACCGGACAGAAGAGGCATCATCACATCGAGGATCACCAGATCCGGCAATGACGCTCGAACTGCCCCCAAAGCCTCCACCCCATCACGGGCGCAAATGACCCCGTATCCCGCTGATTCCAAGTTGATCGCCACCAGATCGAGGAGGTCTGGTTCGTCATCCGCAATCAGGATTCGTGCCTGTTGATTCAAGTTGTTGCCCGATCGGTGTTTATGACGCTCACACGCGCTGCGCCTGTCGGGAGAATAGTCGGATTGAGCGGCCCCGACGGCCAAAATTGTTACGGTTGTGTTAGGATTCATCATGCACATTATCGGTGGATTCTGTCGTCGGAACCCCCCCTGAAGCCGACAAGGGATGATGTGAGTTTGCGTTTGCTATCCTCCTGTGTATAGTCCGCACTTGCATGAAGGGCCGGAGGCCCCGCTGGATCGGAGTCCGCAACGGGCGGCCCCCCAGCGCATCGTTGGAGCATAAACGCCGTCCGAGAGTGTGGCCGCGTCGGCCCATTCTGCGGAAAGACAAGGACGGTTGATCCCACTTACGGGCGTCGGTGGTGCGAGGTAGACGCCCAACTAGGAGATGTCGCAGATGAGTCAGAAGAAGAGCATCGTGATGCTCGCTGGCGCTGCGCTCAGCCTTGGCGGCGTTGCGGTCGCCGAGCAGAGCGCCGCGTGGACTTCCCAGAACGCGGACGAGGTTCGCGCGATCGTCGCTGAGATGCTGGCGGACGCCAACACACGCTCCTCGCTGCTGCAGAGCGGCGGGACGGCTGGGCACGACGGAAAGCACTTCTTCCTCGCGTCTCAGGACGGGAATTTCCGTCTGAACGTGTCGGGGATGGTGCAGTTCCGTTACTACGCGAACTTCCGTGACGACCCCAACATGGGCGCCGTCGTTCCTCCCCCGGGAGGGTTCGTGGACGACTTCGACCCCGGGTTTGAGACCCGTCGCACGAAGCTCGCGTTCTCCGGCCACATCTTCGAGCCGAACCTGTTCTACAAGGTTCAGGGCGCGTTCGATCGCGCGGGCGGCCCCCGCGGCGGCGGCACGTTCGGGCTCGAGGCCGCGTACGTCGGCTACAAGTGGGACAACGGCTTCTCGGCGAAGTGGGGTCAGTTCAAGCTCCCCTTCCTGAAGGAAGAGAGCATCTCCTCGGCCAAGCAGCTCACGGTTGACCGCTCGTTGACCAACGAAGTGTACAACCAGGACTGGAGCCAGGGCATCGAGCTGTCCTACACGGACGAGGCCTTCCGCGCGTTCTTCGCGTTCTCCGACGGCTTCGGCTCTCGGAACACGAGCTTCGGCGCCGACCCGGCCGACTACGCGTTGACGGCCCGTGCCGAGTTCATGTGGACCGGCGACTGGAAGCAGTACGAGGAGTTCACCTCGCAGCGCGGCTCTCCGTACTTCGGAGCGATCGGCGCCGCCGTGCACTTCGAAGACTCCCCCGACGTCAAGGGCGCCGTGGCCGGCAACACCGAGTCGCTGCTCTACACGGTCGACCTCATGACCAAGGGCGACGGCTGGAACCTCTACGGCGCGTTCATCGGCTCGACCGCAAACGTGGCGGCAGCTGGTGCGCCCTCGTTCGACGATTTCGGTTTCGTCGTGCAGGGCGGCGTGTACCTCGCGGATGATTTCGAAATCTTCCTCCGCTGGGACGCCCTGCTCCCCGACGGTGATCGCACCAACGGCACGGGCGTCGCCCGCTCCGGCAACGACATGTTCAACACGGCCACGGGTGGTTTCAACTACTACCTGCACGGCCACGCCGCGAAGTTCACGCTGGACATGCAGTGGAACCTCGACAACCCGAACGACACCGCGTTCACCTCCGGCTTCTCCGGCGGCATTCCCGGTGGCGTGTTCGGAGTTCCGGGCGGAGGCATCGGCTTCCAGAACACCGGCGCCGAGGACAACCAGTTCGTGGTTCGCGCTCAGTTCCAGCTCCTGTTCTAAGCTGGCCTGATCGATCCTGCGACAACTTCTGCCGGCCGGCCCCCACGGGTCGGCCGGTTTTCTTTTTGAGCCGATAGACTGACCGCGTGAACAATTCCGATCCCGCCAATGCGCCCGCCCCGACCGAGCCCGCGTCGCCACCTACCGCCCCTCGCCTGCTTCACCCTTCGTCTGCGGCGCCGCAGATCGAGCCTCTTCAAAGGCTCGCCGAGTCTCGCACGCTGTTCTGGCAGAATGTCGTCCGCGAAATCCTGCTCACCTTTCCCTTGTTGGCGAACGAGCGCCCTGAAGTGGCTGACGGTCGCATCGCGATCCTCACGCACGCCGGTGAACGCATCCCGCTGGCCGCGGTCGAGCCCCTGTTCCCGTGCTCCATCGCCTCCCCCCACGCCATGCAGCTCTGCCTGGCCGTCCAGGCCACCGTGTACAACGTTCGGACCCCGACGGGCGAGGTCTTCACCATCCCACTGCACGAGATTCGCGCCATCCACTCGCTCACCGACGAACTCATGAGGGAGCTGGAGGATGAGGCCCGCCGGCTCAACACCGGCGCCGACGGCGCCGAGCCCTTCGGATTCGCCGCCTACACCTCACTGGCCCGCCAGCAATCCGCCGAATCCCGCGGCCCCGATTCGAACAACTCCTAGCCCCGTCGCCTGCCCACCAACAATCCCTCACGGATCGGGATCATCGCTGTCTCAAAGCGGGCATCCCCGGCCATGATCCGGCAGAGCCTGTCCGCCGCGCGACGAGAAGATTCCGCCTCTTCGCGCCGAGGCCCGGACAAGTCACCGTCGACCGCGTCCACCCACCAGTTTCCAGAGCCGAGCGTGTTGTCCGCAACGATCAGCCCGCCCGGACGGACCGACTCTGCCACGGCCTCGAAGTATTCGGGATACTCCGTCTTCACAGCGTCCAAGAACACAAAGTCCACCCCATCGACGCAGGATTCCCGCAGCACACGAGGCAGCTCGTCGAGCGCCAGCCCCCGTCGTACCTCCACTCGCTCCCCAACGCCGGCTTCAACGAACATCCGTTGCGCGAACGCGGCGTGCCTCGGATCCAACTCGATCGTGATGAGTCTCCCGCCAGCGTCCAGCGCACGAGCGATCCAAATCCCGGAGTAACCGCCCAGCGTTCCCACCTCGATCGCCGTCCTCGCGCCCCGCCCTCCGTTGGTCATGGCGCACAGCAACGACAGCACCCGCCCCGTGCCCGCGTCCACGGCGATCGCCGGCAGGCCTTCGCCGACGGCGCGCTTCATGAGGCCGGCAAGCGCCTCGTCTTCGTGGCCGAACACTCCGTTGATGTACGCGCTCGTCGCTTCCCACCGCCGAGGAGTCATCTCCAAACCTCAGCCCTCCTCGCTCTCGCGAAGCTTCGCCAGCACGCCGTAATCCTCCAGCGTCGTCGTGTCTCCCACCTGCTCCTTTCCCTCGGCGATGGCTCGCAGCAGCCGGCGCATGATCTTCCCGCTGCGCGTCTTGGGCAATGCCGCTGAGAACCGCACCATGTCGGGCCTGGCGATCGCTCCGATCTCGTTCGCGACGTGCGCCCGAAGAGCCTCGCGCAGCGCCTCATCGGCCCCGCCCTGGTGGGCCTCCTTGAGTGTGACAAACGCTGCGATTCCCGTGCCCTTGATGTCGTGCGCGATCCCCACGACCGCGGCCTCCGCCACAGCGGGGTGGCTCACCAGCGCGCTCTCCACCTCCATCGTGCCGAGCCGATGGCCGGCCACATTGATCACGTCGTCCACACGACCCATGACCCAGAAATACCCATCGGCGTCGCGCCGAGCCCCGTCTCCGGCGAAGTAGAACGGCTCGCCCTTCGCGTTCTTCACGCGCGACCAATACGTGTCGAGATACCGCTGGCGATCGTTCAGAATCCCGCGCAGCATTCCAGGCCAAGGCTTGCGCACGACGAGCAGACCCCCCTCGTTTGCGCCGGTCTCGATGCCCTGTTCGTTGACCACCGCGGCATCCACGCCCGGGAACGGAAGCGTGCAGCTTCCGGGCTTCGTGGGCGTGGCTCCGGGCAGCGGCGTGATCATGTGGCCGCCCGTTTCGGTCTGCCACCAAGTGTCAACGATCGGACACCGGCCGCCCCCGATCGCCTGCTGATACCACATCCAAGCCTCGGGATTGATGGGCTCACCTACCGTTCCGAGCACTCGCAAGGACTGCATGTCGTGCTTGCGGGGATGCTCGTCCCCCCACTTCATGAACGCTCGGATCGCGGTCGGCGCGGTGTAGAACTGCGTCACCTTGTGGCGCGCGATGATCTCCCAGAAGCGATCACGTGCGGGCCAATCCGGAGCGCCCTCGTACATCACGCTCGGCACACGATTGGGCAGCACGCCGTACACCACGTACGAATGCCCCGTGACCCATCCACAATCCGCGGTGCACCAGAACACTTCCCGGTCAGAGCCGTGCAGATCGAAGACCCATTTCGAAGTGAGGTACGCCCAAACCATGTAGCCCCCGGTCGCGTGCATGATTCCCTTGGGCTTGCCGGTCGTGCCCGACGTGTAGAGCACGAACAGCAGGTCATCGCTGCTCAACGGCTCGCACGCGCATTCATCGGATGCGCTCCCCACGACATCATGCCACCAATGGTCGCGCTTGCCGCCATGGTCGCTCGACGGCTCGCCGTGCCAGGACGTTTCGTTGCCGCACCTCCTGAGCACGACGACGTGCTCCACGCCCGCCGACTGCGCACACGCCGCATCGACGTTGTCCTTGAGGGGAACGACCTTGCCTCGCCGCCATCCGCCGTCGGCCGTGAGAATCACTCGGCTCGTGCTGTCATGCACACGATCCGCGATCGCGGAGGCCGAAAACCCTCCGAAGATCACCGAGTGCGCCGCCCCGATCCGAGCGCAGGCGAGCATGGCGATCGCCAGCTCCGGGACCATCGGCATGTAGATCGTGACGATCTCGCCCTTCTTCACACCGAGCGCGCGAAGCGCGTTCGCCACACGCGACGTCTCGCGCTTGAGGTCGAGGTAGGTCAGCCGTCGGATCTCCGGGCCGCGCTCCCCGTTCGGCTCTCCTTCCCAGATGATCGCCGTGCGATCCCCATGCCCCGCCTCCACCTGCCGATCCACACAGTTGAAGCACAGGTTGGTCGTTCCGCCCACGAACCAGCGCGCGTCGTACGGCGCGGCTGGGTTCATTTCCAGCGTGTTCGACCACGGCGTGAACCAATGCAGCTCTCGCGCGATCTCGCCGAAGAATTCTCCCGGCCGGCTCAGCGATCGCTCGTGAAGCCGGCGGTAGTCACCCAACGAGCCGACATGGGCCCGCTTGGAGAACCCGCCCTCGGGCGCAAAGCGACGGTCTTCCCGCAACAGCGACTCGATGGCTCCATGCTCGCTCATGCCGGCGCCTCCTTCCGCACCCCTGACGCCAGCATACCCTCGACCCCCATCAGAACCGCTTGTGCGCCTCCCGCTCCATCGGCCCTCGCAGACCCATGATGCTGCGCGCAAGAGAGATGTCCGCGGGCTTCGTGATCTTGATGTTCCTCGGATCGCCCTCCACCACCACGACAGGCTCGCCGAGCCGCTCCACCAACTGCGCATCGTCCGTGCTTCGGACGTCCTCCTGTCCGTACGCGCGTTCGAAGAGTTCGCGCTCGAACACCTGAGGCGTTTGCGCCATCGAAAGCCCCTCACGCGACACCGTTTCCTGAACGGCCCGAGCCCACCCGCCACCAGACACGCCCCCGGACGCGCCCCCGGACGCGCCGAGAATCGCGGCCAGGGGATCCGCGCTCATCTCCGAAATCTCCGCCCCGACGCGTTTCAGCGTGTCGGGAACATCAATCGCCGGAACAACGGCGGGGAATCGCGCCGCGGCCGCGAACACACGCCCGATCAACTCCGCGCTCGCCGCCGGGCGCGCCGCGTCGTGCACCGCCACATGGGAGCACGCGCTCCACGCGGCGCCGTGGTCCCTTCTCGCAAACTCCAGCGCGTTCTTCACCGACTCAAAGCGGTGCGCCTTTCCACCCATGCACACCGACGCCCCGATCAACGCCAGCCGGTCGCCGTGTCGGAGCCGAAACTCCTCGAAGCCATCACAAGGCCCCGCCACGATCACCAGCCCCGTGTCGTCCCGCCCCGTGAACAACTCCACCGTGCGCTGCAGCACGGGCCTGCCTCCCAGATCCTCGTCGATCTTCGACTTGCCGCCAAAGCGGAGAGACGCGCCCGCCGCCGGGATGATCACCGCGATTCGCATCTCACCCATCCTACCGAACCGCGTTCCGGCCCTTTCCTATCGGACCCATCCCGCCGTTACCCCAGCCCGTTTAAGTCATGCCCGCCATTGGCCGACCGCTATGCGGAATGCGAATGCAGGGCGGGGATCCATCTCGCCCCGGCGTCGATCATGGGAGCCCGGATGCTGGCACCAGGCATCAACACGTATGTCCGCCTCGCCGGGGAATCACCCGGCGATAAGCCGCTGCGCACCGCGCTGGTGCTCGATCGCCGTGAGAACCTCTGCACGGTGGAGATTGAGAACGCGGAGAATCCGCCCGCCCCCGGGGACACGATCTGCTTCTTCTTCGACGTGGAGTCCCGCTTTTCCCAGCAGAAGGCCCGCGTTGGTCGCTGCCTGGTCCGCGGCTCCAAGTGCATAATGTCGGTGGCGCTGCTCGATCAGCCCGTCCCCGCGGACAACCGACAGTCGTTCCGCGTCAGCTCCGCCACCGCCGACTTGTGCGCCCGCCTCAACTGCGCACAGAACTGCCCCGTGATCGATGTCTCGTTCACCGGATTCGCCATCGTCACCGACGCGTTCTTCGAGATCGGCGACTCTGTCACCGTGGCCATCAGCTTCGAGGGCCGAATCTACAACGGCGAGGCCACGATCAAAAGCGCGAACCCCGTCGACGGCGCGCTGACTCGATATGGGCTCCACGTGCCCCCCCATCGAGTCTCCACGACGCTCCAAAAGGGCCTGCAAGCCGTCTCCAGCTCGATCCAGCGCGTGCAGCTCCGTCGGCTCTCCCGAGGCTCCTGAACCCCTCCTAGAATCCGCTCCTCGCCGCGGCTCGCCCGCCGGCGATCGTCTTTGGCAACTGGGGCCGAATTGGTTTCGACCGGATAAGCGCTTTGCATCGTGGCGCGTCGCGGCGCACGCATGCCCGCGTCATCAAGCGTGCACACACATAACTGCCAACACGCAGTTTGCTCTCGCTGCCTGATATTTCAGGCGGCTCGGCGGGGTCCCACGCCCGATAGGACCCCTGCCGAACGACCATCGGGCTGGCGTCCGTCCTGAGGCTCGGGGGACGGAAGCGAGAACACGCCGCGCCTGGGACCGACGGGACGCTGCCGATGGCGGCCCGGCGGGCTGAGATCAAACCACCGGATACACGCGTAGAGGCGGTGCGAAGACTGTCACGGGACGGGGGTTCGATACCCCCCGGCTCCATTCTCACAACGTCGCGCGGACAGTGCGGTCCGGCGCGGATACAGTTATTTGGACGGTCGCTCGGCGGAGCCGCGCGAGATTCGCTCAATCCACACCGCGAGGTTTGGAGACTCGCGGCCAGCTTCGCCGATGGAACTGCCACTGTGGACCGCCGCATCCTCATTGCTCCTCTGACCGACCCCCATCTGCTCGACGAGCCGCTTGAAGCCGTCGCGCGCGACGCCACGCTGTCGCGTCGAGGTCTCTTGCGCACCGTCGCCGGCCTGCTCGCCGCGGGAGGCGCGGTCGCCGCCCTCACCGGCTGCGCTGGTGGGAGCGCGAGCGCCTCCCTGCCCGGACCAAAGTGGCCCGAGCCCGAGCCGTACAGGCCTCAACCCCGACCATCGGTTCCACCGCGCGCCACGCCGCCCAGCACCGGTCCCGGCGGCGTGATCCCGCGCTCCGCCTGGGCCAAGAGCAACCCGATCACGTCGCGCATGGATCGCATGCTGCCCGTGCGCAAGATCACGATTCACCACACGGCCATCCCGGCCTCCGGCATGCACAACCGGCGGGATGTCGCGGCACAGATCGAATCGATCCGCCAAGCCCACGTCCATCGCAAGGGCGAGCCGTTCGGCGACATCGGCTACCACTACATCGTCGACCCCATGGGCAACGTGTGGGAAGGGCGAACGCTCGCGTATCAGGGCGCCCACGTGTCCAAGCAGAACGAGAACAATCTCGGCATTGTCTGCCTCGGGAACTTTGAGATGGAGCGCCCCAACGACGCTCAGGTGCGCGCCTTGCACGCGTTCACCGCGTCGCAGATGCGCCGGTTCAACGTCTCCCTTCGAGACGTCCGTACGCACCGCGAAATGGCGCAGACGGCCTGCCCAGGCCGCAATCTGCAGCCGGTCATGAACATGGCGCGCGCCCGCGGCGGCGTGCTCGCCATGGGCTGAGCCTTTCGTCTCGATTCATGCATGCATCGGCCCGCGGCACACGTCCGCAGGCTCTTTCGTTCCCGAACCCGTCAATCACAGCAGCTCCGTCTCGATCGCGTGCGCCACCGCGTTCTCGTCATTGGATCGCGTCAGGACAAGGTCCGCGGCGTCCCTCGCATCGTCCCACGCGTTGGCCACCGCAAGCCCGCGCCCCGCCCATCGAAGCATCTCCGCATCGTTCGGCGCGTCCCCGATCGCCAGCACCCGCTCTCTCGGCACGCCCAGCCGATGCGCCACCTGCCGCAACGCCAATGACTTGTCGGCCCGGGCGTGACAGATGGAAAACAGGTGCGCATCTGACACCTTGCACGAGAGCAGGCCTTCCCGTGCGAACCTGGCTTCGAGAGTTGCACGCACCGGAACCAGCCGCGACGGGGGCGCGAGAAACATGACCTTGGTGGCGGGCACACGCAGGAACGCGTCCAGGTGGCCGACGCCGTCCGGTGAAAAACTCTTGGACGTCTCGGTCCCAATGATCGTCCCCTCCGTCTCATGGAGGTGTTTGGGCCCGAAATCAGGCTCGGCGTTGTCCGTGTACCACTTGTCCAGGATCTCGATCCACACCAGCACTTTCGGATCCGCCTTGCGGGCCGCCTGCACCGCGTTCTGCGTCAGCGCCGGATCGAGCGGCAGATGCTCCACGTGCACCCCGCGCGCCGCGGCTTCATGACGCCACACGAGCGCGCCGTTGTAATTGATCGAGATCGCGGATTGACCAAGCAGCCCGAGCGCCTCGAGGATCGGACGAGTCGACCGGGGCGGCCTCGCCGTGGCGAGCACCACGTGGACCCCCGCGTCCGCCGCGGCCTGCACCGCGCGCACGTCACGCGTCGCCAAACGCTTGTCGGAGGAGAGCAGCGTGCCGTCAATGTCGAGCGCCAGAATGTCGAATCGCGGCGCGGTCATGCGAGTCGTCGCGCCATCTTGCGGTGCGGAATGAGATCCCACTTCGTCGGCCCCACACCGATGTCCTCATACCCCAGACGCGTGTAGAACGGCACGGCCTCCGCGCGGGCGTCCATCCAGATCGACGGCCGACCCCGCGCCCTCGATTCCTCCTCGAGCGAGCCCAGCAGAATCCGCCCGACACCCGAGCCCCGCCGATCCGCATCGACCGCGAAGTACCGCATCTGGGCGATCGGGCGCGCGCAGCACGCCGGAACCTCCGTCGGATCGAGATCGAGCCGAGCAACCCCGATCACCTCCAGGCCGTCAAGCACGAGCCGATGCAGCACGTCCGGACGCGCACGGGGCGAATCCAGCTCGGATAACGCGCACGACGCCGGCAGGCCGTACGGGTCGTAGAGGTTGCGCACGCGGCACGCCACGTACGCCCGCCAAAGCGCATCCGAGTCGGGAGCGGCAATGACGAGTTCGGACTTCACATCCATGTCCGAATTCCAAGCGCGCGCAGCACGCACCAACCCTTCGCGGCCTCGAAAATCGCAAACCCGCCGATGGCGACCAGCGCCGCCGTCATCGTCAGGCCAACCCATCTGGGGCTCTCGACCACGATTCCAACGGCGATCCCGCTGGAGACCAGCGCCGCTCCGATCATCCCCCGCGCGCACCGGCCACGTCGATCAAGATTGCACTTCAAACCCGCGTTTGCCGCTCGCTGGCTCATGGAATGGCACGCCTGGCCTCATCCCCGAACGAAGCCGGCGGGGCCTGCCCGTTGAAGAGAAGAAGCTCGATCGTATATACCCGCCACGCTCCGTCCTGATCACGTCGCCAGTCCAGCTGCCACCACGTCAGCGACGGCCCCAGGCGTCCGCCCGTTCGGACCCGCAGTCGGGTCCGTGCCGAGGTTTCGGACCCAGCCGACGCGTGCCCCGACGGCACGGCCACGCCCTCCAGACTCACCCGTTCCGGGAACAGACGCGCCGCCCGAAGCACCACCGATCGGTCATCCCCGCCCGACGCCCCGCCGGTCGAGCCCAGCTTCAGGTACAGCGTCGGAGCCAGCGCGTCTCCGGCGGAGCCCGCGTCTCCCCGACCCACCGCTCGAGCCAATTCGAGCGACCGGGCGATCACGGCCTCCCTGGGCGTCTCGACAGCGATGGCCAAGCCCACCAGGCCGACCGCAGCCATCGGCCCGAGGATGCCCGTCCAAGTGGACGCCCGCTCCCGCCCGGCTCGGTAGAGCCGCCACGCCGCCAGCAGCGAAAGCACAATCAACGCGGCCGCAGGCGCCACGGGCTCCTCGAGCCCGAAGTGCGTCAACATCCCGGACGCCGGGAGTCGAGGGGGCTCCGACCAAGGCGCCTGGACGGACTGAGCCGAGGCGGCTTCGGAACCGGCCAGAAACACCCCGGCGACGGTGTGGACAAGGAGCCTCCAAGGACCGATATCCACTAGGGGCTTGATGTGGGCTGTGAGTCCGTTGGGGTGACGGGCTGGCGGGCACATGGATTGTTCCTGCGCGCAGGCGCGATGCGGTGTTCCGGTTCTATAGGCGAGGACGAGGGCGAATGACGGCAACAAGTCCACAACAGACCAACAACGCGACGACCTTGGCGCCCGAGACGCCGGGCCTCCTCGAGCGAAACCTGGCGGCCCTCTCCCGCCTGTCGCCCGAATCAGCCTTGGAAATCGGGCGGGTCTCGCCATCAGGCGAGTATCGCTTCCTCCGCAGCGGAGACGGGGGCCTGACGGCCGAGATCCAAGGACGCCCCGTCGCGAGCCGCCGAAACGCGATCGCCGAGGGCGAACGGCTGGCGGCCGGCGTGGACATCAAGACCGCGGCCGTCGTGGTCGTGATCGGCTTCGGGGTCGGCCACCACGTCCGCGCCATCGCGGAAAAGCTGCAACGGACCGGCTTGGTGGTGGTGTTCGAGCCCGACGCGGCGCTCCTCAAGGGCACGCTCGAACGCGAAGACTGCGCGTCCTGGATGACCGCATCGAATCTCATCATCGTCACCGATGAATCGGACGCCGCCGTGCTGGGCACGGCTCTCCGGCGCCACGAGGCCATGCTCGGGCTCGGGGTAACGATCGTGGAGCACCCGGGCTCGACGACCCGCATCGGGGACCGAAGCCGCGCGTTCCTGGAGACGTTCGCGCAGGTCGCCGCAACGGCGCGCACAGCGCTCGTGACCACCATGGTGCAGACCGAATCGACGGTCCGCAACGTGCTGATGAACCTGGACTACTACGCCGGCGCGCCGGGCATTGCCGAGCTGCGGGAGTGCGCGATCAACCGGCCCGCCGTGGTCGTATCCGCCGGGCCCAGCCTCGAGCGCAACATGCGTTTGCTCGCACGAGATGGCGTTCGAGATCGATGCGTGATCATCGCCGTGCAGACCGCGCTCAAACCGCTGCTGCGCGCCGGTATCCGGCCGCACTACGTCGTCGCGCTCGATCACCATGAGATCTCCCGACGCTTCTACGAGGGCTTGCGATCCGAAGACGTGGCCGGTGTCACGTTGGTCGTGGAGCCCAAAGCCAACCCGGCGATCCTGCAGACGTTTCCCGGGCCGATCCGCTGCGCGCGCGAGGAATACCTCGACCTCGTCCTCGGCGAGCGGCTCTTTCGAGATCACGGCTCCGTCCCGCCGGGATCGACGGTGGCGCACCTGGCCTACTACCTCGCCCGGTTCATGGGCTGCGATCCGGTCGCGCTCATCGGACAGGACCTCGGATTCACCGACGGACAGTACTACGCGAGCGGCGCGGCGATCCACGAGGTGTGGGCGGGCGAGCTGAACCCGTTCAACACGCTCGAATCGCTGGAGTGGCAGCGCATCGTCCGCGGACGCGCGAGCCTGCACCGCGTGACCGACCACCTCGGGCGCTCGATCTACACCGACGAACAGATGCGCACCTACCTCGCGCAGTTCGAGCGGGATTTCCGCAGCGACGAGTCGAAGGGCCTGACGATCATCGATGCCACCGAGGGCGGCGTGCGCAAGGCCCACACCACGCGCCGAACGCTCGCCGAGTTCCTCGAAGAGCACGCCCCGGAGGATGCGCCCTCCCTGCGGCTGCCGCCACCGCCGACCGCCGAGCTCAATCGTGACGCGGTCCGCAGCGCCGCCGCACGGGTTCGAGAAGTTCGCCGAGGGGTCTGGCGCATCGGCGATCTGTCCCGCAAGGCCTCCGCGCTGCTCGCGCAGATGCTCGAGCATCACGAGGATCAGCCCCGCGTGAACCGCCTCATCGGCAAGGTGCACGCGCTCCGCGACGAAGCCGTGTCCGAAGCCACGGCCTATCACCTGGTCCACCGATTCAACCAAACCGGCACCTTCCGGCGCGCACGAGCCGATCGAGCCATCATCATGAGCGAGGATGAGCCGGAATCGGCGCAGCAGCTCAAGAACATCGAGCGCGATCTGCAGAACGTCCGCTGGCTGGGCGAAGCCGCCGACGCGCTGGGCGAACTGCTCGATGTCACCGCAAGAGCGATGGAGGGCGGACCCAAGCGCACACGCGACCTGATGACCGAGAGCCAGAGCGATCCGGACAACACCGACGCGACCGTCATGAAAGAGCGTCCGCGAGTAGCCGCGCTGGTCTCCGCCCGATTCGACCACGGCGCGCTGGGAGGCACTCGGACGCTCGGGCCGCGCCCTTGGACCCATGGGCGCGCGGCCCTCGCCCTGACCGTTGAACGCATCGCGCGAACGCCCGGGTTGGACCGTGTGATCGTGCTCACGGACGACCCCGTCGCCGCATCCAAGTGTCTCGACCAGACGTCCACGCGAGTCCCCGTGGAGATCGAGCCCGTGGCGCTCGCCGCATGGGAAAAGCGAGAGGACGCCATCCGAGCCGGACGCGTGTTCGCGGGATGGTGCTGGCGTGGCGGCCCCGGGCATCTCTCGGCGTACGACGAGGCCATCCTGCCCCGCGCCATGAGCGACGTGATGGAGTCGCGCGCACTCTCCGCCGCACTGGTGCTGGGAGGCGATTGGTGCGCCGCGGACCCCGCGATCGCGGGCGCGTTGATCGAACGGCACGCCGAGATGCCCGAGAGATTCAGGGTCGCGTTCACGCAGGCTGCGCCCGGGCTCGCGCCGGCGCTGATCGACCGTCATGTCATGACCGATCTGGCAAGGGTGACGGAACTCGATGACGCTGGCGCATTCGCGAGCTTCGGCGGACTGATCGGCTACGTGCCCATCCGACCCAAGGTTGACCCCATCGCGCAGCCCGTGTGCCTGGTCATCGACCCCGCGGTCCGCGACGCGATGGCCCGCTGGATCGCGGACGGAAGCGAGGGAGAGTCCCTGCTCGCCCACGCCAGCGAACGGCTCGGGACGCGTTTCTCCGAAGCCTCCGCCCTGGAACTCGTCCAGGCGGCCGCCGATGCGCTGCCGGAGGCGCCCGGGCACGTCATCTTCGAACTCACCACGGCACGACTCACGAGCGGCCGGCGCGCCGCATGGGCGCGCGGTCGGGCGATCGCGGCTGACCCCGGCGAGCCGATTCCCACGCGCCAAGCCGACATTTCCAGGATCGAGCACGTGATACGAGCCCTGAGCGAGGTGCGCGATGACCTGGTCGTGACCTTCGGCGGGAGCGGTGACCCGACCCTGCATCCATCATTTGGCGAGGCGGTGGAAGCAGCGAAGCGAGCCGGAGCCCGGGCCGTGCATGTGCGGACCGACCTGCTCGCCGAGGATGCTGATATCGCCGCGCTTCTGCGCACGGACGTGGTCAGTGTGGACCTTCTGGCGGACTCTAAGGAGACCTACGAGGCACTGACCGGAGTGGACGGGTTTGACCGTGTCACGGGCAACATGGAGCGTTTGATCAACGCCCGGCGCCAAGATCCGGACGTGTGGCTGGGCGCACCGTGGGTCATGCCTCGGATGACCCGCTGCGACGCGGTGTACGAGGAACTGGAGTCGTTCTACGACCGGTGGCTGCTGTGGCTCGGCTGCGCGACGCTCGACCCGTTGCCCGATGACTCCGCCCCCGACCGAATCGCGAGACTGCCGCTCCCTCGAGCCGCGGCGACCCGTTTTGCGCGAGACCGCATGCTCGTGCTCGCGGACGGTCGGGTGGTTGCGGATGAGCGCGACGCGGAGGACGCGAGCTCCGTCGGCAACGCGTTCGATGAGCCTCCGCTGGACGTGTGGCGCCGACTGGTGGCCGCGCGCGAAGCCGGCGGCGAGCCCGCCCGCGCGTGGACGATGTACGCGTGAACGCGCCCGCCATCATCTTGGCCCGAGGGGGCAGCAAGGGCGTTCCGGGCAAGAACGTGGCCCCGGTGGCCGGGCGGCCCTGCATCGCGTGGACCATCGCTGACGCCTTGGCTTCACGCGGCGTTGCGCGAATCGTGGTTTCGACGGACGACGACGCGATCGCCCGCGCGGCCTGGAACGAGGGAGTGGAGGTGGCATGGCGGCCCGGCGATCTCGCCACCGACACCGCTCGCGTCGATGACGCGGCAAGACACGCCGTGCAATGCCTGGAAGCGGGCGAAACCGTGCGCCAGCCGGACGACCGCGGCGCGGGCGGTCTGCGGCTGAGCCCGGGTGACGCCATCGTGCTGCTCTACGGCAACGTGCCCGTGCGCCCGCCAGGGCTCATCGATCGTGCGCTGGAGATGCTCGAACGAACCGGCGCAGACTCGACGCAGTCCTACGCCCGGGTGGGCAAGCACCATCCGTGGTGGCAGGCTCGCGTGAACGAATCGACCGGAGAGGTTCGCGCATGGGAAGGTGAGACGCTCAATCACGGCGTGTTTCGCCGGCAGGACCTCCCCCCCGCGTTCGTGCCGGACGGCGGAGTGCTGGTGGTGCGCCGACGCGCACTGTTCCTGGAGATCGAGGGCGTCGAACGCGGCCCGCACGCGTTCTTCGGGAAAGACCGGCGAGGAGTCCTCACCGGCGAAGGCGAGGTCGTGGACGTGGATTCGCCCATCGATCTGGTCGTGGCCGACGCAACGTTGCGGGAGAAGCGCCGATGAACATCGGAACGCGCCGGATCGGAGCGCCGGGCTCGGTGTACGTGATCGCGGAGCTGGGCGTGAATCACGACGGCTCCGCTGAGCGCGCACTGGAACTGGTGGACGCCGCGGCCGATGCCGGCGCCGACGCCGTGAAGACGCAGTGGTTCGAAGCCGAGCGACTGATGTCGTCCGCGTCAACGCTTGCCGCGTACCAGCGCGACGCCGGCGAGCAAAGCCCCGTGGCCATGCTGCGCCGGCTGCAGCTGTCCCGGGAAGGCATGGCGAGCGTGGCGGAGCGCGCCAGGCGTCGGGGCCTGCACGCGATCATCACGGTGTTCTCGCACGAACTGGTCCGCGATGCGGGGTCGATCGGCTGGGACGCCTACAAGACGGCCTCGCCCGACATCGTGCATCGCCCGTTGCTCGAAGCGATCCTGGCGACCGGAAGACCGCTCATCCTCTCCACCGGGGCCGCCACGATGGAAGAGGTCGGCCGGGCGGTGCGGTGGGTGGCGACGGCTCGCGATCGGCTGGCGCTGCTGCAGTGCGTCTCGTCATACCCAACACCCCGCGAAGACGCCGCGCTCGGGGGCATCGGCGCGCTGGCGGACGCCTTCGGGCTGCCGACGGGCTACTCGGATCACACACGCGAGTTGGACACCGGCGCGTTGGCGGTGGCATGCGGCGCACGTCTGCTGGAGAAGCATCTCACCTATGACCGCGCCGCCAGAGGGCCCGATCACGCGGCATCGCTCGACGCCGATGGGTTCGCCCGATATGTGAGAGGCGCTCGCGCCGCGTGCAAGGATCCTCCGATCGCAACCATCGACGACGTTCGCGTGGGCGCCAGAGAAAAGCGCGTGCGACCCTGCGAGCAGGACGTGCGCACGGTCTCGCGCCAATCGCTCGTCACGCGACGGCCTCTGAATCGCGGCGATGTGCTGCGACTCGAAGATCTCACCGTCAAACGCCCGGGCGCCGGGCTTGGCCCGTGGCGGCTGCACGAGATTGTTGGCTCGCGTGTGGCGCGGCCTGTCGCGGCTGATGCGCCGCTGACACCGGAGGACCTGGAATGACCGGACGTCGTGCCCGCATCGCCGTCGCCACGGGCTCGCGCGCCGAGTTCGGCCTGCTCGCGCCCGTGATGCGCGCGATCCGGGCGCACCCGCGGCTGGAGTTGCTCACAATCGTGTCGGGCTCGCACCTGGTGGGCGGCGCTGAGACCTGGCGCGAAGTCGAAGAGGCGTTCGGGATCGACGCCCGCGTCGAGATGCAGCGCGAACGGCTCACCGGACGCCTTGAAGACGCGCGCGCGCTCGGCCGGGGAATCGAGGGCATGGCCGGCGCCATCGAATCCCTTGCTCCCGATTGGATGGTCGTGCTGGGTGACCGCATCGAAGCGCTCGCCGGCGCCGTGGCCGCGAGTGTGGCGGGGCTCCCCGTGGCCCACCTTCACGGCGGAGACCGCGCCGAAGGCGTCGCGGACGAAGCCATGCGTCACGCCATCACCAAGCTGTCTCACTTGCATCTCGCGGCCACGCCCGCATCCGCCGAGCGGATCATTCGAATGGGCGAGCTTCCCTCGCAGGTGCACGTCATCGGCTCGCCCGCGATGGACGGCCTGCACGACATCGCGGCGATGGACGACGAGGCCTTCTCGCGCTTGGGAAGCCCGCGGGTCGTGTTCCTGATGCACCCGATCGGGCGCGCCCCGAGCGAGGAGCGCATCGCCGCCACCACGGCGCTGCACGCCGCGCGGCGCCGAACGGTCATCGCGATGGCGCCGAATCTCGACCCCGGTCGAGAGGGCATCATGGAGGCCCTGCACGACCTCGGCGCCCCCACGCTCAGCCACCTTCGACGCGACCAGTGGATCAGCCTCCTCAAGCGCGTGGCTCAGGAAGGAGGCGTGCTGATGGGCAATTCCTCTTCCGGGCTCATCGAGGCCTCGGCGCTTCGCCCGCTGCCTTTAGCCGCGCTGGATATCGGACCTCGTCAGAACGGCCGGGAGGCGCCCGACAGCGTGGTGCACGTAGACGAGACTTCCGAGGCCATCCGGGCCGGCCTGGATCGGACGGAAGGCCTCTCAGCCGCTTGGCGGGCGGGCCAGGAGCCCCCCGAGCACCCCTATGGGGATGGGAGGGCGGGCGAGAAAGCCGCGGAAGCGATTGCAGCCATTCCGCTGGAGGCTGCTCGAACGCTCGTCCGAAAGCGAAACGCCTATTAGGGGCGAGAAGGACGGGGAATCGAGCCCGGGGCCCGACGCGCACCAAAGTCACGGGCGTGAACCGTCGATCTCCAATGGGGACGGACGACGTGCGATCGCGCGCGGTCCGAACCCCCGAACTCGGAGGAAGTGACCCCCATGGGCGTTGCATCAACAGACACGAACACGGTGGTTGCCACGGCGGTGCAGGAAATCAATCACATCGCCACCCTGCCCGAGATCACCCTCCGCATCATCGAACTTGTCGAATCGCCGTCCTCCACGGCTCAGGACCTGCAGACGGTCATTCGAAGCGACCCCGCCCTCTGCAGCCGCGTGCTCAAGGTGGTGAATTCCGCGTTCTATGGGCTGCCCGGGCAGATCGCCTCCATCGAGCGCGCGATCGTGCTGCTCGGCCTCAATGCCGTCAAGAACATCGCGGTAGCCGCGTCCCTCGTGAAGCTCTTCCGCGGGGGTGAACTCTCCCCCCACTTCTCCGCCCGCGAGCTTTGGACACATTCCATCGCCACGGCCACGGCCGCGAAGACTCTCGCCGACGACCTCAAGATCGGCATGGCCGACGAAGCATTTCTCGGCGGACTGATTCACGATCTCGGCGTGATGGTCGAGCTCCAGTACGATCGGCAGAAGCTGATCAAGGTGCTGGACATGCTCAACATCGACTCCCAGCACATCCCCCATGCCAACATGCGAGCGATCGAAACAGAGATCTTCGGCGCCACGCACGAGCAGTTCGGCGCCGGCCTGAGCCAGCGGTGGAAGTTCCCGCCCGCGCTCGTCAACGTCACCGGTCATCACCACGAGCCCCTGCGCCTCCCCGAGGAGTCCCGCACGCTTGCGTGCCTGATCTACGTAGCCGATCGAATCTCGGCCATGGCGGGACAAGGCTTCCGGCTCGACCTCGACAACCTCACCGCCGACTCAAACGTGCTGTCCCACCTCGGCATCGAGACGTCCAAGCTCGATGAGATGGCGGCCAACCTGCCCGAGCAGATGCAGGAAGTGAAGCGCCTGCTGTCTTGAACAACGCCCGATTCGCGCGATCGCACGGAGGCGGCGCCCAATCGAGGGAATGCGTAAGCGGCGAAGGGCGCAGGGATGCGGAACCCGACGCCGCTTTGCTCTGCGCCGACCCATCCGGGCCCGCAACCTAGGATACGGGCGCATGCCCAACACTTGCACGAGCCACAACCCGTGATCCTCTTCGTGATCTACGCCGGCGCCGTTTGGATGCTCTGCTTTGCGCAACGCCGACGCCCGCTGGGCGTCTTGGCGGGTCTGGTTGCCGCGGCTCCGATCGCCATGGCCGGCCTTTGGCTCAATCGGGGCCACGACACGCTGACCGTCTGGTCCATCGGCGTGTTCGCCTTCGCCGGGCTCGTTGGGCTGATCGCTCTGTTCCTGGCGGCGCAACCCCGACGTCCCTCCTCGGCCTGCGACGCCTGCGGTTACGACCTGCACGGGATCGCGTCGCATTATTGCCCGGAGTGCGGGGACGGCGCCGCGCCAAGCCAAGCCCTTCCGGCCGCGCCCGTCGCGCTCGGCGCGCTTCAGATCGAGGCCCTGCGCGCTCGGCGCGCTCGCGCCAGATGGTCCGCGACCGACAGCCCAAGCACGAGCGCCGCGCCCACGCCCGCGGCCAGCGCGGCCGATGTCCACGCCCGAGCCTCGTGATCCATGACCGACGCCGCGCTCCACACCTCCCCACCCGGCTGACGCAACGCGCCGATCATGAACCCCGCCAATCCCGCCATCGTCGCGTCGTGTGCGCGCCGGAACAACCACCACACGACTCGGCTGAACGTCGCCATCCCCACGACGACCCCACAGCCGAACGCCCCGAGGAACACAACATCCGCCCACCACACCCGACCGACGCTCAGCGGTGCGCCCCCCCGCCCCACGAACGACGCGAACGTGTCGAGCACGCCGCTGATCGCCCCGAGCACCGCCTGATACTGCCCGAGAAACAGCAGCAGGAACGAGCCGCTGATCCCCGGCAGCATCATGGCCGAGATCGCGATCATCCCGCAACAGAAGATCCAAAGAAGCGAGGCTCGTTCGCGATCGATCAGCACGGCGCCCTCGTGGGCCGCAAGCCACGCACGAGCCTCATCCGCAGACGCCAGGACGGTCACCCGCTCGGGATTCCCGATCCTTCCCGATAACACCCCGTGTGTGTCGATCACCGCCAGCTCGCTCGATGGCGGAGCCGCGCGAGCCGCGGCCGACAACTCATCAGCGGCTCGAATCTCCGACACCAGCAACGCGGCGTTCGTCGAATGACCCGCGCTGATCACCCGCATCCGCGCATCCCCCGACTGAAGCCCGACCACCCAGAACGCGAGCACGCCCGTCACGACAGCGGGAACGACGTGTGACAGCCGGCGCGACTTCATCGCGGCAAACGGCGCCCAGCACGAGGCGAGAATCAGCCCGAAAAAGAACGCATACGTCTCACCGGGCCGAGTCTCCATCAGCCGCGTGATCGTCCGAGCCATCAACGCCACGGCCAGCAGGATCCCGACGAGCATGGGAACAAGCGTCGACCAGTGCATTCGGAGCGCCGCGCTGACACTCTGCCGCACGCGCCCGCGAAGCAACAGAAAAGCGAACGCCGGCGAGAGCGACCGGAGCGCCGCGATGAACCGCTCGTACACCCCGGTGATGAACGCGATCGTGCCCCCCGACACGCCCGGCACCACGTCCGCGCACCCCATGGCGAACCCGCGCGCCACGAGCCCGGCAGACTCACCCGCCCTCCACGGAGGAGGCGGCGAGGGCGCATCACGTGTCGGCGTCGGTTCCATAAGGGGCGGAGGATACCCAGCGCGGCCGGGGCGCACCGTTCGGATACGCTGGCACGCCCATGAACGTGCTCGTCACCGGAGGCGCCGGGTATATCGGCTCGCACGCCACGAAGCGTTTGCTGAGAGAGGGACACCGCGTCGTCATCCTCGATGATCTGCTCCCCGGGAGAGGGCAACTCGGAGCCGTTCGCGAGCTCCAGACAATGCCTGGGGTGGGTGACCGCCTGGCGTTCGTGCGAGGGGATATCGGTGATTCCGCCACGGTGCGCCGGGCGCTGCGGGACGGCGCGTGCGAGGGCGTGCTTCACTTCGCCGCGTTCGCCTACGTCCGTGAGTCCGTCGACCAGCCGCTCGCCTACTACACCAACAACACCGCCAAGACGTTGCTGCTGCTCGACGCGTGCGCTCAGGAGAACGTCACGCGATTCGTGTTCTCATCCACCTGTGCCACGTACGGGCAACCCCCGGAAGACCGCATTCCCGTGCGCGAGAACTGCCCCCAGGCCCCCATCACTCCCTACGGGTGGTCCAAACTCTTCGTCGAACAGGCTCTGTTTGACGCCACCAGCGCCTTCGCGCGAACCGGTCGACCGTTTTCCGCTTGCGCGCTGCGGTATTTCAACGTGGCGGGGGCCGACCGCGATGGCCTGCTCGGCGAAGACCATCGCCCCGAGACGCACATCATCCCCACGTTGCTCAGGGCCGCGATGCTGTCGTCGGGCCCGGTTCGAATCCACACATCTCCTGAAGGCTCCACACCTGACGGCACGTGCGTCCGTGATTACATCCATGTGGATGACCTCGTCGATGCGCACCTCCGTGCGCTCATGGCGCTCCACCCCGAGCGTCACGACGCCTGGGCCTACAACCTCGGCACGAGCGCTCCGGCCAGCACGTTCGAGATTCTCCGAGCCTGCGAACGCGTCACCGGCCGCGCCATCCCCATCGAGCTCGTCCCCGCGCATCCCGGAGACGCCGCCCGCCTGTTTGCCGACGCCGGCGCCATCCAACGTGACCTCGGCTGGCGCCCGAACGTCACATCCATCGACGACATGATCGCCTCGGCCTGGGCGTGGATGCAGCGCCACCCCCACGGCTATCCCGACGCCTGACCATTGGAGCCGGTCAGAACGGGAATTGCACACCCGCGTACACGAAGGCGCCGTCCCGGCCCGGATTGCGCATCTCGCCCTCGATGCGCGCGTTGGAGATGTGATGCCAGCGGAAACCGACGATCAGACGATTGTCGGAGTCTCCCAGACGGTGAGTAAACCCGACGCCGGCCTTCGGCGTGAAATTGAATCCAGTGCCGCCCGGAGGGACGTTCTCCGTCGTGCCGAGCAACCCCGCCCCCGCTTCGCCGAAGATGGTCCAGTCATCTCGCTCGCCGAACGTCAGAAAGTGCCAGCGGAACAACAGGCTGGCGTTAGCGCCCGCCGCGTCCTGGCCGTCCTGATTGAAGTACCAGCCGCCCAACTCGATCAGCAGTTCGAATCGCGTCGCCACGAACGTCGAGAACGTGAAGGCGACGTTGGCATCATTCGAGTCACCGGGCCCGGAAATTGAACGGGCATAGCCGGCCGTGACGCTGCCCCACCACGGACCAGGCTGGCCCCACACCAGCGTTTCCGTCTCGCTTGTTGGCTCCCCCGCTTCGTCCACCTGGGCTTTCGGCGCCTTCACCGAGGCGACCTGCGTCTTGCCCGCGATCGAGTCAAAGTGCAGTTCGCCGGCGAACGATGTCGCGCACGCCAAGGCCAGTCCCAACGAAGAAAGCCGAGCGGTCATCATGGGCGGGGAGGGTATCGGGAGCCGGGTGGTTCGTCACCCGCCCCCCACCCTGCTACGGTGGCATTGTGGATGAGTGGCGTACGCGGCTGGAGCGCATCGAGGAAGTCGTTTCGCACATCGACCGCGCCGTCGAGGAGCTGAGCGGACAGGTCCGCGCCGCGCACCGGCAAACCGCATCGCTCGCCGACCGGCTCGCGCGTCTCGAGCGCCGGCTGGGCGTCGTCGAAGCCGAGTGGGACCGAAAAAACGCCCCGCCCCGCGACGTGGAAAGCGACGAGGACATTGATCCCGACATCCAGCCCTAGCTCGCCCGGATGCGCGGGTCTACCACGCGATACAGCACATCCACCAGCAGGTTCATCACGAGCAGGATGGTCGCATAGACCAGCACCACGCCCATGATGAGGAACAGGTCCTTGTTCAGCACCGCGCTGACGAAATGTTGGCCGATCCCCGGCACATTGAAGATCCGCTCCACCACGAACGATCCCGTCATGGCCGCCGCTGCCGCGGGCCCGAGATACGAGAGCACCGGCAGGAACGCGTTGGGCAAAGCGTGGCGCACGAGAACCCCGCGCTCCGACACGCCCTTCGCGCGAGCCGTACGCACAAAGTCAGACCGCATGGCTTCGATCATGCCCGAGCGCGTGAGCCGCGCGATGTACGCCGCGAACGGCAGACTCAGCGTGAACGCGGGCAGCAGCAAGTCCCCGACACCCCCCCACCCGCCCACGCGCCCCACACCCAGCCACACGGGAAAGAGCAGCAGCAACGCCGCGCCGGCCACAAAGGTCGGCAGCGAGATCCCCACCAGCGCCAACGCCAATGTCATGACGTCAAGCGCGCTCCCCGGACGAGCCGCGCCGAGCACTCCCGCGCCCACGCCCACGATCAATGCCAAGCCGACCGCCGCCAGGCCGAGCGCGATCGACACCGGCAGCGCCCCGCCGATGATCTCGCCCACCGACCAGTCCGGATACCGAAGCGACGGTCCGAAGTCGCCCTTGGTCACCAGCCGCGCGAGATAGCCGCCGTAGAAGGCCCACCGGTTGTCGAGGTCGTACCGGGCCTCCATCGCCGCGATCACTTCCGGCGGCGGCGCACGCTGCTCGTCCTGCAGAACGGCGCTTCCCGGCAACGCCCAAGCGAGCGCGAACGTGACCGAGTAAATCACCAGCAGCACGAGCGGAAGCAGCGCCAACCGTCTCAGGACCAGACGCATCATGGGCCATCCCCTCTCGGCTCGATCAAATGCAGAAACTGCACCATCCGAGGGTGAGACGTCACGCCTCCCACGCGCGCCGGGTCATACTGATAGAACTGCCGGTACACCCAGATCGGAATGATCGGAGCCTCATCCAGCGACAACTGCTCGGCCTGTTCGAGCAGCGCCAACCGATGTTGCGGGTCCGACTCAACGCTCGCCCGCTCCAGCAACGCGTCGAATCTCGCATCGGAAAAACCGCGATCGTTGTTG
Source organism: uncultured Phycisphaeraceae bacterium (assembly GCA_964638515.1). Lineage (GTDB taxonomy): Bacteria > Planctomycetota > Phycisphaerae > Phycisphaerales > UBA1924 > CAYPGJ01. The sequence goes on from CAZWZL010000005.1 coordinate 66,556, forward strand.
CCGTCCCCCGTAAAATGCACGTTCAGAAAGCTCGTCGGATCGGCGTAATCGCCGAACCACCCGCCCCGCGCCACCATGTAGTCCCGACGCTTCAAATCATCCCGATACGTCTTGGTCTCCTTTACCACGATGCTCGTGCGCACGCCCAGCGTTTTTTCCCACATCGCCGCCATCGCTTGCGCAATCAGCACGTGATACGAGCCCGTCGACGCCAGCAACGTCACCACAGGGAAAGACTCGCCCCGCTCGTTTCGCAGGCCCCCACTCGATTCCCGCCCAGACCACCCGGCGCGCGACAACTCCGCCTTGGCCGCGACCGGATCAAAGCCAAGCCCCGTGACCGAATAATCCTCGTCGTACCCTCGGATTGAGCCCCGAGGCACAAACGTCTCCGCCTCGCGCTCACCCACACGACGCAGGTCCGACACGATTGCCCGCTTATCCACGGCCAGGGCAAACGCCCGCCGCACCCGCGCATCCGCGAACGGATTCATCCGCCCCCCCGACAGCGTCGGCGTGCAGTTGAACGACCAGAAATACGTGCCGAACCGATCAAACCCGTGAATCGTCGATCGATCCAAACCAGCGCCCTCGGCCAGCAGGTCGGGCAGGTACTCCGCGTGCACATCCGTGATCCAGTCCGCCGCGCCGGTCCGAAACGCGAGCGCTCGTGTGTTCGGGTCCTCGATGACCCGCGCCTCCACAGACGCCGCCCGCACGCTCTCGGCGTTCCAATACAGTGAGTTTCGCTCGAACCGCATGTCCCGCTTGAATCGCCACGACACCAGTCGATAAGGACCGTTGGAAACGAGCAACGGCGGTTTCGTCCACGAGTGATCCTGCTCCAGACGCCCCGTGCCGGCGTCCAGCCTCGACCACCGGTCGACCGTCGGCGGATGCGCCGGGAACGTCGGCACAAACGCGAGCAGGTCGAGCAGGTACGGCAGAGGCCGCTCGAGCTCGATCACCAGCGTGAGATCATCCGGCGCACGAACCCCCACCTGCTCGTTGAACCGCGCCGTCGTCTCTGCCCACAACGCTCGCGCGCGATCCTCGGTTCGCTCCGATGCCGCACGGGCCGCATACGCGCGCAGCGCGCCCAAGCGCCAGTCAAAGAACGACTTCGCTCCACGCACCGCAAACAGGATCTTCGCGTAATCCCCCGCCGTGTCCGGCAAGAGCCCTCGCCGCCACGAGTGCACGAAGTCCCCGGCCACGACGCGGTCCCCATTTGACCAGCGCGCCGCGTCCCGCAAATGGAACGTGTACGTCAGCCCCCGATCGTCCACCTCCCATCGCTCGGCCACTCCCGGCAATACGTCAAACGTCTCGGGGTCCCAACGCACCAATCCCTCGAACAGCGCGTTCCCGAAACGAATGTCCTGCTCGTACGCGATCCGCTGCGGATCCAACGTGAACGCCGGCGACGCATCCACGTAGGTGAGGTCCGCCGGTGGCATCGCGCGGTCCGATCGCACGGCCACGACCACCAGCAGCGCCACAACGACCGCGGGCAAGCCCAATCGGAGCATGCGGAGAGACTACCCCCCTTCCCCTCCCACCGTCGCCGTGTTCAGTTCGACGCCTCAAACCGGCTCGCCGGGATCGAATACGGCGGCTTTGTGAGCCGCCCCGACGCCCCCGTCCAACGGTCGATCTCGCCGCCGATCCGCGCGACATCCCGACGCTCCCACGCCGATTTGATCGTCTGCTCACCCTGCTGCTGCCCCGTCAACGCCAGGTGTGTGAAGATCAGGGCGCCCTCGGCATCCGCGGCCAGCGCCCCGAGCGCCGTCCACTCCGCCTCCGAGCCCGCGCTCACCGCCCCGCCCAAACGCCGCTTGGCATGCGCGAGCAAAGAACCACACATCTCTGCCGATGACTTCGCAAACGCCTCATCGGGCTTGCCCGTGCGCATCTGCTCGAGCAACGAACTCTGGATCGTCTTGACCGCCCGCTGAAACGCCCCGGCCCAAGCGCTCGCTTCGCCCGATCGACCGGCGCGCCCAAACGTCCGGGCCTGCTCGCTTACCGACAACGCCATGGCGCCCAACGCCGCCAACCGCCCCCCCGCCGGCGTCGCATCCAGCGCCGCGATCAGCCCCTCCACGACCGGCGCCTCGGGCTCCGTCGACAGCGTTGTGGCCAACACGCCGACAAGGTCCTTGATCTGCGTGTCCGTCAACGCCGCATTCCGCTGCCCGGCCTGCGTAAAGGCCTCGCGCGCCGCAAACGCGCTCCCATATCGCACCGATGCCCGGGCATCCCCCAACCCCGCTCGAACCGCATCCAGCGTTGCGGGCGAAGCCAACGCCCCGGCCACCCGAATCGCATTGAATGCCACCCGATCGTCCGCATGCCGATACAACGCCGTCAACGCCGGCGAAAGCGCCTCCGAATACGCAAGCCGGAACGCCACCGAGGCTTTGCCTGCCGCCGGCTCCAGAAGCCGCTCCCGCGCTTGCTGCGCGACCCGTACGTCATCCGACGTCAGCCCACCCACGTGCTCCCCGACATACGCCTGAATCGCCGACGTATCCGCGCTCGTCATCTGCGGACGAGATCGAATCTCGCCCGGCAGTTCGGCCGCCGAGGCGCCGACGCACACCAATGCCGCCACCAGCAGCATCAACCCCCGGCACGCCGGACGAATGGAAATCTGGCTCATGAGGCGTTCACCCGTGTGCGCATGGTTGGATTGGACCCGAGATTCGGGCCGGTTCGGACGGTAGCAGTGCCCCACCACAGCGTCAATGATTCGCGCTGGGCGCATCTCTCGTCCCCGAGTATTCTCCTCGTGGCCTCGGTCGCGGCTCCCCAACGGACCCGACACCCGAGCGCCCACCCGCACGGAGGCGTCAAACCGGATGGTGCATCGGGCAAATCTGGCCGCGCTGCTGCTCATGGGAACGCTCTGGGCCGGCCTCCTTGTCATCTCCGGATCCATGATCGGGCTCTCCGCCAGCACCGTCCTCCCCGGAGCCCGGGGGCCGGCAAGTTTGTTCGGTATCACGATCGTGGCGGCAGGTGAGTACGTATTCCTCGTGGTGGTGGCTTCAAGGATCTTCCCCAAAGCCTCCAGCCGGCTGCTCGCGGGAACCGAGTTGTTCCTGGCCAGCGTGATGTTCGTGTTCTTGGTGGCCGCGGCAGCCGTCGCGATCGTGGCCGGAGCAAACGCGTGAAAAACGTCCCCAGCGTTCTCATCCTCGCTCTTACCCTCGTGCTGACCGCGATCACTCAGCCCGCGCGAGCGCAATCAGCCACGCCCGACCGATTCTCCGCCGAGCGGGCCCGCGTCCGCCAGCTCGCCTCCGAGCAGCTCGCGCGAGCCGCCATGCTCCGACTGCGCCATACCGCCGACCCGCAGGACCGCGACTTTGCCATAGTCGCGCTCGCCTGCGAACTGGCTCAGAACATCAACCCCGGAGTCGGCGAGTTCATCCGCCGACGCATCGACGCCTGGCACGAGGCCGGCAACAACGAGGAGATCCTCCGCGCCACCCAGGAACTCCTGGCGATCGACCCCGCGGACACCGTCGCCCTCCTGCGCCTCACCTCCGCCCGCATCTCGCGCGTCCAGCGCGCCGAAGACCGACTCGTGATGTACGACCGGCTGATCGGCAAGGAGGGCGAGTCCATTCCCGCCTCCGTCCGAAGCCGGCTCGCGCTCGACGCCGCCCTCCTCGCCCGCGAACGAGGCGACGAGGAAGGCTTCTCGCGACGCCTCGCACGCGCCACCAGCCTCGACCCCGCCAACAAGGACGCCGCCGTCCTCGCCTCCGAAACCGTTCTCGCCGTTTCTCAAGACCCGATCGCCCGCGCCGAGGTCCTGCTCAACGTCGTCATGGCCGACCCGCTCGACCCCGCGGCGCACTACCGCTTTGCGCGCGAACTCCGCGAGCAGGGCGCCTTCACCGCCGCGTTCCGATTCCAATCCATCGCCGAACGCCTCTACTCGCAGTCCGGAGCCTCGGCCTCCCTCGATAACTCCATCGAGTCGATCATCGGGCAGTGGCAACTCCGAGGCGCCGATGCCATCCTCGAACTGATCCAGGCCATCGAGGGAAGCGCTCGCGAAACAAGGCGCCAGCAGATCGCCTACGCCCAGTCGATGAACGTCGATCCGGGCCCGCCCCTCGAGCAGTTTCGCCTCGAGCCCCGATTGGAAATCGTCCGCCTGGGAGCCAACCTCGCGCTGGCGCGCCGGGAGAGCGCCGAAGCCTCGCTCCGAGCCATCGTGGCCGAACTCGAAGCACAGATCAACCGCCTCGAAAACCCGCCCGAGGGCTTCGAGAAAACCGATGACGAAGTCATCGCCCAGCGACGTCGGGAGAACCGCGCCACGGGAGTCATCGCTCGACTCTGGTGCGGCGCCGACACGGAAGCGGCCCAGTCCGAAATCACCGCGCTCAAGGAAGAACAAGCGCTCACCGGCGCCGCGCTGCAGCGCTTCGAAGGCCTGCTCGCGATGCGCACCGGAAACCTCTCCGGAGCCCTCGAGCTTCTTGAGCCTCTCGCCCCCACCGACGTGCAGGCCGCGGTCGGGCTCGCCGAGGCCTATCTTCTGGGCGGCGATCGCTCCAAGGCCATCAGCACGTTTGCCCGCATCGCGCTCGAACACCGAGGCTCGCTGCCCGGCGCCTACGCCCGGACACGCATCGAAACGCTCCTCAACGAGAAACTACAACCCACTTCCGAAGCGCGACAACTCGAGGAGTACTGCGCGCGACTTCCCGCATGGCTCGACGAGATGGCCTCATCAGCACGCTCGTTCGTCTTCGTCACCGCAAGCCACAACACCGATCGCTCCACGGCCGTCGACTCCCAATGGCTCAGGGTCAGCCTCAAGAACCTTGGACGCCTCCCGCTCGCGCTCGGGCCCGGACGAGCGATCTCTTCACGACTGCTCCTGACACCGGCTCTCACCGTGCAGGGCATCGCGCCCCCCACCACCGGCGTCAAGCCCGAAATCGTCGAGCTCGACCGCAGGCTCACGCTCAAACCCGGCGAAAGCGTCGACGCAGACGTGTGGGTCGGCCACGGACAGGTCGGCGCGTTCCTGGACAACCTCGCGCCCTCCTACACACTCCGCTGGCAGGTCACGCAGAACTTCATCGTCAATCGCGAAGGCGGCTTCACGGCAGGGCCCCTCAGCGTCACGACCGACAGCGGCATCCGAACCCGATCCGCCATCGGTCTCTCCGGCGACTCCGTGGACGCCGTGGCCTCAGCCCTCCCGAGCATCCAGGGCGACCCGCTCCTGGAAACGATGTTCTTCGCGCGCTCCCTGGCCATCACCGCCGACTCCCTCGATCCGCCCGACGCGGCAGCCCGTGCGGAAGCCGCGAGCCTCGCCGCGGCGCTGGCAAACCGATTCTCCTCGTACACGGAAGGCGAGCGAATGCTCGCCGTGCTCATCCTCGCCCCGGCCTTCCAGAATTGGGAGTTCCCGCTCGACGAAGCGGCATCGAAAGACCCCTCCGCGTACGTGCGCCTCGCCTGGCTCCTTGCAAGAGCGCCCGAGCCGACCCACGCTGCCTACGCCGCGACAATCGAAAATCCTGATCCCGCGCAGCCGAGAACGGCCGAGATCGCCCGCCTGCTCCGCGACGCGCGCGCCTCACGCGCCGCCGACGCAACGCCGACCAAATAACCCTAACTCCGCTCGCCCATAACGCGATTCCGTTCATCCTCCTCGCGCCGGTTGTGCGGCCGCGAGATTCCTGCGCTCGTCACGCCTCGCTGGCAATCCTCGCCGCCGTTTCGAATGCTTCCTTTGTGGGATTCATCGTGAGTCCCCGAGGAGGCCCAATGAGCCCGCTTTCGAGCGCCACAGCAGCAAGCAGCAGTTCGCACGAACCCGCACGCGCGCCCCCGATCCGCTCCGAGGAACTCTTCGCGCCGCCCAAACCGCTCGGAGAAGCCCCGTCCTCCTCCGAGGTGCTCGCTGAGGTGGCCCAACGGTCCCAGTCCTTTCCCCCGTCGAGCGACTCGCTCACCCTCAGCGCCGCGGCCGCGCGATACTCCCTCACCAGCCTCGAGTCCGCCAAGGAAATCGCCAAGGAAATCCGCGACACCGTCCAATCCTCGGAAGCGGATGACGCCGTAGCCGTGGCGTCAGGAGCACGCCACATCGAAATCGCCGACACCTTGCTCGGATAAGGGAGGGCGGAGCCCCCCCGACGGCTGCGCCGGGCCGTCAAGCCCGTGGACCAGCGCCCGCGAACGGCGCGCGGGCTCGGCTCGCGCAGCCGACGCCGCGCTTCACTCCTCGACCACAACCCGGCCACTCCCCTTCACCACACGACCGATCGTGCGCACGTCCTCCCCCGACGCCCGCAACCGCCGCGCCACCGCGCTCGCGAACGCTGGGCGGACGATCACGCAATACCCGATGCCCATGTTGAACACGCGGCGCATCTCCTCCGTCTCCACCCCCCCCTGTTCCTGCAAGAACGGAAAGATCGCCGGCGCTTCCCACGAGCCCGCGTCGAGAACCGCATCCACGCCCGCATGCATCGCTCGCTCCAGGTTCGCCGCCAACCCGGAGCCCGTGATGTGCGCCATCCCCGAAACCACCTTCTTCACCGTGTACGCCCGCAGCGTCGCCACGATCGGCTTGGCGTAGATCCGCGTCGGCGTCAGCAGCACCTCGCCGAGAGTTCGCTTGCGATCCAGCGCGGCGTACGGCTTCTCATAATCCAGCCCCGCATGCTCGACGATCGACCGCACCAGCGCATACCCGTTCGAGTGCACGCCCGACGACGCCAGCCCAAGCACCACGTCTCCCGGTTCCACACGCTCCGGATCCGTCGCGCGAGCCAGCTCCACCACCCCCACCGCAAACCCCGCCAGGTCAAACTCCCCAGGCGCGTACACCGCCGGCATCTCCGCGGTCTCACCCCCCAGCAACGCCGCCCCCGCCTCCCTGCACCCCGCCGCGATACCCTTCACCACGTCGGCCAGCGTCTCCGGCTCCACCTTGTGCACCGCCACATAGTCGAGAAAGAAGAGTGGCTCCGCGCCCTCCACGATCAGGTCGTTCACGTTCATCGCGACCAGATCAATCCCGATCGTGTCGTACTTCCGCAGATCCGCGGCCACCTTGATCTTCGTCCCGACCCCGTCGGTGCACCCCACGAGCACCGGGTCCTTGTAGTTCCGCTTGAACAGCTTCTCGTTGAAGTCCAGACGAAACAGCCCCGCAAACCCGCCAGGCCGCTCGAGCACGCGAGGCCCATACGTTGAACGCACGCTTTTCTGGATCAGGTCGACGAACCGATCCCCCTCCTCGATATTCACCCCGGCCCCGGCATACGTCAGCCCCCGCGCGCGCCCCTTCACCTCACGCCCACCGCTCTTCCGCTTCGTCGTCTTCGCCATAGGCCGATCAGCATAACGGCCACCCCCCGGGGACAGACCGCTATCCTCTCCACCCATGCGATTCGAACTCATCGACGCCGTACTCGAACGCTCCGACAACCGAATCGTGGCCGTCAAGAACGTCGTGGCCGCCGAGGAATACCTCCAGGACCACTTCCCCTCCTTCCCAATCCTCCCCGGCGTCTTCATGCTCGAAGCCATGGTCCAGGCCGCGCGGCGCCTCATCGAATCGCGCACCGACGCCGACCCAAACACCCGATACGTGCTCGGCGCCGTGCGGGGCCTCAAGTACGGAGCCATGGTCCGCCCGGGCGAATCGCTCACCGTCGACGTCACCGTCGCCCCGATCGACTCCGACGGCGCCTTCGACTGCAAAGGCTCGGGCGCCGTCAGCCCAACCGCCTCCGACGAATCGCCCCTCTCCACCCCGCCCCGCACCGCCGTTTCAGGCCGATTCACGCTCCGCCCCCTTCGATCCAGCTGATCCAGCCCCACACCCGGGGTGGCAAACCAACCGCGTTTCAGCGATACTGCCCCGTTCGACGGGCCGGCCCATCGCTCGCCCCTCCGCTTCACGCAACAAAGGACTCGCATGACTCGCGACGACATCTTTGCAAAGGTCAAGGACGTGCTGGTGGACGCTCTCTCCGTCGACGACGACGACGTCACCCCCACAGCCACGCTCTCCGGCGATCTCGGCGCCGAGTCCATCGACTTCCTCGACATCGTCTTCAAACTCGAGCAGACCTTCGGCTTCAAGATCGCGCAGGGCGAGCTCTTCCCCGAGAACGTCGCCCAGGACCCCCGCTACGTGAAAGACGGCCGGATCACCCCCGAGGGCATCGGCGCGCTGAAGGAGCGACTCCCCCACGCCGACTTCTCCGCGTTCGAGAAGAGCCCCGAAATCTCCAAGGTCGGCGACATCTTCACCGTCAACGCCCTCGTCAGTTTCGTCGAGCGCAAGCTCGTCGCCAAAGCCTGACGCCAGTCTCGGAAGGGCCGCCCGCGTGCGCTGGATGTGGATCGATCGCATCGTGGCCCTCGACCCAGGCAAACGCCTCGTGGCCGTCAAGAGCGTCTCCCTCTCCGAAGATCATCTGCACGATCATTTCGCCGCCGATCCCGCGCGCCGCCTCCCGGCCTCCCCCGTCATGCCCGCTTCCCTCATCATCGAAGGCATGGCCCAGACCGCCGGCATCCTCGTCGGCCACACCGGAGCGTTCAAGGAAAAAGTCATCCTCGCCAAGATCGGCAAAGCCTCCCTCACGCGCGACGCGCTCCCCGGACACTCCCTCCGATACACCGCCACGCTCGACCGCTTCGATCCCCTCGGCGCCTCCACGTCAGGCCTCGTCGAACTCCTCGATCACGCCGCCCCAGTTCCCGCCTTCACCGAGATCGGTCGCATCGATCTCATGTTCTCCCACATCGACAACAATCTCGCCGGCGCCGAGTTTCCCGAGCACAACTTCGTCTTCTCAGAAGGCTTCCGCACGCTCCTGCGCACCAGCGGCATCGATCCGACGTTCTGACCTCCTCACTACTTGAACGTCAGCGTCACCACGCCCGCCAGAATCAACGCCACCCCGATCGCCTTCTTCGCCGTCATCGGCTCGTGCAGCACCAGCCATCCCAGCAACACGGCCGTCGCAGGCGCCAGCCCGAACGCGATCGGCTTGATCCGCGAAATCTCCCCCAGATTCAACGCCGCATAGAAACACACCATCGCAGCCGCACCGGCAATCAACCCCGACCCCAACACCAACTTCGCCAGCACAGGAGCCGGCGCGCTCGTCCAATCCCTCGGCTCAGCCCTGAGCACATACTGCACCACCACGTACGCCCCCCACAACACCGGCAGCGCCACCGTCGATCGCACCGCGATCGCCGTGATCGGCCCCACCCGGTGCGTGTGCAGCACCGAACGCGTGAACACCTCCCCAACCCCCCAGCAAAGCCCAGCCAACACCGCAAGCACGATCGCAGCCATAGCCCGCGATCCTACCCGCCGCTACGGAAGCGGCTCCAGGAACCACTCCGGAACCGCCACGTGCGACACCACCGCCCCATCCGCCATCAACGCATTAAACCCTCCCCGAGCGTGCCGCCGTGACAACCGGCCTCCCTGCCCCGCCTCCGACCGCAAATCGAGCACGGCCCACGTCTGCGCCTCCGGCGGATACCCCGGCCCCACCGGCGCCACCGCCGAATCCACCAACAGCATCGCATGCCCCGGACGCGCCAACCGATCAAACCGAATCCCCACCGGCCGCTGCCCCGTCGTCAACGGATCATCGAACCGGTCAGGATCCTCGTTCCACGCCTCCCGATTGTGCCCCGCCGCGTTCATCGCATACGTGCGCGTCATCATCACATGCCCACGCGTCGCTTCGCTCGCGCACACCAGCACGCTCCCCTCCCGATACAGGCTCGTGACCGCCTCCCCCTCCCCCAACGCGCGCGACGTGCCCGCCAGCACCACCAAGGGCCATTGCGGCAACTGCCCGTACGGCCGCCCGATCGCCGGCCCCGTTCCCCCGTTCGATTGCGCGTATTCAAACATCGGAACCCACGACTGCCGAAGGTTCGCCGCGCATGCCGCGCTCCGTGCCGACACCCGCAACGACGACAATGACGGCGCCAGCACACCCATCACCACCGCGAGCACGGCCACGGCCACCAGCGCCTCCACCAGCGAAAACCCGAGATGCAGCCTCGCCGTGCTCACGTCATCATCTTCCTACCACCCCGGCCACCATCCCGTTGCCAACCACCCCTCGGAGCCGCGCGCCAAATGACGCAATCCCAGCCGCACAACCAACCCCCACGCGAAGGGAGCGTCGAACAACGCCGGGCGGCGCGCTACACCGTCAACGGTGTTCGATGCGGCCTCGCCCGCGTTACAGACCTGTCCGCCTCCGGCATGCGCCTCGAGTCCCTCCTCCCCTGGCCGGTGGGCCGCCGCCGATCCACCCGCCTGCGCCTGGGCCGAAAAGCCGCCCCCGTCGGCGTCCGATGCGTCTGGAGGCGACGCGAAGGCCTCCGGTGGATTCTCGGCGTCACCTTCGACGACCCCAACGCGTGGCGCATCAAACAAGCCGTGGAACTCGGACTAAGGGCTCGATCAGTAGCCCCGTAGCGCCTGCAACGATCACAACGACCTCTCCCCATCCATCCCCGGCCCCCGACCCCAACACACCCCCCTCCACAGGCCGATGATGGAGTGCCCCGCTGGAGGAGGAATGTTGAATGGCTGAATGTCAGCGATCCGATCGCGGCCCCCGATCCCGAGGCCGAATGATCGTGGAAGGCCTCTGGTCCGACGCCGGTGAAATCCTCGACCTGTCCGCCGGAGGAATGCGCGTCCGCGCACGACGCGCTGTGGCCATCGGCGAAACCGCCCAACTCCGCATCGAAAGCGCTCGCGTGTGCCTCACGCTCCGCGCCACGTGCGCGTGGTCCAAACGCGAAGGAAACCGCCGCTGGGATATCGGGTTCGCGTTCGACAACGCCGATCCGGAGCACCTCCGCATCGTCGGCGAACTGGCCCTCGTGCATGCCGCGAGGCTCGAAGCCTCTCGCGCCGCCTGACCGCAACCTTCATCCCGCCTCGCCCGCGCCCGCGCCGTGTTTGTTCCCGTTCAGGAGCGGAAACACGATGCGGTGCTGTATCTCACCCCCATGCACGCCGGTGCGCAGCTCTCCGCCAAGCTCGTGCTCCAGAATCCCCTTCACCAGCGACAGCCCCGCGCGAGGGACGATCTCCTCGACCCCCTGCGGCGCCGGCTCAGCCCAGCACACCTCCAAACGATCCCCCCCTCCCTCCGACGACGCCTTCCGCCACGTCAGCACGACCCCGGCTTGTCGATCCCGCGAGTGCTTGAGCGTGTTCGATGTCAGCTCCTGCAGCACCATCCCGAACGCCTGCACCCTCGACGGCGGCAGCTCCACCGCCGGCCCCGATATCCGCGCCACGAGCGGCGCCGCCTCACCCAGAATCGTCTCCGCAAGATCACGCAGCAGGACCGGCGTCGAGCCGGGCCGCGCCAAAAGACTCTGAGCCGCCGCCATCGACCCGACCCGTCGCCGCATCGTGCTCGCGAAATCACCGACCGATGACCGCGACTCCGCCGAGAGATCGATCAGCGTCAGAATCGACGCGAGGTTGTTCCGCACCCGGTGATTCAACTCCCGCAGCAGCAGCTGCTGCCGAGACCCTTCCTCCTCCAACCGACGAACCAGCCGTCGCTTCTCATCCAGAAGCCGCCCGATCGACACGACCGAGACCAGCATGCACGCCCCGACGACCAGACCCGGAATCTCGTCCCCCATCACGATCGCGCGGGGAATCGAGCCGAGCCGGCCGTTCGCCTGCTCGCGAGCCACCCACGTCAGGCCCAATCGCAGCGACATGAGCGCCAGCGTCGCCGCCAGGATCGCCAGCGCCCAGTGCTTCTGCCGACGCAGGAGCACCAGCGAGCACACAAGCGCCGCAACGCGAAGCGCGAGAGAAAATGCGAAAATCAGCGTCATGCACGCCTCCCGCCGGAGGCCCGATCATCCGGTGAACCACGCAACGATCATCCGCATATAGACCCGCGCCCCCGCCCCCCCCACCCCCCACCAACCCCCATTTCTCAGGCAGCCGCCCGATCGTCAATCTCACCGCCCCTCAATCCCCAGCCGGCCTCACCCAGCGGCGCCCGAATCCAGTGCCGAAGCCCGTCACGCGAACAACTCGTGGACATCTCGCCGCCCAGCTCATACTCCGCAAGCCCACGCACCAACCCGAGCCCGGTCCCCGAACGCCCATCCTCCATGCACGGGATCTCGCCCGATTCCAGCCACAGCAACTCAAACACGCGATCGCTCTCTTCCTCGTCAGTCCGCCATTGAATCTGCACCGGTCGGCAACCCCCGTGCTTTCGCGCGTTCGCGAACAACTCCTGCAGGATCATCCCCAGCGGCTGCACCAGTCGCTGCGGCAATTCGACGTCCGCCCCGTACGACTCCGCAGGAACGTCCGGATTTGCCCGCGCCAGCGTCATCACCAACTCCTGAATGGCCACAGGCTCGCCGTCACTCCGCGCGAGCAGGGAATGACACTCCGAGATCGCTCCGATCCGCCGACGCAACCGCTCCGCCGTCAACGAAGATGGCTCATCCGGCGTCGAAAGATCGATCAACGAAAGCAGCCCCGCCAGATTGTTCCGCACTCGATGATCCAATTCGCGCAACAACAACGACAGGCGCCGCGCATCCTCATTCGCCCGCGCCGCCAACGCGTCGTTCTGCGTGAACAGTCGAATATAAAGCGCCACCCCCAGCAGATACGCAAGGCTCACCACGGCCCCACGCCAATCAGCCATCTGCGGCGTAGCCACCCACACGTCCCACGAGTCCGCCGCGACGATCGCCGCAATCAGCCGTTGCGTCACCCCCACACCAAGCCACGCCATCGCAATCGCCAACAACGCCAGCGATGGGTGTCGACGCTTCCAGAACAGCACCAAAAACCCAAACAACGCCCCCGCCCGCAGCAGCACCGACAAGCCCAACAGCAAACCCATGCATGCCTCCCGCCACGAAGACCCGCCCTCACACAAAAAGGACGATTGAACGCACATTATCGGGTGGATGCACCCACCCTCTTTAGGCCACCATTTCACAGACCGCTGAGAGCCCCCACCAGCCGGTCCACGTGCTCCCGGGTGTGCGCGGCCGATATCTGCACCCGCAGCCGGGCATGCCCCTCCGGAACCACCGGAAACCCGAATCCGATTACATACACCCCCGCCTCCAGCAGCTTCTTCGACATCGCAATCGCCCTCGCGGTGTCATGCACGATGATCGGGCAGATCGCCGTCGGGGATTCCAGCACGTCAAACCCCGCCGCGCGAATCCGCGCTCGTGCATAGGCCGTCGTCTCGCGCAGCCGCGCCACCAGGCTCGGCTCACGCATCAGCACCTCAAGCGCCCTGTCCGCCCCCGCCGCAACCGGAACCGGCAACGCGTTCGAGAACAACGTCGGCCGCCCGCGCTGCACCAGCAGTTCGATCGCCTGCCTCGGGCCGCTCACATACCCGCCCGCCGCACCCCCCAGGGCCTTGCCGAGGGTTCCCGTGAACAGATCAATTTCCGCGCCGCCCAATCCGCAGTGCTCGTGTGTGCCCCGACCCGTCTCGCCCATCACCCCCGTCCCGTGCGAATCGTCGACAACCAGCAGCGCATCAAACTCGTCACACAGCCGACGCATCGCCGCCAGATCAGCAATGTCCCCCTCCATCGAAAACACCCCGTCCGTCACCACCCACAGCACCCCCTTCACCTCCGGATTCGACCGCGCGCCGGCCAGCACCCTCCGCAGATCATCAAGGTCATTGTGCCGGTACACCCCCTTGTGCACGCCCTTCTTGATCACCGTCGCCAGCCGGATCGCATCGATGATCGACGCGTGATTCAGCTCGTCCGACACGATCATGTCCCCCGCTTCGCAAAGCGTAGGGAACACCGCCTCGTTCGCGTTCCAGCACGAAACAAACGTGTACGACGCCTCGTGCCCGAGAAACTCCGCGATCCGCTCCTCCAGCCGATGGTGCGGCGAAAAAGTCCCGCAGATGAATCGCACCGACGCCGTGCCCGCACCGTAATCCCGAAGCGCCCTGGCCGTAGCCTCTACCACCTCCGGATGATTCGCCAGCCCGAGGTAGTTATTCGAGCAAAAGCACACGCACTCCCCGTACCCCTCGAGGTCCACCACCGGACCCATCGGTCCGCGCACCGTCTGCAACGTCTTCAACTGACCTGTCGCGCGCAGATGCTCCAACACTCCGGAGGCTCGCTCAAGAAACGGATTCCGGGAATGGGTCTGCGCCGTCGCCATCGGGTTCGTCTCCTCTCGTCGCCCAGCCGCGCCGCGGCCGACCACGCCAGTGTACTCCCGCCTCCCTCAGAAATACCGCAACCGTTCCTGCAGCTGCGCCCGCAACGCGGCGTCCGCCGTAGCGTCCATCACACGCTGCAAATACGCACGCGCCGCCTCCGCCCCCTCCGCGGCCCGAATCCCCCGCGCCACCAACGTCGCGTCCTCAACGCCGTGGTGCGCGCGAATCCGACCCCGCATGGCCTCCAACGCCGCCCCATCACCCGACATCAATCGCTCCCGCCCCACCTGCCACAACGCGTCCGCCGCAAGCGCCGAGCCGAAGTGCTCCTGTGACATCCGCCGCGCCGCCTCCATCGCCATGTCGTCCGCTCGCGCCCGAACCGCGCTCCAGAACGCCGCCCGCGCCGCGTCGGGCGTGAGCGCCCCCGCGTCATCCCGCAGCAACGCCCCGAACACCCGCACCACGTCCGCGTCACGCTGCAGCACCGACAACATCCGAAACGCCGTCGCGAAATCCCGCCCGCTGAGCGACTCACGCATCCGCGCCGCCGCATCCACCGCCCCCGTCAACTCCGGCGCCCCCTCAAACCGAGGCGCCGGCGGACCCCACGTGAACAACGCGTCCCCATACACATTGATCTTCCAAGGCCTCGCCGCCTCCACCCGCGCCGCCGCCGAGATCGGAGCCCGCGCCAACATCCGCGCCACAAATCGCTCCGGCGTGTGAAACGCCGTCAGATACGGCTCGTCCACCGAACCCACATACGCGAACGCCCCGCCGTCCAGCCACCGACGCGCAATCGACAGCTCGTCTCCGATGTTCTGCGCCGAAAACGAATGAATGAAATGAACGAGCGCGGGCCGCTTGAGCGACGGTATCTCCGCAGCGGAAACCTCCACCTGCCCCAACCGAAACATCCGCGCAAACCCCGCCGAATTCACATGCACAAGCCCCGCGTCCAGCGGCGGCAATACCCGCCGACGCCAATCCCCAAGCGGGTCCCGAGGCGCCTCCTCCTCCACCACCTCCAGGCCCGCCTTTCTCAACAACTCCGACGCCGGACCGATCGCATACGCCTCAAACCCGCCCTCTCCAAACCCCGCATACCCGTTGAACAAGAACGCCCTCGTCGGCTGCAGAAACAGCGACGACATCGCGCGATACGCCGCCTCAGCCGCGCTACCAGGCGCCATCGATGCATACGCCCATCGACTCGACGAGCCCGTCTCCGTCACGTCCGCCCGCCCAAGCACATCCGTGAGCGCGAGCATCGTCGCGCCGATCATCACCTTGTCCGGCCCCGACAGGCAAAGCGTGATCGCCTCGATGTCGTCCCCCACTCCCCGCCACGCATACCCCGTCCTCTCCAGACCCGCCTCGATCTCCTTCGCCAACGCGTCGAACAATTCCTTCGACATCCCGCTGCCGAGCGGGTCCCCCATCGCGCCGACCCACACGATCGGCTGACCCCGAAACGCGGCCAACGCCGCTCCCCCCGTCCACGCCGTGTCCGCCCCCGACGCCACCACCACCCCCGGCGGCGTGAACTCCAGCCGCTTCCACTGCGCGCTGAGGCCCTCCGCGTTCTCCGCCGACCACGCCCGCGCCGCCACCGCCTCCACGCGCGCCTGCAACGCCTCGATCGACGCCGCATGCGCCCCGCCCTCCCCCTCGTACAACAGCACCTGCTGCGCCTCGAACGCCCGCGCAAACCGAACGATGTTCTCCCGCGCGCCGTCCGTCCCGTCATCAATCAACACCGGAAACCGCGCCTCCAGCGTCCACCGAGAGAGCGCATCCAGATACGCGTCCGCGCTCGGCACGATCACGAGCGTCGACATCGCCGGCAGCTTCAGCCGCACGATCTCCGTACGCACCCCGAGCTTCACCGGCGCCGGGATGTCCTCCAGCCGAACATCCGACTCCGGCGCCCCCGGCTGAGCCTCAGCAACCGGCGCACTCGGCTCGGGCAAGGCCTCCGGCGCAGGGCTCGCCCCGGGCGCCGCGTCCTTCCCGGGCGGCGGGATGTACGGCTGCCCCCCCGACATCGCGCCGACCAGCATCCATCCGACCACCCCCGCCATCACTCGACGCATGCGCACCTCGCTTCCAACCAACCATCGTCCCACATCCGTTTCACCCCGGCAATGCGCACCACGCGCTACTCCGAGCCCAGCTTCGCGCGCGCCAACCGCGCGAACAGCCCGCTCGGCGCCTCGCGCCCCGTCCACTCCCGAAACTGCAGCTCCGCCTGCCGCACAAACATCCCCACCCCATCCACCACCTCGCACCCACACGCCTCCGCCGTTTCCAGCAGCGCCGTCCGCATCGGGTTGTACACCGTGTCAAACACCACCAACCCCTCACCCCCTCGAGCCTCGCGCATCCGCATCAATGTTTCACGTGGAACAACGCTCACCCCCTCCTGCCCGCCACCCGTCATCCCAGCCGGCGTGCAGTGCACCAACCCCGCACACCCGCTCTCTCCAAGCTCATCCCATCCCCCCGCCGCAACGCCCATCTCCCGCGCGAGCGCCTCACTCCGATCCGCGCGCCGCGCAAACACCGTCACTATCGCCCCCGCATCACGCAGCCCCGCCGCCGCGCTCCGCGCCGCGCCACCCGCGCCCAAAACCCCGATCCGCCTCCCACCCATCTCGCCCATCGCGCCCCGCAAACACGCCACCAAGGCCGGCGCATCCGTATTCAAAACCCGCACGCCCGACGCTCCCACCACAAGCGTGTTCGCCGCGCCGATCCGCGCGGCCGCGCCATCGACCTCCCAACCCGACTCGCGCGCCAACCGCACCAGATGCCCCTTGTGCGGAATCGTCACGCTCGCCCCGCAGAACCCAAGCCGCGGATGCCCCACAAGCTCCAGCACGCTCGCTTTAAACGCCTCCCAGCTCTCCGCCACCGGCAGCGGCACAAACACCCCGTCATGCTCGACGCCCGCCGCGTGAAACCCCGCGTTGTGCACCAGCGGCGACATCGACTGATGCACCGGCCACCCGATCACCCCATACACCCGCGTCGTCTCTCCAATCGTCCCCGCCCGATACGTCCCCACCATCTCCTCCAGCGTCACCTGGCCCTCCGCCGTGGCCGACGACGCCCGCACCGGCGCAAACCCCAACAACGCCCCGAACTTCCCACCCACAATCCGCGAGAGCGCTCCCGCCTCCCCCATGGCCATCGCGATCATCGGCCTCGACCGCTCGCTCAAAAGATCGAACACCTCCAGCCCGTCCCGCACCGACCTCGCCCGATACGCCACCTTCACCACTCCCCCATCCCCGCCCGGATGCTCCCTCGACATCCGCTCCACGCGACGCAGCAAATCACTCGGCCGCCCCGCAAAGTCATGGAACGACAGCACCAGCGTCGTCCGCACATCCCTCATCTGCCCCGGATGACGCACCGCCAACAGGATCTTCTGCCGAAGATTCGCCGAGCGCTCCCACGCCGACCACTCCACATCGAGATACGCCGGCCCGCGCTCCAGCGTGGCCAAAGCCTCAAACAACGCCACTCGCGAAGCATCGTCCCCGTCGTATTCCCCACCCTCACCCGTCGGCCGACACGTCGCGATGCAGGGCAGCGGCGACTCCTGCACCACCCGAAGCGCGCTCAGCCTCCCATCCTCATCCCCCTCCCCATGAAACAGCCCGTCGAGCCGAAACTCCACCAGGTCGGCCCCGAGCCTCTTGGCCAGCTCGGCGTCAGCCAACGCCCCCTCGGCCTCATGAGCCAGAATCGGCGCGCAAATCAGCATGGCGCGCAGTCTACTGACGACCCCGCAACCACCCCGCGCCACCTGTGAGCCAAACAAAAAATGGAAACGCCTTCGTCCGGTGTCCCAGGCGAAGGCGTTGACTCCTCCAAGAGTGTGGCAGTTTGTCGGCGTTCGCGGTGAAAAGGCCTTGGAGAGCCTCAACACCCGCCAGAATCGCTGCAGCCCAGTCTCCCAGCCTGCCCAGCGAACACCCTTATCAGGGTGGATCCGACGGTTTCCTGTGCTGAACCGTCCGACACACAGAATGTAACGGCTCTTTGTCGGAAGTCAACACAAAAAAGGCCACACCGACCGCCCTCCCGCATCTCCCTCCTCGATGCGACGGGTGTCGGCTGCCTATCCGGGTCCGAGGCGACGTGTATTCCTCGTCCCGCCCTCTCCAGAACCCTCAAACGAGCGCTCCCCCGCCACTCGTTCAAAGGCCCCGTTCGGGGTCGTGTTGTCTAACCGCTTCGTCGATGAATTAACACCGACGAAGCGGGCACAGG